>JASBST010000004.1 GCA_030148775.1 Thiogranum sp.
GCTGCTGCACGACGTGGTGGAGGATACAGCGGTCTCGCTGGAGGCGGTGCGCGCCGGGTTCGGCGACACGGTCGCCGCCCTGGTCGACGGGGTCACCAAAATGGGGCATATCGGTGAGATGAGGGAACCGGCGGCGGCGAAGGCCGGCGGTTCATCGCAGCACGCGGAAAGCGTGCGCAAACTGTTGCTGGCGATGGCTGAAGACGTCCGTGTGGTGCTGATCAAGCTCGCCGATCGCCTGCATAATATGCGCACGCTGCGGCATCTCGACGAAGCGCGTCAGCGCCGCATCGCCCGCGAGACGCTGGAGATCTACGCCCCGCTGGCCAACCGCCTGGGCATCTGGCAGGTCAAGTGGGAGCTGGAGGATCTGGCGTTACGCTATCTCGATCCGGACGCCTATCACCGTATCGCCTCGTTGCTGGACGGGCGTCGCATCGACCGGGAACGTCATATCGAGTTGGTCAAACAGCGCCTGCACCGAGCCTTCGCCGAAGCCGGTATTGGCGCCGAAATCACCGGCCGGCCCAAACACATCTACAGCATATGGCGCAAAATGCGCCGCAAGAACGTCGACTTTCATGAAATCTTCGACGTGCAGGCGGTTCGGGTGCTGGTGGAAAAAACCGCCGATTGTTATCTGGTACTGGGGATCGTGCACAGTCTGTGGCATCACGTGCAGCACGAGTTCGACGACTATATCGCCAACCCCAAGGCCAACAACTATCGTTCGTTGCACACGGCGGTAATCGGACCGGAGGGCAGGGCGATCGAGGTGCAGATACGCACCCGCGAAATGCACGAACATGCCGAGCTGGGAATCGCCGCCCACTGGCGTTACAAGGAGGGCGGTCGCTACGACGCCGGTTTCGAACAGAAAATCGCCTGGCTGCGTCAACTGCTGGAGTGGCGCGACGAGGAGCCTTCGGCGGATGAGTTCGTCGACCGCTTCAAGTCCGAGTCGGTCGAGGAGCGGGTCTACGTACTCACGCCGCAGGGCAATGTGGTGGACTTGCCGGCGGGCGCGACTGCGTTGGATTTCGCCTACCACATCCATACCGACGTGGGTCATCGCTGCCGTGGCGTCAAGGTCAACGGCCGCATAGTCCCCCTATCCTACGAATTGGTCACCGGTCAGCAGGTCGAGGTGCTCACCGGACGCTAGGCTTCGCCCAGCCGCGATTGGCTGAATCCGCATCTGGGCTATCTGCGTACCTCGCGTGCGCGCGCCAAGGTTCGGCACTGGTTCAAACAACAGGATCGCGATATCAGCGTCAGCGCCGGCCGACACACGCTGGAGCGCGAACTGCATCGCCTGGGCCTGAAGGAAATTCCGCTCGAACAGGTTACACAGAAGCTCAACTACAACGATGTGGACAGCATGATGGCGGCGCTCGGGCGTGGCGACCTGCAGACCGGCCAGGTGGTGAGCACGGTGCTGAATCTGAGCGAGGGCGACTCACGCGAAACCACTGCGGTGCCCAGCCGGCGGCTGCGCCCGGCCAGCGAAAGCAAGGATTTCAGCGTGCTTGGCGTCGGCAATCTGCTGACCCACGCGGCGCGCTGTTGTAGTCCGGTGCCGGACGATCCCATTGTCGGTTACATCACCCGCGGACGCGGTGTCACCATCCATCGACGCGATTGCGCCAATGTGCTGCGTCTCAAACAAGACGACCGGGATCGCTTGATCGAGGTCGAATGGGGGCCGCTGCCCGATCGGGTGTTTCCGGTGGACATCCAGTTGCAGGCCTACGACCGCCCCGGTCTGCTGCGCGACGTCTCGGCGCTGCTGGCCAATGACAGGGTGAATGTCGTCAGCGTCAATACCTACACCGATCGCGCCGAGTTGATCGCCCGCATGGAACTGCATATCGAAGTAACCGACATCGGTCAGTTGAGCCGCATCCTCAGTCGCATCGGCCAGTTACCGAATATCATCGAGGTAAAGCGCAAGACCTGATTGGCGTTGGTGTCCCGGAGAGGAGTCGAACCTCCGACCTAGCGCTTAGGAGGCGCTTGCTCTATCCAGCTGAGCTACCGGGACAGGCTGCGTGAGCGCGTGCTTACTCTAACAGAGCCTGCCCCGATGAACCACTCGCGGACCTCGATGCGGGGTTCAGGCCGGCGGCGATGCACCCGGCAACCGCTCAGCTCTGAGTTGCTGCGCCGCTTGTACCATGTTGGCGAGCGCCGCTTCGACCTCCGGCCAGGCACGCGTTTTCAGACCACAGTCGGGATTCACCCAGAGGCGTTGCGGATCGATGACCTGCGCGGCCCGCTTCAGTAGCGCCACCATCTGCTCGGTGCGCGGCACGTTGGGCGAGTGGATATCATAGACGCCGGGGCCGATTTCGTTGGGATAGGCGAAGTGCTGGAACAGGTCCAGCAGTTCCATGTTGGAGCGCGAGGTCTCAATGGTGATGACATCGGCGTCCATGGCGGCGATGGCCGCCATGATGTCGTTGAACTCAGAATAACACATATGGGTGTGGATCTGGGTGCGGTCGGCCACGCCAGCGGCGGCAACCCGGAAGGCAGTCACGGCCCAGTCGAGATAAGTCTGCCAGTCCGCCTGGCGTAGCGGTAGACCTTCGCGCAGCGCCGCTTCGTCGATCTGGATGGCGTTGATACCGGCGGCTTCCAGGTCGAGCACCTCCTGGCGCAGCGCCTGCGCGATCTGCAGACAGGTTTGCCAACGCGGCTGATCGTCGCGCACGAACGACCAGTTCAGTAACGTGACCGGTCCGGTCAACATCCCTTTGACCGGTTTGTCGGTGAGCGACTGCGCGTAACGGGTCCATTCCAGGGTAATTGCATGTGGCCGGCCGACGTCGCCGTACAATAGCGGCGGCTTGACGCATCGCGAGCCATAGGACTGCACCCAGCCGTTGCGGGTCACGGCAAAGCCGGCGAGGTGTTCGCCGAAATATTCCACCATGTCGTTGCGCTCGGCCTCGCCGTGTACCAGCAGGTCGAGCCCCAGCGTTTCCTGGGCACGAATGGCGCGACGGATTTCGGCGCGAATCGTCTCCCGATAGGCGGCTTCGTCCAGCGTGCCCTGATGAAAGTCGCGCCGCGCGCGCCGGATCTCGGCCGTCTGCGGGAACGAACCAATGGTCGTGGTTGGAAACGGCGGCAGATTCAGGGCCCGGCGTTGCGCTTCGGCGCGCTGCGGATAGGGGCTGATCCGCTGCGTCAGCGCGTTGTCGGGAATGCCGTGGGCGGCGTCTGCGTCGCGGTTTTGCCGCATCGTGGCGCGGCGTATCGCCATGGCTTCGCGCGCGGCCTGCAGTTCAGCGCGCACGCTGTCCGGGCCGTCGTCGAGCGCCTGGCGCAGCAGCGCCAGTTCGTCCAGTTTCTGCGCGGCAAACGCCAGCCAGGTGCGCAATCCGGGGTCGAGCTGACGTTCGTCGTCCAGATCCACCGGTAC
This sequence comes from Thiogranum sp., assembly GCA_030148775.1. GTDB lineage: Bacteria > Pseudomonadota > Gammaproteobacteria > DSM-19610 > DSM-19610 > Thiogranum. The sequence continues at coordinate 3,431 of JASBST010000004.1, forward strand.
GTGCTGGAGCGAACACGAGGGCGCCAGCCAGAGACGTTCACCGAGACGCTGATGCGCCATTTGCAGGTACTGTAAGGCGCGATCGAGATCGGTACGCCAGACGTTTCGGCCGTCGACGATGCCGATGGACAGCACCTGGTAGGGCGAGAGCCGGTCGATCACGCGCGGGAGTTCGTCACCGCCGCGCACGGCGTCCAGGTGCAGACCCTCCACCGGCAGATCGCAGGCGACGCTGAGGTTGTCCTGCAGCGGTCCAAAATACACGGCCACCAGTTTGTTCAGGCCGCGCGTGCACAGCCGGTGATAGCTTTGCGCGAACGCCTGTTGCCACTGCGGCGGCAGGTCCAGGGCGAGAATCGGCTCGTCGATCTGCACCCATTCGACACCGAGCGCCTGCAACCCCTGCAACAGTTCGCCGTAGACGGGTAACAGTGCGTCGAGCAGGCTGAGTTTGTCGAACCCGGCCTGGTGGCTTTTTGCCAGCCATAACCAGGTCAAGGGGCCGGGCAGTGTCGGTTTGACTCTGTAGCCGAGCGCCTGCGCTTCCTCGACCTGTTGAAAAAGGCGCCGCGAGGACAGGCGGAAACTTTGCCCGGCTTGCAGCTCGGGGACGATGTAATGGTAGTTGGTATCGAACCACTTCGTCATTTCGCAGGCGGCGACCGCGGCGCCAGTGGCGCCGCGGCCGCGCGCCATGCGGAAGTAGGTGTCCAGATCGACCTCGTCGCCCGACCAGCCGAAACGTGGCGGTATCGCACCCAGTGCGGCGCTCAGATCCAGCACCGTGTCGTACCAGGAAAAATCGCCGACCGGCAGCAGGTCCAGGCCCTTGTCGGCCTGCGCCCGCCAGTGGCGGGCGCGCAGCGCGATCCCGGCCTGTTCCAGCTCGTGCTCGCTGCTGGCGCCCAGCCAATAGGCTTCGAGGGCGTGCTTGAGTTCGCGGTGAGCGCCGATGCGCGGGAAACCGGGATTATGTAACAGCGTCATGAGGGCTCCTGGTGGAATAGGTTCGACGCAGAGTATGCGCACCGGGAGAAAATGAGTAAAATTCATAATATTCATAATAAATATGAGTAGTGCTAATGTTGTTGCAAATCCGTCATCTGCGCAGTCTACTCAGCATCCACGAAACCGGCAGTCTGGTGAGGGCGGCCGAGCGCCTGCACGTGACTCAGTCGGCGCTGTCGCATCAGATCAAAACGCTGGAACATCACTACGATACGCCGCTCTATCTGCGCAACTACAAACCCCTGCGGCTGACCGCCGCCGGTCGGCGCTTGCTCGAGCTCGCGCAACAGGTGTTGCCGTTGTTGGAAAGCGCCGACCAGGATCTGCGGCGTTCGGCCCGCGGTGAGTTCGGGCGCTTGCATATCGCCATCGAGTGCCATGCCTGTTTCGAATGGCTGGCGCCGGTGCTCAGCCGGTTTCGCCGGCAGTGGCCGGAGATCGAAGTGGATATCCGTTTCGGCGTGAGCTTCACGGCATTGCCGGCGTTGCAGGCCGGCGAGGTGGATCTGGTGGTGAGTTCCGATCCGGTCGCGCGCGACGATCTGGTGTTCGCCGAACTGTTCCATTACGAATCGCGCCTGGTCATGGCGCGCGGCCACGCCCTGGCGCGCAAACGTTATATCCGGCCCGCCGATCTGGCCGGGGAGACGCTGATCACCTATCCCGTGAGTCGTCAACGGCTGGATGTTTTCAACCGTTTTCTGCAACCCGCCGGTGTCGAGCCGGCGGCGCTGCGCCAGGCGGAACTGACCGCGGTGATTATGCTGCTGGTGACCAGCGGTCGCGGCGTATCGGTGTTGCCCGACTGGGTACTGCGGGAATCGGCCTCTTCGGCACAGTTCCTCACCCGGCCTCTGGGGCGTGGGGGCATGGCCGGTACCTTGTTCGCCGCGGTGCGACAAATGGATGCCGACGCCGTTTACATGCAGGACTTCATTGGCCTGGCGCGGGCCGCCGGGCAAACCGGCAAAAAAGCCTGAGGAGTTGTTGCCAAGGCGGAAAATCTACGCTATCTTGTGTCATAGCTTCGGTCAACCACTACATATAGTGGTTGAAACAGGGAACCCGGTGAGAATCCGGGACTGTCGCGCAGCGGTATAGAGGGGGTGCGGTCGGTTAGTCCGGCGTTGCCCTCCAAGTCCGAATACCTTCCGGAGCGGGAATCCGCGTGGATTCCGTTACCCGGGCCTCGCGTCAAGGTCACAGGGTGGATCCGGCCCGACCAGCGCCGGCTCCCTCCCCTGGATTTTCCCGCAGGCCCCCAACGAAACAGCACACAGGGGGTCCTCATGCACACTGAACCAAACCGTAGTTCGCCAGCTCCGATACCGGGCTCGCGTCCCGCCGCCGCTGCGGCGTTGATCGGGGACAGCGCAGGTTACGAGGTGATACGCCGCAACGGCAAATTAACCCGCTTCGATCCGGCCAAGATCCAGGTGGCCATGACCAAGGCGTTTCTGGCGGTGGAGGGCGGCAAGGCGGCGGCTTCCAGCCGGGTGCACACTGCGGTGCGTGAACTGACCAGCGAGGTGATGGAGGGATTGTTTCGGCGCCTGCCAGACGGCGGCACGGTCCATATCGAGGCTATCCAGGATCAGGTCGAGCTGGCCTTGATGCGCAATGGCCACCACAAGGTGGCGCGCGCGTATGTCCTGTATCGGGATGAACACGCCAGATTGCGGGCCGGCGACGACAGGGCCGAAGCCCCCGAAACGCAGTCCGGTCTGCGGGTGCAGGAACCCGACGGCACGCAATCGCCATTGGATGCTGACTGGCTGCAACGGACCGTCGACGCGGCCTGCGAAGGCCTGGCCGACGTCAGTGCCGCCGATCTGCTGCAAGCGGTCCGGCGCAATCTCTACGACGGCATTGCACGCGCCGATGTCGGCGCGGCGCTGACGCTGAGCGCGCGCTCGCTGATCGATCAGGAGCCCAATTATTCCTATGTGGCGGCGCGCCTGCTGCTGAACAGCTTGTTCGAGGAAGTCCGCGCCGGCGTCGGCGACGACGTTGCCTGCGATGCCGTCGCCCCGACGCGGTACCCGGACCTGTTCGCCCAAGGTGTCCACCGGGCCATAGAGCTCGAGTTGCTCGACCCCGAGCTGGGTCGTTTCGACCTGGACCTGCTCGGTCAGGCGCTCGAGCCGGAGCGCGATCGGCAATTTACCTATCTGGGTCTGCAAACGCTTTACGATCGTTATTTCCTGCACCATGCGTCGCGGCGGCTGGAGCTTCCCCAGACCTTTTTCATGCGTGTCGCCATGGGCCTCGCCATTAACGAACCGGAACGCGAACAGCGCGCCATCGAGTTCTATCATCTTTTGTCTTCGTTCGACTTCATGAGCTCGACGCCGACCTTGTTCAACAGCGCCACCCTGCGCCCGCAGCTGTCGTCGTGTTATCTGACCACGGTGCCCGATGATCTGGACGGCATTTACGGCGCGATCAAGGACAATGCGCTGCTGTCCAAATTCGCCGGCGGCCTGGGCAACGACTGGACCCGGGTACGTGGCCTGGGCGCTTATATCAAAGGCACCAACGGCAGCTCTCAGGGCGTGGTCCCGTTCCTGAAAGTGGCCAACGACACGGCGGTGGCGGTCAATCAGGGCGGCAAGCGCAAAGGTGCTGTGTGTGCCTATCTGGAGACCTGGCATATCGATATCGAGGAGTTTCTCGACCTGCGCAAGAACACCGGGGATGAGCGTCGCCGTACCCACGATATGAACACCGCCAACTGGATACCCGATCTGTTCATGCAGCGGGTGGCCGAGGAGAGCGAGTGGACCCTGTTCTCGCCGGACGAAGTGCCCGAACTGCACGATCTCAGCGGGCGCGCGTTCCGCGACGCCTACGAGGCCTGTGAAGCACGCGCCGAGCGCGGCGAGATGCGGGTATGGAAACGGCTGCCGGCGGTATCGCTGTGGCGCAAATTGCTCGGACAACTGTTCGAGACCGGCCACCCCTGGATCACCTTCAAAGACGCCTGCAATCTGCGTTACACCAACCAGCACCAGGGTGTGGTGCATAGCTCGAACCTGTGCACGGAAATTACGCTGCACACCAACGATCGGGAAATCGCGGTGTGCAATCTGGGTTCGATCAATCTGCTGGCGCACGTCGACGGGCAGGGGCTGGACCTGGATAAGTTGCGGCGCACCGTCACCACGGCGATGCGTATGCTGGACAATGTCATCGACTATAACTATTACAGCGTGCCGCAGGCGCGCTATTCGAATCTGCGCCACCGGCCGGTCGGCCTGGGACTGATGGGTTTTCAGGACGCGCTGCACCGGCTGGGCATCGCCTACGCTTCGCAAGAGGCCGTGGACTTCGCCGATCGCTCGATGGAGGCGCTGTCGTATTTCGCCATCAGCGCTTCGACCGATCTGGCCGAGGAGTGCGGTCGTTACCCCAGCTTTGACGGTTCGCTCTGGAGTCGCGGAATTCTGCCGATCGATTCGCTGGAACTGTTGCGCCGGGAGCGGGGCGGATTCCTCGAAGTCGACACCTCCACCCGTCTGGACTGGGACCGGTTGCGCGAACGGGTGACAAGTGTCGGCATGCGCAACTCCAACTGCCTGGCGATCGCGCCGACGGCGACGATCTCCAATATCTGCGGGGTGTCGCAATCGATCGAGCCGAGCTATCAGAACCTGTTTGTCAAATCCAACCTCTCGGGCGAGTTCACGGTGATCAATCCGTGGCTGGTGGAGGATCTGAAGCGGCACGGTTTGTGGGATACCGTGATGATCAACGATCTTAAATACTACGACGGCTCCATTGCCGCCATCGACCGTGTACCGTCCGAGTTGAAGGCGAAATACGCCTGTGCCTTCGAGATCGATTCGCGCTGGCTGATCGAGGCGGCCAGCCGGCGGCAGAAGTGGCTCGACCAGGCGCAATCGCTCAACCTTTACCTGGCCGAGCCCAGCGGTCCCAAACTCGACAGTCTGTACAAGCTGGCGTGGGTGCGCGGACTGAAGACCACCTATTACCTGCGCACCCTGGGTGCGACGCATATGGAGAAAAGCGCCGACAGCGACGCTGCGCGGATGCCCGGCGCCGCTACGTCGGAAGCCCTGGTCTGTGCGCTCGATAACCCCGACTGCGAAGCTTGTCAGTAAATCACGCCTGAGGAGATAGAACATGTTTAATTGGGACGACCCCTTGGGGCAACAGCGACTATCGGCGGCTACATCGGCCCGCGCCGGTGGCATTGCGCAGGTGGCGCCGGACGCCGACGGCCTGCCGGCGGCGGTTCGGGCCGTCCAGGCCACCGCGGCGGTGCGCGCCGAGGACAAGCGCGTGATTAACGGCCAGGCGGATATTAATCAGCTGGCGCCTTTTCGCTATCCGTGGGCGTGGAAGTACTTCCTCAACGCCAACAAGAACCACTGGACGCCGTTGGATATCAATATGGCGCAGGACATCCAGGATTACCATCACCGGCTGACTCCGGCCGAGCGTCACGTCTACGAAAACGTACTGGCCTACCTGACGACTTCCGACATTCTGGCGATGCGCAATATCGGCCTGGCTGTTATGGAAAAGATGAGCGCGCCGGAATTGCAGATCTATCAGGCGCGGCAGGTATATGAAGAGGCGTTGCATACCTGGACCTATCAACACTGCATCGAAAGCATCGGTCTGGAGCAGGGCGAGATCTACAACCGTTATCGCGTGGTGCCGGAGATACACGGCAAGATCGAAATCGCCAATCGCCGCCTGGATTCGATTTTGCGCCCCGATGTGGATCTCGGTCGCCCCGAGGAGTTGGAAAACTTCGTCATGGCGTATGTTTTTTTCGCCGCGGTGTTCGAGGGCTGCTGGTTTTACAACGGTTTCAGTCCGATCTTCTCGTTACAACGTCGCGGACTGATGAAGGGCACCGCCGAGCAGTTGCAGTACATCATGCGCGACGAAGTGATGCATTGCGGATTCGGTATTCGTACCGTGAAACAGATTCTGCTCGAAAACGACGTCAATCTGGATCCGCGCGCCCTGCGCGACATGTGGCTGGAGGCCGAGGCGGCCGAGGCCGACTACGCGGGCTTTATTCTGCGCGAACCGATCCTCGGCTATTCGGTCGAAGACCACAATGCGCAGTTTCACTATATCGCCAACCGGCGGGCGCGTCAGCTGGGTATGGAGGAGCCGTTTCCCGGCGCCCAGTGTCGTCTGCCGTGGCTGGACGAACAGTCCAATATCCGCAAGGAGAAAAACTTCTTCGAAACCCGCGTCACCGAGTACCAGACCGGCGGCGCGCTGAAGTGGGACTGAGCATGGAAGGGAACCTGATGTGGCCGTGCTGAAAGCGGCTGTGGATCTGGACGGTCGCAGCGGTCCGTCGCCGCGACGCCGTCGCGCTGTCAACTGGCCGGGTTTAGTCTGGGGTGGGTTTCTTCGCCCCAGACCCATAGGACAAGTCCGGAGAGCAGCATCGCCACGGACACCAGCCAGAATCCGGTACTCAACGCGCCGCTGACCTGGGAGGCCAGGCCCAGCAGCAGGGCGCCAACGCCGTAGCCTAGGTCGCGCCAGAAGCGGTAGATGCCGATGGCCGAGCCGCGCCAGTTGGGATGGGCGATGTCGGCGACCGCGGCCGACAGATTGGGGTAGAGCAGCGCCATGCCGAAACCGGTGACGGCCGCGCACGCCAGCCACCAGGCGATGCCACTGCCCAGCAAGGTCAGGGCGACTCCGCCGCCGCAGATCCACATGCCGAGTATATTCGGCCAGCGGCGGCCGAGGTGATCGGAGAGCTTGCCGGTTAAAAACTGCGAACCGCCCCAGACAAAGCCGTAGACGCCGACCAGCCAGCCGATGGCCGCCAGGCTCAGGCCCTGCTGGTAGAAATAGACCGGGTAATAGACCCAGACCAGCGCATCGACGAACTTCTCCACCAGACCGGCCTGGCTGAAGGCGAACATGCGCTTGTCGCGCCACGACATCAGGGTAAACACCTGCCAGGTGTCCGGCTGCGCGGGAATGTTGTCGGGGAAGCGCGCCTGTGGTCCGCTGGAGCGGCCCGCGGCATGACGCGCGCCTTCGGCTTTGGCCCAGTGGAGCGTTTCTTTCACCCACAGCAGCGTCAACAGTAGTGCCACGGCGATGGTCGCCAGACCAAAAATGAACAGACCCTGGCGCGGGCCGAAAGCGCTCGCCAGATAGCCGGTGATGATGCCGGCCACGGCCACGCCCAGGTAACCGGAGAATTCGTTGAAACCGATGGTGAGGCCGCGCTGTTCGGGCCGGGTGATGTCGAGTTTGGCCGTTTGCGTCATCGACCAGGTAAGCCCCTGATTGACGCCGAGCAGCACCGTGGCGGCGACGATCCAGTTCCAGTCCGGCGCGTAGAGGATCATCACCGGTATGGGCAGGGCCAGCAGCCAGCCGATCAACAGCACCTTGAGGCGTCCCAGACGTTCCGACAGCCGTCCGGCGACGAAATTCATCGCGCCCTTGACGAAACCGAAGGCGACCACGAAGGCCACCAGCAGCACAAACGATCCGCGCGGCACACCGAATTCGCTTTCGGCCAGGGCGGGCACCACCGTGCGCATCATGCCCAGGGTCAGCCCGACCAGGAACACCTGGATCAGCTGGTGCGAGAACTGCGCCAGATTATCGCGGATACCGTAGCGGTAGACCGGCGCGCCCGATTCCGTGGCCATGAACAGGCTAGCCGGCGTCGGCGAGGCCGAGATTGGTCGCCACGATGCGTTCCATTTCCGCCGGTCGCGGCGGTATCTCGGCGGTCAGCTGTTCGATGAAAGCCTCCTTGCTCAGGGATAAGGCCGGATTCCAGCGTTTCTCGAAGCCGAGCGTGGAAGAGGGTTTGCCGGACAGACCGGCGCCGCAGACGCTGCCCGCCTGGTGACCGGGAAAGATTTCCACCTCGTCGGGCAGCCTCAGCAGACGCTGGTGCAGACTGTCATAAAGCTGCGCGGCCATTTCGCGCTCCCGCCCGGCCAGATCCGGCCGGCCGATCGCGCCGACGAACAGGCTGTCGCCGGTAATCACGAACCAGGGCGCTTCGCCGCGGCGGTGGTCGGTCACCAGCAGGCAGACACTGTCGAGAGTGTGTCCCGGCGTGTGCACGACTTCTATCGTGACGTTGCCGACGGTGATGATGTCGCCGTCTTTCAACGCTTCGAAGGGAAAACCGGTCTGTCCCCGCATGCTTTCGTGAAGACAATAAGGCGCGCCGACCTGTTCGGCCAACTGCCGTCCGCCCGAGTAATGATCCGCGTGCACGTGGGTGTCGATCACGTGGGTAATGGTCACGTTCTGCCGCGACGCCTCCTCGACGAAGCGCGCTTCGTCGCCGCGTGCCACGTCCACCGCCACCGCCTTGCCTTTGCCGCCGCAACCGAAAAGATAGGACAGCGACGCGTTGTCCGCCGCAATTTGTTTGAAGAACATGAAGACCTCCGCGGGATTGTAGTGATTGTCAATGCGCCAGCGGCAAGCCGCGCGCGCGCCATTCCGCCACCCCGTCTTCCAACCGGGTGGCGTTCACGCCGGCCCGTGCCAGCAGGGCGACGGCGTCTTTTGCCAGCAGACAAAAAGGCCCGCGGCAATAAGCGACCACGGGCCGCTCGGGTGGGAGTTCGTCCAACCGCTGTCTGAGTTCGTCAAGCGGCATACTGCGTGCATACGGCAGGTGAGCCTGCGCGTATTCGCTGACCGGGCGCACATCGATCACGGTCAACTCGCCGCGCCGGGCCTGGCTGAGCAACGACTTGCCGTTGAGTGCGGAGAGTTCGTGCGGGTGCGACACGACCTCACTGAGCGCGCTGCGCAGTTCCAACAGGCGATTTTCGGCGCAGACGCGCAGCGACACCCAAAGATCGGCCACTTGGTCGTCGACCAGCGAATAAAAAACTTTTCTGCCTTCGCGGCGTACCGCGACCAGCTGCGCCAGACGCAACTCCTTTAGATGCGCACTGGCGAGTTTGAGGCTGATCCCCGCCTCGGTGGCCAGTTGCTCGACGTGCATCTCTCCCTGGCAAAGCAGTTCAACCAGTTCCAAGCGCTTGGGGCTCGACAGGGCCTTACCCACTCGGGCCACCTGCTGGTAGAGCGTGTCTTTGATCTGACGCGGCGTGGTCATCGCATCCATGGCTACCCGTTAAATAATCTAATTATCTAAAGAATATTAGAATATAGGGTCGCTGTCAAAACATTGTTAACTATTTGTTTGGATTTGCTTTTAGCGGTCTGTTACGGACTGTTGATGTTGGTGTTCGACAAGTAGGCTTCTGCTGACAGCACACTCCGTGCCTCTTAACCTAGTGAGGCCTGGGGGATTCGGTTATAGTCGCCAATCATGAGCATGCCACGCGTGTCTTTGTTTCCCTTGCTTGACGCTACCGAGCCGTTACGCAAGCGTGCGCCCATCGTTGATGAAAACGGCAAGGCGCTGTCGGATTTCATGTTGATTATTCCGGGCTTGCGACTGCGTCCCCAATTGCGCATTCAGCAGACGATGAAAGACATTCACGCCACCCTGTCGCGCTTTAGCGATCAGGTCGTGTTCGCGGAACTGAACCTGGCGTTGAATCTGTTGTGGGTCTCCATCCGTCCCGTTACCGGCATCCGTTTTGAAATCACCGAGGCGTTACGGGTCAGCATCCCCGACGTTCGCCTGGTCTCCCATATCTGACACAATCGTCCTTTCGCTTCATGCCGACGCTTCGTGTCGGCCCCAGCCGCTAAATATTCTAACCGCTGTACATCCGGCCTGTACGGCCGCGGATCGCGGGCCGACAATCGCGACGATGCCGGGGTGGTCCGGGCGCCCCGGGCCGCACCGGTTTGTCCCGGCTCCCAATTAACACATGTTATTTCCTGTCACGGCCCGGCGCGTATGCTGGGTGCGACCGGCGGCGCATTGGCGGAGAACGGGAGAATAATATGAGTGCACTGCAACAGTATGCGATTCTGTTGGGGCTGGCGATCGGTGCCATCGGTGTGGCCGCCAGCCTTTATGCCTTTTCCCGTGCCGTCGGCAGCACACTTGCCGAACCGGGAAAGAATGTTCCGGCGGCCTCTGGGCGACTGTGCCGCGAGCCCGCCTGGGCACGCTATCACGCGCATTATCTCGGTTACGCCCTGCTGTTTCTGGCCTTCGACATGGAAATGGCCTACATGTACCCGTGGGCCGTGGTCTTCAAGGAGGAAGGGCTGGTGGCGCTGCTGGACATGGGCGTGTTCCTGGCGATCCTGTTCCTGGGGTTGCTCTATGGCTGGAGCCAGGGCGCGCTACGGAGACACTAGATGATCCACGTCGCGCGTCAGGGACGGTGGCAGGGCATGGGGCGGTTGTTGCTGCGGGCGACAGCGCGCGACCTGCGCGCGCTGGTGGTTCCCGGGCCCGATGTGGCCGCGGCGTCGGGTCTGGAGCTTGCGGCGGCGGGATTGCGGCTGGCGGCCACGCCGCGACATGCCAATCTGTTGTTACTCGTCGGCGAACTGCCCGGGACGCTGGGCGACGCCGCCCTGGTGTTGTATGCACAGATGATGCGCCCGCGAGTTTGTCTGTTGCTCGGCAGCGCTGCGCCGGCCGCGCTGCCCATCAGCGCACGGGCCGAGTTGTCTCAGACCGGTCTGCTCGAAGGTGTCGAGCGGCTGCGCGAGTGCCTGTCCACGCAGGCTTATCAGAAGCGTGTCGATACTTTCAGCGCGCCGATACTGTCACCCTCGGATTCGTCCCAAGAGGAGAACTCGGACGCCGCAGGTGATTCAGGTCACCACCAGATGGAGCACGGCGACGAGGGTGACGGCGGGATGTCGTTCATGTCGATGGTGAAGGTCACCAAGGATTTGCCGCGCAGTCCGGACGGCTTGCCCATGGACCGCATCGAAGTGCCTTTCGGGCCAGTGTTCCCCGGCCTGCCCGGCGGATTGTCGCTGACCTTCACGCTCGACGGTGACAGCGTGGCGCAGGTGAAGAGCGAAACGCTGCGTACAACCTGTTTGCGCACGCCGCAGGCAGGTTTTCTCCCTGACGCCCTGTTGCAGGCGGTTTGCGCCTTGGATCCGCTGACGCCGGTGTCGTATCGGTTGTTGGCGCTGCGGGCTCTGACGGCGCTCGGCGCGCCAGCGCAAACGCCGGGCGCGCACGGCGACGTGGCACTGCTCGAACGCGAACGCACGGTCAGCCACCTGGGGTGGCTGGCGTTGCTGGGACGCCAGATCGGTTTCGCCTGGCTGCAACGACGGGCGCTGCGCTTGCAGCTGGCGTGCCTGCGCAGTGAGATGGCCGATTTCCCAACCTTGGGTAAAACGCTGCGGCGTTTCGATAAACAAGTTCGGCGTAATCCGTTGCTGCGGGCGCGGCTTTCCGGTCTCGGCGTGATCGCGCCGCAGGCCGGTTTGCGCGGTCCGGTGGCACGGGCCTGCGGATTGTCCACGGATGCGCGTACCGGGGATCCGGCCTATCTCGATCTGGCCTTCGAACCGCGGCGCGGCGAGGGCTCCGATGCGCTGCAACGACTTTATCTGCGGCTCGACGAATTACATCAGAGTGTGGCGCTGGTCGCGGCGGTGCTGAGTCGGCAGCGACCGGTCGAGCATGTTTCGCCCGCGGGCAGGCAACCAGAGTTGAGCGACGGCGAGGCAATGGCCAGCGTGGAAACGCCGCGCGGCGAAGCGCGTCTGCAGCTGATGTCGTCCGGGGGGCGTATTACCGCGGTCGAAATCGATACGCCGTCGCGCGCCTTATTGGGACAGCTGCCGAGTTTGCTGCGCCAGCAGGAGCTCGGCGACGCGCTGACCTGTGTCTGTTCGCTGGACCTGTCGCCGTGGGATAGTGCGACGTGAGCGTGCTGATAATAGTCCTGGGTCTGCTCGCCGGCGCTTATGCGGTGGCGTTGCTGGAAGACCGGTTGACGCGCGGCAGCTTCGCTCCAGCCGCGCCCCTGCTGGCCGCGGCTGCCTTGCTGGCGCGCGAATCGATCGTAACGCGCAAACCCGATCGCCTGTTGTTCGAAACCGCGCCGGTCTTGCTGCTGATCGCGGCTTTGCTGGCGGCGGCGGTATTACCCTTGTCGCCAACGCTGATTGTCGCCGACCTGGCGACCGGCGGGCTGTTTATCAACGCCGCGCTGGCTTATGTGCTGGTGGCGCTGTTGATGGCCGGCTGGGGTCCCGACGGTGCCTACGCGATGGTCGGCGGCTGGCGTTTCCTGGGGCAGGTGATCGCCTATTCCATGCTGATTGTAATGCCCATCACCGCAGTGGCGATACGGGCCGAATCGCTGCTGACCACGGCCATCGTGGGGTCGCAGGAAGGCTGGTGGAACATGTTTTATCAGCCGCTGGGTTTCCTGTTGTTTTTCATCGCCAGCCTGGCGGTCTGTTTCTTGCCGCCCTTTGATCGACCCAGCGCCGAGGGCGAGTTGGCCGCGGGCGTCGAGGCCGAGTACACCGGCGCGCGGCTGGCGATACTGCGGCTGGGACGCATGGTACTGGTGGTGTCGCTGGCTGCGGCCACCAGCGTGTTCTTTCTTGGCGGCTGGCTGGGCCCGTGGCTGCCGCCCTGGGTCTGGAGTGCGCTCAAGGTGTTGGCGGTCGCCGCCTTGATGTTGCTGGCGGGCTACTATTTGCCGCGGGTGCGCGAAGAGCACTTGCTGGCCTGGTGTTGGAAGTTGGGCATTCCGCTGGCCTTGCTCAATATCTTTATTGTCGGCGTGATGGTATTGGCGGGGCTGTGATGCAGACATTTTTTATCGGCTTTTTCGGGCTGGCGGCCATCGTTTTTGCGGTGGCTGTGTTCCGTACCTCCTCGATGATGCGCTCGGCACTGGCGCTGCTGTTTTCGCAAACCGCTCTCGGCGCGCTGTTTCTGGCGCTGCAGGCGGAATTTCTCGGCGTGCTGCAGATCATGATGATGGCCACCGAGATGAGCATCATGGCGATTTTCATGGTGATGTTCATGATGGATCCGGGCGGGCTCGGCGGCATGGATATGAGCCACCAGAAACGCTTGTCGATGATTGCCGGACTGGGGGCTGTGATGCTGGTCAGCGCGATCGCCGCCTACACCCGATGGCAAGAATTGGCGAGTCTGAGCCAGGCGGCTGCAGCGGACGAACAAATACGCCATCTGGGCCGCGAGCTGCTGGGGCGCTCCATGCTCGTTTTCGAGACGGCTGGCATTACCATTCTCACCGCCATGATCGCCACCACGGCCGTGGCGGTTAAGGTACCTGCGGAGAACGCGTCGCATGAATCCTGATCTGCTCCTGGCCCTGATCACTGGCGCCGCGCTCTTCGGCATCGGCCTATACGGTGTGCTGTCGCAGACCAATCTGGTCATGCTGATGATGGGCATCGAGCTGATCCTGGCCGGTGCGTTGGTCAATCTGGTGGCCTTCTGGCGCTTTCTACACGCGGACAGCTATGCCGGTCAGATGTTTGTGTTGATCGTGATGACAGTGATGGCCCTGGAGATGGCGGTCGGTTTTGCCGTGGCACTGGCGCGCTTTCGCGCCCGCGGTTCGGTCGAGATGGAAGAGGCACAGGAGTTGAAGGGATGAACCTGCTGGCTCTGATCCCGTTGGCCCCTCTGGCCGGGGCCGTGCTGATTGCCGTGTTCCGACGCGCTCCGGCAATGCTGGCCTTGCTAAGCGTCAGCGCGGGGCTGGCGGCCAGTGTCGGGTTGTTGGTGCTGGTCGAGGGCGGGGCGGCAGCGCGTTTGAGTTTGCCCGGCCTGCCGACGATGCCGTTGCGCCTCAGCGGAGAACCGCTGCAGGCGCTGTTGTCGCTGGTGGTCGCCGGCGTGGCGTTTTTTGTCGTGCTCTATGCCATAGGCTATCTGCGTGCCGAGCCGCGGCGCTCGCGTTTTTTTTTCCTGCTGTGTTTTTTCATCGCCGCCATGCAGACTCTGGTGCTGGCCGCCGACTGGTTGCTGCTGCTGGCCGCCTGGGAACTGATCGGTCTGAGCAGTTATCTGCTGATCGGGTTCTGGTACCTGCGCCCCGGCGTGGCGTCGGCGGCCAGCCGCGCTTTTCTCTATACCCGTAGCGCCGACATCGGCCTGTACCTGGCGGCATTCGTCCTTATTCTCGCCAGCGGCAGTAGTGAAATTGCCACCAGTCTGCAAACGGACGGCAGCGCGGCGACATTCGCCGGCCTGCTGTTGTTGCTCGCCGCGATGGGCAAATCGGCGCAGACACCCTTTCACGATTGGCTGCAGCGCGCCATGGCTGGGCCGACGCCGGTTTCGGCGTTACTGCACTCGGCCACGCTGGTCGCCGCCGGCGCCATCCTGTTGATTCGTAGCGCGGCGTTGCTGCCGGCGGAGATTCTGTTGCTGGTTGCGCTGGTCGGCGGTGTCACCACCGTGGTCACCGGTCTTATCGCCCTGGGTGAAAGCGACCTCAAGCGCCTGCTCGCCGAGTCGACCTCCAGCCAGTACGGTTTGATGCTGATCGCGGTGGGAGCGGGCGCGCCACAGGCGGCGGTGCTGCATTTGATCGCCCACGCGGCAATCAAAAGCGCGCTGTTTCTTGCCGCCGGGGTGTTTCAGCACAGCCGTGAGTCTACCCGTCTGAAAGACCTTCAGGGTGTGGGGCGCGAGCGGGCGGCGACGTATGCCGGTTTTACGCTTGCGGCGCTGGCACTGGCGGGTATCCCGCCCCTGAGCGGTTATTTTTCCAAAGATGCGGTCATCGCCGCCACCCTGGCTTCGCCGCATCCCGGACTGTTCGGCGTGCTGGCCCTCGCCGGCACGCTATTGACCGGTGCCTACGTGGCGCGCGCGCTGCGGATCCTGTGGCGCGGGGAACCTCGGCGACGCCAAGTCGGCGGTCAGGTCTGGATGGGTGCGGGTCTGGCCGGGCTGGTGGTTTGCGCGGTCACTTTGAAACTGTTTTTCCCGGCCATCGAGTCGCTGTTGGAAAGCGTTCCCGCGCAAAGCCCGCTGGCCAGTATCCTGGGGCTGGCGGCGGCGGTGAGCGGTCTGTTGCTAGGTGGTCTTATCGGTGGCGAGCGCCTGCTGGGACCCTTGCGGCCTTGGGCGCAACAGGGTTTCGCCATCGCCGGCGGGGTGATGACATGGGTAGTGCGACCGGCGCTGGCCGTGGCGCATGGGTGTCAACGACTGGACGACCGTCTGTACCTGGCCGTGTTGGGGGTAGGTCGTTCGGGTCTGCGTTTAGGCCAAGTTACGCGGTGCGGCGATGAAAATATCATCGACAGGCTGATCTTCTCCCTGGCGCACGCCAGTCGGGTAGGCGGCGTACGCTTGCGTGGCCTGCACAATGGCCTGGTACACCATGAGCTGGCCCTGACGGCGGCCGGCGGCGTGGTCATCCTGGGCGTGCTGGTGGCGCTAGATCGGTGGATCGGTTTCGGTGTCACGGCTTGACGCCGGTAACGGCAGAAAAAAGGAGAATAGGACGTGTTTCCGCTTGTTTCACTGAGCTTGTTCATCCCGCTGCTCGGCGCCCTTGTCATTCTCGGCCTGCGTCGGGCCCCGGACCCGGCGGTGCACGCCGTTGGGATCGTCGCCGCCACACTCACCTTGGCCGGGACGCTGTGGATGTGGCTAAAGGGGGTACGGCCTGACGGTTTCTCCCAGGTCGAACAGCTCGACTGGATGCCCGCGATTGGCGCCAGTTATCGTGTCGGCGTCGATGGAATCAGTCTGCCCCTGGTGTTGCTGACCGCCGTACTGTTTCTGTTGACGCTGATTTTTTCGGTCCGCGTGCGCGAACGGCCGCATGCCTATGTGGCGCTGATGTTGTTGCTGGAGACTGCCTCGATCGGCGTTTTTACGGCGTTGGACGCTTTGTTGTTTTATGTGTTTTTCGAAGTATCGCTGGTGTCGATGTATTTTCTCATCGCCGGTTGGGGGCACGAGGATCGACAGCGCGCAGCATTGATGTTTTTCCTTTATACCCTGTTGGGCAGCCTGCCGCTGCTGCTGGCCATTCTCGCGCTTTACCTTGGCGCTGAGGTTTCGACTTTCGATATGCGGGCCTGGATCGAGCAACCGCCCTTGAGCGGCACGGCCGCCATGTGGGCGTTGGTGGCCATGTTGTTCACTTTTGCGGTGAAAATCCCGGTTTTCCCCTTTCACACCTGGCTGCCGGCGGCGCACGTGCAGGCGCCGGCCGCGGGCAGCGTCGTTCTGGCGGGCGTGATGCTCAAGTTCGGTACCTACGGATTGATACGTTTCGCCTTGCAGATGACCCCGGAGGCGATGCGCCAGGCGGCGGTGGTGGTACTGATCTTCGGTGTCTTCAGCGCACTGTATGGCGCTTTCGTCGCGCTGGCGCAGACCGACCTTAAGCGCCTGGTCGCCTACACGTCGGTCAACCACATGGGCTATATCATTGTTGGCGTAGCGGTGGCCGCTCTGGCCTCTGACCCGGCGCTACGGGCGCTGGCGCTGGACGGCTCGGTGTTGCAAATGGTCAGCCACGGACTGGTCACCGGCGCGCTGTTCTTTCTGGTGGGCAGCTTGCAGGAGCGCACCAATACGCGCGACATGGACCGGCTGGGCGGTTTGCTCAAACCCGCGCCCGCGCTGGGCTGGTTTTTTATCCTCGCGGCTTTCGCTTCGCTGGGTTTGCCGGGTCTGGCGCATTTCCCCGCCGAGTTTCAGATATTCCTCGCCGCCCTCGGCGTGGCGCCCGCGGCGGTGATAGTGGTGTTGGGGATTGTAGTGACGGCCGGGCTTTATCTGCGAGCTATCGGCAAGGTCTTTATGGGAGAGCTGTCGTCGCAGTGGAAACAAATGCCGGATCTGGGAATGCGCGAAACGCTGGTGCTGACACCGCTGGCGTTGTTGATCGTCGCCCTGGGCGTGGCGCCCGCCTGGGTTTTACAGGTTATTCACAGCACCACCGGCAGGCTGAGTTTTTAAGTTCGATGCCGTGCTTTTGTAGACATCGCGTCCGCCGGGAGATCAGGTAAATCATGCAGGAAATGGCGCACGACCTGGCGCTGATGTGGCCGGAAATCGTAGTGCTGCTGACCGCAGTGGTCACGCTGGTCTGCGAAATGTTGCGCTGTGCGCGTGCCGGCTTTGTCAGCCTGCTGGCGGGGCTGATGCTGGCGAGCGTGTTGAGTGTGCCTTTGCTTGGCCTGGAAACCGCCGTTTTCGACGGCACCTATCGTATCAACGCGTTGAGCGTCTGGGCTAAATTGGTGTTACTGCCGGCGACCTTGCTCGCGGCACTGCTGGTGCGCAGCGAGCTCGCCAACAGTCCGCGCGAGGGAACCGTCTACAGCCTGCTTTGTTTCAGCACCTTTGGCGCTCTGATCCTGGCCGGCAGCGGCGATACCATGCTTCTGGCGCTGGGTCTGCTGATGTCGGGACTGGCCAGCTTCGCCCTCGTGGCCTGGTCGCGCGATTCGCGGGCCACCGAAGCGGCGATGAAGTTTTTTATTTATGCCTCGGTCTGTGGTGCGGTTATGATTTTCGGCCTCAGCTACTGGTACGGCGTAACCGGTACCACCTTGCTGGCGGATCTCGATGGTTTGCAACAGGCGCCCTACGCCGCCGCATTTGGGCTTGTCGGTGTGCTTGTTGGGCTGGGTTACAAAGCCTCGCTGGTGCCGTTTCATTTCTGGGCGCCGGACGCCTACGAGGGCGCTCCGGTGAGCATCGCTGCTTACCTGTCGGTCGTGCCGAAGATCGGCGCGCTGTTCGCCCTGGCGCAGGTGGTGATCGATCTGCCGGACGACAGTGGCTGGCAGGGCATGCTCGCCCTGGTGGCGGCGGTCACCATGACGGTGGCTTATCTGGCGGCGTTGGTGCAGGAAAATGTCGTCCGTATGTTGGCCTATTCATCGGTGGCGCAGGCCGGATATTTTTTGCTGGCGATAGTGTCGCTCGCCACCAGCACGCTGGCTCTGCCCGCTCTGGTGGTGTTCGCGGCCGCCTACAGCGCGATGAATCTGGGCGCGTTTGCCGTCGTCGCACAAACGGGCGTCAGTCGCAAAGATCTGTTCGGACTGGGCCGCAGGCGCGTGGTCGCCGGACTGGCGATGACGCTGTTTCTGTTTTCGTTGACGGGGATTCCGCCGCTGGCGGGCTTCGCGGCAAAGTTCCTCCTGTTTGCCGCCGCAATCGAGGCCGGGTATGGATGGTTGGCAATAATCGGTATAGTCAACAGTGTGTTGTCTTTGGCAGTCTATCTGCGCATCATAGCGCCAATGTATCGATCGTGCGTCGTTTCGGACAATCTACAGGGCCGCGCGGCGGCGAGTCCTGCGGCGACGATCGTCTGGCTCACGGGGCTCATCGCGACATTGTTCATCGGCGTCATGGCGCAGGGAATACTCCAGCAACTACGATATTGATATTGCTTAAGGAACCACTATGGAAATGAATTACTTTATGTTCGGCCCACCGCTGATTTCGCTGTTATCCGGGATCGCGATTCTGCTATGGCCGAGACTGCTGAGTTATATTGTCGCGTTTTATCTGATTCTGTTCGGGCTGGTCGGTCTGATACCGGTGTTCATGGTGAGCTAGATTCGGATGCCACGCCTGCAAGGGCAGGCCGGAGTTACACGCTATGTTTCATTCGAGTCGGAATACAGCCGGTAATTGTTTCTGCCGGCCGCTTTGACGTGATACATGGCCTCATCCGCGCGCTTCAGCAGAGTCTTGGCGGCAGTGCCGTCGCTCGGGTAGGTGCTGATACCTATGCTGGCCTGGATAGAGAGCTCCAGTTCATTGATATGGTAGGGCTGAACCAGGGTGTCGATGATTTTCCGGGCCACCCGCGGGATGTCCGCCACTTCGGCGACGTCGGCCAGCAAGACGGCGAATTCATCGCCGCCGATGCGGGCGACGGTGTCGCCTTGGCGCAGACAATTTTGCAGTCTGTTGGCTACATTGATCAGAAGCAGATCGCCTGTCTCGTGTCCGTGGGCGTCGTTGATCGGTTTGAAATGGTCGAGGTAGATAAACAGTACGGCCAGTGGCCGGTTACGCAACGACGAACGAATCAGTAACTGCTCCAGGCGAGCGTTGAACAATCTTCGGTTTGGAAGACCCGTAAGGCTGTCGTGATGGGCCAGATGGTTTATCCGCTCCTGTTCCAACCGGCGCTGGGTGATATCCCTGAGAATCGCGCTGACGGTGCGCACGCCCGCGCCCGGTTGTTGTGAACTCGCGTAGACGCCACCTTCCAGAAATATTTTCTTTCCCGCCTTGTTTAGGAAGGTGACGGGCACGAGTGGGCTGGACGAGCCAGCGCGAGCGCGTTCGAAAACCTCCTCCCAGTGTTTTTTGCAGTCCGGGTCGACAACGTCGAGGTAGTGCAGGCCGGAGATATCGTCGGCCTGATAGCCAAGTGTCTCCGCCCAGGACCGGTTGATAAAGCGCAAATGGCCGTCTGGATTCATGATCTGCACCAGGTCGTAAGTGTGCTCTAGAAAGCTGTCCAGCCGTTCTTGCGTCTGTTGTAGCAGACTGGAGATACGATGGCGCTCGACGGCATAGCGGATGGCCCGGCTGAGCGACTCGTCGTTGACCTCGCCTTTGACCAGATAGTCCTGTGCGCCCTTCTGTACCGCCTGCATGGCGACGTTGCGGTCGTCAAGCCCGCTGAATATCACCACCGGCGTTTGACCGGCCTTGTCCCGCAGGCGCAAAAAGGTCTCCAGCCCCTGGCAGTCGGGTAACGACAGGTCCAGCAGCACCGCGTCGTAGTCCGCCTGGGCCACTTTTGCCAGCGCCTCCTTCAGGTCCGTGGCATTGTTCAGCTCAAAGCGATCGGTTTCGTCGCCGCGCAGGCTCTCCTGCACCAGACGCGCGTCACCGGGATTGTCCTCCACCAAAAGTATCGTCAGTGTATCGTGTGTTTCGTTGTTACCGGGCTTCGTCGTCTGCATGTTGATCCATGTGTTTAGACAAGGTGAAATAGAAAGTGCTTCCCTGCCCAGGTTCGGAATCCAGCCAAATACGGCCTCCATGCGATTCGACGATTTTCTTGCATAGCGCCAGTCCGATGCCGGTGCCGTCATAAGCTTCTCTGTCGTGTAGACGCTGGAACAGGGCGAATATCCGCTGATGAAATTCATCTGAAATCCCAATTCCTTCGTCTCTTACGGAAAACATCCATTTGCCGGCCTGATCGCTGGCGCTGACGTGCACCCTGGCCGGGGACTCGCCGCGGAACTTCAACGCATTGCCTATCAGATTCTGCAGCAGCTGCAGCAACTGCGTCGGGTCGCCGACCACGCGGGGCAGCGGGTCGTGGGTCAGTTCGGCGTTCGCGTCCTCGATCAGTCCCTGCAGATTCCCGGCCGCGGATGTCAACACCTCTTCCATATCCACCGGGCCGAAGGTCCGTCCCTGTCTGCCGGCGCGCGAGTAGGTCAGCAGGCCGGTGATCAACTGCTTCATGCGCGCCGCGCCGTCCACGGCGTAGCCGATAAATTCGCCGGCGTCCTGGTCCAGTTTGTCCTTATAGCGTTTTTCCAGCAGTTGCATGTAGCTGATTACCATGCGCAAGGGTTCCTGCAGATCGTGTGAGGCCACGTAGGCGAACTGTTCCAGTTCGGTGTTTGAGCGTGCCAGCGAGCGGGCGTGGTTTTCCAGATCGATTTCCACCTGTTTTCTGACCGCGATTTCGTCTTCCAGCATACGGTTGGTTTCGAGTACTCGGGCGGCGTTCAGGCGCGCGCCCTGGGCGAAATGGATGGAAAGCGCCAACAGCAGTGCCATGACGAAGCCCAGGCCCAACACCACTTCGGGCAATCCCGAGTCCTGTCGGCTGATCAGCGTCCGGCTCGGGCTGATATGCATCTCCCAGGTATGGCCGGGCAGCGGTATCCGGGTGACGCCCTGCAGATGGGTCAGTAACCGGTCGTCGCCGCGGCGGTAGATTTCTTCCGGTCCATCGAACAACGCCAACGTGTAATTCGAGGTGACCTGCGGCGGAAGAATCACGTCTATCATATCTTTTAAACGGAAAACTCCCAGGATGAATCCGTCGAAGGATTTGCCGTGGAAGATAGGTGCGTAGACCAAAAAAACGATGCCGCCGTCGTCCAGCCTCAGCGGAGGGCTGATCACAGTATTATGCGTCGTTTCCGCGCTATCGAGTAGCCGCTGTTGCGCCGGCTGAAATTGCACCGGAACATTGGAGTGTTCGGCATCGGTGACGATCCAGCGCGGACGCCGTGTCGGGTCGACCCAGGCGATGGCGTGGTAGCCGGGTTGTTTGCCGATCAGCCTGGCGTCCATTTCCCAGTGCTTGCGCGAAGGCGGGCCGGTTTCCCATAAACCGGACAAGTGCGTCAGCGTGGCGATGCGGGCTTGTACCGCGGTTTCAATAATGGCGCTGTAGCCGGCGGCCTCCAGTTGTGTATTGTCGCGGAAATTTTTGACATCGTCGGCCGTGAGCGCCTGCCAAAGCAGAATACTCACCGTCAGAATACTGAAGCCGGCGAAAATGGGAATCCAGCGGGGCGTGCCGCGGTCCTCGCGGTGGCTGGTATTCCAGGTAAATCCGATCACGCCGATCCCCAGAAAGGTGAAGCCGACCGCGGTGTGCACCGCGACACGCGTCAGGTAACCCCAGCCATAGGCGGTTTCGACGCCGGTCAGATAGCCAAACAACGGCACCATTCCCAAGGCGAGAATGACCGATCCGAAAAGGCCCGCCACCATGCTGCGCGGGGTCGAGCCGAAACGTTTTGCATGCAACAGCAGGAAGACACCGGTGACCGTGAAGGACAACGCCGTATTGGGGGCCATGCGCCCGGGGTTGGAGGTCTTGACGGTGACATAGTGCTTCATCAGCAACTCGTCGATCCACAGGTTGATCCCGGTTATATATTCGAACAGGGTGAGCAGGCCGACGCCCGCGATGAGGCCGCCGCAAAACTGCGCCAGACGTGTCTGGCTGTAGGCGGCGGCGCCCAGACCGATGCCGGCGAGTAAAAAACCCAGTGCGGTGTTGAATTGCATGGGGACAAAATTGGGCTGGACCTGAATCAGCGTGACGTTGTGCGTGTACCAGCCCATCAATACTGACAGACCCAGCAAGGTGGAAAAGCCAGCGGGCAGCAGCATCAAAGTCAGCGGCAGTTTTCCGCTGACGGCGACGGCGGTGAACAACGTCCGCTTCACAGTCCGGCTAGGCCTTATCGCGGCTGTTGGAAGCGGGTAGGGCGACGATCGTCAGCCAGAAGTCCTCGATCGACTTGATGACGGTCAGGAACTGGTCGAGGTCCACCGGTTTGGTGATATAGCAATTGGCGTGCAGATTATAGGATTTGAGGATGTCTTCTTCGGCCTTGGAGGTCGTCAGTACGACCACCGGGATGCTTCTCAACGCCGGATCCGCTTTCAGTTCGGTGAGAACCTCGCGACCGTCTTTTTTCGGCATGTTGAGGTCCAGCAGAATGATATCGGGCCGCGGCTTGTTCGCGTGCTGGCCTTCGCGCCGCAGGAACGCCATCGCTTCGACGCCGTCCCGGGCGATATGCAGGCGATTGCGAACCTTGGCGTCTTTGAGCGCCTCCACCGTCAGGCGGACGTCGCCAGCGTTGTCGTCGACCAGCAGGATTTCTATCAGCGTTCCATAACTTCCGTCTGTCATGTTCCCTTCCAAGTGAATGATTTTATAGCAAACCGCCCTGCGTTGGCAGCTATCGGTCCAACTGCCGCTTGAGGCCGCGGCTGACAATGCGCGCGACGCGCACCCGCGCAAAGCGTTTGTCGTTTGCGGGAATCAGATGCCAAGGTGCGGCGGTGGTCGAGGTTCGTTCCACCATCTCATTGACGGCACGCATATACTGTTCCCACTTGTCTCGATTGCGATAATCGTCGGTCGTGATCTTGTATTTTTTGTAAAGTGTTTGTTCACGAGCCTGGAAACGCCTTAGCTGCTCATCGGCATCGATGTGTAACCAGAATTTTTGCACATTGATCCCGCTTTCAACCAGTTGCGCTTCAAAGTCGTTGATTTCCCGATACGCGCGTCGCCAGGCGCTTTCGTCGGCCAGGCCTTCCACCCGCTCGACCAGCACCCGACCGTACCAACTGCGGTCGAAAATCGTCAAACTGCCGGCTTGCGGCAACTGCCGCCAGAAGCGCCAGAGATAGTGATGGGCAAGTTCTTCGTCGCTCGGAGCGGCAATGGGGATCACCCGATAGTGGCGCGCCGACATGGCACGGGTCAGCCGACGGATGGCGCCGCCTTTGCCCGCCGCGTCCCAGCCTTCGAACACCAGCACGCTGCAGAGTCCGTGGCGCGCGGCTTTGGCCGTGCGACGGTGGATCTTGCGCTGCTGTTTGACCAGCTTCGTCTTATAGGTGTCGTAGTCCAGGCGGGCGTTCAGATCGACGGCCTGCAGCGGTTTTTTCCCGTCGCCGGCCGCCGGCCGGCTGGCCGGCGAAACGGGTTTGTCCGCCACCGGCTCGAGTCGTTGCCGCAGCGACCGTAGCAAAGTGGTGGCGATGGTGAGGTTGGCCTGTCGCGGATCGCTGGTCTGAACCAGACGCCAGGGACAACTGTCGGTGTCGGTCGCCCGGATCAGTTGCCGGCACAGTGGCAGTACGCGGTCGAGAATCTGATAGGCTTTTCTATCCTCTTCATCGAATTTCCAGTACTTGTTTTTATTTTTGTGTGCTGCGCGGGCGCGTTGCCGTTGCTCGTCGGGGGGCAGATGCAGCCAGAACTTCAACAGCAGTGTGCCGTCGTCCGCCAGGGTCTTTTCCAATTGTCTGATGTGTTCGAGTCGGCGTTGAAAATCCGCCGCCCCCAGACGGCCGAATATCCGTTCGCCGACCGGATTGGTTGCCCAGGCGCCGGCGAACAAACCGATACGTCCGGCCGCGGGCAACTCGCGCCAATAGCGCCAGAAGGGTGGATAAGCGCGTTCCTCCGGCCGCCGCGGGCCGAACCAGCGGGTGTCGATATAGCGGGCATCCATCCATTCGTTCAGGGTATCGATCAGTTTGTCGGCGGCCAGCCGGTCGTCCGCGCCAATCAGGAGGATGACCGGAAAGCCGGCGGACTGCAGCTCATATTGAGCATTGATCAGGTCCACCCGTAAGTCGGGCAGAGCCAACTCGTGGGTCGGACTTTCGCGGGTATTCGTAGCGATGGCCTGTCACTTGGCTGGTATGGGAATGGTGGAGCCGAGGAGGATCGAACTCCCGACCTTCGCATTGCGAACGCGACGCTCTCCCAGCTGAGCTACGGCCCCACAACGACCGTCAATCTGACATAAAACCACGGTCTTTTCAATGTGCGGGTGAGATTTGGCGACGTGCCGGCGTTGGACGTGACAGGGGTGCCTACGGCGCGGCTTTGCGCTCAGTGAGGATCGAAACGGCGGCGCTTGCGTTGCTGGGCGGCGAGAAAGCGGGAGATCTGCCTTTCCTGCAGGCTCTGCAAACCGGAGAAGCGGACACCGATCCGCACCGACTGGCGACCCGGCTGACGCCGGGCGTAGCGGATTTCCGCGCCTGTTTTCAGCTTGCAACCGCCGGGTAACATCAGGCTGATCGCAAGGCGCTTCCCGGCCACCGGGAGTTTATGGGTATAAAGATATCCGCCGACGCCGGCGGTCGAAAGGTCGACGGCCTCGCCCTTCACCTGCTCGCCGTCGATATTTGCGTTGATTGCCAGATATCCCCCCTGGCCCAGGCGGACGCGGAAATTTGTTCGCCGCTGATGGCGCAGTGGAGTTGAGGGGCGCATAGGATCGGTGCCCGTTGTCGTGGGGCGTGCGCCCCGGTGAAGCCGTTTTAATGCTGAGAACATGCGGGGCCGTGCCTCGTCAAAGAATGATTGTCGGCGCACCGGCCGCCTGCCGCGCGACAGTGGGCTCAGAGGGTCGGGTAATCTGTTGACGAAGGATCGGCGATGGCGCCGATCGCTTGAACCCGGGAGGCCGGACTTAAACCTTGCCCAGGACGCGTTGCCCCAGATTGGCGTTGCTATCGCCGTCCGGGCTGTAGAGTCCGGGGGCGTCGGTCTGTCCGCGCAAGATGGCCAGCGCCTGTTCCACGTGCTGCCGGCTGGCCTCGAGGATGCCGCCGTTGGTCAGATTGCCATGGCGGCAGGCGCGCAGGTTGTCCAGGATGAGTTGCCACAGCCGCTGACAGTCCTCGGCCTGGGGCAGGCGGCTGTAACAGTCGCGCAGATCGTCGCCGCCGGGACCGAAACCCAGCCCGGTCACGAGTGCCGCACGTTGCCGTTCCAATTCCTCAAGCTGTTGGGAAAGTTGCAGTTTCTGTGCGGTGGTGGCTTCGACGCGCGGCATGTCACGGTTAACCAGCGCTTCGCGTTCGGTGGCCAGGCAGGCGAGTAGTTCTCCGCTGCAGGCCGCTTCGGCGGCCAAAACCATCTGGAGTGTCTGCTGCTTGTCCGCTTCAGCCTGCATGGGGCATTACCTCGCGTCGGTCAGTGCCTGTTCCAGGCTGAGTAGTTTGTCGGCGATGCGTTCGGGATTGACCGCGAACGTGCCATTGTCGACGGCGTCGCGAACCGCGCTGACGCGTTGACTGTCGACGACCGGCCGCTCGGCCAACGACTGTTCCAGCGACCGCAGTCGTTGGGCGTCGTCGGTCAGGCTGATCTGGTCTCCCGGCTGTCCGTTGCCAGCGGTGCCTGCGGCCTTGTCTTCGCCGGATTTATGTCGATCAACCGGTGCTCCATGGCCACTGGTTTGCGTGACTAGCGAAGCGATTCGGCTGTTATCAATTTCCATTGCCATTACCTCGGTCTAAGTTACTGTGCATACGGTATCAGTATCGCCACTGCTTTCAATAACTTTAGAGGCTTTTGTCAATCTTGCGGCTAAAGCGTCACTTTTACGACGCCCTGGCCGACAACCCGGCCATCGATCACCCGTTGTGACCCGTCCGCGCGGATTTGCACGATATCGCCGGATTTGCCATCGGCCAGTGCCTTGCCGCTGGTACGGATCTGTATCGGACCACGTTCGGCGACGATGCTGACACGTTCGCCGCGTTTGACCAGATTCGGCGCCTGCAGCATGGGCGGCGTGATGACCGTGGTGGCGGCGATGGTGCGTTTCGCCAGAAGTCCCGCAACCGGCTGCGTGTCGCGGTAATAGCCGTAGGGCAGGTGGGACAGATTTCGCTCCACCAGTTCCAGATCATCTGCCTGAATGAGGCTACCGCGGGCCAATGGATGGCGGGCCACCAGCACCGGTCCGAACACGTCCACCTGCGCGGCGACCAGTATTTTCCAGCCCCCCGGATCCTTGCAGCGCACCGCCACCGTGGTGCTTCCCATGGTGCGCCCGCCGGCCAGCATGGAGGCGGCCAGGGCCGTGGTGCAGGCTTTGAGCCGCAGCCGCGGATCGAGCGAGCCCAGGGTGATTTCGCTGCGCCCCAACTGCTGGCTGGCTATATAGGTATCGAGAAACTGCTGCGCGGCGACACGGATGGCGGCATGGTCTTGCCACTGCGTTGCCGCCGGCAGCCTAGGCGATATCCCGCCGAGCAGCGCTAAGCCGATGAAAAAAAGTTGAATCTTATGCTGGAGCATCATGGTTTCCGAATTTCGCTGAGCGTTGCTTTGAAAATTGAGCAAAGGTCGTGCCAGGCGCTGGCGGCGGTCAAGTTTTCCAGCGGACAGGCCGATAGATTGCCTAGTTTTATCCTCGGCATACCCTAATGAAGGAGCGCACCATGAGCGGTGTCTTGGCCACGGTCGACATGCGAACCCAACTAGCGGGGCACAATCGATTCGAGTTACTTTTATTCCGCCTGTCCGACGATCAGCTTTTCGGCATCAACGTGTTCAAGGTGCAGGAAGTGATCCAGTGCCCGCCGTTGACGCATATTCCCGATTCCCACTCCGTTGTGTGTGGGATCGCCAACATGCGCGGCCGCACGGTCTCGGTGATGGATCTGGGCAAGGCCATCGGCGGTTCCGGGGTGAGCGGCGCCGAGAGCCCTTTCGTGATCGTTACCGAGTATAATCAATTGGTACAGGGCTTCCTGGTGGGCGGCGTCGACCGTATCGTCAACATGCACTGGGAAGAGATTCTTCCGCCACCTAAAGGGATCGGCGACGACAACTATCTGACCGCGGTCACTCGCGTGGATGGTGAACTGGTGCAGATCGTCGACGTGGAGAAGGTGCTCGCCGAGGTCGTCGGCTGGAACGACGAAGTATCCGAAGAACTCATCGACCAGGCCGAGAAGCAGGGCGGACAGAACTCGCTCCAGCCGCTGGTGCTTGTGGCTGACGATTCCTCGGTGGCGCGCAACCAGATCAAGCGCACCCTGGAGAAACTCGGTATCGGTTGTGTCCTGGTCAACGATGGCCGACAGGCGCTGGAGCGCCTGCAGAGCTGGGCGGACGCAGAGGATATGCCGCTGCAGCAACGCGTCTTCATGGTGATTTCGGATATCGAGATGCCCGAGATGGATGGCTACACCTTTACCACCGAGGTGCGCAGGGACGCGCGTTTGAATCAACTGCACATTCTGTTGCACACTTCCCTGAGCGGAGTGTTCAACCATGCTATGGTTGACAAGGTGGGCGCGGATGATTTTATCGCCAAGTTTCAGCCGGATGTACTGGCCAAACACGTACTGGAACGGTTGAAAAGCTGGCGGGACGCGACCGTCGCGGCCTGAGCACCCTTCCCAGCGAATTCAGCGGGCATCGGCGGTGCCGGCGTGAGTATGCGCGACGCCACCGTCCGGCCCCAGCCTGCGCTGCCGGCCAGAGAAAAAGGAATTGACCGTTTGTCACTTGCACGTATCAAGCACGACGAATATGAGGAGTTTCGCCGTTACCTTGAAGAGGTGTGTGGAATCCTGCTGGGTGAAAACAAGCATTATCTGGTTCAAAGCCGCCTCAGTCGCTTGGTAACCACCAGCGGGGTGACGTCGCTTGGCGATCTGGTCGCCCGCTTGCGTCGCCAGGCCGCCGGTAGCGCACTGCGCGAACAGGTCATCGAGGCGATGACTACCAATGAAACCTTCTGGTTTCGCGACAACTACCCTTTCAGTGTGCTCGCCGAGCAGGTTCTGCCGGAGCTGCAAAAGCGCAAACAGCGCTCGTTGGCGATCTGGTCGGCGGCCTGTTCCACCGGGCAGGAGCCTTATTCCATCAGTATTACACTGCAGGAATATCTGTCCCGCTTCCCCGGCGCCTTCAGTGACATGCGCATCACGGCCACCGATATTTCGCCGGCGGTGCTGACCGAGGCCAAGCAGGGCTACTACGACGCCATGGCGCTGGCGCGCGGATTGCCCGCGGACGTCAAACAGCGTTATTTCAAGCGTGACGCCGCGCATTGGGAAGAGCGTTGGCAGGTGCGTGATGATGTGCGCAACCGGGTTCGCTTCCTGCAGAACAATCTGCTCGCCAGCTACGCCTCGTTAGGTCGTTTCGATATCATTTTCTGTCGCAACGTACTGATCTATTTCTCCGCTGAATCGAAAATGGATATCCTCAAGCGCATGGCCGCCTGCCTCAACCCCGGCGGCTACCTCTTTCTCGGTGCCTCCGAGGCGATCACCCAGTATTCCGACGCCTTTCATATGCTGCGCTGCCGCCCAGGCGTGGTCTACCAGAAAAAATAGACGGCCGCCGGCCTTGCCGCCGGGTTGCCGCCCGCCGGTCAAGGCTTGCCGCCCGGGCGAACGGAAAGTCGCTTTAAATCGCTTTAACGCCTTGTTTTAGTTGCGCCGTGCTGGGTTGGCACGTTGGTTGCTGTTGTCTGTGCAGAAAGATCGCACAGGAGACGAAGATGGCAATCAGTTTCGACAAGGCACTCGGGGACATGCCGGCACAGCTTGCGCTGTATGGCAAGCGTTCCAGTCTGCTGGCGTCCAACCTTGCCAATGCGGACACCCCAGGGTTCAAGGCGCGGGATATCGATTTCCGCAGCGTGCTGGCGGCCGCCGATGCAGGCCAGGTTCACCTGAAGACCACCAACGCCGGACACATCGGTGACAGCGGCGGTTTGTCCGGCGCGGCCGATCTGCTATATCGGGTGCCGGTGCAGCCCTCGCTGGACGGCAATACCGTCAACAGCCAGGTGGAGCAGGCCGAGTTCGCCGAGAACGCAGTGCGCTACCAGTCCACGCTGACCTTTCTCAACGGTAAATTCAAAGGCCTCAAACTGGCCATCACCGGAGGTGGCTAATGTCCCTGTTTGATGTTTTTGATATCGCCGGTTCGGCGATGAGTTCCCAGTCGGTGCGCCTGAACGTCACCGCGAGCAACCTGGCCAACGCGCAGAGCGTCGGTTCGGACGAGGCCAGTACGTATCACGCCCGGCAGCCGATCTTCTCCGCGATGATGCAGTCGTTGAACGGCGCGCAAAACAGTGTCGGAGCCGGGGTGAAAGTCGACGGGATCGTCGAAAGCCGAGCGCCGATCGAGAAACGTTACGAGCCGCAGAACCCGCTGGCTAACGACGAGGGCTACGTGTTCGTTCCCAACGTCAACATGATCGACGAGATGTCGAATATGATTTCCGCTTCGCGCTCTTATCAGAGCAGTGTCGAAGTCCTGAATACTTCCAAGCAGCTGATGCTTGCCACGCTCCGACTGGGGCAGTAATCGAAACGGGATAAGGCCATGATCGATACACAAAATAGCACCGGTGGGGTCGACCTGCGAACGCTGCAGGACCTCACGGCCAAGCAGGCCAGTAAAGAGAAAAGCCTCGGCCAGGAGGATTTCCTCAAACTGATGACCACCCAGCTGCAGAACCAGGATCCAATGAAGCCGATGGAAAACGGCGACTTCCTGGCCCAGATCGCTCAGTTCTCCACGGTCGAGGGTATCGGCGATCTGAACAAGAATTTTTCCAGTCTGAGTGCGTCGCTGGTTTCCAATCAGGCGCTTCAGGCGACTAATCTGGTCGGTCGGCAGGTGCTTGCGCCCACGGGCGTGGCGGCCCTGAAGGCCGGCAGCGGTATCCGCGGCAGCGTTGAGCTGCCCACCGCCAGCGGTGATGTGGTGGTCACGGTGCGCGACCAGTCCGGTCAGGTGGTGCGGCGTCTCGACCTGGGTTCGCAGGCCGCCGGAAGTACCAGTTTCCAATGGGACGGGCTGCGCGATGACGGCCAGTACGCCTCTCCCGGTAATTATTTTCTTAGTGCCGAATCCAGTGTCGACGGTCAGTTCCAGAGCGTCGACACCCTGCTGGTTTCGGACGTTCGTAGTGTCACATTGAGCAACAGCGGCGGGCTGTTGCTGGATCTGGACGGTATCGGATCACTGGACTTCAGCGAAGTCCGGCAGATCCTCTAAGCGCTCAGGCTGAAGGAGAAACAACATGCCATTTCGCACAGCACTCAGTGGGTTGAACGCCTCTTCCGCGGAACTGCGGATTATCGGTAACAACGTGGCCAACGCCAGCACCACGGGTTTTAAACAATCGCGCGCGGAGTTCGCCGATATTTTTGCCACCTCGAATCTTGGCGTTACCGCCAACGCGATCGGTACCGGCGTGCGCCTGTCCTCGGTGGCCCAGCAATTCACCCAGGGTAACGTGGGATTCACCAATAACAATCTCGATCTGGCCATCAGCGGTCAGGGCTTCTTTATTCTCAACGACAACGGCGTCAATGCCTATACCCGCGCCGGCGCCTTTGGCGTGGATCGCGACGGTTACGTGGTCAATAGTCAGCAGCAGCAGCTCACTGTCTACGGCGCCGATGCGTCCGGCAATGTCACCGGCGCTCTCGGGCCGTTGCAGCTGGATCGTTCCGACATCGCTCCGCAGGCGACATCATCGGTGGACATCAACGCCAACCTGAACGCCGCCGCCGACGTGCCCGGTGGCCTGTCGCCCACGGCGAATATCGCCCTGACCACCGGCGGCATTCTTGATACCAACGACAGCCCCTATACCACCGGCACTTTTAACCTGGTCGATCGCTACGGCAACACGGTCAACAACGGCGCGCTGCGCTTCACCTACACGGGTAGCGGCAGCCTGTGGGACGCAGAGCTGCTGGTCGGCGGGGCGTCCACCACGCCGCCCACCACGCTGAGCAACGTGGATATCGGTACCGACGTCATGACGCTGAACTGGGATCCCGACGGCGGTGGCGCGCAGGCGCCGTTGCCGATCAGAGTGGACACCAATGGCTTGACATCGCAAACCGTCGCGGCCAGTTCTTCGTCAGTGGTGGCGAGCGCCGACGGCTCCACGCAACGGGCGTTCGACCCGACCGACGCCAGCACTTATAACAACTCCACGTCATTGACGGTCTACGACACGCTGGGCGCGCCCCATCTGACGACTTTGTACTTCCGCAAGACCGGTATCCCGAATCAATGGGAGACGCATGTGTACGTGGATGGTACCCAGCGCAGCGGACCCGACACGCTGGAGTTTTCCAGTACCGGTGCGATTCAGGATACCACCTTTCCGAATTCGATAGTGGTGCCCGCATTCGATCCATGCGGCGGCTCTGCCAACCTTTCGTTCAGCATCGATTTCAACAATACCAGCCAGTATGGCAGTCCGTTCAGCGTCAACGCGCTGAACCAGGACGGTTTCGCCACCGGCAGGCTGAGCGGCATCGACATCAGTGACACCGGTGTGATCACTTCGCGGTTCACCAACGGCCAGTCGCGCACACTCGGCCAGCTTGCGCTCGCCAATTTCAACAACAGCCAGGGACTGCGGCAGCTGGGTGACACCAGTTGGGCCGAGACCTTCGACTCCGGCGCGCCGCTGATCGGCGATCCGGGCTCCGGGTCGCTGGGCTTGATTCAGTCGGGCGCGCTGGAAGGTTCCAATGTGGATCTGACCGAGGAGCTGGTCAGCATGATCACTTCGCAACGGAACTTCCAGGCCAATGCCCAGGTGATTTCGACGGCCGACACCATTACGCAGACCATTATCAACATCCGATAGGATCTGAGCGGGAGCTGAAGCATGGATCGAGTTCTGTATGTAGTGGCCAACGGCGGCAAGCAGCTGATGCACGCCCAGGCCCTGAATACCCATAACCTGGCCAACGCCAACACGGTGGGTTTCCAGCAGGACCTGGCCAACTTCCGCACCCAGATGATCGCCGGGCCCGGCCTGGAAAGCCGGGCTTTCGCGACTGCCGAGGATATCGGTGTCACCTTCGACAAAGGCACGATCCAGACCACGGGCCGGTCGTTGGATGTCGCGGTCAACGGCGACGGCTGGATCGCCGTGCAGTCGGCCGACGGCAGCGAAGGTTATACCCGGGCCGGCAATCTGCACGTCAACGTCAACGGTCAGTTGATGACCGGTGCCGACTATCCGGTGCTGGGCGATGCGGGTCCGATCGTGGTTCCCGATTTCGAGAAACTGGAAATCGGTGGCGATGGCACGATCAGTGTGCGTCCGGTGGGGCAGCAGCCCAACACCCTGTCCGAGGTGGGACGCATCAAGCTGGTGTCGCCGCCGCATGACATGCTGGTCAAAGGCGGCGACGGCCTGCTGCGGATGCGCGACAACGCGCCGGCGCCGGCGGCCACCGAGGTCAAGCTGGTCAGCGGCGCGTTGGAGTCGAGCAACGTAAACAGTATTGAAGCCATGGTCAACATGATCGACCTGGCGCGGCAGTTCGAAATGCAGGTCAAGATCATGAAGACCGCGGAAGACAACGATGCCAGCACGACCCGGATCATGGATCTGGGTTAACACAGCCAATTACGAGGTAAGGCAATGAACAAAGCACTTTGGGTGGCGAAAACCGGGCTGGAAGCTCAGCAGACACGCATGAGCGTGATTTCCAATAACCTGGCCAATGTCAATACCACCGGCTTCAAACGCGACCGCGCGGTTTTTGAGGACCTGCTCTATCAGAACGTGCGTCAGGTCGGCGCCCAGTCCTCGCAGGACACGCGACTGCCCTCGGGGCTGCAGCTCGGTACCGGTGTGCGCACCGTCGCGACCGAGAAGATCCACACCATGGGCAACATCGTGCAGACCAACAACAGCCTCGACGTGGCCATCCAGGGGCGTGGTTTCATTCAGGTGCTGATGCCCGACGGCAATCTGGCCTACAGCCGCGACGGTTCCTTTCATATGGATCAGACCGGACAACTGGTAACGGCCAGTGGCTATGTCATCCAGCCCGCGATCACGATTCCCAATAATGCCACCGCCATCACCATCGGCTCCGACGGCGTGGTGTCGGCCACCACGCAGGGTAGCCCCGCGCCGACCCAGGTGGGCAACATCCAATTGGCCGACTTCGTCAATCAGGCGGGCCTGCAGGCGATCGGCCAGAACCTGTACCAGGAAACCGCCTCCAGCGGTTCGCCGTCGACCGGTACACCGGGGTTGAATGGGCTGGGGACAGTCGCGCAAGGTTCACTGGAGACCTCGAATGTCAACGTGGTCGAGGAACTGGTGGGAATGATCGAGACCCAGCGCGCCTACGAAATGAATTCCAAGGCCATACAGACCACCGATCGCATGCTTCAGTATGTGACCACCAACCTGTAACAGAGGGACTCTGACAGGAAACCGCTATGCAAGCATACTTATCACCGGAAAAACTGGCCGGAATTTTCTTATCGGCGCTGTTGCTCGGCGGTTGCGCCACCACAGCGCCGCCGAGCGGCGACTACCGTGCCACCATGCCGTCGGCGTACCACAGCGAGGCGCAGGAGAACGGTTCTATTTACCACGCCGCCCGCGATATCCGCCTGTTCGAGGACGTCAAGGCGCGCCACGTCGGCGATGTGATCACCGTGATACTCAGCGAGAGCACATCGGCGTCCAAGTCCGCCAAGACTACGGCGGATAAGAATCAGGACACCAGCATCGCCGCACCGACAATCCTCGGCGCCACGCCGACCTTCAATCTGCCCGGTGCCCTGCCCCTGAGCAGCAACAGAAACAATACGCTGGAATCCGGCTTGTCGGCTTCCCGCGCCTTCTACGGCGAGGCCGACTCCAGTCAGAGCAACAGCCTGAGCGGCGCCATTACCGTGACCATCGCCGATGTCCTGCCGAACGGCAATCTGGTGGTGCGGGGCGAAAAATGGCTGACCCTTAACCAGGGTGAGGAGTATATCCGCATTTCGGGTATTGTCCGCCCGCAGGATATCAATCCGAACAACACCATCCTTTCGACCCAGATAGGCGACGCGCGTATCGCCTACAGTGGAAAAGGCTTTATGCACGACAGCAACAGCATGGGCTGGCTGGCGCGCTTCTTCAACAGTCCCATCTGGCCCTTCTGATGCAACGCCGGCGGAGTGCTTACATGCGCAACTTGTGTATTTTTGTAGGATTGTTACTGCTCACCGGGATCGCCAGCGCCGAACGTATCAAGGACCTGGCGCACGTGGCCGGCGTGCGCGACAACCAGCTGGTCGGTTACGGTCTGGTGGTGGGGCTCGACGGCAGCGGCGATCAGACCAGCCAGACGCCCTTTACCGTCCAGTCGCTGCAAAACATGTTGAAACAATTCGGCATCGTCTTGCCGCCGGGTTCCAATCCGCGGTTGAAAAACATCGCCGCCGTGGCCATCCATGCCAATCTTCCGGCTTTTGCCAAAGTGGGTCAGACCATCGACGTCACTGTTTCGTCGATCGGCAACGCCAAAAGTCTGCGCGGCGGCTCGCTGTTGATGTCACCGCTCAAGGGTGCCGACGGCCGCGTGTATGCCGTCGCCCAGGGCGACCTGCTGGTCAGCGGGTTGAACGCCTCGGGCTCCGACGGCTCCAATATCACCGTCAACATACCCAGCGTCGGCACCATTCCGAACGGCGCTACCGTCGAACGCGCGGTGCCCAATCCGTTCATGCAGGGCGATTCGTTCACACTCAATCTCAATCGTTCCGACTTCACCACCGCGAACCGACTGGTGAAGGCGATCAACGATACCGTCGGGCCCGGAATCGCCAGCGCCGTGGACGCCGTTTCCATCCGCGTCAGCGCACCGTCGGAGCCTTCGCAGCGGGTCGCGTTCGCCTCGCTGGTGGAAAACATTATTGTCAATCCAGGTGAGGCAGCCGCCCGCGTGGTGGTGAACTCGCGCACCGGCACGGTGGTGATCGGGGCCAATGTACGCATCATGCCGGCGGCCGTATCGCACGGTACGCTGGTGGTCACGGTCACCGAAAACCAACAGGCCAGCCAACCCGGCGCCTTTGCCACCGGCGGCCAGACGGTGGTCACCCAGCAGAGCGATATCAGCGCCGAGTTCAAGGGCAATCACACCTTTATGATTCCCCCGATCGTCACGTTGCAGGACATCGTCGATGGCGTGAACCGTGTCGGCGCCACCCCGGCCGACATCGTGGCCATTCTGCAGGCGCTCAAGCAGGCCGGTGCGCTGCGTGCCGAACTGGTCGTGATTTAATTCGAGCACCGAATCGCCATGGATATCGCCTCCCAATACGCCGACGTCTACACCGACTTCCAGGGCTTGTCGCGGTTGCGCGCCGAGGCGGCCAACAACGACAAGGAGAGCCTGCGCAAGGTTGCCGGGCAGTTCGAGGCCTTGTTCATCCAGATGATGCTCAAGAGCATGCGCGATGCCAATCTCGGCGAAGGCATCATGGACAGTGAACACGTGAAGACCTATCAATCCATGTACGATCAGCAGATCGCGCTCGACCTCAGCCGCAGCGGCAGTCTGGGCTTGGCCGATCTGATGGTGCGTCAACTGACGCGCGGGCCCGGCTCCGGCGGCGCTGACACCGACAGCGGGGCGCAGCCGCTGGCGCCGCCGGCCGCCGGGCGCGGGGCGGCAAAAGCCGACGCTGCGCCCGGCGGTGCCGCGGCCGGAACTTACACCGCAGTGCATGGCAACGATTGGCGGCCGGCGTCACCGGACGATTTTGTCCGCGAACTGTTGCCGCATGCCCGCCGCGCTGCCGCCGAGCTGGGAACCTCGCCTGAGGTGCTGATCGCCCAGGCCGCGCTCGAGACCGGCTGGGGCCGGCAGATGATCCGTCATCAGGATGGCGGCAACAGCTATAACTTGTTCGGTATCAAGGCCGATGCCGGTTGGCAGGGGGCGCGCGCCGTGACCGATACGATCGAGTTCCGCGACGGCCTGATGCGAAAGGAGCGGGCCGCGTTCCGCGCCTACGATTCGTTGTCCGGTAGTTTCTCGGACTATGTCCATTTTCTTAAATCGAACCCACGCTATCGCGCCGCGCTCGAGCAGGCGGCTGACCCGGCCGCCTTTACCCGAGCACTGTCGCAGGCCGGTTATGCCACCGATCCGCGCTATCACGACAAGATCAAGTCCATTATGGACGGCTCCCGAATCCAGGATGCCCTCATCACGGCGCCCGCCGATCCGCAGGAACCTGTGAGTTGAGGTGGTCTGAGTGAGCGTTGAATTCTTCCCGTCGACCGGCCACAAGGAGATATCGCTATGGCTGTAGGTCTTCTCGGTACAGCCGCGTCCGGGCTGCAGGTGTTCCAGCGGGCGATTTCGGTCGCGGGGCACAACATCAACAACGCGAACACCGAGGGTTTTTCCCGCCAGCGGGTGGAACTTGGCACCCTGGACCCGAGCTTCAACGGCCAGGGCTACATCGGCAACGGGGTGCAGATAGAGAGCATCAGCCGGATGTTCGACCAATTCGCGGTCGACCGGTTGCGTGACACCACCAGTACCAGCGCGCAATACGATAGCCTGGCACAGTTCTCGGGGCGAATTTCCAACCTGCTCGGCGACAGCAAGGCCGGGCTGAACGCCGGCCTGGAGAGCTTTTTCAACGCGGTACACGACGTGGCCAACGACCCCGCGTCCGCCCCCGCGCGGCAACTGTTGCTGACCGAGGCTGGCTCGCTGGTGGGGCGCTTTCAGAATCTCGACAGCCAGCTTAATTCGATGCGCGATGAGGTCAATGGCAGCATTACCAATCTGACCAACGAGATCAACGGGTTGACGTCCGCCATTGCCGAGGCCAATCGTAATATCGTGGACTCCTCGGGCCAGGGAACCGGCCAGATTCCCAACGATCTTTTGGACAAACGCGACACATTAATCAACAAACTGTCCGAGTTGGTGTCGGTGCGCACCGTCGCGCAGGACGATGGCGCTGTCAACGTGTTTGTCGGCAGCGGTCAGCCGTTGGTGACGCGGTTTCTGGCCTCGCCGCTGAAGGCGCTGAGCAATGACCTCGACTCGCAGCGAGCCGAAATCGCTCTCATCAGCTCCGGTTCGCCGGCGGTGATTACCGCCAACCTCACGGGCGGAAAGCTGGGCGCGATGCTGGATGTTCGTGACAAAGTGCTGAATCCGGCGCAGAACGCCCTCGGACGCGTGGCCACCACCCTGGCCGTCGAATTCAATGCGCAACATCGTCTGGGTATGGACCTCAACGGCACGATGGGCGGCGATTTCTTCGCTTACGCGCAACCGGATGTGTCGGCCAGTGTGCGTAACACCGGTTCGGCGTCAGTCAGTGCAAGCGTGGATACAGCCAACGTGGATCAATTGACGACCAAGGACTATACCCTGACGTACAATGGCAGTGCCTGGGTCCTGGGTCACGCCGATTCAGGCGAGACGGTCCCGTTGAGCGGCAGCGGGACGGTAGCGAATCCGTTTCAGGCCGACGGCCTCAGCCTGGTGGTTTCCGGGACCGCAAATGCCGGTGATCGTTATCTGATCAAACCGACGCGCTCCGGGAGCGCCGGCAGCGCTCTGCTGGTCAGCAGCGCGCGTGAGGTGGCCGCGGCGGCGCCGGTACGGGTCGCCGAGGCGACCAATAGTAACGGCCTGCCCACTAACGGCGGCGACGGCGGCATGAAGTTCAATGGGGTGGACGCCAGTTTTGTCCCGCTAAGCGGCGCAATCACCCTGGCTTACGATGCCACCGCGCAGCAGTTCAACTATAGCGGTGACGCCACCGGGTCGTTTGCCTACGACCCGGCTGTCGACAGCGGCAGCAGTTTCACTGTCGCCGGCATCCGCTTTTCAGTGACCGGCACGCCGCTTGACGGCGACAGTTTCAGTTTTTCCAACAATGCGGGGGCGCCGGGTGACAATACCAATGCGCTGCAACTGGCCGCGTTGCAGACCAAGAACACCATGGAGGGCGGCTCCGCCAGTTTCCAGGGCGGCTACGGCCAGCTGATCGGGCAGCTTGGGTCCCAGACCCGGAGCGCGCAGGTGACCGCCGAGGCGCAAAGCGCGTTACTCACCCAGGCGCAGGAGTCGCGCGATGCCATCTCGGGTGTAAATCTCGATGAAGAGGCCGCTAACCTGCTACAGTTTCAGCAGGCTTATCAGGCCATCGCCCAGGTGATCACGGCGGCTGAAACCACGTTTCAGACCCTGCTCAGCGCCATCGGGAGATAGTCATGCGTATCGGTACCTTGCAGATGTTCCGTCAGGGACTGAGTTCAATACTGGATCAGCAGACGCAGCTGGCGAAATCGCAGCTGCAACTTGCCAGCGGAAAGCGTATAAACAGCCCCTCGGACGATCCCACCGGCGCTGCGCAGTTGCTGGAATTGTCCGAATCGGCCAAGTTGACCGGCCAGTATCAGAAGAATATCGAGCACGCGAGAACCCGTCTGGAGCTTCAGGATACCGCGCTGGCCTCGGTGGACAATGCGTTACAACGAGCGCGGGAACTGACCGTGCAGGCGCTGAACGACACCAACGGCCCCGACGACCGCAAGGCGATTGCCGCCGAAGTCCGGCAATTGATGGATGAGACCCTGGGTCTGGCCAATCGCAAGGACGCCAACGGCGATTATCTGTTCGCCGGCTTCAATGCGCAGACTGCTCCTTTTTCGCAGAACGGCGCCGGCACCTTCAGTTATAGCGGCGATCAGGGGCAACGGCAGGTGGCCGTGGGTCCGGCGCGGCAGGTTGCCGACGGCGATTCGGGACTCGACGTTTTCATGAAGGTCCCGGCGGTGGGGGGCGGTTATGAAGACGTGTTCTCCACCCTTTATAACCTCGCCACCGATCTCGAAGCCGATGCGCCGACCAGCGCCAGCCTCAACCAGATAGACAACGCCATGAACCACCTTTTGGGTTTTCGCGCCACCGCGGGTGCGAGGTTGAACGCGCTGGACAGCCAGAAATCCATCAACGCAGCCTATCTGGAGCAACTGGAAACCATTCGCGCCACGGTGGAGGACGTCGACTATGCCGAAGCCGCTTCACGTCTCAATCAGCAGAGCGTGGGTTTGCAGGCGGCGCAGCAGGCGTTCGTACGCGTGCAGAATCTGAGCCTGTTTAATTATCTGTGACGAATTTGCGGGTGCGGTAGCTTCTCAGAGACTCACCTGTGTCCATCGCTGGACGATTTTCGGTTCGGCGTGTGATTGACGCAACGCTATCGCGGCGATGTGGCCAGGGGTCGGCCTCAACAGCCGAAAATGCCACTCGGCGGCGCGATCGGACACGGTGTGATCAAATTTCGCCTGCACCGAACCATTGTCAGGCGTTGAGAAGGCGATTTTACGGGTGGGATAGCGCAGGCCGACGCCTTTCGCTTTGACGAAAGCCTCGCGTAGCGTCCATTCGCTGTAGAAGCGCCGTAACAAGGATTCACCGGTCAGCTGCAGCATTTCCCGATGGTCGCGGGTATTGAACATCCGTTGCGCGATTTTCATGACGTAGGCGCGTTCGCAAACCCGTTCCGCGTCAATGCCGCAATCGCTCTTCAGACTGACCACGCAGCCTACGAGTCCCTCGGTATGGGTCAGGTTGAAACGCAGAGGTGGCCCACCGCCGTTGGCGATCTCCGGCCTGCCCAGTGGCGTCAGTCGGAAACACCATTCGGACGGTGGGATATCATGGTACCTGGACAGCGTGGTGCGCAACAGCGCGTGTGCCTGCAGGTAACGATGGGCATCCTGAGGCAAGGCAAAGCGCTCGAAGCGGGCCTTTTCCTCGCTTGATAGCATCGACAGCAGCGTTCCCGTCCAAGCTGTGTCTATAGGCGTATCCGTAGCGGCGAACCAGATGTGGACTTCATCCTTTAGATTTTCGACGGCCATACGACATGGATACGATAGATGGAAAAACAGGAAACCGCTGCCAATTATAGGCGTATTGGTATGACTATTGCAGAACTTTATCTCATTCGATGTCGCTAAAATAACAGCTTTACAGCGCCTTGGAGACGGCTGTCGGTGAATAAGCTCAATGTACTGGTGTTTCCGGGCGGATCGGAAATCGGACTGGAAATCCACAAAGCGCTGTCGGGCTGTCAGCAGGTGCGGCTGTTTTCGGCGGGGACGGATGTGCCCAACCACGCGCCCTGGGTATTCAGCCACCATAGTCGCCTGCCGTCGGTGCACGAGCAAGGCTGGGTCGGCGCCTTGAACCGGGTGCTGGACGAATACCGTATCGACTACATCTATCCCGCCTATGACGACGTGATCGTCGCGCTGGCGGAAAACGCCACCCAAATTCACGCGAAACTGGTATTGCCGGATCGCGAGACCTGCCGCTTGACGCGATCCAAAAGGGCGACCTACCGCCGACTTTCCGGACTGGTGCCCGTACCACAGGTCTATACGCCGCCGATTGCCGACGTCCGTTTCCCGGTATTCGTGAAGCCGGACCGCGGCCAGGGCTCCGCTGGGGCGATGCTGATCGCCGATTCCAGGTCCCTGCAATGCGCTCTGGCCCACGGCCGGGACCCCATCGTCATGGAGTATCTTCCCGGTAACGAAGTGACGGTGGACTGTTTCTCCGATCGCGAAAAAGGACTGCTGTTCTGCGGCGCGCGCCTGCGGGAACGGACCAAGGCGGGCATTTCCATGGCCGCAAGCCAGCTCAGCGATCCGCTGTTTGCCCGCTATGCTGAAGCCATAGGCGAGAATCTGGGTATGCGGGGCGCGTGGTTTTTTCAGATGAAGCAGGCGGCGGACGGGCACTACAAGCTGCTCGAAGTCGCTCCGAGAATTGCAGGCGCCATGGCTTTCCATCGCGCGATGGGTATCAACCTCCCGCTGCTCGGTCTGTTGGAACAGGAGCGGATGCCGCTATCCCTGTTGATCAATAAAGGCACGATAAAAATGGAGCGGGCCCTGATCAACCGCTACCGGCACGATTATCGCTACGGGGCGCTGTATGTCGACCTGGATGGCACGTTGTTGCTTGATGGCAGGCTGAATGTAGACGTTATACGCTTGCTCTTCCAGACCATCAATGAGAATAAACCGATCAAACTGTTGACCCGACAGGGCGGCGATATCGCGCCAATACTGAGGAAATACAGACTTGAAGGCTTGTTTGACGACGTGTTGCAGTTGGGCGGTAACGAGTCCAAGTCCGGTTATATTGCCGAGTCGGACGCGATTCTGATCGACGACAGTTTCAGCGAGCGCCAGGAAGTGCATGAGGCGCTTGGGATCAGGACGTTCGATTCCACTATGCTGGAGGTTCTCTATAATGAGCGAAGATAAAATGACTCAGCCCGCGAAGCTCGTTCCGGCCGCCATCGACGTCGATCACCTGCGTCTCATTCGGGAAAATATCCGGGCCTTTATGCGGCATGCGGCAACGCGTTACGTAGCGCCGGGTGCGCGCATGCTGCTGGATATCGCGCCGCAGGACCATGAGGGCGCGCGTCCGTTCTTCGCCTCGCCGGTGTCGATCGAGACCCTGGACATCGACGGCGCAAGCGGGGCGACTTACGTCGCCGACATCTGTCAGTGCAACGACCGGCTCATAGCCGCCGAGACCTTCGACTACGTGGTGTGTACAGAGGTACTGGAACACACCCTCAGGCCGTTCGACGCTGTGCGGGAGATCCACCGGATTCTGAAACCCGGCGGGCGGCTGTTTCTCTCCGTGCCGTTCAATCTCCGCATCCATGGCCCGCTGCCGGATTGCTGGAGATTCACCGAGCACGGACTGCGCGCCATCCTGGACGCTTTCGATATACTCGAACTGCAGGCGCTGGAAACGCCGCAGCGGCCGCTGATGCCGGTGCAATACACGGTGGTGGCGCAAAAGACACCGACCGGGCGCGGCGCGACCTGATCAAACGGTTTTATGGCGCTTTGTCGACGAATCGTGGGGGTTGCACGATGGGCACGTCAATTTTCAGGCGATCTTTTTGTGAATAGTTTTAATTATATGTTTTAAAACGATAATATTGACTGGCACCAAATCTGCTTAACAGCACAGAGTTAGCTGAACGAAGGTTGGAAAACTCTGTGATCACGACGCATCTTAATAAGCTCGCGATATTCGGGGGAAAACCCGCATTCCCGCAGCCGCTCCACGTCGGCGTTCCCAACATCGGCGACAAAAAGCGTTTACAGGCCCGCATCGACAGCATTCTCAGTCGTCGTGTACTGACCAACCGTGGCCCGATGGTGACCGAATTCGAACAGCGGCTGGCGGACTATGTGGGCGTGCGTCACTGCATCGCGATGTGCAACGCCACCGTCGCCCTGGAAATCGTGACCCGCGCCTTGGAGTTCGAGCACGAGGTGATCACGCCTTCGATGACCTTCATTGCCACGGCGCATGCGCTGCAATGGCAGCAGATCACGCCGGTGTTCTGCGATATCAAACCCGGTGGCCACCATCTGGACCCCGCGAGAATCAAGGCCCACGTGACACCGCGTAGTACCGGAGTACTGCCGGTGAACGTCTGGGGGCGTCCGTGCGACGTGGATACCATTCTTTCCGTAGCCGAAGGGTTCGGGTTGCCGGTAGTGTTCGACTCCGCACACGCATTCGGGTGCAGTTACAAAGGCAAAATGATCGGCGGCTTCTGCAGCGCCGAGGTGTTCAGTTTTCACGCAACCAAATTTCTCAACTCGTTTGAAGGCGGAGCGGTCGTGACCAACGACTCGCAGCTCAGCGAGAAGGTGACGCTGATGCAGAATTTCGGCTTCGAGGACCGGGATTACGTAAGTCACGTCGGGATAAACGGCAAGATGACCGAGGTGCAGGCCGCGATGGGACTGACATCGTTGGAAGCCCTGGATCGTTTCGTGGAACACAACAAGCAGAACTACCATGCTTACAGAAGCGGGCTGCAGAATATTCCCGGCGTCGAGTTGATCGACTATGACGAACGGGAGCGCTGTAATTATCAGTACATTGTCATCGAACTGGACGAACGTATCACCTCGATAAGCCGCGACCAGTTGCTCGATGTGCTGGCGGCGGAAAATGTGGATGCCCGGCGTTATTTCTATCCCGGTTGTCATCGCATGCAACCCTATCTCGCCTACTTTCCCAATGCGGGAATGTTGTTGAGAAATACCGAAAGTCTATTGGACAGGGTGCTGACCCTCCCCACCGGACTGGCGGTCAATGTAGAACAGGTGGAAAAGATCACCGAAATCATCTCCCGGGTGGTGGAATCCGGTCGTGCCGTCAGTTTGCGTCTACGCGCCAGATCAGGCGCATCCAGGAGCCGCGCGGCAAACGATCCCTGTATAGAGGCAAGCTAAGGAAGTCGTGATGGAGAACGCCCCGAATATCAGCGTAGTCATTATCACTTACAATTTTGCGAAGTTTATTCGCGAAGCGCTGGACAGTGTGTTGGCGCAAACACTGATGCCAAGCGAGATCATCGTCTACGACGACTGCTCGACCGACGGTTCCTGGGACATCATTCTTGAATACCAGCACAGACATCCGGCGCTCATCGTCGCTCATCGCCACCCCCGCAATGTGGGGATGCAGGCCAATGCCAACGCGGCGCTGCGGGCCGCCCGTGGCGATCTCGTAAGCTGGCTGGACGGTGATGACCGCTGGCTCGCGCACAAGCTGGAACGCGAATGGGCGGCCCTGTGCAGTAGCCCTGGCGCGGCCGTCGCCTATTCCAACGTTTATGTCACCGACGAGCAGGGGAGGCGAACCGGCATCTGGTACGACGGCAACGGGCAGGAGCCGCCAAGCGGCGATGTGTTCGTGCAAACCTTCTCAAAACGCTTTTTTCCCAACAGCCGGAGTCTGTTCCGAAATTTTCTGGTCTATCGGTCCGCCTTGCAGGCGATGGACTATCATGATGAAACAATTG
Source organism: Thiogranum sp. (assembly GCA_030148775.1). Classification (GTDB taxonomy): domain Bacteria; phylum Pseudomonadota; class Gammaproteobacteria; order DSM-19610; family DSM-19610; genus Thiogranum. The sequence goes on from JASBST010000004.1 coordinate 47,359, forward strand.
CGCTGTACGTCGACTGGGATCTGAAAATCCGTCTGGCGGCCCACTACTCGCTGGCCTATTCGGGCGAGGCGCTGGTGGAATACCGTATTCATCCGGGCGGGGTGCACAACCGCCCATCGCAGACCCATTTACAGGATCTGGTCGCCATCTATCGAAAAAACCTGCCTTTACTGGAGCGTCGTGCGCCGAATGACGTGAAACAGGTGCGGGCAGAGCTTCAACAGCTGGCGTCGGTCTACGGCGGTACACTGCCGAGTGCAAGCCTTGCGCCGGCGTCTCCTGCCGCGTCGGGGACATCGTCCTATGCCGGAGAAAATCTCGTCTTTCTGGTCTCGTTGCCGAGATCCGGTTCGACGCTGTTGCAGAGGCTGCTATCCGCCCATCCGGATATCCACAGTGTGGCCGAGCCCTGGGTCATGCTGCATCCGCTCTACGCCCTGAAACGGCGTGGCATCGAAACGGAGTACGAGGCCGAGCTGGCACGGCGTGCCCTGGACGATCTGATGGTGGAGCTTCCTGGCGGCGAGCAGGATTATATCGAGGGGTTGCGGCGTTTCGCCGGCGTGGTGTATGGAAAGCTGCTCGAAGGAACCGGAAAGCGCGTTTTTCTGGACAAAACCCCGCGCTATTACTACGTCCTGCCCGAGCTGATAAAGGTTTTTCCAAAGGCGAAATTCATCCTGCTGGCGCGCAATCCTGCGGCGGTGCTGTCCTCGATGCTCAGAACCTGGCTGGATAACGACCTGGAGGCGTTGCAGAGTCATTCCCATTACCAGGATCTTGTCCGTGGTCCGCAACTGCTCGCCGAAGGCGCGCGGCTCCTGGGTGAGTCCGCACACAGACTCCGCTACGAAGATCTGGTCGACGCCCCGGAAGATGCAATGCACAAACTGTATCGCTATCTGGGACTGGAGCCTGCGTCGAAGTTGCTCGACTACCGGCCCGAGGGATTCAAGGGGCGATTCGGCGATCCAGCCCGTGTCGACAAACACACCACGGTGGTCGTCGACTACCGGGACAGCTGGTGTGAACATCTGGCCACGGAGCCCTATTGCAGCTTCGCCGCAGACTACCTGGAGAGTCTATCAGGATCGACTCTGCAGACTCTCGGATACGATCGACGCGACGTTGTTGAACGCATTCGGGGCATCAGGGGGGACGTCGATGACACTCACGCGGAACCGTTGGAGATCGACAGACCGCCTGCCGAAGGACAACTGCCACGGGAGTTGAACGCCGTCGGTGAAGCGGCCTTCGCCAGCGGCGATATGGATCGTGCCGAGGCCAGTTTTCGTGCCGCCTACGCTCTGGATCAGGACAACGTCGAGTCCTGTAACAACCTGCTGGTTCTCTACTGGCACAGGGGCGACACGCAGCAGGCGCTGCACTATTTGGAGCGCGCACTGCAACTCAACGGCAAGGATCGAAACGTTGTCTTGAATGGGGGGCAGATTCTAGAAGCCTATGGCTATAGCGAAGAAGCGGCGGGACTTTACACGGCCTATCTTGCGGACAATCCCGGGGATGCGGCGATTTTACGGTTACTGGATGACCTGAACGGCGAAACACGGCGCAGCAGCGACCAACCGGGGCCAGCGGTTGCCGAAGGTGGCCGGCGGGATGTTTCGGTCCGACCGCTGGATTACAGTTCGCCGGAACTGGCGGCGCAGGCTCCAAGCATCAGCATTGTCATACCTTCGTTCAATCAGGCCGAGTATCTCGAAGTCGCGATCCGGTCGGTTCTGGACCAGCGCTACCCCAACTTGCAGCTAATCGTAATGGACGGTGGTAGCAGCGACGGCTCGGTTGAGATCATAAAGCGCTACGCCGATCGGCTCCACTACTGGCAAAGCGCCGCCGACGAGGGTCAATACTGGGCGATCAACGAAGGCTTCCGTCGCAGCAGCGGCCAGATCATGGCCTGGATTAACTCCGACGACAAGCTGCACGTCAATAGCCTGAATACCATGGCTTCTATTTTCTCCCAGCGGGAAGATGTCGCCTGGGTTACCGGTACTCCGAACATCATGAACGAGGCCGGGATCATAACCTGGATCTGCGAGCCAGCTCCCGTTTTCTGTCACCAGAATTATTTGCAGAAACGTTACGATTTTCCGACGTTCATCCAGCAGGAAGGCACATTCTGGCGGCGCGAATTGTGGGATCAGGCCGGTGCCACGCTGCAGGTTGATTTGCAGATGGCGGGCGATCTGGAACTATGGGCGCGGTTTTTCCGCCACGCACCGCTTTATACCGCCAGCGTGTGCACCGGTTGCTTTCGCCAGCAGGGAAATCAGAAGACCGCCAAGGCGATGGATCTTTACCGTGCCGAGGCGGAGAGAATCCTCGAGCGTGAGATTGCGCTGTTCAAAGCCTCCCGTAATACCGCCATCGCCCCGGTCAAACCCTTGAAAGTCCAGTCGGCCGCGGCGGCGCCCGCCAGCGCCGCGCAGCGGGCGTTGAATGACGCGGTACGTACTGCGCTGCCCGCCGTCGCGCATCCCCTGGACACGTTCAGCGCGACGCCCGGTAGCCGGAAAACGACATCGACGGTTCAGTCCATGCACGGTACACAGTCGCTCCCGCTGGTCAGCGCCATCGTCTCGACCTACAACAGCGAAAAGTATCTGCGCGCCTGTCTCGAAGACCTGGAGGCGCAGACGCTGGCCTCACGGTTGGAAATCATCGTGATCGACAGTGGGTCTCAGCAGCGGGAGGGGGAGATAGTTGCCGAGTTCCAGCAACGTTACTCCAATATCCGCTATTTGCGTACCGAAGCGCGCGAGACCATCTACTCGGCGTGGAACCGGGCGGTGGGAATGGCGAGCGGTAAGTATGTCAGCAACGCCAATACTGACGACCGGCATCGGCCGGACGCCTATGAGCGTATGGTGGCGGTGTTGGAACGCGATCCGCAAGCGGTACTGGTTTACGCCGACGCGGCGGTCACCGGGCAGGAAAACGCCGGGTTCACCGATGCGCCGATCTCGGGGTGGTTCCGTTGGCCGGAGTTCGATGCCCGACATCTGTTTTCGGTCTGTTACATCGGACCGCAGCCGATGTGGCGGCGCTCGTTGCACGACCAGTATGGTTACTTCGACCCAAAGATGCGGGTCGCCGGCGATTATGATTTCTGGTTGCGTGTCGCAGTGCATGAGAAGTTCGTGCATCTGTCCGAGGTGCTGGGTCTTTATCTGAGTTCGGCCGATAGTATCGAGCACGCCCAGGCGGAGGTCGGCGCGCTCGAGTCGGAACAGGCGCGCAAGCGCAACTGGCCGACCGCATGGGGTCAGATGCCGGCGCCGACGGCGGGCTATCTGGAGCCGGCCGGCGGTGAAACCACGGCTGAGATGGTTACCGCGACCCGACGCGTGCAAGGGCCGCTGGTCAGCGTGATTATGGCGACCAAAGACCGCCCCGAATTATTGGCGAGTGCATTGCAGTCGGTGTCCCGGCAGACCTATCCGAACTGGGAGATCGTTCTTGTCAACGACGGCGGGCAGGACGTGAGCGGGATCGTGGCGGCTGCGGGGCTGGGCGATAAAATCATCTGTGTGAATAATCCGCGGTCGCTGGGGCAGGCGGCGGCGCGCAACCTCGGCCTGCAAAAAGCGTCGGGCGACATCATCAGCATACTGGACGACGACGATCTTTATCTTGCCGAACATCTGCAGACGGTGGTGACCGGGCTCCAGTGCGGCGAATGCGAGTTCGTCTATACCGACGCCGATCTGGTGCAGGAAAAAGTGACCGCCGGCCGACGCCAGGAGCTGAATCGTAGCGCTCCTTATAAGCATGGCGCCTGGTCGCGTCCGCGCTTGCATATCGATAATTATATCCCCATCAATACCTGGGCCTTCCGTAGACGCTGCCTGGAAAAGATCGGCGGGTTTGACGAAAGTCTGCGCTGTTGCGAAGACTGGGACTTCCTGCTGCAGCTTGCGCGGCATTTCGAGTTCAAACACATCGAGCGTACCACGGTCGAAGTTCGGCACCGTATCGACGTGGTCGACAATGTCACTCGTCAACGCCTGGACGAAACCGAGGCGGTCTATCGCACGATCTATGCCCGTTACGAGCATTGTGACGGCGCAGAGCTGGCTTCCGGGCGGGAACAGGCACTGAAGCTTCTGCGAGATAAACGCGAGCAGCTGGAAGACAGTCTGCGGACCGGGCCGGGCCATCCCGATCATCTTACCGATCAGGGAGACGAAAACCTGCTTGCGTCGGCGAGAGAAAAATTCGCGGAGCTGGTGGCGCGACATGGCTATCACTGCCCGGCCATCCATTTGTTCGTTACCGTGGGCGACGCGGATCTGGTCGGGTTGGGCGATACGCTGGATGCTCTCGGCACGCAGATATACATGGGGTGGGGTCTGTCGATCCTATCCACTCTGGAGGCACCCGCGGACGCTTTGGATCAGCTGCCTATGGTGGAGTGGATATGCTGCGACGATCCCAGCGCAATGCTCAGCCAAAGCATGCAGCGCTCGGAAGGGGAATGGCTGGCGGTGCTGACCCCGGGCGACTGCCCGAAACCGGAGGCGTTGTCGCGCGTTGTCGAGTATGCCAACAACTACCCCGACTGGCGGTTTATCTATGTGGATGAATACAGTTCTGGCGCTGATGATCAGGCCGATGAATATTTCCATAAACCCGATCTGAATCTTGACTATCTGTTGGCGGCCCCCTATCTGGGCGGATTGTGTCTGCTTCACGGCGAAAGCCGCGAGGTGCTCGATGAGGTTTATCGCTATCCACAGGGCGTCGTGCTGGCCGCGTGTCTGGGCGTGATCCGCCGTCATGGCGAAAAGGCCGTCGGGCACATCGACGAAGTCCTGAACCGGCGCCGGCGCGGCGCCGACGCCCTCCCAATTGGCGCCGAGTTCGGAGCGATAATCCAGAGGCATCTGCGCGACAGCGGGATAAACGCCGCCGTTTCCCAGGGACTGTTGGCTCACACGTTCATGATCGACTACCCGCTGACGCGAACGCCTGCGGTCAGCATTCTTATCTATGCTGTCGACGATGTTCAGGCGGCGCTTCAGACCGTCACCAGCATTCTGCAGAAAACGGACTACGCGAACTTTTCCGTGCGCGTGGCAGTCACGCAGGACCGCGCCCAGCCGTTACGGCAGTTGTCCGATACGCGGGTCCAGCTGGAGCTGGTGTCCAGTGACGAGCGGCGCGCGCAATGCCTGAATCGGCTAGCGCGGAAGGCCGACGAATTCGTTCTGTTTATTGAACCGGGTATCCAGATACTTCAGGATCTGTGGTTGCGCCGACTCATGGCACATCTGCGGCGCCAGGACATCGGCGCACTGGGCGTGCGCCTGGTTTCGCCGCAGCGTCTGGTGGTGCACGGCGGGATTTTTGCCGGAGCCGGGGCCTTCGCCGTCGGGGACCTCGCCTTTGTTGGTAAGCCCATGGACGACCCGGGCTATATGGATCGGGCGCTGGTTCCGCAGTCGGTGTCGGCGGTGAGCAGCGCCTTCCTTCTGATGGAGCGTGCGCTGTTTGTGGATGTTGGCGGCTTTGATGCCGAGCTGGAAGTGGCATTGTTCCAGGATGTCGACCTGGGCCAACGGATTCGCGCCGCTCAGCGCAAGGTTGTTTGGACGCCGTATGTGACCTTGCTCTATGTCGGCGCGGATCTGGGCAGCTACCGCGGTGACAGGAGTTTTGCTGAAGTTCAAACGGCCGCGCAGACGGTCACCACGCGCTGGTTGCATTCATTTGCCGACGATCCGGCGTACAACCGCAGTCTTGGTCTTAAGCAGGTGGATTTCTGCGGCGATCGGAATCTGACTCCGACCTGGAACCCGCGGACGACGCAATTGCCCGTGTTCGTGGGCTACGGGGCGGGTTCGCGCGGGTCCTGGCAATACCGCGTCGTACAGCCGCTGGCGGGGCTGCAAACGCGCGCTCAGGCGCATTGCATACAGGTCCCGTTCATCGCCGATAACAGTATCCGTTTGCCCTCAGAGGTGGAAATCGCGCGATTACGACCACAGGCCCTGCTGATGCACAACACCTTGCATGACGATTGTTTGCAGGCGCTGGAGAAGTACAAGCGCATCAACAAGGCCTTTGTCGTATTCGGTCAGGACGATTTGCTGTTCGCGATACCGCCGAAAAACCCTTTTTCGAAAACGGTCTACAAGGACATAAAAAAGCGTATCAGGCGCTGTCTTGGGTTGGCCGACCGCCTGCTGGTGACCACCGAGGCATTGGCCTCGGGTCTGCGGAATATGGCGGACGATATCCGTATCCTCCCGAATTATCTCGATGACCGGGTCTGGGCCGATCTGGTTTCAGAGCGCAACGTCGCGCGCAAACCCCGGGCCGGCTGGGCCGGTGCCCAGCAGCATCGGGGCGATCTTGAAATGATGGAGCAGGTGCTGAAGGATACAGCCGGAGAGGTCGATTGGGTATTTTTCGGCATGTGCCCGGATTGTCTGCGGCCTTACGTCAAGGAGGTCCACGAAGCCGTGTCTTTCGAGCAGTACCCGCAGCGACTGGCCGATCTGAACCTCGATCTGGCGATTGCCCCCCTGGAACACAACCGGTTCAACGAGGCCAAGAGCAATTTGCGCTTGCTCGAGTATGGCGCGCTCGGCTGGCCGGTCATCGCATCGGATATCGAACCCTACCGGGGTGCGCCGGTGTGCCTGGTGCGCAACCAGCCGCGCGCCTGGGTGAGTGCCATTCGTGAACGTGCCGCCGATCTGGAAGCAACCTGGAAGGAGGGGGACCGACTGCGCGCCTGGGTGCATGCCAACTGGATGCTCTCTCAGCATGGCGCTCAATGGCTGGCGGCGCTCGATCCTGATTCCTCCGTCCAGCTGACCCAGACGCCGCCGCTGGCTGGAGCTGTGGGATAGGGCCCCCGCGCCGCTGTGCCTTTGTCGTGGTGATGATTAAGTGTTTGAAGCTAAAACGTAATTCTCTTTGTTTTTGGGCCAGGTGGGACGCCTAAAGAATCGTCGCCGGTGAACGCTAACCTAGTCGGAAGCGGTGAATGCCAGTCGATGGCATATCCGCTAAGTACAACAAGGCGACTCACCTGTAGACTCAGTCCGGGGGCGCCTTTCGAAATTCAGGAGTAATCACAATGGCATTGACCATCAATACCAACCTCGCGTCGTTGAACGCACAGCGTAACCTGACCAGTTCCCAGGGCATGCTGGAAACCTCACTGCGCCGCCTGTCTTCCGGGCTGCGTGTCAACAGCGCCAAGGACGACGCCGCCGGCCTTTTCAGTATCCAGAAGATGACCGCCGACATCCGCGGTCTGAATCAGGCCGTCAGTAATGCCCAGGACGGTATTTCTCTCGGTCAGACCGGTGAGGGCGCCATGGATCAGATCCAGGCCGCCCAGCAGCGTATCCGCGAAATCGCCGTACAGTCGTCTAACGCCACCGTTGAATCGCGCACCGGTCTGCAGGCCGAGGTCGATCAGCTGACCCAGGAAATTTCCCGTATCGTCGCCACCACCCAGTTCAACGGCACCCAGCTGCTGGACGGCACCGGTGGTAGCCTGGTGTTCCAGATCGGTCAGGACGGTGTGGCTTCCAACCAGATCACCGTCAGCGGTCTGGATCTGGCCAGTATGAACTCCTACAACGCAACGCTGACCGCTACCGGTACGGTCGACGTCAGCACGGCGGCGGCTGCTTCGGCGTCGATTGCCACCATGGATACCGATATCGATACCGTATCGGGCAGCCGTGCGACCTTTGGTGCCGTTCAGAACCGTTTCGAATCCGTGGTTGCCAACCTGACCACCTATTCAGAGAACCTGTCTGCGGCCAGGGGGCGTATCCAGGACGCGGACTTCGCGAAGGAAACGGCCAATCTGTCAAAGGCGCAGATACTCCAGCAGGCCGGTGTGGCGATGTTGGCACAGGCCAATACGCTGCCGCAGACGGCGCTGCAGCTGCTGCGCTAGTAGCCTTTCGCTAGCGTAACAAATGCCAGGGACGGATGGGGCAGGGATGCTCCGTCCCCCAGGCTTTCAAAATCAGGCAGGTGAGATATGTCCTCTGATTCCATTTCTCTGATTCAAAACCCGGATACCGCACGTATGCAGGGAGCGCAGCGCGCCACCGGTTCCCAATCCTCGGCAGACCCTTCAAATCTGTACGGGCAGCGGCAGGCTTCTGCCGCAGGCGGTAAGGAGTTGCCCTTGAAGACGACGCAACCAACACAGGATACGCCGGTGACCCAACAGCAGGTGGCATCGGCCGTCAGCCAGATCAGCGATTTCGTGCAGAATTTCCAGCGCGATTTGCTCTTCAGCATCGATGAGGAAAGCGAACGTCTGGTTGTTAAAGTCGTTGATTCTGAAACACAAGAAGTTATCCGTCAGATTCCTTCGGAGGAGTCGCTGCGGATAGCGAAAAATCTTGATGCCGCGGACAGCCTGATGCTGCGCGAACGGGCGTAGGAGCTGGCACCGCTTTTGCTTTACTCATCAGGTAGCCATTAGCTCGATAAGAGGTTCGGTATAGTATGATCAGCTCGCCCGGCGTGGGTTCAGGTTTGGACGTCAATTCTATCGTGCGTCAGTTGATGGCGATAGAAAGCCGGCCGCTGAATCGTTTGCAGGCAGACAAGACCGACCTGCAAACGCAGCTGAGCGCTTTTGGAACGTTGAAGAGTGCGCTAAGCACTTTTCAGACGGCCTTCGCCAATCTTAAAACGGTGGATGCCTTTGAGGTCTATAAAGCCGATTCCTCCGATCCGACCGCTTTTACCGCCGCCGCCGACAGTACCGCCGCGGTGGGATTCAATGATATCCAGGTAATCAGAATCGCCGAAGCTCACAAGATGGGCTCCGCGGCGATCGCCGACACCGATACCACGACCCTGGGTGGCGCGGGTGATACGCTCACTACCACCATCAACGGAAACGCGTTTAGCGTCGATATCGGCGGCAAGACGTTGAGCCAGATCCGCGACGCCATCAATAATGCGCCGGACAACACCGGCGTATCGGCCAGCATCATCACCGAAAGCAGCACCAGTCATCGGCTGGTACTCACGTCCACGGAAACGGGGAACGCGAATGCGCTGAATCTGTCGTTCACCGGCACCGTGGGAACGGATCTGGGCATGAGCAACATCAACGATCCGACCTTGCTGGACTCGGAAATCAAGATCGACGGGTTGTATACCGTAACCCGATCGAGCAATACCATCAGCGACGCGATCGGCGGGGTGACGTTGAACCTGCTGGCGACGACGGCATCGACCGCGCGGCTGACGGTGAGCCGCGATACCACGGCCGTCGGCGAGACCGTGCAGGGATTCGTCGATGCCTATAATGAACTGAAATCCACATTCAACAGTCTTTCCGGCAAGGGCAACGACCTGGAGGCGGACAGCACCTTACGTTCGATCCAGAATCAGATTCAGGGCGTATTCAACACGCCGCCGTCGGGACTGACGACAAGCCTGTCGTATTTGTCGGAAGTCGGGGTTTCCTTTCAGCGTGACGGAACCCTCGCCCTGGATACCGCGGCGCTCGATACCGCATTGGGCAATGATTTCTCCGGTGTCGCCGAGCTGTTCGCCAACGACAACCAGGGCTATCTGTTCCGTCTGGATAGTCTGATAGACGGCTTCGTTCAGACCGACGGTCTGATCAGCAACCGCGAAGACGGCCTGAATACGCGCATCGACACCACAGACAAGCGCATCAGCGACATGGAATACCGCTTGCAGCTCAGAGAAAAGAGTCTGCGCGACCAGTTTACCTTTCTGGACGGATTGATGGGTCAACTGAACGGTACCAGCCAGTTTCTCAGCCAGCAACTGGCCGCATTGCCCGGATCGGGCTGATAGATAACGCAAGGGATTACGAGGACAACTTAATGAGTTTCGCCAACGTTCGTAGCGCGCTGAATGAGTACAGCCAGAATGCCGTGCACACCGGTATCGAATCGGCCAGTCCTCACCGGTTGATACAGATGCTGATGGAGGGCGCGCTGGCAAAGATCGCCGTCGCCAAGGGGCACATGGAGCGCGGCCAGATTCGCGACAAGGGCCAGCAAATAGGCTGCGCGCTTTCCATCATCGAAGGGCTCAAGGCCAGTCTCGACCACGAAAAAGGCGGAGAGATTGCGCGTAATCTGGAGGATCTGTATATCTATATGGAGCGCCGTCTGATCGAGGCCAATCGTGACAACAATACCGCGCCGCTCGACGAGGTGACCGACTTGTTCAAACAGATCAAGGAAGCCTGGGACGCCATCTCCGAGCATGCTTCCCAGGAGCCGGCGGCCTGAGGGCGGCCCGGCTGGATGACCATGGAGAATCGCCGCGAACGGCACCTCCAGCAGATCGTCGCCATGAGTCGGCAGATGCTGGAGCAGGCACGCGAGTGCAATTGGGGGCGGGTCGCCGATCTGGAGACCGAGCGTAAAGCGCTGGTGGACCATTGCTTCCGGGCGCCGGCCGTGCCTCAGGATGCGCCCGGGGTGGCAGCCCATATACGCGAGATTCTGCGGTTGAACCGGTTGATCACCGAGCTCGGTGCTTCCGCCCGGGACCGCCTGGGGAATGAGCTCCGCTCGCACAAGGCCGCACGGTCGGCGGCTGCCGCCTATTCGCAGAATACCGGCTGACAGGCGCCGAGGCCGCCGTCCGCCCCGCGGTTCGAACCCTTTTTCTCGCCCGGCGCCCCAAATCGCCCCGGCAGTCCCCGCTATACTCAATCTAAATCATGGGCCTAGCACCGATCCCGGCTCGGGCCCCGGCTACGACAAAATTTTGACAACGCCCCTGAAGAGTGCTTAACTGTAGTGACACCGGCCGGCGGTTCAGGTCGTGTCCGAAAAGCAGAGCAAACAGATCCGAAACCGACGGGGGATAGTCAGGTGGCAATCAGCGAGCCCAAGGTACTTATTATCGAAGCCGATCCTGATCGCGGCCGCGAGTTGGAGTCCGTCTTACGCTTCATCAACTACGAACCTGTGCTGACCCCGGACTGCGGACACTGGAAATCCAGTATCGACGATGCCGATGATATTCTGGCGGTATTGGTCGGTACCTGCACCAACGATAAAGCGCTGCAAAAACAGCTCAAGGAGGTGCACGACCTCGACGAGCATTTGCCGATTTTTCTGATTTCCGAGAAAAACAAAGAGCTTACCGTAGCCATTGAGCCGGCTTCCTGCATCCTGGGACGGGTGGAACTGCCCGCCCACTACACTCAGCTGACCAGCGCACTGCACCAGGCCGAGGTCTATCGGGAAACCCAGTCGGACGGTCGTCATCAGCGACCGGTCGATCTGTTCCGCAGCCTGGTGGGGACCAGCCGCGCGGTGCAGCTGGTGCGCAAAATGATCCAGCAGGTGGCCAACTCCGAGGCCAACGTGTTGATTCTTGGAGAATCGGGTACCGGCAAGGAAGTCGTGGCACGCAATCTTCATTATTATTCGAATCGTCGTGACAACGCCTTCGTGCCGGTCAACTGCGGGGCGATCCCCGGCGATTTGCTCGAGTCTGAATTGTTCGGGCACGAGAAGGGCGCGTTCACCGGTGCCATCAGCGCCCGTCAGGGGCGTTTCGAGCTGGCCGAGAAAGGGACCCTGTTTCTCGACGAGATCGGCGATATGAGCCTGAATATGCAGGTCAAATTGCTGCGCGTCCTGCAGGAGCGGACGTTCGAGCGCGTCGGCAGCAACAAAAGCATCGAGGCGGACGTGCGGATTATCGCCGCCACCCACCGCAATCTGGAAGAAGCCATCACGCTGGGAAAATTCCGCGAGGATCTGTTCTATCGTCTTAACGTGTTTCCGATCGAAATGCCACCGTTACGCGATCGGGTGGAGGATATTCCTCTGCTGGTGAACGAGTTGATTCGACGCATCGAGCACGAAAAGCGGGGCTCGGTCCGCCTCACCCAGAGTGCCATACTGGCATTGTGTGAATACAACTGGCCCGGCAATGTGCGTGAACTGGCGAATCTCATCGAACGGTTGGCCATCCTGTATCCTTTCGGTGTGGTCGATGTTGGCGATCTGCCGGACAAGTTTCAGACGGATACGCTCGCTTCGGGCGAGAACCCGCGCTTCGGCGAAGAGCTGCTGGGCAGCGCTCAGCCGATGCAGTATCAGCTCGATGCCGAGCCGCGGTTGCCGCGCGACGGCCTGGATCTTAAAGAACACCTGAGCAACCTGGAAGTCGGATTCATCAAGCAGGCGCTGGATGACGCCAATGGGGTGGTCGCCCAGGCCGCCAAACGCCTGGGCATGCGGCGCACCACGCTGGTGGAAAAACTGCGCAAGTACGGCTTGCAGCGTTCCGACAATACGACGGGAGTTTGACGCCCCTCT
>JASBST010000005.1 GCA_030148775.1 Thiogranum sp.
GAGAGCGTCTGCAGGAAGTTCAGCGCGGTGCGCTCGCCGCTGAGCAGCGCGCGCGCCGGGCCCTTGAGGGTGCACACCACCTGGTGCGGCGCGATGGTTTCGCCGTCGGCGCTGTACCAGCGGATGTCGATGTTCTCGTCCAGGTGGCGGAATACCGCGTCGAACCAGTTGCGCCCGCACAGCACGGCGTTCTCGCGCGTGTAGACGCTGGCCTTCCAGATACGTTCGGCGGGGACCAGCGCGGCGCTGATATCACCCGTGCCAAGGTCCTCGGCCAGCGCCAGGCGCACGGCGTCGTCGATATGCGCTTCCAGGGCTTCCAGCAGCATCTATTCGGACAGTTCCAGCAGCTCGATTTCGAACACCAGGGTGGCGTTGGGCGGGATCACGCCGCCGGCGCCGCGCTCGCCATAGGCCAGCCCCGGCGGCACGGTCAGTTTGCGCACGCCGCCCACCTGCATGCCCTGCACGCCTTCGTCCCAGCCGGGAATGACGTAGCCGCACTGCACCGGAAAGCTGAAGGGATCGCCGCGGTCTTTGCTGGAGTCGAATTTGGTGCCGTCGCTGAGCCAGCCGGTGTAGTGCACGATGGCGGTCTGGCCGCGGCCGGTGCACAGGGCGCCGCCGCCGGTGGTGAGGTCCTCGTAGACGAGGCCGCTGTCAGTGGTCACTGTGGTCATCGCTGTGTGGCGGTTGTGGGTTTTCTCTCCAGGCGGAAAAATACGCGTTCTTCATCCGTTGTACCAGCCCCGCCAGCAGCGCCAGGCTGAGCAGGTTGGGTAAGGCCATGAGAATGTTGGTGATATCGGCGAGGTTCCAGACCAGTTGCAGCGGCACGGCGGCGCCGACCAGCACCAGCAGGGTGAACAGCACGCGGTAGGGGCGCACCGCGCGCGGGCCGAACAAAAAGCGCGCCGAGCGGTCGCCATAATAGGACCAGGCGATGATGGTGGAGAAGGCGAACAGGCTCAGGCCCACGCCCACCACCGCGGCCCCGGCGGTGCCCAGTGACGACTCGAAGGCGTGCGCGGTCAGGGCCGCGCCCACCAGGCCGTCCTGCTGGGTGGTATAGGCGCCGGTGACGACAATCACCAGGCCGGTCATGGTGCAGATCACCAGGGTGTCGATGAAGGGTTCCAGCATCGCCACCAGCCCCTCGCGCACCGGCTCGCTGGTGCGCGCCGCGGCGTGCGCCATGGGCGAGGAGCCCAGGCCGGCCTCGTTGGAGAACAGCCCGCGCGCCACGCCCCAGCGGATGGCCTCGCCGACGGCCGCGCCGCCCACCGCCCAGGGGTTGAGAGCGTGATTGACGATGGTCGCCAGCGCCGCCGGGATCTGCGCGGCGTGCTGGATCAGCACCAGCGCCGCGCCGCCGATGTACAGCAGCGCCATGGCCGGCACGATGGCGCTGGCGACATGGGCGATGCGCTTGACGCCGCCGAGTATCACCAGCCCGACCAGAACGGCCATCAGTGCCCCGGCCAGCCAGGCGTGGTCGCGCACCTGCGGCAGCAGATAGCCCAGGCCGTCGACCACCGAGTTGGCCTGCACCATGTTGCCGATGCCGAACGAGGCCACCAGGGCGAAGCCGGCGAACAGCACCGCGGTGCGTTTCATTTTCAGGCCGTGCAGCAGGGTATACATGGGGCCGCCGGCGACTTCGCCGTCGACGCCGACTTCGCGAAAGCGCAGCGCCAGGGTGCATTCGGTGAATTTGGTCGCCATGCCGAAAAAGGCTGTCACCCACATCCACAGCAGCGCGCCCGGTCCGCCGAGCGAAATGGCGGTGGCGACACCGGCGATGTTGCCGGTGCCGACGGTGGCCGACAGTGCGGTGGACAGGGCCTGGAAATGGCTGATCTGGCCCGGGTCGCCGGCGTGGCTGTAGCGCCCGCTGACCAGCGCCAGCGAATGGCGCAGGCCGCGCAGTTGGATGAAGCCCAGGCGCAGGGTCAGATACAGGCCCATGCCGAGCAGGATCGCCAGGGTCAGCCCGTTGCCCCACAGCAGGCCGGCCAGTTGGCCGCTCCAGGCGCTCAGGCTGGCCAGCGGCTCAGTCATGCGGGCGCAGTATCAGGGTGTCGCCGCGCTGGCTGAACGACACCTGTTTGAGCACGCTCATGCCCAGCAGAATTTCCATGTCGCCCATGCCGGGGTTGATGCTGGCCGGCACGTCGCGCACCTCGAGCGGGCCGATGGCGAGGCTGTCGAGGGTGGTGCGCCAGGCGGTGACGCGGCCGTTGGCGGTCTGGTACTGCACCGCGCGGCCGCGTTTCAGGCCCAGGCGGTCGGCCAGCGCGGCCGGGATGGCGACGTCGCTGGCGCCGGTGTCGAGCAGAAACACCACCGGCACGCCGTTGACGCTGCCGCTGGTGACATAGTGCCCGTAGCGGTTGCGCTTGAGCACCACTTCGCTGACGCCGTTCTCCACCCGGCTGTAGACGTTCTGGTTGGGGTTGCGCTGGCGCTCCAGCCGGTCGTTGAAGAACAGGGTGAGCAGCAGCAGGGCGACGATCCAGGCGGCGACGATCATCGCCTTGCCGAGTCGTTGGGTGTCGTGGGGCGGTTCGCTCACGCGCTCTAGGCTCAATACACCAGCCGCAGCCCGGCGAACATGTGCCGCTTGTCGGCTTCGAAGAAGTTGCGGAAGCTGGGGCGTTTGATCGCCGGCTGGGTGTACAGGCTGCCGCCCTTGAGGCTGTAGTGGCGGCCGTCGAACCAGGGCTGCGAATACTCGTCGTAGGGAAAGGGGCTGAAGCCTGCATACGGCTGGAAGCTGTTGGCGCACCATTCCCACACCCGCCCGGTCTGTTCCAGGGCACCGAGACGGCAGGCCACTTCCCACTGGTGCTCGTGCGGCAGCGCGGCGCCGGCCCAGCGGACGAAGGCGCTGGCCTCGTAGTGGCTCAGGCCACCGACCGGTTCGTCGGCGGCCAGCGCGCAGGCGCCGTGGATTCCCAGCGCCTGCCAGTCGCCGTTGGCGTCGCGGCGCCAGTGGTCGGGGTGGGCGGCGGCGCTGGTCCGCAGCCAGGCGCGCCCGGCGTCGCACCATAGGGTTTGGTCCTGATAGCCGCCGGCTTCGATGAAGCCGAGGTATTCGGCGTTGCTCACCGGCCGCCGGGCGATACGGAAGGGGTCGAGCTCGGTCTGTTGCGGCGGCAGTTCGTTGTCGTAGGCGATCGGCCGTTCGCCGCCGACGCGGTAGCGGCCGCCGGGGATGTCGATGCCCTCGCGCGCCAGCTCGGCGGCCCGCAGCGCGCCGGGCGCGGCCTTCGCCGGGGTGTAGTCGCCCAGGTTTTTCTGCGTCAGCACCATCAGCATGGTTTCGTAGTGCTGGCTGTTGTGCTGTAGCAGAAAGTGGATCAGATAGTCGTCGCGCAACAGCGGATGCTGTTGCAGCTGCGGGCGCAGCTTGCGCAGGTAATGCAGGTTATAGGCCTGCATTTCGCGCGCCCAGGTCAGCAAGTCCTCGCGCGGCGGCAGGCGTCGGCCGCGCTCTTCCTTGGGGGTGCGCGGCGGGGTGTAGAAGTCTTCGATCGGGGCGGTGACGCTGTCGTCGCCGCGCAGTTTCTCGTGCAGCCAGAAACATTCGTTGTAGACGCAGTGGCCCAGGTGCCAGCCGAGCGGGCTGAGCTCGCTGTGGTGCTGCTTGCGGTAGGCGCTCTCGTCGGCGTCCTCGACCAGCGCCTGCAGCAGGGCCTGGGAGCGGCCCAGGCTGTCGATCAGGGCTTCCCGGCTCACAACGACAACAAGTCCGGCGGTTCTTCAGGGTCGAGGATCAGGATCTGGTGTTCCGGCACACTCTGCCAGACACCCGACTCGGTCAGCGGTTCCGAGGCCAGTAGTTGCGCCCCGGGGAAGCTTTCGTCGTCGGTGGTGTAGTAGAGGGTGGGGCAATCGTCGCCCCAGGCGTGCCGCACGGCATAGAGGCGCTCGCCGTCGCTGACCGCCAGTGTCATCAGGCCGCGGTTGCCCTCGCACCAGTCCTCGACCCGGTGCATCAGCTCGCCCAGGGCGCTTTCCACCGGCATGTCCGGGTTGTCGTTGAGCAACTGGCGCAGCAGCGCGAACAGGTATTCCGATTCGGTGTTGCCGCGCACGCCCTGCAGATAGAGCGGGTCGAGTTCGGCGCACAGGCGCGGGCGCACGTCGCTGTGGAACGCGTCGATCAGGCCGTTGTGGTCGAACAGGTATTCGTTGTCGACGAACGGCTGGGTGTTGGCGTGGTTGATCGGGTTGCCCGGCGTGGCGCTGCGCACGCTCGCCAGCCACAGGTCGCTGACCAGGGCGCGCGCCAGGTGCGGCAGGTTGGGGTCGTGCCAGATCGGGTTGGGGTTGACGTAGACCGCGGGCTGGCCGTCGTCGTCATACCAGCTGAAACCGAAACCGTCGGCGTTGAGCCGGGCGTAGCGCAGTTCGCGCGGCGCCCAGCCCTGCACCAGCAGGCTGTGCGGTGGCGCCAGCAGGAACTGCTCCAACGCGATGGCTTCACCCAGATAGGCGGCGATACGACACATGATGCGTGATCAGTCCCTGCTGAATTATCCCCGGTGCGGCGATGGTATCCTACGCCGATGAATATCCCAAGACATACAAATAAAACAGTTTTTGCCTGCCGTCATACAACTGTAACATTTTTACGGTGTACTATTTCAAAAAGGTGACGGGGCCGGGCAGGCGGCCGACGCGCATCATTATCCCGCATTATGAGCAGGCAATCGATGAAACGCATACTGGTGGTCGAAGACGAACAGCCGATCCGTGAAATGGTGGGTTTTGCCCTGAAAAAGGCCGGCCTGCAGTTCGAGGAGGCCGCCGACGCCGAGCAGGCGCTGGTGGCGGTGGCCACCAACCCGCCGGATCTGATGCTGCTCGACTGGATGCTGCCGGGGATGAGCGGGGTGGATCTGGCGCGGCGCCTGCGGCGCGAGGACGTCACCGCCAAAATGCCGATTATCATGCTGACCGCGCGGGTCGAGGAAAACGACCGGGTGCACGGCCTGGAGGTCGGCGCCGACGATTACATCACCAAGCCGTTTTCGCCGCGCGAGCTGATCGCGCGCATCAACGCGGTGTTGCGCCGCAGCCAGGCCACCGCGGGCGATGATCCGATCGAGTACGACGGGCTGTCGCTCGACCCGGTCGGTCACCGGGTGCAGGTCGACGGCGTGCCGCTGAACCTGGCACCGACGGAGTTCCGCCTGCTGCATTTCTTTATGAGCAACCCGGACAGGGTGTACAGTAGGGAGCAATTACTCGACCATGTGTGGGGGCGTGGTGTTTTTGTCGAAGAACGCACTGTCGATGTGCACATCCGGCGTCTGCGCAAAGCGCTGGCCGAGCAATCCTATGACCGTTTCATCCAGACCGTGCGCGGAGCCGGCTACCGTTTCTCCATCAGGAACTGAGCGTGACTGACCCCTGGCGGGGCGACTGGCAGCGCCTCGCCGGCCTGGCGCTATGGGGTGTGCTGCTGGGGCTGCTGCTCGACGGCATCGCGCTCGGGCTGTTGCTGGTGCTGAGCGGCTATCTCGCCTGGCATCTTTACAATATGCTGCGGCTGGTGCGCTGGC
Source organism: Thiogranum sp. (assembly GCA_030148775.1). Taxonomy (GTDB): domain Bacteria; phylum Pseudomonadota; class Gammaproteobacteria; order DSM-19610; family DSM-19610; genus Thiogranum. Next base: position 5,574 of record JASBST010000005.1, read on the forward strand.
TGCGCGAGAGCAAGAAGTTCGAGCCGCCCGAGGCCAGCGGCATCTGGGATCACGCCTTCGAACAGATCTTCCGTCTGCAACAGCGCAATCGCAAGCGCAAGCACAACCTGCGGCGGCTGCTCAAGCGCTTTCACAAAATCACCGTGGCGCTGCCCGACGCCACCGTGGAGCTGCGCCCCGGCAGCGAGGAGATCGAGTGGTGGAACAATGCCGCGGCGCGCTATCTCGGTTTTCATTATCCGCGCGACACCGGACAGCGCATCAGTAATCTGATCCGCTATCCACAGTTTCTTGCCTATCTGCATTCGGGCGACTGGCAGCGCGAAGTCGAAATCCCCTCGCCGGTCAACGAGGACATCACCCTGCGGGTGCGCGTCATTCCCTATTCGAAGAACCGGCGTCTGCTGGTGGCGCGCGATGTCACCCGCATCCAGCGCCTGGAACGCACGCGGCAGTACTTCGTCGCCAACGTGTCGCACGAGTTGCGCAGCCCGTTGACTGTGGTCACCGGCTATCTGGAGACGCTGCTCGACAGCGACGACTGCGCCGGCCAGCTCGGCGACCAGCTGCGCAGCATGCGTTCGCAGACCGAGCGCATGAACCGTATCGTCAATGATCTGATGCTGTTGTCGCGGCTGGAAAGCGAAGATCCGCAGATCGATACCGCGGTGGTGATCGTCGGCTCGCTGATCGACACCATCGCCGATCACGCGCGCGATCTCAGCGGCGAGAGCGAGCATCGCATCCGTCTGGAGGTCGACGCGCAACTGTGTCTGATGGGGCACGACTCGGAGCTCTACAGCGCGTTTTCCAACCTGGTGTTCAACGCGGTGCGTTACACGCCGGCGCACGGCGATATCCTGATCCGTTGGGAGGAGGCCGGCGGCGAACTGGTGTTCTCGGTCACCGATACCGGCATGGGCATCGCGCCGCACCACATCCCGCGCCTGACCGAGCGCTTCTACCGCGTCGACACCGGCCGCTCGCGCGCCACCGGCGGTACCGGGCTGGGGCTTGCCATCGTCAAGCACGTGCTGCTGCGCCACGAAGGGCGCCTGGAGATCGACAGCGAGCTCGGCGCTGGCAGCACCTTCGCCTGCCATTTTCCGCTGGCGCGCAAGGCCGACTGTCCTTGAGATTTGTCACACAACCGTAATATTTTCGTAATAGACTTCTCCCCGGCAGGAAAAGACTTATTCGATGTTTTGTGCTTTGAGGAGATGATTCAATGAAATCACGTAAATTCCCTGTGCTGGCCGGCGCGCTGGCGCTGTGTCTGAGCGCGCTCGCGCTGGCCGACGCCAAGGTCGACAGCGCCTTACCGGACTACAAGCGCGCCAGCGGCGTATCCGGCAATCTTTCCAGCGTGGGTTCCGATACGCTGGCCAATCTGATGACGCTGTGGGCCGAGGAGTACAAGCGCGAATACCCGAACGTCAACATCCAGATCCAGGCGGCCGGCTCCTCCACCGCCCCCCCGGCGCTGACCGAGGGCACCTCCAACTTCGGCCCCATGAGCCGCAAGATGAAAGACAAGGAAGTGGAGGCTTTCGAGAAACGCTACGGCTACAAGCCGACGCCGATCCGCGTGGCCATCGACGCGCTGGCGGTGTTCGTCAACAAGGACAACCCGATCAAGGGTATGACGATTCCGCAGGTGGACGCGGTGTTCTCCTCCACCCGCAAGTGCGGTATCGCCCAGCCGATCGACAACTGGGGCGCGCTGGGCCTGGACGGCGCCTGGAAGACGCGCGCGATCCAGCTCTATGGGCGTAACTCGGTCTCCGGGACTTACGGCTATTTCAAGAAACACGCGCTGTGCAAGGGCGACTACCGTAACAATGTCAACGAACAGCCCGGTTCGGCCTCGGTGGTGCAGTCGGTGTCTTCGTCCCTGAACGGGATTGGTTATTCCGGTATCGGTTACAAGACTTCCGGTGTGCGCGCCGTGCCCCTGAGCAAGTCCGAGGGCAAGCCGTTCGTCGAGGCCACCACGGAAAACGCCATCGACGGCAAGTATCCGCTGGCGCGTTTTCTCTATGTCTACGTGAACAAGCACCCGAACAAGCCGTTGCCGCCGCTGGAAGCCGAGTTTCTCAAGATGGTGATGTCGAAAGTCGGACAGAAGATCGTCGTCAAGGACGGCTATATTCCGCTGCCGGCGTCGGTGGCCAAGAAGGAACTGGCCAAGCTGCAATAACGCGCGGCAACGGGATCGGCTTCGAGCCCCTGTGCCGCGAGGCTCAGGGGCTTTATCTTACAGGGGTGCCGCTCAGGCGGCGTTCAGCATGTAGCGCAGGGCATCGAATTCCCGGTATCCTACGTGCTGCAGCATAAGGCCGACACCTCGCTCGCTGCCGTGTACGACAAAGGCCGGCAGGCGGTGTTCGGTGGTCTTTCCCCGGCAGCTCGCGGTGAAGCAGATTTCCAGGCGGGTCTGAGGGGGGATGTTGATGCCTTTCAGGTCGACGTACATGCCTTCCAGGCTGATGTTGCGGGTTTTGCCGTTGATCATGCCAACGGGTGGATAATACAAGTTGACATCGATGTTGATGTCTTTGCGGGAGCTCCAACGGTGTTCAGTAGTACCCATAGTTTTCTCCATGCACGGTGGTCTTGGTGCTTGCTGTTGTTGGCAGCGACTGAAGCAATTTCAATGCCAACAGTAGGGCATCATGTCTTGCATGAAGAATTTACAGGATCCGACTGACCCCAAAGATGAATAACGACAGCGCGAAACCGGTAGCCAGCGGCGCTTACCAGGACAGCCGGCATTTTCGCCGGCGGCTACGGCGGGATCGCCTCAGCCGCTACGCCGTTGCCGCCGGCGGCAACGGCGTGATTGTTGCTATATTGTTGATTTTAATATATTTACTTTATGTGGTCCTGCCTCTGGGTAAAGCGCCCGAGATGTGGGAGGAGGCAAGCTATCCGCTGGCGGCCGAGGCGCCGGTTCTGTATCTGGCGATGGAGGAGCAGGCCGAGGTGGGCATGGCGCTGGCGCAGGACGGACAGGTGCGTTTTTTCTCCACCCACGATGGCGCCACGGTCAAGCAGATCCGTCTGCCCCTGCCCGAAGGGGCGACGATCGACAGTTTTTCGGCGGCGCGCCCGGATTCCGGCGTCCTGGCGCTGGGGCTGAGCAACGGCCAGGCACTGGTGTTCAAGGCGATCTACCGGGTGACCTATCCGGACGATAAACGGGTCATCACACCGGACATCGTCTACCCGCTGGGCGAGGCGCCCCTGGTGGTCGACCCGCGCGGCCTGCCGTTGCAGCGGCTGGCGGTGCAGGCGGCCGAGTCCTATACCCTGGCCGGCTGGTCGGATGACGGCACCCTGTCGCTGCTGCGCGGTAGTGCCAGCGAATCGCTGCTGGCCGAGGAGGGGACCTTCGAGTTCGAGCACGGTGCCGCGCAAACCGATGTGCAGGCGCCGCGCGCGCTGCTGATCGATCCCAGCCAGCGCGATCTCTACGTGGTCGGCGAGAATGGCGTGCTCGGCTGGTACGAGCTCGACGACTCGGCCGGGATCCGCTTGCACGAGCAGATCCGCACCACCCCGGCCGGGGTCGGCGTGGCCGATGTGCAACTGCTGGCGGGCGGCTCGTCGATCATGGTGGCCGCCGACGACGGCAAGATCAGCCAGTGGTTCTCGGTGCGCGGCGAGGCCGGGCTGCGCCACCTGAAAATGATCCGAGACTTCGAGGCGCCGAAGAATGTCACCCAGCTGGCGCCGGAGTTCAGCCGCAAGGGCTTTCTGGTGGCCGACGACAGCGGCGGGGTCGGGGTCTATCACGCCACCGCGCACCAGTTACTGATGCACCAGCCGGTGGCCGATAGCGGCATCAGCCGGCTGGCGGTGGGGCCGCGCTCGCACGCCCTGCTGGCATTGGACACCAAGGGCAGGTTGCACTTCTGGCGCGTGGTCAACGAACATCCCGAGGTCTCGTGGGAATCGCTGTGGTCGAAAGTCTGGTACGAAGGCTACGACGAGCCGGCCTATATCTGGCAGTCGTCCTCGGCCGATAATACCTTCGAGCCCAAGTTCAGCCTCACGCCGCTGACTTTCGGCACGCTCAAGGCGGCTTTCTACGCGATGCTCTTCGCCATCCCGCTGGCGATTCTGGGGGCGATCTTCACCGCCTATTTCATGGCGCCGAAAATGCGCCAGGTGGTCAAACCCTCGATCGAAATCATGGAAGCGATGCCGACCGTGATTCTCGGTTTTCTCGCCGGGCTATGGCTGGCGCCGCTGGTGGAATCGCATCTGTCGGGCATTTTTCTGGTGTTCCTGCTGTTGCCGCTGGTGGTGTTGCTGGCCGCCTACGGCTGGCACCGGCTGCCGGCGTCGCTGCGCCAGCGGGTACCCGAGGGCTGGGAGGCCGCCTTGCTGATTCCGGTGCTGGTGCTGGCGGTGTGGGCGGCGTTGTCCGTCAGCTCGCCGTTGGAACACTGGTGGTTCGGCGGCGATCTGCCGCACTGGCTGGACGTGCGCGGCATCGGTTTCGATCAGCGCAACTCGCTGGTGGTGGGGATGGCGATGGGCTTTGCCGTGATTCCGACCATTTTCTCGATCGCCGAGGACGCCATTTTCGCAGTTCCCAAACACCTGACCAACGGCTCGCTGGCGCTGGGCGCCACGGCCTGGCAGACGCTGATGCGGGTGGTGCTGCTGACCGCCAGTCCGGGTCTGTTTTCCGCCATCATGATGGGTGTCGGACGCGCGGTCGGCGAGACCATGATCGTGCTCATGGCGACCGGCAACACGCCGGTGATGGACATGAGTATTTTCCAGGGCATGCGCACCCTGTCGGCGAACATCGCCGTGGAGATGCCGGAGTCCGAGGTCGACAGTACCCATTACCGGGTGTTGTTCCTGGCCGCGCTGGTGCTGTTTTTGTTTACCTTCCTGTTCAACACCGGCGCGGAGCTGATCCGTCAGCGCCTGCGCGGCAAGTACAGCAGCCTGTAGGGGCCGGCGTATGGATGATCGATCACTCAAAGCCTGGTGGCGCAGCGGTGTGCCCTGGATCTGGTTAAACGCCGCGGCGGTGGCCGCCAGCCTGGCGATGGTCGTCGGTCTGCTGGGGCTGATCGCCTACAACGGCCTGGGCCATTTCTGGCCGCACGCGGTGTGGGAGTTCAGCTATCGCGCCGCCGACGGCTCCGGCGTGCAGCACCTGATCGGCGAGATCAGCGACTCGGAGCTCACCAGTGTCGAACGCATGCGCCATGCCGGCGCGCAGTTGCCGGAGAATATCGGCGAAGACCTCGAGCGGTATCTGTTGAAGACCGGCAACCGCGACGTTTCCGGTCTGGATTTCCGCTGGATCCTGGGACCGTTGATCCAGGAACGCCACCGGCCGCGCGATCTGGTGGTGTTCGAGCGCACCGAATGGGGCAACTTCTACGGTTTTCTGAAGAACCTGAAGCAGGACGGCAAGGTCGTCAGCGAGGGCAAGGCCGCCTGGACCGAATTGCAGGCGCGGCTGCATTATGTCGACGAGGTGCGCGCCCAGATCAAGGACATCGAAAAGGGGCGTATCGGTGAAATCAACTACCGTATCGAACAATTGCGTCTGGACAAGCGGCGGCTGGAACTGGAAGGCAGCGACACGCCGCAGCGACTGGCGCAGATCGAGGACCAACGGGCCGCGCTGCAGGCCCGTTTCCGCGAACTGCAAAAGGAACTCGACGCCAAGTATCGGGAGATTTCCAACGACAGTGTGACCATGATCGCCATGGGCGACCAGGAAGTCGACGTACCGGTGTCCAACATAGTGCGCGCCTACCGTCCCAACGACATGGGGGCGTTGCAGAAGGCGGGCTTCTATCTCTCCAAGCTGTGGGAGTTCGTCAGCGCCGATCCGCGTGAAGCCAATACCGAGGGCGGCATTTTCCCGGCCATCTTCGGCACCGTCATCATGGTCATGCTGATGTCGGTGATTGTCACGCCCTTCGGCGTGGTGGCCGCCGTGTATCTGCGCGAGTACGCCAAACAGGGGCCGCTGACGCGCCTGATTCGTATCGCGGTGAACAACCTCGCCGGGGTGCCGTCGATCGTCTACGGTGTTTTCGGTCTCGGGTTTTTCGTCTATTTCCTCGGCGGCAACATCGACCAGCTGTTCTACCCCGAAGCGTTGCCGGCGCCCACCTTCGGCACCCCGGGGCTGATGTGGGCGTCGCTGACGCTGGCGTTGCTGACCCTGCCGGTGGTGATCGTGGCGACCGAGGAAGGGCTGTCGCGCATTCCCAGTTCGATCCGCGAAGGCAGTCTCGCCCTGGGCGCGACCAAGGCCGAGACGCTGTGGCGCACGGTGCTGCCGATGGCCAGCCCGGCGATGATGACCGGTCTGATACTGGCGGTGGCGCGCGCCGCCGGCGAGGTGGCGCCGCTGATGCTGGTCGGGGTGGTGAAACTGGCGCCGTCACTGCCGCTGGACGGGAATCCGCCCTTCGTCCATCTGGACCGCAAGTTCATGCACCTGGGATTCCATATCTATGATGTGGGCTTCCAGAGTCCCAACGTCGAGGCGGCCAGACCGCTGGTATATGCCACCGCGCTGTTGCTGGTAGTGGTTATACTGGTGCTCAATCTGGCCGCCATATCGATCCGCAACCATCTTCGCGAGCGTTATCGCGAACTGGAACAGTAAATGAGCACCGACATGAAACAGACCCACGGCATCGACCCCGACGTAATTCCGCGTTCGCTCGAAAGCAGTAATCTGAGCGACGAGGATCATTGCATCCGGGTGCGCAATCTCAATCTTTATTACGGCGAAACCCAGGCGCTGAAAAATATCAGCATGGATATCGCGCGGCGCCGGGTGACAGCGTTCATCGGGCCCAGCGGTTGCGGTAAATCGACCCTGTTGCGCTGCTTCAATCGCATGAACGACCTGGTCGGCAGCGTGCGTATCGACGGTAGCATCGAACTCGACGGCGAGGAGATCAACGCTAAGTCGGTGCAGGTGGCGCAGTTGCGCCAGCGCGTGGGCATGGTGTTCCAGAAGCCCAACCCGTTTCCCAAGAGTATCTATGAAAACGTCGCCTACGGGTTGCGGCTGCAAGGCGTTAAAAGCCGGCGTACGCTCGATGACATCATCGAGAAGGCACTGCGCGGGGCCGCGCTGTGGGACGAGGTCAAGGACCGGTTGCACGATAACGCCCTGGGCATGTCCGGCGGTCAGCAGCAGCGCCTGGTCATCGCGCGTGCCATCGCGGTGGAGCAGGAGGTGCTGCTTCTCAACGAGCCCGCCTCGGCGCTGGACCCGATCTCGACATTGAAAATAGAGGAACTGATCGACGAATTGAAGGATAAATACACTATTATCATTGTCACACACAATATGCAGCAGGCCGCGCGCGTTTCCGACTATACTGCCTTCATGTACCTCGGAAAATTGATCGAATACGGCGCGACTAACAAAATTTTTACCAATCCTGGCGAAAAGATGACGGAAGACTATGTCACCGGTCGCTACGGATAAAGAGGCTGAGGCATGGATAATCTGAATCTGGGTCAGCATATCTCCCGGCGTTACAACGAAGAGCTGGAGGACGTGCGCAACCGCGTCCTGGCCATGGGCGGGCTGGTCGAACAGCAACTGCTCAATGCCATGGAAGCGCTGGAAAACAAGGACGCCTCGCTGGCGCAACAGGTCATCGCCAACGATTTGCAGGTCAATGCCATGGAGGTGGCGATCGACGAGGAGTGCAATACCATCCTCGCGCGGCGCCAGCCGGCCGCCAGCGACCTGCGGCTGGTCACCGCCGTGATCAAGACCATCACCGACCTCGAGCGCATCGGCGACGAGGCCGAGCGTATCGCCCGCATGGCCTACGATCTGGCCGACGAAGAGCGCGTCAACCGTCTGTTCACCCAGATCCATCACCTGGGTCAGCACGCACGCGTGCTGTTGCGCGGCGCTTTGGACGCTTTCGCCCACCTGGATACCGAGAAGGCGGTGGCCACCTGGAACGAGGACCGCAAGGTCGATCGTGAATACGAGGCGCTGCTGCGCGAACTGATGACCTACATGATGCAGGACGCCGATTCGATTCCGTTCGTGCTCAAGGCTATTTTCGCCGCGCGCGCCATCGAGCGCATCGGCGACCGCGCAGGTAATATCTGCGAATACGTGATTTACCTGGTCAAAGGCAAGGACGTGCGCCACACGCGCCTGCTCGAAGACGGCGTACCGGGCGACGACTGAAGCCGCCCGCCGGCGGCTCAGTCGGAGACGAGAAACTCGAGCAGGGCTTTCTGGGCGTGCAGCCGGTTTTCCGCTTCGTCCCAGACCACGCTCTGGGCGCCGTCGATCACCTCGGCGGTGACCTCCTCGCCGCGGTGAGCAGGCAGACAGTGCATGAACAAGGCGTCTTTGTCGGCCTGTGCCATCAATTGCGCGTTCACCTGATAGGCGGCGAAGACTTTTTCCCGTTCGTGCTGCTCTTCCTCCTGACCCATGCTGGCCCATACGTCGGTGACCACCAGATCGGCGCCGGCGGCGGCCGCCAGCGGCTGGTCGAATAATTTCACCCGTTCGCCGGCCGCGGCGACGATGGCCGCGTCGGGCTGGTACTGGGCCGGCGCGGCGATGTGCAGTTGAAAATCGAACTGCCGCGCGGCGTTGATATAGGAGTGGCACATGTTGTTGCCGTCACCGATGAAGGCCACGGTGGCGCCGCGAATGGAGCCGCGGTGCTCGCACCAGGTCTGCATGTCGGCCAACAACTGGCAGGGGTGGTAGAGATCGGTCAGCGCGTTGATCACCGGGCAGGCGGAGTAGGCGGCGAAACGTTCGATTTTTTCGTGCTCGAAGGTCCGTACCATGATGGCGTCGACCATGCGCGACATCACCCGCGCACTGTCCTCCAGCGGTTCGCCGCGTCCGAACTGGGTGTCGCGCGGCGACAGGAACATGGCGTGACCGCCCAGCTGCACCATGCCCGATTCGAACGAGACCCGGGTGCGCGTCGAAGATTTTTCGAACACCATCGCCAGCACTTTGTTTTTCAGCGGTTCGTACAGACGCGACTGCCGCTGCCACTGTTTGAGTTCGATGGCGCGTTCGATCAGCCGTCCGAGTTCTTCGGCCGACAGATCCAGCAGGCTGAGAAAATGACGTACGCTCATACTCAGTTACCCGTGAATTGCCCGATCAGATCACTGACCTCATGGACGATGGTGTCAGCCTGTTCGTCGGTAATGATCAATGGCGGCAACAGGCGCACCACCTTTTCAGCGGTGACGTTGATCAGCAGATTGCGCGCCAATGCCCGCGTTACCAGTTCGGCGCAGGGACGATCCAGTTCGATGCCCAGCATCAGGCCGCGGCCGCGCACGGTCACGACGCCGTTTTGGCCGTGCAGGCGCTGCCTGAACCCCTGCAACAGGCGCTCACCGAGTTGCGCCGCCCGGGTGCTCAGATCCTGTTGCTCTATGGTACGCAACACGGCGAGCGCCGCACTGGCGGCGAGCGGATTGCCGCCGAAGGTGGAGCCGTGATTGCCCGGCTGGAAGACATCGGCGGCGTCGCCGCGCGCCACGCAGGCACCTATCGGCACGCCGTTGCCCAGACCCTTGGCGAGCGTCATCACGTCGGGCTGGATGCCGGCGTGCTGGTGGGCGAACCAGCGCCCGGTGCGGCCCATGCCGGTCTGGATTTCGTCGAGCATCAACAGCCATCCGTTCTGGTCGCACAAAGCCCGCAGTTGCGGTAGATAGTCGGCCGCCGGGATGCGGATGCCGCCTTCGCCGGTCACCGGCTCGACCAGCACCGCGACCACGTCGCGGCTGTTTTGCGCGATCCTGTGCAGCGCCGGCAGGTCGTCGTAGGGGGCGCGCAGAAAACCCTGCACCAGCGGCTCGAAGCCGGCCTGGATTCTGCGGTTGCCGGTGGCCGTCAGCGTCGCCAGAGTGCGGCCGTGGAAACTGCCTTCGGTGACGATGATCTGGGGCTTGTCGATACCGCGGTTATGCCCGAACAGGCGCGCCAGCTTTAGCGCGGCTTCGTTGGCCTCCGCGCCCGAGTTGCAAAAAAAGGCACGCTCCATGCCGGCGACCCGGCACAGCTCGCCGGCCAGTTGTTCCTGTAGCTCGATGCGGTACAGATTGGAGGTGTGCAGCAGACGCTGCGCCTGGTTGCACAGGGCCTCGCTCACCGCCGGGTGGGCGTGACCCAGACCGCAGACCGCGATGCCGCACAAAGCGTCCAGATAACGCCCGCCGTTGACATCGTAGAGGTAGGCCCCTTTGCCGTGGGTAAAGGTGACCGGCAGCGGTTTGTAGGTTGTCATCAGGTTGTCGACCATCGGGCTCCCCGGAAAACAAAAACGGCGCTTTCGGGAAAAGCGCCGGAATCAAGCCGACAATTTTATAGTGTCGTGGCGGATATTCAAACAAAAAAACCCGGCCTGAGGCCGGGTTTTGAGGGTTGTCGCCCGCGGCTTTAGAAAGGCAGGCCGTGCATATGGCCGGTCATGCACATCAGCATCGGGATCGACAACAGGGTGTTGGTGCGCGAGGCCATCAGCGCCACTTTCTTCGCCTTGGCGATCTCTTCCGGGCTGGCCTGGACGATGCCGAGGATCTTTTTCTGGTTAGGCCAGATCAGCACCCAGACGTTGAACAGCATGATGGTGCCCAACCAGGCGCCGACACCGATCACCTGCATGCCCGGGCTGAGCATGAACGCCTTGACGGCGCCACCCTCGGCCAGGTGCTGCAGCGCGCCGACACCGGTCAGCCAGGTCACCACCGCACCCCAGCGGAACCAGAGCAGGGCGCGCGGTGCGACATATTTGTTGATGGCCGCCGGTCCCGGACCGCCGCTGTCGGCTTCGGCAACCGCGTTGGCGGCGGCCGGCACCTGGACAAAATTGAAGTAGTAGAGCAACCCGATCCAGACAATACCGGCCAGAACATGGAACCAGACCTCGAATTCGAGCACATTGAGGCCAGAAGTGCCCAACGCGAAAACGATGATCACGGCCAGTATGAAGCCGGAGATGATAGTGCCCCAGATGGAAGTAAGTGGATTCATTTTCCCGCTCCTCGGAAGTGAGTTCGATCTTTTTGCGCCAGTAGATAAACCGACGGATTTGTTTAAGTTTGCGCAGTTTAAGTCGGCCCCTGGGTGATTGCAACACGCGCCGGTGGCTGGTGCATAATGGGCATTCATGGATGCCGTCGAACTCAGCTTGTTCACCAGTCGCGTGTCCGCCATCTGCGATGAGATGGGGGCGCTGCTGCGCCGCGCGGCCTTTTCACCCAACATTCGCGACCGTCTGGATTTCTCCTGCGCCTTGTTCGACCCGCGCGGCCGGCTGTGCGCGCAGGCCGCGCACATACCGGTCCACCTCGGCAGTATGGCTTACGCCATGGCCGACCTGGTGGCCGGGCGCGACTGGCGGGCGGGCGACATGCTGGTGGTGAACGATCCGTTCCGCGGCGGCACTCATCTGCCGGATGTGACCGTCATCGCGCCGGTATTCGTCGCCGCGGTCTGCGTCGGTTTCGTCGCCAATCGGGCCCACCACGCCGATATCGGCGCCGACGCGCCGGGATCCATGCCGCTGGGTTGCCGGCTGGAGGACGAAGGCCTGCTGATCGCGCCGACCCTGCTGGTCGAGCGGGAGCGGCTGTGCCGCGAGGTGCTGGACGGCATCATCGCCGCCACCCATAACGCGACGGTGACCGAAGGGGACTTCTCGGCACAGATCAGCGCCAATCGCGGCGGGGTCGCGCGGGTGCAGGCTTTGGCCGGGCGACTCGGTCCGGATGCCTATCTGGAGGGTCTCGATGCGCTGAACGCTTACGCCGCGCGTCTGGCGCGGCAGGCATTGCGCGCCCTGCCCGACGGCGAGTACCGCTTCGACGATCTGATGGACGACGACGGGCAGGGACAAATGGACATTCCGCTGCGGGTGGCGATCCGGGTTCAGGGCCACCGGGTGAAGGTGGATTTCTCCGCCACCGCCGCGCAAGTGCGGGGCAATATCAATTGTCCGCTGTCGGTGACCGCGGCGGCGGTGTTCTATGTCTTTCGTTGTCTGATGGACGCCCATACGCCGGCCTGTGCGGGCGCCTTCGAGGCGATCGAACTTGAGGTGCCGCCGGGGTCGGTACTCAACGCCCGCCCGCCGGCCGCGGTGGCCGCCGGCAATGTGGAAACCAGCAGCCGGGTGGTGGACCTGGTATTGGGAGCGCTGGCCGAGGCGATCCCCGAACGGGTGGCCGCGGCCAGCCAGGGCAGCATGAACAACATCGCCATGGGCGCGCGTCGGGCGGACGCCGGTTGGGATTACTATGAAACCCTTGGCGGCGGGATGGGCGCCGGCCGTCACGGCGGCGGGCTGCATGCGCTGCAGACCCATATGACCAACACTCTCAACACGCCGATCGAAGTGCTGGAGAGCGCCTGGCCGCTGCGGGTCACGCACTATGCCGTGCGCCGCGGTTCGGGTGGCGAGGGCCGGCGTCCGGGCGGCGACGGGCTGGTGCGCGGCTATGAGTTTCTGGCGCCCGCCACGGTGACGTTGTTGACCGAGCGGCGACGGCACCGGCCCTGGGGGCTGTGCGGCGGCGGCGCCGGCAGCGCCGGGGAGAATCGTCTCAACGGCGCGTTGCTGGCGCCCAAGGTCTGCCTCGATGTGCGGCCCGGCGATCGGCTGGAGATTCACACGCCGGGCGGTGGCGGCTACGGCGCGCCCGCCGCGCAAGGTCTGCCGCCGGGGCCAGTCACCGATGTGGGCGAAGATTGATAAATCTCGTCGATTCAAGCACTCACGGATTATTCACTTTTTTTTTGTGAACCAGTTCAGATTTTTGACGCCCGGTCGCTAACCCTTCTGAAAGCCGGACACCCGGTCAAAACCAACAAGAATCCAACCGGTGCGGCGCAGTGCTGCAAAGGGTACGACTTAACTTATGAAACCGTATATCGCCTTGAGGCGCTGTGCCGGTCAGTACGTGGGCGGCGTCCGCGCCAGCCGCGGGCAGACCGCCGCACGGCTTTTTCTTCTTTTCCGATTGGATCCGCACCCTCCGTCACGCCTATGAGTTATCGCTCCCGTCTGTTGCTTTATGTAGGGATGCTGATGGTGTTACTGGTAGGAATGATGACCTTGTCGTTCAAGGCGGCCAGGGACGTCATTGCCGGCACGACCTCGGCCTATCTCAGCTACATTGCCGATCATCAGGGCGCCATGCTGGCGAAACAGCGTCATGCCCTGAGCCGTGAAGCCGCGCTGCTGGCGGCCGAGGCGCACCTGCGCGCATCGCTCCGCGACGGTCTGCACGACCGGCGCCAGGAGCATGGTGTCCTGGAGGATTCCGTCCGCCGTTATGGCATGCCGGGCGATATCGCGCTGGTGCTTTCGGCCACGGGCGAGATTCTGTTGGGTGCACCGCAACGCAAGTTGCGCCAGGCCTTGCGCGCGATAGCCTTGACCGATGACGCCCGGTCTTTTTATCTGCCGGCCGGCGGGGACGTTTTGATGGTCGCGTTGCACCCGGTGCTGGCGTCGGGCCGGCGTCTGGGAACGGTGTTGGTCGGGCGCTATATGGATCAGCGTTGGCTGACGGGCGAGCAGAGTGTGTCCAGCGACTATTTGCTGTTTTTCGCCAGCCAGGGCCGGATACTGCGCAGCAGCAATCCGCGCTACCAGGGGGCGAGCATCGACAGCGCCGGCCGCCACCTCGAGTATGAGGACGACAGATTCCGTCTGCGCGAGATTTCCTATCAGCCCGGGCTGCCGGGGCAGGTGTTACCCGGACTTTGGTTCGGCATCAATGAGTCGGCCACCGCGCGCTTGCTGGCGGGCTACGAATACTGGCTGTTGTTCTTCGCCGTATTGGGCAGTCTGGCGGTGGCGCTGGTCGGCTGGCTGGTGTTGCGCAATTTCAGCCGGCCCATGTCGGCGCTGATGTTGATCACCAGGCAGATGATGAACGGTGAACTGCCGGTGATGAAGCGTTCCCACGCCAAGTCCGAGATGGACCAATTGGTCAACCGCTTTGCCGATGTGCTCGACAGTCTGCGGCGTGAACAGGCGAAACTGGAAATGGCCAACCGCAAGCTGCAGGAGACGGCTATCACCGACAGTCTCACCGGACTCTACAACCGCCGCTATCTGCAGGAAGTGGCGCCGGGTCTGTTCGCGCAGGTGGTACGCGACGACCGCTATCTCACCGCGGTTCTGATCGACCTGGATCATTTCAAGGCGATTAACGATTCCTGGGGTCATCTGGGGGGAGACGCGGTGTTGGTGCACTTCGCGCAGTTGTTGCAACACAATTCGCGCGCCAACGATTTTCTGTTCCGCATCGGCGGCGAGGAATTTCTGATCCTCAATGTCGCCGAAAACCCCGCCGACAGTGTGGCGCTGGCGGAGAAGTTCCGCGAGCTGGTGAGTTGTTCGCCGGCGAGTTATCAGGGCAGCACAATTCCTTTGACGGTCAGTATCGGCGTAAGTTGCTGTTATGGCAAAAGCGGCGATATCTCCCTGAGCGTCCTGATGCGGGCGGCCGACAAGTCTCTCTACCAGGCCAAATCTTCCGGCCGCAACACCGTGGTACTGCATTCCAGTTGCCGGCAGAAAGCCGTGCAGCGTCCGACAGGGCGGCCGCGCATCACCGTGATAGAAGGCGGCAACAGCGGCAAGCGGCGTACCTGAACTCTGGCGCTGCTCGCTGTTGCCGTCGCCGCCTTTGCCGTAAACTTGCGCCCTCCAGTGATCATTAGGTATCGGTGCGCGGCCTGATCCGCGGCGCGCCGGTGCCGGAGCAGTGAAGGCAATGTGTGGGATAGGCGGTGAATGGCGCATGGACGGTAGTCCGCCGCAGGCGGAGACGCTGACGCGGATGTTGTCGAAGTTGGAACGGCGCGGTCCCGACCACGAGGGCCGTCACCTCGACGGTGCCGTCGCGTTGGGCCACCGGCGATTGTCGGTCATCGATTTGTCGCAGGCCTCCAATCAGCCCTGGGTCGATTCGGCGCTGGGTCTGACGCTGGTTTTCAACGGCGCGATCTATAACTACAAGGAGCTGCGCGCCGAGCTGCAGGGACTGGGATACAGTTTTCGCAGTCAAGGTGACACCGAAGTCGTTCTGAAAGCCTACGCGGCCTGGGGCGAGGATTTCGCCGAACGCCTGCACGGCATGTTCGCCGTGGCGATCTGGGATAGCGGCCACCAGCGCCTGGTTTTGGCGCGCGATCGTTTTGGTATCAAGCCGCTTTACTACAACCAGACCCGGGACTGGTTCCGCTTCGCCTCCAATACCCAGGCGCTGCTGGCGGCCGGCGGCGTGGACACGGCCATCGATCCGGTGGCCTTGCACCACCATTTCACGCTGCACGCGGTGGTGCCGGCGCCGCGCACGCTGCTCAAGGGCATCCGCAAACTGGCGCCGGGCCATATCATGTTGGTCACGTCCGACGGCCGCGACCGGGTACGCGCCTACTGGCGCCTGGCGCCGGCCCGATGCGGGTTGCACAGCGAGGGCGAGTGGCTGGAAGCCACCCGTGCGGCCCTGGTCAAGGCGGTGCGGCGCCGACGGGTGATCGCCGACGTGCCGGTGGGCGTGCTGCTCTCCGGTGGCCTTGACAGCAGTCTGCTGGTGGCGCTGCTAGCCGAGCACGGCGGCAGCGATCTGCTGACGTTTTCGGTGGGTTTCGAGGATCACCCGGACGAGCGCGGCAGCGAGTTCGAATTTTCCGATCAGGTGGTCGAGCGTTATGCCACCCAGCACCACAAGTTTCATGTGCCCAACCACGAAGTCCTGGATCGCCTGCCGGAGGCCATCGACCAGATGGCCGAACCGATGGTGGGCCAGGACGCGGTGGCTTTTTATCTGCTGGCCGAATGTGTCTCGAAACATGCCAAGGTGGTGCAAAGCGGGCAAGGTGCCGATGAGGTGTTTGCCGGCTACTTCTGGTATCCGCGCATGCATCAATCCCTGGGTGAGGGCGTGGGGCGTTTTGCGCCGCACTATTTCGACCGTGACCACGACGAGTATCTGGCCATGGTGGAGGAGCGCTACGCCGGCCCCGATTATACCGCGGCACTGATCGACGAGCGTCTCGCCGCGGCCGCTACCGGCAGCTATCTCAATGACGTGCTGCATTTTGATGTCACTACATTGATTGTCGACGATCCGGTCAAGCGGGTGGACAACATGACCATGGCCTGGGGATTGGAGGCACGGGTGCCGTTTCTCGATCATGAACTGGTCGAACTGGTGATCGGCATGCCGGCGGAGATGAAAATCCGCGCGCAGGGCAAATATCCGCTCAAACAGATCGCCCGCGGGCTGGTGCCGGACGCGGTGATCGACCGGCCCAAGGCCTATTTCCCGGTGCCGGCGCTGAAATTCGTCCGTGGCGAATTCCTGGCCTTCATGCGCGATCTGCTGGAGTCGCGCCAGGCGCGCGAGCGCGGCCTCTACCGCCCGGACTACGTGGCCGCGGTAATCGCCGACCCGGAGCATCAGTTGACGCGCCTGCAAGGCAGCAAGTTGTGGCATCTGGCGGCGCTGGAGCTGTGGTTGCAGCGTAACGTGGATGTTTAGAAAACGTTAAAACCCTTGTAATATTGGCTGTTTGTTGCCGCCCTTGCTGGTAAACTAGGCCGATTGACGGGAGTCTTCGAAACCTAGAGGTATTAACTGATGGACGTGATGGATCGTATTAAAGAGGCGGTAGACAGCAATCCCATCGTCATCTTCATGAAAGGCACGCCGCAGATGCCGATGTGTGGTTATTCCAGCCGTACCACGCAGATGCTGCAGGCCTGTGAAGTCGAGTTTGCGCACGTCAACGTTCTCGCCGATCCCGAGATTTTCGAGAATCTGCCGCGTTTTGCCAACTGGCCGACGTTCCCGCAGATTTATGTCAAAGGTGAGTTGATCGGCGGGCACGACATCGCCCTGGAGATGTATCAGAAGGGTGAACTGAAACCCCTGTTGCAGGAAGCCGCCGGCAAACAGCACTGAACTCCCGCCGCCTTCTGGCGGCGTGTCACCAACCGTAAGAAGCAGAGCCCCGGCTCTGCTTTTTTTGTCTGCCCGCTCAGGGGCCGGTGAATTTGCTGCCGTTGATCAGAAAGTGGACCCAGATGCTGGCCGCGTATCCCAGCGCGATCGCCCAGGTCCATTTCAGATGGGCGAAAAAGGTGTAGATGCCGCGCGCCTGCCCCATCACCGCGACGCCGGCCGCCGACCCGATCGACAACAATGAACCTCCGACGCCTGCGGTCAGGGTCACCAACAGCCATTGACCGTGGTCCATTTGCGGATTCATGGCCAGAACGGCGAACATCACCGGAATGTTGTCGACCACCGCCGAGAGTACGCCGACCAGGATATTGGCGGTCGTCGGCCCCAGATCGCCATACATCAGTTGAGAGCCCACCGCCAGATAGCCGAGCGTGCCGAGGCCGCCGACGCTGAGAATGATGCCGTAGAAAAACATCAGCGTATCCCACTCGGCGCGCTCCAGCGACTTGAAGATATTGAACGGAGTCTGCTTAGCGGGTGGCGAAGCGCTTTCCAGTTCGAGCGCGTTGACACCGGGCGATTCGGCCGGCGTCTCCGAATAGAACTGGCCGCGTCGATTGAGATAGTAGCCATAGAGCTTGAGAAAACCCAGTCCGGTCATCATCCCCAGCACCGGCGGCAGGTGCAGGAAGTTGTGCGCCGAGACTGCCATGGCGATGGTGATGACGAACAAGCCCACCACCACCCAGGCGCCGTATTGCAGCCGTGCCGCCTCGCTGGAGCGTGCGGGCGTGGCGTCGGGCAGGGTGATGCTCAGGATTGCCGCCGGAATCAGCCAGTTGACGAGAGAGGGCAGCAGCAGGGAGAAGAATTCCTGGAACTGGACCATGCCTTTTTGCCAGACCATCAGCGTGGTGATATCGCCAAAGGGGCTGAAAGCGCCGCCGGCATTGGCCGCCACGACAATGTTGACGCAGGCCGCGGCGACGAATTTGGGCTGTCCGCCGCCGACGGCCATCACCACGGTGGCCATCAGCAGCGCGGTGGTGAGATTGTCGGCGACCGGTGAGATCAGGAATGCCAGCAGGCCGGTGATCCAGAAAATGGCGCGCAACGAAAACCCGCGCGAGACCAACCAGACGCGCAAGGCGTCGAATACGCCGCGTTCATCCATCGTGTTGATGTAGGTCATGGCCGCCAGCAGGAACAGGAACAGCTCGCCGAACTCTTCCAGATTGTGCTTGACCGCCTGTTCCGCAGTGTGGGTGTCGCCGTGCAAACTGTAGACCAGCGCCACGATCAACCAGATCAGACCGGCGGCGACCATGGTGGGTTTGGACTTGCGCAAGTGCAGGGGTTCTTCGGCGATCACCAGGGCGTACGCGGTGACGAATATGGCCACCGCCAGCCAGCCCGCCCAATGGGCGGTGAAGTTTTGCAATGGCAGCTCGGTGGCGGCACCGGCAGCGGTCGGTAGCAGCAATGCTGCAATCAACAGCGGCCACCGGATGCGGGTGTTGCCGCCGACGTATCGGGATTCCATCCATTCCACCTTGTTTTTTCCAGGCGCTAGTGTATGGTCCGGGAGCGGTGATGGCAACGCGACTTCCCGCCCGCGCCCGGTTGGTAAATGCCCAAGCAGATCACAATCCAGTGCTCCGTCGAAATCGCCGCTTTACTGGAAAAAGCGTTGCGCTGGTTCGTCGCCAGCCGCTATCCCCACGGCGCCGACGAATGCAGTATCGCCGCGCGCGAGGCGTTGCTCGATCTGGCGCAGCGTTTCCGTGACCGGCTGGCGGTCGACGGGCGTTGTGTCTACAGCGGGCGGACGCGGGCATTGCTGTGCGAAGCGCTCAACAGTTACACCCGGCAGTGCGAGCTCGACAGCGGTCAGTCGTGGGCGGCGCGCCGCGACGAACTGATCGCCGTCTGTCGCGGTTTGTCCGATGGCGCGGGCTATGTCAAGGCCGAGCAGCTCGATCGGGGGGGCGGCGCGGCTTAGTGTGTGTCCTGCAGCGCCAGCTCTTCCAGAATCGCCACCACCAGTTTCTGACCTTCCACACCCATGCCGGCGGTAAGCTTGTCGGCGTCGCGCTCGCCCTGCACCAACGGGCGCAGAATACCGGCCAAGCGCGCCATGTCGCCGCCGGCCTGCAGCATTTGCTGGGCCATCGTGCCCAGTAGTTGCAGGGTTTCGAGGTTGCCCCGGCGCGCGCCGTTGACCATCGCGGCGATGCCGGGCGCGGCCATGGCGCCGTTGACGCCGGCGCCGAGGTCCGGCAGCGTCTCCGGGTTTTGCAGCCCTTGAAGAATGGATTGGACGATGACCTGGTCTTCATCGTCGAGGCCGTTGAGCAACGCCATGTCGCGCGCACCGGCGAGAATTTTGCGGATGGTGGCCACCAGTTGCAGCCAGCCGTTGTCCTCGGCCTGTTTCAGAATGTCGTCGAGATCGGGGACTTTGGCGCGGTCGTGACAGGCGATGACCACGCGGTGAATGAGTCCGGTGTGGGCTTCGACGATCTGTTGCTCTTTTGCGGGCAGTGTTGTCATCTGTGGCTCCTCCTCGCCGCGGTCTCGCCGGGCGGATCCCGTCGCCTGCGCGGGGCATTGTCCGCTGGCTTGACCCGGTCACCCTAAGTATACAGGTATCGCGTTAATCCTCTTCGGCGAGCGCGGCGCCGGCCGCCGCGGTGCCTATGCCGATGGCCGTATCCCAGCGGTTGACGATGGCGCAGAACAATTCGGCGGTACGCTCGGCGTCGTACTTGGCCGAATGCGCCTGCTCCTGGTCCCATCCCATGCCGGCGGCGATGGCGGCGCGCGCCAGCACGGTCTGACCGTAGGCCAGCCCGGCCATGGTCGCGGTGTCGAAACTGCTGAACGGATGGAACGGATTGCGTTTGATTTTGCAGCGCTCGACCGCGGCGTTGACGAAACTCAGGTCGAAGGCCGGGTTGTGGCCGACCAGAATGGCGCGCGTGCAGGCGCTGTCTTTGACCGCGCGGCGCACCGGTTTGAAAATCTGTCGCAGCGCCTCGTCCTCGGGTTTTGCGAAACGAAACGGGTGAAACGGATCGATGCCGGTGAATTGCAGCGACTTTTCGTCCAGATTGGCACCCTGGAAAGGTTCCACATGACAGGCATGGGTTTCGCTGGGATAGAGCTGGCCCTGGTCGTCATAATCGAGAATGACCGCGGCGATTTCCAGCAGGGCGTCGCGTTTGGGGTTAAAGCCGCCGGTTTCGACGTCGACAACCACCGGGAGAAAGCCGCGAAACCGGGTCGCCAGCCGGGCGCTGTTATTATCTTCTGACATGGGTGCAGCATACCGGAACCGGATCGAGACATGAACGTGAAATCCTCCTCTTGGCGCCACTTTATCGGTATCTGGCTGGGCCTGATCGTCACCCTATTGACGCCCGCGGTCGCGGCGGCGGGGGAATTCGATCATGGCCTGCTGTGGAAGATCGACAAGCCGGGGCTGGCGCCGAGTTATCTGTTCGGCACCATGCACAGCGAGGACCCCGCGGTGGTGCGGCTGCCGCCCGCGGTTAAACAGGCTTTCGACCAGGCCGACGCCGTGACCCTGGAGGTGGTGCTCGATCCGACCTCGCTGCTGGCCATGACCGGCGCGTTCATGCTCGCCGACGGCAGTCGTTTACAGGCGCATGTCGGCGACTCGCTGTATCGCGCCTCGGTCAAGGCGCTGGCCGGTTACGGCATGCCGGAGCTCATGGTCGAGCGCATGAAGCCGTGGGCGGTGGCCGTGACCCTGATGACACCGCCGACCCGGACCGGCACGGTGCTGGACCTGAGTCTTTACGAGCAGGCGGTGGCCGCGGGGAAACCGGTCGACGGTCTGGAGACGCCGCTCGAGCAGTTGGCCGTCTTCGATGACCTTTCGGCGCGTGAGCAGCGCGTGCTGCTGGAAAACGCCCTCGCCCACCTGGAGGAGGTGCCGCGGGAGCTGACGCGCTTGAAAGCGGCGTATCTGGCGCGCGACCTGGCGCGGTTGGTCGAACTCAGCGACGCCTCGATGGCCAGCCTCAGCGCCGCCGACGCGCGTACCGCGCGCCGCTTCAATGAAAAACTGATTGTCGAGCGCAACCGGCGCATGGCCGAGCGCATGCAAACGCGTCTGCGTCCGGGACGGCGTTTTATCGCCGTCGGCGCGCTGCACCTGCCGGGCGAACAGGGCTTGTTGAAGCTGCTGAGCCGGCGCGGCTATCGGGTGAGCGCGGTCTATTGACGCGGCGTTGCCCGCCGCTCTAGGTGCGCAGCTTCCAGCCGAGCGTTTCGCCCGCGCGCATCGGCACCAGTTTGTCGCCGTCCAGCGGATAACTGGCGGGCACCTCCCAGTCACATTTCTCCAGCACGATCTCGTCACGGTTGCGCGGCAGACCGTAAAAATCCGCGCCGTGGAAACTGGCAAAGGCCTCGAGTTGATCCAGTGCCCCGGCCTGTTCGAAGGCTTGCGCATAGAGTTCCATGGCCGCGTGCGCGGTATACAGACCGGCGCAACCGCAGGCGCTCTCCTTGGCCTGGCGCGGGTGCGGGGCGCTGTCGGTGCCGAGAAAAAACTTGCCGCTGCCGCCGGTGGCCGCGGCCAACAGCGCCTCACGGTGGCGCTCGCGCTTGAGTACCGGCAGGCAGTAATTGTGTGGACGCAGGCCGCCGGCGAACATGGCGTTGCGATTGAGCAGCAGATGATGCGCCGTCAGCGTGCCGGCGACGTTGTCGCCGCTTTCCTGGACAAATGCCACGCCGTCGCGGGTGGTGACGTGTTCGAGCACGATTCTCAGTTGTGGCAGCCGCCGCGTCAGCGGCGCCAGTATGCGCTCGATAAAGACGGCTTCGCGGTCGAACACGTCCACTTGCGGATCGGTGACCTCGGCGTGAACCAGCAGCGGCATACCGAGTTCCTGCATGGCTTCGAGCGTGCCGTAGGTGTTCTCGATGGCGGTGACCCCCGAATCGGCATTGGTGGTGGCCCCGGCGGGGTAGAGTTTCACCGCGTATACTGCGGCGCTGGCTTTGGCGGCGTGGATTTCCTCGGCCGGCGTGTTGTCTGTGAGATACAGTGTCATCAACGGTTCGAAGCGGCTGTCGGCCGGCAGCGCGGCCACAATCCGTTGCCGATACGCCAGCGCCGCCGCGGTGGTGGCCACCGGCGGTTTCAGGTTGGGCATGATGATGGCGCGCCCGAACTGGGCCGCGCTGTGGCCGATCACCGCCCGCATCGCTGCGCCGTCGCGTACGTGCAGATGCCAGTCGTCGGGGCGCTTCAGGGTCAATCTCATGTCTGGGATTCCTGTTGTTTTCCGTTGATTTTGCGACGCTTTTGCAGTGGTTGCGGGCAACTTTCGCCTTGACCTGATGGCGCAAAACAAAGATCATAGCGCGCTTGGTTTTGCTCCGGCTGACGGGCGCCCGGGCGCGCTTCACGCCGGGCGCGGCAGCGCCGGCGCCGAAGCCGGCAGCATGCTAAATATTCTGTGAACTTTCAATAAGTTTCTAATTCATTCACGGGGCACTGGTGCAGGCCCCTTGGAACAGCAAGGAGCCTCATGAACGTCGCCGACAAAAAACGGCTGCTGCGCGAAATGTTATTTGCGCGGCGCTTTGAGGAGCGCTGCTACGAAGCGTATGTCGAACGAAAAATAGGCGGATTCCTCCACCTTTACCCCGGTCAGGAAGCCTGCTGCCACGGTGTGCTGGAGGCGGCGCGCCCCGGCCAGGACTATGTGATCACCGGTTATCGCGACCATGTGCACGCCATTAAATGCGGTGCCGATCCCAAGGAAGTGATGGCCGAGCTTTACGCCAAGGAGACCGGTTCGTCCAAGGGGCGCGGCGGCTCAATGCATATTTTCGCCGCCGAGCATCATTTTATGGGCGGCTATGCACTGGTCGGCGGCCCCTTCCCGCTGGCCGCCGGCATGGCCAAGGCGATTAAAATGAAGGGCGGCGACGAAATTGCCATCTGCTTTCTCGGCGACGCCGCCAACAACCAGGGTACCTTCCACGAATCGCTCAACATGGCCAAGCTGTGGGAATTGCCGGTGCTGTACGTGTGCGAGAACAATCTATATGGAATCGGTACCCGTATCGACCGTTCCACCGCGGTGATCGATCAGTACAAACGCGTCTCGGGCTATAACATCCCCTCGGCCCAGGAAGACGGGCAGGATATCGAAAAGGTATTCGCGGCGGCGAAAAAAGCCGTCGATCATGTGCGTTCGGGCAAGGGGCCTTATTTCCTCGAACTGATGACCTACCGCTATCGCGGTCACTCCATGTCCGATTCCAATGCCTATCGCTCCAAGAAGGAGGAGCGTATGTGGTCGGAGCGCGACCCGATCATCCTGTTGCGCGACCGGCTCATCAAGGCCGGTGAGATCAGCAAGGACGATTACAAGGCGATGGACACCGAAATTCTCGACAGCATCGAGAACGAGGTGATCGCCTTTGCCGAATCCTCGCCCGAGCCGCGCGTCGAGGAGCTGGAGAAATATGTGCTGGCGGAGAACGATCCGTGGGTGTACGGAGGGGGACGCTGATGGCCGAGATCATGTACTGGGAGGCGATCCGCCGCGCCCACGACGAAGAAATGGAACGCGATCCGCTGGTGATCTGCATGGGCGAGGACATCGGTGTCGCCGGTGGTACCTATAAAGCCACCAAGGGCCTGTACGAAAAGTACGGCGCCGAGCGGGTGATCGATACGCCGATCTCGGAGAACGGGTACACCGGTGTGGGTATAGGCGCGTCCTTTCTGGGTGTGCGCCCCATTATCGAAATCATGTCGGTCAACTTCGCCTGGCTGGCGATGGACCAGCTGTTCAACAGCGCGGCCAAAGTGCGTTACATGTCCGGCGGCCAGGTGAGCGCGCCACTGGTGGTGCGCTCGGCCGGCGGCACCGCGCACCAGTTGGGCGCGCAACACTCGGCGCGCATGGAGAAGGTCTTTATGGGGATCGCCGGGTTGCGCGTGGTCACGCCGTCCAATCCGCGCCAGGCTTACGGTCTGCTGAAATCCGCCGTGCGTTGCAACGACCCGGTCTACATCAACGAACACGAACTGATGTACAACATGAAAGGCGAGGTGCCCGACGGCGAATATTTCCATCCGCTGGAAGGTTCCGAGGTGGCCCGTGAAGGCAGCGACGTGACCCTGTTCGGTTACAATATTTCGCTCCACTGGTGTCTGCAGGCGGCGCAAACGCTGGCCCAAGAGCACGGCATTAACGCCGAGGTGGTCGACCTTTACGCCCTGGCCCCGCTCGATCGCGCCGGCATCGCTGCGACCGTGCGCAAGACCCACCGCGCGGTGATCGTCGAGGAGGCCGAACCGGCCGTCGGCGTGGGCGCGGAAGTCATGGCGATCATCAACGAAGAATGTTTTTTCGAGCTCGACGCCGCGCCGGTGCGCGTCTCGGCGGCCAACGTGCCCATGCCCTACAACCACAAGCTGGAAAAGGCGGCGATACCCAACGCCGCCGATGTGGTCGCGGCCGTGCGCAAAATGCTCGGCAAGTAGGCCGGTCGGCCGGCGCGGCGCCAGGAACGCCGGCTTCGCAGCAGTATGATACCGGCGGCCGTTCCTGGTGTGCCGCCGGTTAAAACTTCAGGATTTGGATCGAGCATGGCTGAACCCTACGTGATTAAAATGCCGCAGCTTTCGGACACCATGACCGAAGGCGTGGTCGTCAGCTGGGAGAAACAACCCGGGGACAGGATCGAGCGCGGCGATATTGTCGCCACGGTGGAAACCGACAAGGCGATCATGGACGTGGAAGTGTTCCGCGAAGGTTATCTGGCCGGGCCGCTGGCCGAGGTCGACAGTACTGTGCCCGTGGGCGAGGCGATGGCCTATCTGGTGGCCGATGCCGAGGCCGCGCAAGGCGATGTCGCGGCGCCGGCGGCGGCGAATTCCTCACCCGCCCGGGCCGAGGCGCCGGCGGACGCGACACTTTCTGTAGCCGAGACGGCGCCGGCTCCCGCGACTGCGGTGGCACCGGACGGCGCCAGCTATACCATCAGCATGCCACAGCTCTCCGACACCATGACCGAAGGTGTGGTGGTGAGCTGGGAGAAAAGTGTCGGCGAGCGGATCGAGCGCGGCACGGTGGTGGCCACGGTCGAGACCGACAAGGCGATCATGGACGTCGAGGTGTTCCGCGAAGGCTATCTGTCCGGGCCGTTGGCGCCCGTGGACGCCGTGGTGCCCGTGGGTGGCGCGCTGGCCTATCTGGTGGAGAGCGCCGGGCAGGCTGTGGACGCCGAGGCCGATATGACCGCGGCGGCCGCCATCGCAACCGCCGCGACCGGCACCGGGGAAGCGGCGAGCGGTAAAGCGGCGGCCAGCACCGCCAGCGCCGTTGCCTCGCCGTCTACGCCGGTCGGCGGCGGTCGTATCGCCGCACGCCCGCGGGGCCGCGGCGCCAGCCCCTACGCGCGTGCCCTGGCCGGCCAGCGCGGCATCGATCTCGACGCCGTGCAGGGCAGCGGACCGGGTGGTGTGATCGTGGCCGGGGATCTGGCCGCGGCGGGGACGACCGGCCCCGTGCAGGCGGGTTTCCCGCAAGTGGTGGTGCCGGGCGATGGTCGCGCCATGAACAAACTGGAAAAGGCCATCAGCGACGCCATGACCGGCTCGCTCGGCATGCCGACCTTCCATGTCACCACCCATATCAAGCTCGGCGCGCTGATCAAGGCGGCGAAAGCGCAGGGCGCGTCGGTGACCGTGGCCATCGCCAAGGCCTGCGCGCTGGCGATGCAGCAGTTGCCGAAGATGAACTGGTGCTATCAGCCGCAGGACAAACTGGTGGAGCGCAGCCAGGTCGATATCGGTATGGCGGTGGCGGCCGACGGCGGCGGACTGGTGGTACCGGTGCTGCGCCAGTGCGAAGCGCGCGATCTGGCGGCGCTCAACAGCGACTGGAAGGACCTGGTCGAGCGCGCGCGCAAGCGCCGTCTCAAACCCGAGGAATACACCGGTTCGACATTTCAGATCTCTAATATGGGCATGTTCGGCGTCAGTCATTTCGACGCCATTGCCACCCCCGGTATCGCCGCCATTCTGGCGATCTCGGCCAATACCGAGCAGGGCAGCCCGTTCACCATCACCGCCGATCACCGCGTGGTCAACGGCGCCGACGTCGCGCAGTATCTGCAGGCACTGAAAACGCTGGTGGAGCAGCCCGACAGATGGATGGAACCTTCCGGTCCGGCCATTCCCGAGGGCGACTGGGACTACGATGTGGTCGTGGTCGGCGGCGGCCCCGGCGGCGAGGACTGCGCCCGCGATCTGGCCGGCCACGGCTTGAAAGTCGCGCTGGTCAACGACGCGCCGTTCCCCGGCGGCGAGTGTCTGTGGCGCGGCTGCATTCCGTCCAAGGCCTGGCGCGCCGCGGCCGACCGTATCCGCGACCGCCTGCACGATGAGCACCTCGGTATCACACCGGGCAAGCCGAAGCTCGACTGGAACAAACTGGAACAGACGCGGCGCCAGGTATTGGAAACCCGCGGTGAAATGGCGCTCAAGACCGACACCGGCGTCAAGATCAAATACCTCCAGGGGTTCGGTCGCTTCGTCGATGCGCATACACTGTTCGTCGATACGTCGGGCAACAACGATAATGCGCACGCCCGCGCCACGGTCGGCGACACGGCCAAAGGCGAGTCGATCAGTTTCGGCTGCGCGGTCATCGCCACCGGCGCGCCGCCGTTCGTGCCGCCGATTCCCGGTGCCCGCGAGGGCCTGGTCGAGGGCGGCGGCGTACTGACGTCCGATACCGTCTGGATGCTGCCGGCGCAACCGAAGAAGCTAGTGGTCATCGGCGGCGGCGCCATCGGTCTGGAAATGGCGCAGCTGATGCAGGATTTCGGCGCCCGCGTAACCTTGCTGGAAGCGCGCGAGCGGATTCTCGCGGAAGTGGAAGGCGAGATTGCCAAACACCTGACCGCGGTGCTTAACGACGATCCGCGTCTGGAAATCCATACTTCGGTGCAGATCGGCAAAGTCTCCGGCAATGCCGGCGACGTGCGCGTGACCTATAAAGACGCCGACGGCAAGTCGCGCAGCGTCAAGGCCGACTATGTCATCATGGGTACCGGCAAACGGCCGGTACTGGACGGTCTGGGGCTGGAGAATCTCGGTGTCGAAACCGAAGGGCCGGCGATCAAGGTCGATGCCCGTTGCCGGACCAGTGTGGCCCACGTTTTCGCCATCGGCGATGTGGTGCCGGGTTACATGCTGGCGCACACCGCGGCGCAGCAGGGACGGGTGGCGGCGGCCACCATTCTCGGCGAGGACATGCGTTACGACCAGGACAAAGACTGCGGCGTGATTTTCACCCGTCCCGAAGCGGCCTTCGTCGGCCTGTCGCTGGAACAGGCCAAAGCCAGGGGTATCGACGCCGTCGAGGCGAAGGTGCCGATCAACATCGACGCCAAGGCGATGATCAACGACGAGCAGCACGGCATGATCAAGCTGGTGGCGGACAAGGCCAGTCAGCGTATTATCGGTGTGCACCTGTTGGCCGATCACGCCGACACGCTGATCGGCGAGGCGGTAATGATGGTCTCCGCCGGCATGAGCTTGCAGCAGGTGGGCAACGCCATCCATCCGCACCCGACCCAGACCGAGCTGTTTGGCGAACTGGCCCGCCGGCTGGGTTCGCGCCTGCGCCGTAGCGCAAAAATCCGCGCCAAGTAAGCCCTTGTTCTGTTAACCAGTGAGCACCTGAAGTCCATGTCAAAAGTCAACAAAGTCGTATTGGCCTACTCCGGCGGCCTGGATACCTCCATCATTCTCAAATGGCTGGAGCAGACTTATGGCTGCGAGGTGGTCACCTTTACCGCCGATATCGGTCAGGGCGAGGAGGTCGAACCGGCGCGTGCCAAGGCCGAAGCCATGGGGGTGAAGGAGATCCACATCGAGGATCTGCGGGAGGAATTCGCGCGCGACTTCGTCTTTCCGATGTTTCGCGCCAACACCATTTATGAAGGCGAATACCTGCTCGGCACTTCCATCGCGCGGCCGCTGATCGCCAAGCGGCTGGTGGAAATCGCCAACGCCGCCGGTGCCGACGCCATCGCCCACGGCGCCACCGGCAAGGGCAACGACCAGGTGCGCTTCGAGCTGGGCGCCTATGCGTTGAAACCTGACGTCAAGGTGATTGCTCCGTGGCGCGAGTGGGATCTGACCTCGCGCGAAAAGCTGATGGCCTACGCCGAGCGGCACGGCATTCCAGTGGACTTTAAAAAAGGTAAGAAATCGCCTTACTCCATGGACGCCAATTCGCTGCATATCTCCTACGAGGGTGGCATTCTCGAAGACCCCTGGGCGGAGCCGGAAGAGGACATGTGGCGCTGGAGTGTGGCGCCGGAACAGGCGCCTGATACACCGACCTATGTGGAACTGGAGTTCGCCCGGGGCGATATCGTCGCCATCGACGGCCAGGCGGTGACGCCGGCGCAGGTGATGGAGCGGCTGAACAAGTTGGGCGGCGACAACGGTATCGGCCGCGACGATATCGTCGAAAACCGCTACGTCGGCATGAAATCACGCGGCTGCTACGAAACACCGGCCGGCACCATCATGCTCAAGGCGCACCGTGCCATCGAATCGCTGACGCTCGATCGCGAGGTGGCGCATCTTAAGGACGAATTGATGCCGCGCTACGCCAGTCTGATCTACAACGGTTACTGGTGGAGCCCCGAGCGACGTATGCTGCAGACCATGATCGATGCCTCGCAGGAGCACGTCAACGGTACTGTCAGGCTCAAGCTTTACAAAGGCAATGTCATCGTCGCCGGGCGCAAGTCCGCCGGCGATTCGCTGTTCGACGAACGCATCGCCACGTTCGAGGACGACGCCGGCGCCTATCATCAGGGCGACGCCGAGGGTTTCATCAAGCTCAACGCGCTGCGTCTGCGGATCGCCGCAAGACGCAGAAACTGAAGGCCAGCGCGCCGCCGGTTTTCGGCTGGCGCCCGTCACAAGGAGACACGACATGCGCATGCTGCATACCATGCTGCGGGTCGGCGACCTGCAACGCTCGATCGATTTTTATACCCAGGTGCTGGGCATGCAACTGCTGCGGCGGAAGGATTATCCGGACGGCCGCTTTACCCTGGCTTTTGTCGGTTACGGCGACGAGTCCGAACACACCGTGCTGGAGCTGACCCACAATTGGGACACCGGCCATTACGATCTGGGCGACGGTTACGGTCACATCGCGCTGGAGGTGGACGATGTCTATCAGGCGGCCGAGGAAATCCGCCAGCGCGGCGGCAAAATTTTACGCGAGGCCGGCCCGATGAACGCCGGCACCACCATCATCGCCTTTGTCGCCGACCCCGACGGTTATCCGGTCGAACTGATCGGCAAAAAGTAAGTCCGCCGCGGGTGGTCGGCCGGAACCGGCGCCGCGCTTGCCGTCGGCTCGAGCGGGTTCGGGTGGCGCAATAGGCTCACGGTCACGGCGGGATAATTCGGTTTGGCGGGCAAAGTGAGGTAACCTTGCGCCACCGACACCGCGTTCCGAACGCTCATGCATAATCCAGACGTGCCAGCCTCTTTCGACAGCATCGACAAGCCCGCCCTGGTGCGGGCGTTACGGCAGCTGCTGCCCGCTGAATCCGTCCTGGATCGGCGCGAGGATCTGCGCCCTTATGAATGCGATGGTTTGTCGGCTTATCGCCAGCTGCCCCTGGTGACGGTACTGCCGGAAACCGTCGAGCAGGTGCAGGCCATTGTGCGTCTGTGCCACCAGCGGCGGGTGCCGGTGGTGGCGCGTGGGGCCGGCACCGGACTGTCCGGCGGCGCCCTGCCGCACCAGCAGGGTGTGCTGTTGAGCCTGGCGAAATTCAGCGCGATTCTTTCCATCGATACCGAGCAGTGTCTGGCGCGGGTGCAGCCGGGGGTGCGCAATCTGGCGATCTCCCAGGCGGTGGCGCCGCACGGTCTTTATTATGCCCCGGACCCCTCGTCGCAGATTGCCTGCACCATCGGTGGCAACGTGGCGGAAAATTCCGGCGGCGTGCATTGCCTGAAATACGGGCTTACCGTGCATAACATTCAGGCGCTGAAGATTGTCACCATCGAGGGCGAGTTGCTGAGCATCGGCGGCGGCGGTCTGGACGCGCCCGGCTACGATCTGCTGGCGCTGCTGACCGGTTCGGAAGGCATGCTCGGCGTGATTGTCGAAGTCACCGTGAAGCTGTTGCCGCTGCCGGAGCGGGCGCAGGTGCTGCTGGCGGCTTTTGACGATGTCGCCCGGGCCGCCGAGGCGGTCGGCAACATTATCGCCGCCGGCATTATTCCCGCCGGACTGGAAATGATGGACCGGCCGGCGATCCAGGCGGCGGAGGATTTCGTTCACGCCGGCTATCCGCGCGACGCCGCTGCCATCCTGCTGTGCGAGGTGGACGGCAGCAACGAGGAGGTGTCCGCGCATGTTTTTCAGGTGCGGCGGATTCTCAAGGACAGCGGCGCCACCGAGGTGCGCACCGCGCGTGACGCGGCCGAGCGGGAGGCGTTCTGGAAAGGGCGCAAGGCGGCTTTTCCGGCGGTGGGAAGGATATCGCCCGATTATTATTGTATGGACGGCACCATTCCGCGCCGGCACCTGCCACAGGTGCTGCGGGAGATTTCGCAACTGTCGCAACAGTACGGGTTGGCGGTGGCCAACGTGTTTCATGCCGGCGACGGCAATTTGCACCCGCTGATACTTTACGATGCCAACAAACCGGGTGAACTCGAGCGTACCGAGGCGTTCGGCGGCCGCATCCTGGAGCTGTGCGTGCGTGTGGGTGGCACCATTACGGGCGAGCACGGCGTCGGGGTGGAAAAGATCAATCAGATGTGCGCCCAGTTCGGCAGTGCCGAACTGGCGCAGTTTCATGCCATTAAGGCGGCCTTCGATACAGACGGCTTGCTCAACCCCGGCAAGGCCGTGCCCAGCCTGCACCGCTGCGCCGAACTCGGCGCGATGCATGTCCACCGCGGTGAATTGCCGTTTCCGGAACTGGAGCGTTTCTGAATCCGCATGAGCGATCAGGATCTCAGCAGCCGGCTGTGTGAGCAGGTTTGCGCCGCCCTGGATGCGCAGCGGCCGCTGCGCATCCAGGGCGGCGGCAGCAAATCCTTCTACGGGCGTACGCCGAGCGGCGATCTCCTGGAGGTGGCCGGGCACCGTGGCGTGACCCACTACGCGCCCACCGAACTGGTCCTCAGCGCGCGCGCCGGCACGCCGCTGGCCGATATTGAACAGTTGCTGCGCGAGCAGCGGCAGATGCTGGCTTTCGAGCCGCCCCACTACGGCGAGGGGGCGACACTGGGCGGGACCATCGCCTGCAATTTTTCCGGACCCCGGCGCGCCTGGGCCGGCGCCGCGCGCGATTTCGTCCTCGGCTGCCGCGTGATCAACGGCCGGGGCGAAGTCCTGTCCTTTGGCGGCGAAGTGATGAAAAATGTCGCCGGTTACGACGTTTCGCGGCTGATGTGCGGGGCCATGGGCACCCTCGGTGTGTTGCTCGAGGTTTCGTTGAAAGTGCTGCCGATGCCCGAGACCGAAATCAGCGTCTGTCTGCAGATCAGCGAACAGGAAGCGCTGCGACAATGGCGCGCGTGGGCGCGCCAGCCGTTGCCCGTCACCGCCCTGTGCCATGACGGTAACCAGTGTTATGTGCGTCTGAGCGGTACCGCGGGGGCGGTCGATGCCGCCGCCCGGCGCATCGGCGGCGAGCGCCTGGCGGAAAACGACAGGTTCTGGGCGCGCCTGCGCGAGCAGCGTCATGCCTTCTTCGACAGCGCCAGGCCGCTGTGGCGGCTGTCGCTGGCGGCGCCGACGCCAGCGCTGCCGCTGGCGGGAAAGTGGCTCTACGAATGGGGCGGCGCCTTGCGCTGGCTGGTGAGCGATACTTCGGCCGAGAGCATTCGCAGCGCAATTCGGCCGGCCGGGGGACATGCCACGCTGTTTCGCCGTGGCGATCGCGATCAGGCGGTGTTCCAGCCGCTGCCGGCCGGCCTCATGCGCGTGCAGCAGAAGCTCAAACAGGCGTTCGATCCGCACGGTATTCTGAATCCCGGGCGCCTGTACCCGGATTTCTGAACCCGCCGACTTAAAGCGACCCGATATGCAGACCCGTCTCAGCGAGGAATTCAGCCGGACCCCGGAGGGCAGGGAAGCCGACAGCATCTTGCGCGCGTGCGTGCACTGTGGCTTCTGTACCGCCACCTGTCCGACGTATCAACTCCTGGGCGACGAACTGGACGGCCCGCGGGGGCGAATCTATCTCATCAAACAGCTGCTGGAGGGTGAGACGGCGGGCGCCGGCACGCGCCTGCACCTGGATCGCTGCCTGGGCTGTCGCGCCTGCGAGACCACCTGCCCCTCGGGTGTACGCTATGGCCGTCTGGCCGATATCGGGCGCGGCATCGTCGAACGCAAAGTGCCGCGGCGCGGCCTGGCCGCGCTGCAACGTTATCTGTTGCGCAAGCTGATACCGTGGCCGCGGCGCTTTGGCCCGCTGCTGGTGCTCGGCCAACGGTTGCGGCCGCTGTTGCCGCGCGCTCTGCGGGAGAAAATCCCGGCGCCACAGAGCGCGACCGGCTGGCCGGCGCGGGCGCGCTCACGGCGCATGCTGATTCTGGCCGGGTGTGTGCAGCGTGTCGCCACGCCAGGGACCAATCTCGCCGCCGCACGGGTGTTGGACAGACTCGGTATCCAGTTGCTGCAGGCGCCCGGGGCCGGTTGTTGCGGCGCGGTGAGTCACCATCTCAGTGCGCACCAGGAGGCGCTGGGATTCATGCGGCGCAATATCGACGCCTGGTGGCCCTATGTCGAACAGGGCGTTGAAGCCATCGTCATAGCCGCCAGCGGCTGCGCGGTGCAGGTCAAGGAATACGCGCAGTTGTTGCGTCACGACCCGGCCTACGCCGACAAAGCCGAACGTATCAGTTCGCTGGCGAAGGATCTGAGCGAAGTGGTGGCCGCGCAGAATCTGCCCAAGGCGGATAGTCGATTGACCAGCCGCAAGGTGGCGCTGCACAGCCCGTGCACCTTGCAGCACGGCCAGCAGCTCGACGGCGTGGTGGAAGCGTTGCTGACGCGGGTGGGTTTTCACATCGACGCGGTACGGGACGCCCATTTGTGTTGCGGTTCCGCCGGAACTTATTCGATTCTGCAACCCGGGCTGTCGCGCCAGTTGCGCGACAATAAACTGCGGGCGCTCAAGGAGAATGACCCTGAACTGATCGTCAGCGCCAATATCGGTTGTCAATTGCACCTGGCGAGCGGCGCCGGCGAACTGCCGGTGAAGCACTGGATCGAACTGCTGGACGAGGCGTTGCCCGACTAGGGCGGGTGCCGTCGAACCGTGCCGGCCGCGGGATGCCGGTGACGTTTGTCTGCGCCGTCCCGGCTACGGCTCGATCGTCGTCGCGGGCCCCTGTCCCACGCGATTCACGGCTGTCCCGGCTTTCGCTCTGGTGGCGACGCGGCGGATATGGAGCACCCAGTCGGTGCGATCGGCGGCAATGAACTGCGCACAGACCGCGGCGCGCGAAACAGTACCCTCACGCGGATTGAACCAAATGGCGATAAAATGCCGCGGCAAGCCGCTGACTCGGGTCGCTCCCCCGGCAGGCAAATAGATCACGTATCCCTCGCCCGGCTGCGGGAGTGCCCGACCGCGGCTGAACAGCTCCTCCGCCGGTACCATGTCGGCCAGCTTTACCCGTTGGGTGCGAACGAACCTGTGCAGGTGGCCGAGGTAGCGCATGCCGGCGGCGGCATGCGACGATAGCAAGACCGCCGTGTCGTAGAGCAGATAGTGGAACAAACTGACGTGGGCGCCGGCGGTCAGGCTGGTCCAGTATTTGTAGCGGCGATAGTCGGCAGAAGGCGTCTCGATATAACAATCGTCGTCTGATATCAGCGGTGTGTCGTCGCTGAACCGAGCGACCAGATCCTCATGTACATGGGCGGGCGGATCGAGCCAATGCCCGGGTGTGTCTTTGTGGCGGGGAATATCGCGCGTCTCCACCAGATGAGGGGTCAGCCCGAGTGATTTCTCGTAACGGGTGATAAAGTCGGCCAGCTGCGCCAGCCAGACTTCGCTATCGCCGTCGGGATAGTGTTTGGGTTCGCTGGCGACTTTCCAGACAATGTTGAGCAGACGCCCCGGGGTATCGATCACTTTGGTTATCAGCGCTTTCTGGTATTCGAACGCCGAGTTGGTCGGGACGAACCATTGCAGGCCATGCTCGATGTCGACACCGTTGATGTTGTTCGCGTCCTGGTAAAAATCGTATTTGAGATCCCACCCGCGGGTGATATCGCCGCTACGCTCGACAATCCAGTTGCGGTTGTGCCGTAAATCCAGCAGCGGGATCTGGACCACGATATACCGCTGATTGGCGTAGCTGACGATGTCGAACCAGTTATTGAAATGCGCCTGGTTAAATTGGGAAAGATCGTGCTTCGGTTGCCCGTCGGCGGTCAGCCCGGGACCCGTGCGCCGATAGGGCACGAAGGCGTTGCCATATAGCTGGTCCATGGTGAACGCATTGCGGAAATAGTTGATCCGGTGTCGGGCTAGCGTGTCGAGCAGAGTTTGTAGTAGTTGCGGTAATCGCTCTGATCCGTGGTCAGGGCGCCGAGCGCCGGATAATAGTCCACGGGATACCGGGTTTCGCAGTCGCGCTGTCGCGGGTAGGGCCTTCTGGGTGGATTCCCGAAACAGGCTATGAAACGAAATCGCCCGCAGCAGCGGCGGCGAAGACAAGTGCGATCAGCCATACCTCCGGTTTAGAGAGCCCGTTCAATGGCTGATTATCACACAGCGGAAATCTGGCAAAGCAATCGGATGGTAAACAGGCCGCCTGGATGTCCGAACCGACGCAAATTTGTCAGACCCGGTTCAATACTGCATCGATGCTATATCAAGGCGCATACGTTTCTGCGCGAACATACTTCGCTGTGCTCAGGTTAGGGCAGTCCACTTCAGTCAGTGCTAGTGAGCAGGGCGATCGTTGAGCATGATATGGCAATTACTCCTCCCTACTGTTTGTTCGGAATTTCCGGATATATAAGCTCAAAGAGCTCATTATAATACAATGGTGCTCTATTCTAATCTTCCTCATTTGGCATATTCATGTCACCGCTTGATACGCCAGAATGCCTCACGGGGCACATTCTTGTTTCCCGCCACTAGACCTACTATTTTTTCTTCTATACCGTGTTTCTCCCTGTACTCCAGGATGGCGCGACGACAGGAATCCAGGTGCCAGTCATCTACTATGATATATCCGCCCGGTTGTATGCATGGATAAAGAGCCTCGATCGCATCACGTGTAGATTCGTACGCATCGCCGTCCAGGCGTACGACCGACAGAGCGCCGGTTGGGCAGGGATTTAATGTCTCAGAGAACGGCCCTTTTAAGAACATTACTTGTTTGTCCAGCATTCCATATCTTGCAAACGTGGTGCGCACCTGATCGACGCTGGCGGACCATCGGTCTTCCCAAGCGTCCACAGGATCTTCAGTGTCGGTGTAGCGTGTGGATTTTGGTATTCCTTCGAACGTGTCGGCAAGCCAGACATTGCGGTCAGTTACTCCGAGGACTGAAAGGACGGCACGCATATAGATGGCTGCGCCACCACGCCAAACACCGGCTTCAATGATGTCTCCCGCGACGCCATCTCGCACGACGCTGACTATGCATGACTCAATATTACATAGTTGCGACTGATGTAGCAGCGTGTGCGGTATCGCTTCTTCACAGATCTTCCACTTAAAGTCATCGTATGTTTTGCGAGAAATCGTAGCGTAATCTAATACTGTGTTCTTTCCTCCTAGGTACAGGTAGTTTGTGAGTGATTGAGCAAGCAAATCGAGATACGGACGGCATTGTTTCGGCAGCAGTTGAAGGGTGTTTGTAGGGTTATCGGTTGACATTGGCATTTATCTCTCGTTAATTCGGCATGTTTTCGGACGACTATCCGTATCGTGTTATCCAGGAACTGATTGCCTGCTTCAACGTCTGGCAAAGGAGCCCCTGGAAGAAACGTTGGATACCGGTTTGTGTCCGACATTTGTTTGTATTTCTCAGTCGTTAATGGTAACAAAATCGCGTTCCGTTCTGAATTTTAACAGAGATTGTCATGGGGAAAATAGGTGTGCAATCACGGTAAGATCCCGACCCTTAGCCGATTCGTATGAGATAAATTGTGCAGCCAGCAATGAGAACGGAACGAGCACGCCGAGGGCGCAGCTGGCAAGCATGGTGGAGCCTACAGTAGTGTTGCTGATCGCGACATAGGCCGAGCGATTGTCCGTCTTGTGATGTCAGCGGAATATACCTTGCGACCGAAACAGGAAGCGCCTCCCTCGAAAGATACACCATTTGGTCAAGCACCAAGATCTCGATTAAGCAGCACGAGTTGAGAATGTCTGTGGCGCACACCGTGCGAAAACTCGATGTCGCATCGGCGGATGCTCTGCCGTTAGAAGCGGCAGTATGTTGGCCTGGAGCTTGGCAAAGCCTGCGGGCTCAAGCAGCTGCGGGTGGGGAATCCGGAGCTGAGACGGCTCGTAGTCGACCCGAATCCGGACAAGGTCTTCTTGTGGGGTATAAGGAAGAAAGCGGTAGCGGTCCGCGACGCAGCGCGGTGGCGGCTGGAGTACGAGGGTCGGTGTCGCAAGGCCCGCAACCAACTGTCGCCGTTGGGACAATTGGCTTACACTGATTGCTGCAGGTGGATTTTCCTCGGTTGATTTGAATCTAATTGCGAGTATTTATTCAGATAACAAAAAATAACAAAGCAAACCGGATGGTAAGCTGGCCGCCAGCCGGATGCCAAACCGACAGAAGCGTCCGCTCGCGGCGCGAACCCCTGCAGGTTCCGTCATCTTCACCGGCGCGTAGACGGCGCCCGGCATAAAAATCGGCTTCTCTGGACATAGTGGTTGCGGGTGTTTATTCTCTCGTCTGGATTTCCGGGCCGACGTAAATTTGTCCAACCTGATTAAATACCGCAGGGATATCGATGGCCTGCGAGCCCTCGCGGTAATCCCGGTGGTCCTGTTCCATGCCGGCTATAGCCAGGTTTCAGGCGGCTTTGTCGGCGTCGACGTGTTTTTTGTCATCTCCGGTTATCTGATCAGTTCTATCCTAATCCGGGAGATGGATGCCGGCAGTTTTACCTTTACCGGCTTCTATGAGAGACGTGTGCGTCGCATCGTACCGGCGCTGCTCAGCGTGCTGTTCGCCACCCTGGTGGCGGGATATTTTGTGTTGTTGCCGGAGGAATACGTCAACCTGGGCAAGGCCGCGGCGGCGGCGCTCGGCTTCGTCCCCAATGTCTATTATTGGAGCACCTCCAGCACCTATTTTGGTATCGACGTGGCGATTCTGCCGCTGCTGCACACCTGGTCTCTCGGTATCGAGGAGCAGTTTTACATTTTCTTCCCTTTGTTGCTGCTGGCCTTGCGCCGTGTCAATCGCCGCTGGTGGCTACCCGTGGCTTTTGTGTTTCTGTTCGCGCTGTCGCTTTGGGCCAATTTGCGGCTTACCGGCGAGGAGCCGCGCTTCAGTTTTTACATGCTGCCGACGCGGGCCTGGGAATTGCTCGCCGGCGTGCTGCTCAGCCTGGGCGTATTCAGGCCGGCGCGTGCGCGCTGGCTGGCCAATCTGCTGGCGCTGGCCGGTCTGATCCTGATTGTCGTGCCGATGAGTGTGCTGGATGAACAATCGGCGTTTCCCGGTCTCAACGCGGTCTATCCGGCACTGGGCGCAGCTCTTCTGATCTATAGCAATGCGCAGGTAAGAACCGGGGTCGGGCGGCTGCTGGAAGCCAATGCGTTGGTCTATATCGGGACCATCTCCTATTCTTTGTATCTGTGGCATTGGCCGGTGGCGGTCTATACGCGGATGCTATGGGATTCGCCGTATAACAAGCCCTTTATCGTCGCCTTGTCGTTGCTGTTGGCGAGCTTTTCGTACCGGTTCATAGAGAGCCGTTATCGTCGCCGTGCCGTTGTCGGCCAGCCAGGCTCCGGCGCTCTTGCGGAGCTGGGCGCGGGAGCGGGCTTGCTGGCGGTGATGATCCTGAGTCTGGGATTGTTCCAGGGTCTGCCGGCCAGACTTCCGCCACCGGTGCAGGCGGTCATCGATAACCCCGACAACCTCACCGCCCATGACCATTGTGTGCCCTTTATCGAGCAGCACAGCGATCGCGAAACCTGGCGCTGCCCGCTGGGTGCCAAGGATCAGGCGCCGCGCTTCGTGGTGTGGGGCGATTCGCACGCCGGTGCGCTGGCGCATGCCTTTGACCTTGCGGCGAAAGAGCTGGGTATTGCCGGCGAGACTATCTGGAGCGGCGGCTGTCGGCCAATACTCGGGGTTTTCCGTCAGGGAAAGCGACGTTGTCTCGAGTTCAACCGCGAGGTGCGGCAGTATCTCGCCGCGCACCCGGGTATTAGACAGGTTTATCTGGCCGGCTATTGGCGTTTGCCGGTAAGCGGCGAAGGCTACGACAACAGCAATTTCATGATTCTGGATGCTCAGAGCGGTGCCGAGTCCCGGCGCGAAAATGAGCGCGTGTTCCTGCGGGGATTGCAGCGCACGCTGCAGGCGATGCAGGACCGGGAAGTCTTTATGGTGCAGGATGTGCCGGAAGTCGGTTCGCAATTCGGCAAGTCGGTGTCGAGCCTGCTGGCCAGGCAGATCTGGACGGGCGCGGAAATACCCTCGGGACACTATTTCGATGACAGCGCCGACGCCTTCGAAGCGAAGTTCCGTGAGTTGCTGGCGCAATTGCCCGCGCCGCCGGCGTACATCCCGATTCGACCGCGGTTATGTCCCCAGCAAAAATGTCCCCTGGCGGCCGGCGATAAATTTATTTACAGCGACGGCGATCACCTGTCACGCTACGGCGCGTCCTTGCTGGAGCCGGTTTTTCTGCCGTACCTGGCCCAGGGCCTGGCGGTCAACGACTAGCAAGCGAAACCCAGCCTCAAGCGCCGTCAATTTTTTCCGTTCCCGGTACCCGCTGGATCCTGGCGCCAAGCGGTATCAGCTTTTCCTCGATTCTTTCATAGCCGCGGTCCAGGTGGTAAATACGATCGATCAGTGTCTCGCCGCTGGCCGCCAGGCCGGCGATGACCAGGCAGGCCGAGGCGCGCAGATCGGTGGCCATCACTGGCGCGCCGTGCAATCTGTCCACGCCGCGCACGATAGCGGTGTTGCCCTGCAGTTCGATATCGGCGCCCATGCGTTGCAGCTCCTGCACGTGCATGAAGCGATTCTCGAAGATGGTCTCCTTGACCGTGGCGGCGCCCGCCGCGATGGCGTTCAGCGCCACGAACTGGGCCTGCATGTCGGTGGGAAAGGCCGGATGCGGCGCCGTGGTCAGGCTTACCGCGCGCGGACGCCGCCGCGCCATATCGAGTTCTATCCAGTCTGCGCCGGTGGTGATGCTCGCGCCCGCGTCGTGGAGTTTCTGCAGCACCGCATCGAGGCATTTCGGCGCGGTGTCGCACACCCGGACCTTGCCGCCGGTGGCGGCGGCGGCGGCCAGGAAGGTGCCGGTTTCGATACGGTCGGGGATGACCCGGTGTTCGCAGCCGTGCAGCGCGGCGACACCTTCGATGGTGATGGTGTCGCTGCCGGCGCCGCTGATACGG
The DNA here is from genome assembly GCA_030148775.1 of Thiogranum sp. Lineage (GTDB taxonomy): Bacteria > Pseudomonadota > Gammaproteobacteria > DSM-19610 > DSM-19610 > Thiogranum. Next base: position 45,285 of record JASBST010000005.1, read on the forward strand.
GCACCCATGGCATTGAGGCATTGGGCGAGGTCGCTGATTTCCGGTTCGCGCGCGGCGTTTTCCAGTACGCAGGTGCCGTCGGCCAGGGTCGCCGCCATCATCAGGTTTTCCGTGCCGGTCACCGAGACCAGGTCGAAGACGAAACGCGCGCCGCGCAGGCGGCTGGCGCGCGCCTTGATATAACCTTCGTCGATGTCGATTTCGGCACCCATGGCCTTGAGGCCGTCGATATGCAGGTTGACCGGTCGCGAACCGATGGCGCAGCCGCCCGGGAGCGAGACCTCGGCCTCGCCGAAGCGCGTCAGCAGCGGGCCGAGAAACAGGATCGACGCACGCATGGTCTTTACCAGTTCGTAAGGCGCCCGCAGGTTGTGGATGCGGCTGTTGTCCACAATCAGCGACAGGGTATCGCTGAGCTCGAAGTTGGAGCCAAAGCGCCCCATCAACTCCAGCGTGGTGGTGATGTCGCGCAAGTGGGGGACGTTGCGCAGCGTCACCGGCTGGTCGCTCAACAGGGTGGCGGCGAGTATCGGCAGGGCGGCGTTTTTCGCGCCTGAAATGCTCACGTCGCCGTGCAGCGGCCCGTTGCCGGTGAGTTTGAGTTTATCCATCGGTATCCTGTCGTTGAGCCACGGTCGACGGTCGGCCGCGGCGGGCGGGCCTGCCCTGCGCCGGGATTATTTCACCGCCTGCTTGTCGCCCGCGCCGAGGCTGGCGAAGGCCTCCAGGATCCGGTCGATCTGTGCGGGGGTATGGGCCGCGCTCACGCTGCAGCGCAGCAGGCTGTCGGTGGTCGGCGAAGCAGGCGGCATCACCAGATTGACATACGCGCCGCGTTGCAACAACCGGCTCCAGCAGGCGATGGCCCAGTCACGGTCCTCGATGGTCACTGCCACGACCGGGCTGACCTGGGGACTGACCTTGAAGCCGAGAGATTTGAGTCCGTCATAAAGTCGCTGGGCGTTGTCCCACAGTCGCCGGCGCAATTGCGGCCGTTCCTGCATCAGCCGCAGCGCCACGCGGGTCGAGGCGATCACCGACGGCGAGGGTGAGGCGGTGAAGATATAGGAGCGGATGGCGAAACGGATGGCCTCCAGCTCGGCGTGGTCGCTGACGCAGTAGCCGCCGATGGCGCCCAGACTCTTGCTGAAGGTGCCGACGATGAAATCCACCTCGTCTTCGACACCGGCGGCCTCGGCCACCCCGCGGCCGTGTTCTCCCAGCATGCCCAGCGAATGAGCCTCGTCTACCAGCAGCAGCCCGCCGCGGCGTTTTTTGACTTCGACGATGTCGGCCAGCGGCGCCTGATCGCCGAGCATGGAGTAAATGCCTTCCACGATGATCAGCGTATTGGCGCTACGTTCGCCGAGCCGCCGCAGGCGCTTGTCCAGATCGGCGGCGTCGTTGTGCCTGAAGCGCACGATCTCGGCACCGCTCAGCCTGACACCGTCGTAGAGGCTGGCATGGCTGTCGGCGTCGAGCACGATCACATCGCCCGGTCCGGCCAGCGTCGAGGCCAGCCCCATGGTGGCGGCGTAACCGGTGGAGAAGACAATACAGTGCTGCTTGCCGAAGAAGGCCGCCAGCTCCTGTTCCAGGGCGAGATGACCGGCGAAGGTGCCGTTGGCCATGCGCGAGCCGGTGGTGCCGGTACCCTGTTCGGCGAGCGCCCGCTGAGCCGCTTCCAGGCACTCGGGTTCAAAGGTCAGTCCGAGGTAATTATTGGTGCCGGCCAGAATCACCCGTTGGCCATCGACAATGGCCTCGGTGGGCGAGAGGATTTTCTCCGTGACCGCGCCAAACGGCATCACGCCGGCCTGTTCGAGTTCCGCGCGTATATCGATGAGGGGTTGGAATTTGTCGAACAGACTCATCGGTTCAGCGCTCCAGCTTGTCCAGCTGCGTGGCGAGGTCGTGAACGGTGCGGATATCCGGCAGTATATTGAGCGGGATGGACATGTCGAAGTGATCCTCGAGCTGTTCGATCAGCTCCATGACCTGCAACGAGGTCAGACCCAGTTCGGTGACCAGCTCGCTGTCCTTGTTGAGCATCACCCCGGGTTTGGTGAAGGGCTTGAGGATCTTGAAGGTGCGTTCGAGGAATTCGTCGTAGTCAGGCATGGAAAACCGGTTTATGTCAGCTTGTGCGCGGCTTGCGCCCGTAGGCAGGAGCCGCTAGATTCCAGACACCGGATTGTACTTGGACTTGCGGTGGGGCGCCATGGTCGGCGTGTTCCGCCAGAGATGCCTATGAGCCAGCCTGTCAGCGGCGCGAAAACTATCGCGCCTTCCCCCGCTTCCACACCCCGGGTATGGTTGGTCACGGGCTATCGCGCCGGTGAAAGCAATCAGATTCTTGCCCTGGCCGAGGCACTGGGCTGGCCTTACGAACACAAGCGCCTTGGTTATCGCCGCGGCGGTGCTGTCGTGGGGCTGCTGCGCCGCCGGGGTCTGCAGGGGATTGTGATACCCGCCTCCAGCGCGCTGCAACCGCCCTGGCCGGATCTGGTGATCTCCGCCGGCATGCGCAACTAACCGGTGGTGCGCTGGATTCACGCACAGTCGGGCGGGCAGACCCGCCTGGTGCAAATCGGTCGCACCTGGGCCGCGTCGAAGCATTTCGATCTGCTGATCACCACGCCCCAGTACCGTGTGCCGCCGCGCCATAATGTGGTGCAGAACAGTATGACGCTGACGCGCATCACAGCGGCGCGTCTGCAGCGCGAGGCAACCCGCTGGCGCGGGCGTTACGCGCATCTGTCGGCGCCTTATCTGGGGGTGGTGCTCGGTGGTCACAGCGGGCCTTACACGCTGGGCGCACGCAGCGCGATCCGTGCGGCGCGGCAGATCAACGCGCTGGCCGCCGAAATGGGCGCCTCGGTCCTGTTGACCAGCAGCGCGCGCACGCCGCCGGATGCGCTGCATGCGTTCGAGCGGCATCTCACGGTGCCGTTCGATCTCTACCGCTGGCGCGCCGACGACGCGCAAAACCCGTATTTCGGGATTCTGGCGCTCAGCCAGGCGCTGGTGGTCGGCGCCGACAGTGTTTCAATGCTGAGCGAGGCCTGCGCCACCGGGAAACCGACGTATATGCTCGAACTGGACGGTAGCGGTTTCGCCATGCGTCCCGGTCGTGCCGGGCCGGGGGACCGGCGCGCAGCGGCCCTGGCCTACAGTGCGCTTATGCGTCTGGGACCGGCTCGACTGAGTCGCGACCTGCGTCTAGTGCACCAGACTCTGCTGGCACAGGGCCGCGCAGTCTGGTTGGGCGAGCGCTTCGAGCGTCCGCCGCCGCCGCCAGCGGATGAAATCGGCGCGGTGGTGCAAAAGGTCAGGCGGCTGCTGTCCCTGTAAACGCGTTGTTTCCCGGCGTCGGCGCTTTAGCCGTCCGGCGACACGTGCACACGGCCATCTTGCAGGCGATAGACCAGGTCCGCAGCGTCGACGAGGGTGGTTTGGTGCGAAATGGCCAGGATGGTGAGCTGGCCGCGGAGGTGGCGCATGGTTTCGCCAATGGCCGCTTCGCTCGCCGGGTCGAGCGCGCTGGTGGCCTCGTCGAGGATCAGCAACGCCGGTTTATGCACCAGCGCGCGCGCGATGACGATACGCTGGCGTTGCCCCCCCGAGAGCATGGCGCCGCGCTCGCCGACGTTGGTGTGGATGCCTTGCGCCATGCGTTCGACAAAGTCCCAGGCGTCGGCCGAGCGCAGCGCCCGCACGGCATCCTGGTGCGACAGCTCGGGGTCGCCGAGGGTGATGTTTTCGAGCACGGAGGCATGCAGCAACAGCGTCTCCTGCGGTACATAACCGATCATGCGGCGCCAGGCCTTCACATCCAGTTCGGCCAGCGAGGTGCCGTCGAGGCGCACTTCGCCGGAGCGCGGGCGCAGCAGGCCGGTGACCAGATCGATGACGGTGGTCTTGCCCGAGCCGGAGGCGCCCACCAGCGTGGTGATTTTGCCCGCCGGTATCCGCAGATCGAGCTCGCGCAGGACCGGGTGACCGGGTACATAGTCGAAACTGACCCGTTCGAGGCGGATCTCCTGCTCCAGGCTCGGTTGCGCGCCGGTTCCCAAATGTTCCTCGGCGGCCTGGGCCTCCTGGATGGCGGACTTGATGGACCAGAAGGCGCTCTCGCCCAATACCATCTTTTGATACTGTTTCTGCACCTTGCCCACCTGGCTGAGCATTTTTCCGAGCACGAACACCAGCACCATGACCGGTGCCAGCGGCATATCGAATTTGACCAGCGCCACGAACATGCCCAGGGCGATGACGATGGCGAACATTTCCTCCTGTGCGGAGTTCAGGGCCGCGGCGCTGAAGACCTGCTTGCGCAAGGCGCGATTCAGCCGCGTGGTGGTCTCGCCGAGAACGGTGTCGGCCAGGTGTTCGCGCGCCATGGCTTTCAGCGGTTTGACCGATTGCAGGGTATCGGTCAGCCGCGACAGCAGCATGGTCAGCAACTTGGTTTGCCGTTTACCCGCCTTGCGCGCCATGCGTACCAGAAAATGCGAAATGGCGACGACCAGCGCCCCCGCGCCGATACTGACCAGGGTGGCTTTCCAGGACACGGCCAGCGCGACGCCACCGTAAATGATCGCCTGGATCAGCAGGGTGATGACCGTGGCACCATTGATGAACGAGTCCGAGGAGCGCTGTGCCTCGGTGGCGAGACTGTTGCTCAGCCGGCCTACCGGCTGGTGCACGAAAAATTCCCATTTGCTGCGCAACACCGCGCGGATCATTTCCAGGCGCAGGTCCGTGGCCACGCGCGCGGCGGTATAGCCGACCTGACGCTGTGCCAGCAGCAGCAGCAGGCTTTTAACCGTCGCCCAGGCGACGATCACCACCAGCAGCACGCCGATGCTGGGTGTAATGCCCATCTGGTGCAGCGTGTCGGTCACCATACGTTCGAATTCGTTCTGCGAACCGGCGCCCGCGTCTTGCGGGCCATGACTGCTGTCGCTGCGAATGGCGATGTTCATCAGCGGCAACAGCGCCGACAGCCCGACGCCTTCGGCGACACCGGCCAACAACAGCGCCACCAGCATGATGACGGTCTGCCCGGGATAGGCGCGGAAGAAACACAGCATTAATTGCATAGACGGCCCGCAGGGTGAGTGTGGATTGCCAATAGTCGGTCAGGGACGGATTATGCCTGTAGGCGCCATAGGCGCCAAATTCAGCGCATGCGCATCACCAGTCCGCTGGTGACCGCCAGCACCAGTAGCACCGGCGCGAAGGCGGCAATGGACGGCGGCAACTGGATCACCGCCGCCCCGGTTTGTACCAGTTGCGCGAACAGGTAGAAAATGATCCCCACCGCCGCGCCCATCGCCAGGTTGCGCCCGAAGGTGTTACTGCGCATGCTGCCGACGCTGGCCCCGATGGGGACCGCCAGCAGCACCATGGCGCCCGTGGTCAGCGGCAAGGCGACGCGTTGCCAGAACAACTGCTCGACCCGGGCGGAGACCTGATGGGTGGTTTTCAGATAGCCGGAGTATTCGTACAGGTCGCTGGGTGTCATGCCGGCCGCGGACAGGGGCAGGGCGGGGAGTTCCTCGAGCGACCAGAACGGGCCCATTTCCAGATGGTCTTTGCGTTGGGTCGACAGCGTTCCGTCGCGCAGGGTTTTCTGGGTCACGTCCAGCAGATCCAAGCGACGGCCGCCGGAGACCTGGGCGCGGTCGGCGTGGATGAAATTCAGCAGGCGTCCGTCGGTGTCGAATTCGTACAAAAAGATGTCGCGCGGCACCTGGCTGTTGCGCAGCGCGCGCACATTGAAGAAACGGCGCTCGCTGTTGGACCACAGGCCTTTGCCGGTGAGCAGGTTGGGTTGGCCGCTGCGAATCAGCGTTTTCTGTATCTCGGCCTTCTGGAAGAGCGGTGCCGCCAGATACTCGCTGGTGCCATACAGCAGCAGGATCAGCAGCATGGCCGGCACGGCCACGGCGCCGAAAAAACGCAACAGCGACACGCCGGCGGCGCGCACCGCGATGATCTCGCTGTGTTTGTTCAGGCCCGCCAGCGCCAGGATCGAGCCCATCAGGATGATGACGGGCGCCAGATCCATGGAGCGCTGCGGCAAGGTATAGAGAATGAAGCGCAGCGCGTCCATCACCGTGTAGCTCGCGGTGACGCGTTCGATCTCGTCGACGAAGGCCAGCAAGCCGAATATCGACGACATGATGAGCCACACCAGCAGCCAGCCGAGCACCAGCTTGCGGGCGATGTAGCGGTCCAGTGTCGCCAGCATATCAGCGCCGCGTCCGCCAGCGCCATCCGGGGCCGAACAGGAGCACGGTGAACAACAGCAGCGGAAGCGCGTAGACCCACCAGATGCCGGGAACGGGGGGAACGTCACCGTCGGCCACCCAATTGCGCGCCACGCTGGTGAGAATGAACAGCCCGGTATAAACGGCGATGGCCAGAATGAAGCTGCTGTGGCGGCTCTGGCGCGGCGCGCTACGGCTCAGCGGCACGGCCAGCAACGCCAGCGCCAAGGTGGCCAGCGGTGTCGACAAGCGCCATTGATATTCGGCGATGTCCTTGGTGGCGGTCGACTGCGACAGATTCCACGTCGATTCGGCTTTGCGCCGATAGCCGGTATCCTGCTCGATACCCGGAATCGGAATGATCAGGCGCTTGAACTTCAAGATGGTGTCCCGGGTTCCGTCCGTATCCAGCAGGTAACTGTAGCCGTTGTGGAATTCGAAAGTGCGTTCAGCGCCGGCGGCCGCCTGCGGCATGACCGCCTCGTGCGCATAAATGACCTGGACCTTGTTGGCCGCGCCGGCGTCGGTCTGCAGGAAGATGTCCCTGAGAATGCCGTCGTCCTTGTCCACGCTGCGCGCGAACAGTACGTACTTGGCGTCCTGCATTTCAAGAAAATGCCCCGGCTCTATTTTGCGGATATCGAATTCGTTGCGCGCGTCGGCTTCGATCTGATAGCTCTGGCGGTAGGCCCAGGGCCGGGCGAACAGGGAAATGGCGCCCACGACGACGGCGATCACAAGGGTCAGCTTGAATACGCTGCGGATCACCCGTCCTTCGCTGAAACCGGCCACGTTCATGGCGGTCATCTCCGAGTCGCGATACATACGGCTGAGCGCGGTGATGATAGAAAGGTACAAGGCCGTCGGCAGCAGGACCTCCATGGCAATCAGGCTGTTCAACCCGATCAGCCGGGCTACGATCGAAAGCGGGATTTCGCCCTGGGCGGCCTCGGAGAGCTTGATCGCGAGGCTGTAGCCGGTGAACACCACCACCAGCAGGGTCAGGCCCAGAATCATCGGTTTGAGGATTTCGGCGGTGATGTGTCGACTAAGTACCACGATGAATTTTTGAGCAGGCTGCCGGCGCCGGAAAAGAAGGCGGTCATTGTAACCAAAATTGTGCACGCCTGCCGCTCGTAGCGCTGCAGCGCTACGTCGATTCCGTTACACTGCGGCCTTTAGCGACGACAACGACCCGACCGTGCCACCCTCAAGCCCACCTGCCCGAGGTGAATCCCCCCGCGTCTGGGTGCTGCTCGGCCATAAGGCCGGCGACAACACCCAGGTCACGGCGCTGGCCGAAGCGCTCGGCTGGCCGGTGCAGTGCAAACGGCTTTTCTATCGCCGCTGGGAGCTGCTGACCAACCGTCTAGCGGGGACCCGTCTGGCGGGCATCGACCGCGCCGCCTCCAGTCCACTGGATCCGCCGTGGCCCGATCTTGTCATTACCGCGGGGCGGCGCAACGAGCCGGTCGCGCGCTGGATCCGGCGCCGCTCGCCGGCGACCCGGCTGGTGGCGATCGGACGCCCCTGGGCGCCGCTGGAGGCGTTCGATCTGATCGTCACCACGCCCCAGTATTTTCTGCCCTCGCGCGCCAACGTTCTGCACAACCGGCTGCCGCTGCACGCTTTAAGCGCCGCTCGTCTGGCGGCCGCGGCGAGCCAATGGGCGCCCCAGTTGCAGGACTTGCCGCGCCCCTGGACGGCGCTGTTGCTGGGCGGCGACAGCGGACCGTACGTGTTCACCGCGAGCAAGGCGGCCGCGCTGGGCCGGCAGGCCAACGCCCTGGCGGCGGCGCAAGGCGGATCTTTGCTGATCAGCGGCAGTGCGCGTACCCCGGCGGCGGCATGGGAGGCGCTGATGCAGGAGATTTCGGTGCCGGTGTATCGGTATCGATGGCAGGCCAACCAGGCGGCGGACAACCCTTATGTTGCATTTCTGGCCCTGGCCGACCGGCTGGTGGTGACCGGCGAAAGTATGTCGATGCTGGCCGAGGCCAGTGCCACCGGCAAGCCACTGCACATTTTCGATCCCGGCGACGCAGCCCGCTGGTGGCGCTATCGGCACAGCTATCGCTTCAAACCGTTGAGCCATCATCTGGCGATGCGGCTGGCGCCACGGCGCATGCGCCGCGACGTGGGCAATATTCAACGGGCGTTGGTGGCCGAGGGCAGGGCGGTGTGGTTGGGACAAGCGGAATCAGCGGCGGACCCGATACAGACCGGTACCGATCTGGAGGCAGCCGTGGTGCGGGTGCGCGCGCTGTTCGATGACGCCGGTTAGGCCGCGGACAGGTTCAACGGGGGCTGGCCGGGCGGCGCCAAGGCGGGTGTTTTTGCCAGTATTTCAAAAGCGTCGTGGCGGACATGGTTTTGCTGCATTTCCTCGCGAACCATCTGTTCGCTGACGATGCCCTGTTCCAGGCATTCCTTGAGCAGGCCGAAAAACAGGTCGGTCTGGTTCTGGTCCGGGTGTTCCTTGTAACTGCCGAGCAGGGCGTATTCGCCGAACAATTTGCGCCGCGCACGCATCACCCAGGCGAGTGGTGGAAACAAGCGGAATTTTTCCGCCGGGCGCCAGTCGATCGGCAGGCCCGCTTTCCAGGGTTGGGTCCGGCGCCGGGTCACGTGCAGCATTTTCGTCGCCGGGGTGAGCCGGTCGAAATCATTCCACTCGTTCTCGAAGAAACCGATGCTGTCACGTTCCTCGTTCTTCAGGCAGATCCATGGCATATAGTCCTGCTTGAAGTCGAACATGGCATTGAACGTCTGTTCCGCCTGCCAATGGGTCAGTCTGGCGCAATCCAACAGCATGACACTGCTGGCCATGCAGCGATCCACCAGTCCCTTCGGCCCCGAGCGCATGCGGCACATGATGGCCTTGCCCTGCATGTCGCGGCTGAGCAACTCCCAGATGTCGGCCACCGCGAAGATATCCGGATCGATCACCACCGCACGGCCTTCGTAATTCATCAGCTGCGGTGGCAGGAAACGGGTGGGGGTGAACGATTGCAGGTCGTCGTTCAGCCAGGTGCGCTTGACGCCGTCGCGCAGGTACAACTGGCCTTCGCGCGCGGCGAAGAACGGATAGTCACGGGTGTCGATGATGCGGACATCGAAGCGATCGGCGTGCACCGAATTGCGTTTCAGCGCGTAGGCGGCGACTTTGGCCCCAAGTATCTGTTTGTGATTGGTCTGGATAAAAACGCAATACTTCATCAGGAACACCGGAATGCGTGCGGCAGTGGCCCCATAATAGTCAATAATGCCCTTGCCCTCAATGGTGTATAATGCCTTATTCGAGTTTTCCTCCTGCCATTCATGGAACATCCAAGCCGCTATCAGCCCTGGTATATGCCGTCGACCCGGTCCGACTACGCGCAGCGCCTGGGGCTGGCCGGTCTTTATCTGTTCGCCGTCAGCGGCGCGCTCAACCAGGGCGGCGTATATAGCGGGTTGGGATTGATGCTGCTGGGAGCCGCGCTGCAATGGGGGGACCTTTGGCGCGGCGTGCGGCGCCAGCCCGCATTCGTACTCGCGTGGGTGATCACGCTTTATGTCATCGCCCAGGGGCTGGCGACTTACCTGACCGTCGATACCCCGGCGGGAAAGCTTGCCCGCCACGTATGGAATCTGGTGGCGGTCGGCGGTCTGTTTTCCGTTGTGACCGCCTGGTGGCTGGCGGGCGATCCGTCACGCATTGCCCGGGTATTGCAATTGGCCCTGCTGGGGTTTTCTGTCGGCGTGCTCAAGGGGGTGGACTGGGCGCATTTCGCCACTTACGTCACGCAGCGACCCCTGTTCGGCATGGGAAACGGGGCGGGGCTGTATGCGCTGGTCGCAATGGCCGGATTGCTGATGCTGCGTTCCTCGCGTTTGTTTGACGGCAACTGGTCACGTCGCGGGTTGACGCCGTTGACACGCAAACTGTTGCTGTTGCTGTTGTTGTTGCTGTGCGCGGCCGTGGTGGTGTTGAGCCAGACGCGGGCGGTCTGGCTGGCGGCTTTGTTGGTGGCGCCCGTCGCTATTATCGTGATCCGGCGGGCGAGGCACGAGACGACCGGCTTGCGAATGAACGGCTTCGAGGCTTTGCTGTTGGCGGTACTGGCGCTCGGCATCTTCCTCGGTTTTGGGACTATCGAAAAGCGCCTGGATCAGGAACAGGGCGATCTGATCCACTTATTCTCCGGAAACGCCGGTCTTTCGCCGGGGTCAAGCGTCGGGCAGCGCATCTACTTGTGGCGCGACGCCGTCGGGCGCATAGAAAAACGTCCTTTTTTTGGCTGGGGTGCAGGCAGCGCTCAGGCGCTCATCCGCGGCGCCGCGGTTCCTGGCGGATTGAGCCACTATCACAACCTGTATCTGCAATTGGCCGTGGAGCTTGGCGTTCTCGGACTGGGATTGTTCATGCTGTGGTTCCTGGTGATCGCGCGCGCGGCCGTGCTCGACTGTCGTGACGCGCACTTGGGTGCACAATACGGGCGCTTCCTGTTGGTGGCGCTGACGATCTTCCTGGTGGCTTCCTTTTTCCAGATACGCCATGACGACGAGCGCGGGCAGTATTTGTTGATCCTGCTCGGGGCGTTGGCGCTGACCTGTCGCCTGGGTCGCGCGCAGGAGCGGCCGCCGGCGAAGCGCCCCGGTGAGCTTTCCGATTAAACCGGGGGCGAGCGATAGGCGAATGCCGGGTCCAATTGTGCTGTCACCAGGCGGTCGATGGTCTCTATCTGACCGGGATCGAAATAGTCCCGGTATCCCCCCACCTTTGCGCGTCTTGCCTTGAACGAATCCGGGTTGTTGATATCCGCGGCCACCAAGCGGCTGTCGCTGTTCTCGCCGTTCATTTCGCGTTGTTTCATTTTTTCGAATTCCGTATAGGCGACGACTTCGGCTACTTCGTCCGCGGCGGGTGTTTCGCCGAGCGTGCGCAGGACCTGTTCCAGATATTTTTCAGTGTCGGTACGCAGATCCTCGTAACGGTACAGCGCCAGTTGGGGAATGTTCGTGGCTTGCGCGCGCCAGCGGTTCATGAACGCCATGATGGCGGGCAGGCCGGAATCAGGATTCAGGACGAACTCATACATGGAAATTTCGCTGCCATGCGGCGGCATGTTGTCCAGCATTTTGTTGTGGGGTTTGACCCGGTGAAGCCAGTGGAAATACAGCGAGACGGCAACGTCGCGCGGATCCCTGACCAGCAAAATCACCGGCTTGTCCCGAAATACCGACTGTTCCGGCCCGTCCGGCCCGGTGTAGTGGCGCAGATAGCGGTCGTGGGTGAACAGAATCGCCGGCACTTCCGGCCGCAGCCGGTGGAGGTTGTCGTAATTCAACAGGCGACTCTCGGCCAGCCCGTAGCGGCGCTGATAAAAGCGCGACAGCATCACGCGCAGCCAGGTACGGCCGCACTTCTCATAAGAAACCACCACGGCGTCGGCCTTTCCGAGTCGATAGCACTCCTCGCGCCCACGCAACCAGCGCTCAATGCTGATTTTCGATTGCAACGGTAGCGGCGTGTACTGCAGCGCTTTTTTGCGAATGAATTTAGGCAGGGCTAGCGGCAGCACAGATTCGTCACCAAGATTTGAGTCGTTTTCCAGTCAGGCGGTTCCCACCCGGTGCCGCCATCGGCGGATTATACAGAATCGTCGCGGCTATAGGCATTTCCGCCGGCGACCGTCCGCGCAAAATTTGGTCGCGGCCCGTGTCGTTGGCGCCCCGCCTTTCGCTGGATTCCCGGCGAACAGATGCGGTATGCTTGGCCGGGCTTGGGCGTGCCTCGGGGAGTGGCGGCTCGAGACTCAGTGAGATCGCGCCCTTTGCGCCAATCCCAGGTTCCATGGACCAACATCCCGCCTGCGTCGCGATAAGAGGATCGCATGTATAACCGAAGCAATCCCAGCCCCGAATATCTCGACATGGTGCATATGTACGAAACCCTGCATGTGGAGGGCGAGCACTCGGCGGGCAAGTCGGGTAAGGAGACGTTTCCGGGAAAAATGCTGATCAAGCACGCCCCCGGGATCAAGGATATGATCGATCGTCTCGGCGCGGACTCCATCCTCGATTATGGCGCCGGCAAGGGTCAGGGCTATCTGCAAAAGAACCTTCAGTTGACGCGGTCGCTCAAAGTCGAAAGCGTCCAGGGGTACTGGGGGGTGAGCGAAATCCGTTGTTATGATCCCGGCTACGAGCCGTTCAGCGAGTTGCCCGGCGGGCAGTTCGACGGCGTGATCTGTACCGATGTGCTCGAGCACATCACCGAGCCGGACGTGCCCTGGGTGATCGAGGAAATGTTCACCTATGCGCGCAAGTTCGTCTATGCCAATGTGGCCTGCTTCCCGGCGGTCAAACTGCTTCCCAACGGACAGAACGCCCATTGCACGTTGCATCCACCCGAATGGTGGGCCGGTGTGGTACACGCCGTGGCCATGCGTCACCCCGAAATTTCCTATCGTCTGGTCATGACCACCAAAACCGGTCGGCGCAAGAAATTCGGTTTTGCCAGGAACCGTAAATCGGTCCACCACACGGTGGAGCGCCTGGTTTAAAACGGCCGCTGGTCGCCGGCCCGTCCTTATGGCGCCCGGTCGGCCCGCGCGGGCAGCAGGGCAAGGATTCGGTCGCGCGCGCGGATCAGTTCGTCGGCTAACCCCTGGGCTGGTGGTGCGTTGAAAGTTTCGCCGCAACGCACCGCGTAACCGCCTGCAATCAACGACTCGTGAATCCGGCCAAGGTCGCGCGAAAAGCCGACGATGCCGCTGCGGTACAATAACCTGCCCAAAAATCCGTACAACCGGTTGCCGGGCGGGCTATGCGCGGGCGCGTGCAGACGCCGGGTGATTGCGCCCCAGAGACGGCTGTGCCAAGGCGACGGCAGCGGAAAGATCGCCAGCGGTTTGCCGCAATCGGCCACCTCCAGCATCATCGATACGCTATCGCCGGTGACGACGAAATAATCGGCCAGTTGCAGGAACGCCTGATAGGGATTTTCCGCCGCGTCGGGCTGCCACCGATAGAGACTGGCGCCCGCCGGCAGGCGCCGGCGCAGTGTTTCCACAACGACGGACGGGGTGCGTCGGCTGGTGGAGAAGTACAGAGTGCCCCCCAGCCGTGCCTGCAGGGTGCGACAGCAGTGCAGCAGCGCCTCTACCGTGTCGGTGTCGAACACAAACGGTCGCGTCGGTCCGCCGATCAGCACCACGATCAATGGCCCCGGCAGCGATTGCAGTCGCGCCCGCCAGTTGTCCGCGGCTGCGGCGACGGCCTGTTTGTCGGCGCGCATCAAGGGCAATGAAAGCCGCTGGACGTTAGGCATTTCGGGGAGACTGTACTGCGGCAATGTGACCACCAGATCAAAACGTTCCAGCCAGCGGCGCGGACGACCGATCAGCACCAGGCGTGTCGTTGGCGACTGCTGCTTGATCCATAGCGCCGCCATGGAATGACGCCGGCCTACGGTGATCATCAGATCGGGCCAGGGGGCGGCCAGCAGATCGGAGCGCGCCGGATCCAGGTGCTCCAGCGTGGCGCGAAAACGCGGTTTGCCGATTTCGTAGGCGGGCAACGGCCGCAGTCGTTTGATCTCATAGGGCAGGCCGAGCGATTCGGCGATACGCAGCACCTGGGCATTGTCACCGAGCTTGTCGCCGATGATCAGCCATATCAGCGGTGTCTCGCCCGCGGATCTGTCCTGGGGTTGCCTGTTGTCCATGTTTTTCACTCGCCGCCGGTCACCGGAAGATGCCGCGCCGGTACAAGTCCCAGAACAGCCCCCATACGAAGATAAGTGGATAACGTCTCACCCTTGCGGGTATTTCGATACGCTGTCCGGAATGACGCTCGAGTTTCCAGGCGGCGTAGTCCAGCGCGCCGTCGAAGGTGAAAAGTGCTTTCAACAGGCGCGCCACCGACAATAGTTTTCCTTGCCCGGTGCGCACGACCCAGGCGGCGCGGCAACCTCTGCGCCGGGCGCTCGATACAGCCAGCCGATAGTATCCCCGCGCATCGAGCTCCAGGGGCAAGCTCAGTGCCGGCAGCGCCAGACGGGTGACTTCCAGATACCATGTGCGCCCGGCTCTGGCCAGTTCGTTCGCGCGTTCGCCGGACTCGGGGCGCAGCTCGGCGCGATAGCTCAGCCGCAGGGCGGCGCGCCACAGCGCCTCGATATCGCCCTGGGCATCGGCGCACGGCAGGGTGCGTTCCAGAAACGTATGAATGGCCAGTGCCAGGCAGTCGCCGACGCTGCGCTGCGTGGTCTCGTCGCGCGTCCAGGCAATGGCGGTAGGTTGGCTGAAGCGTCCCCAGAAATAGGAATGAAACCAGCGCCGGGAACAGGCCTTGCGCAGTTGAGTAAGGGTTATCACGGCGTACTTGCAGCGCAGCGTGCGCTCCTCGACGGGTACTTCGGTGTAGAACACATTCGGGGGTAACAGGCGATTCCACAGCGCGCCCAAGCCCCCCCGGTTCACGCAGCGATAATCACCGACAACCAGATACAGATCGACCAGGCCGTCGAAAGGGTCGCCGCCGCGCAGGCAGGAGCCATAAAACAGCACCGCTTGCACACAGCCGCCATGCCGCGCGCGCAGCGCGTCGATCAGAAACCCGAGCGCGGGGTGCTGCGGGGCCGGGGTCAGGGCCGCGAGGGCACGGGTCAGCGGTGCGAGTTTGGCGGTCGTTTCCACGTTTCCTAGCGTTTGCTGCGGATACAATCGATGCTACCGCCATCGCTGATGATCAGCGGTCCCTGTTCGCGACTGGCGTGGTGCATTTCGCCGTCCAACGTGAACATGGCGTCCATCCAGAGGCGGATAGTCCCGGCATTATGACTGAAATAGCCGTTGTCCGCGCAAACATGGCGATTCGGCCTGCCGCGTAGCAGGGCCGGGAAGGCGCGCAGGACGCGCTGGGCCGGATGCTCCATCCAGGTACAGCGCAACGCCTGGGGCTCGTGCCCCCAGAAAGGGCGCAGGCCGAGAAACAGCCGCTGCAGGGTCGTGATCAGCAGCTGTATCACCGGTCGGTCCGGCCCCAGTTCGCGCTCGTCCAGCGCGATCCCTATCGGCGTCGGTGCGGCGAAACGGGTATCGCGCCGTACAATTCCCCATAGGGTGCGCAAAACCACCAGTCCGGGTGCCAACTCGTCGCGTATACCCAGGGTGTGGATGTTCTGGTGGCAGTACTCGATACCGTTGACGATGGTCCCGGTGCCGAAAAACATGCCGTAAAGCGGTGTTTCTCCCACCGCGCCGGTGATCCGCAACAATGCCCGCTGCACGCGTTCGCAGCCGCTGTGGTCGCCGTCGGCCCAGGCGCAGAGCTGCCGCACACCGTCGGTCAGCGAACCGCGCAGACCGGCGTCGGCGGCGTTAATGTTGGTGGTGCCGCCGGGTAACAGTATGATCGTTGGGGTTTGAGCGAAGGGTCTGTCCGTGAATAAGGCGGTGAACACATGCGCGACCGTGCCGTCGCCGCCATTTACCGCCAGCGTGTTCACCCCCAGGCGGGCGAACTGCTCCAGTATGCCGCCGATATCGCCATGCCCGGCGGTGACGCGATGGTGGATGCGCGGATGATTTGCGACAATGGTTTCCACTTCGTGCAGACTGGCGCGATTACGCCGGCTATTGGGATTGCTGATCAGGCCAACGACAGGGCGGCGGGAGTCGGGTTGTGAAGGCTGCGGATTCAACGGACGTGGGCGGACGGTTTATGGTGAGTGCGGGCATCGTAATGCAACCGGCCCGTTTCAACAAATAATGGCAGGACGGAAATGAATATGCGGGAAAAGTCGGCGTCGGACAGCTTGTGCATCGCCCATCTGTCCGATCCTCACCTGACTTCGTTGCACGGGGCGCGCTGGTGGCAGCTGATCAACAAGCGCTGGCTGGGGTATCGCTCATGGCGGCGCAAGCGGCGCGATCAGCACAGCAGCGAAGTCCTCGACGCGCTGTTGCAGGATCTGCGCGCCACCTGTCCCGAGCACGTGCTTATCACTGGTGATCTTACCCATATCGCCTTACCCGACGAGTTCCGCCAGGCGCGCCGGTGGCTGGATCGGCTGGGCAGCGGCGAGACGGTCAGCGTCATTCCCGGCAACCACGACGCCTATGTGCGCACGGCATGGCGCAAGACCTGGGCGCATTGGCTGCCGTATATGGAGTCGGATCCCGCCTGGCGGTCGCCGGGCCGCGGCCGCAAGCTGTTCCCCAGCTTGCGGGTACGCAACGGCGTGGCCCTGATCGGTCTGTCAAGCGCGGTGCCGACGGCGCCGCTGGTGGCCAATGGCCGGTTGGGGGCCCGCCAGCGCGAGCGTCTGGTGCGTATTCTCAGGCAAACCGGCGAACGCGGACTGTTCCGTCTGGTGTTTTTGCACCACCCGCCGCGACCGCAGGATGAAAACTGGCGCCGGCGCCTCACTGATGGCAGCGCCTTGTGCGAAATACTGTGCCGGGAAGGCGCCGAGCTGGTGCTGCACGGTCACGGACATATCAACGCACGGACCAGCATCGACTGCGCATCGGGCGAGATCCCGGTCTACGGCATCCCTTCAGCTTCGGCGGTCGGGCACAAACCGGGTCACTGTGCCCAATACTATGTGTATCGTCTGCTGCGCGCGCAGGGGCACTGGCAGGTACAGGTGAACGTACGCGGCTGGCAGCCGGAGGCGGGCGTCTTCGCGCCGGTCGGCGAACATCAGTTGCGCGTGCCGGCGATGCCTTCCACCAATTGCTGATCGGCGATCGAATCGACGTCGATGGCCGCTTCGGGGTAGGGCAGATGGATGGGCGCGATGGACACATCCAGGCGCCGCGAAAGCTGGTCCAGTGCCTGGCGCAGCGTCATCCATCCCAGCAGATAGCGCAGCACCGACCACCAACCGAGTTGACGGATGATGCGCAGCGGGTTTTTACGCTGTTGTTCGACGTGCCGCCAGGCGGCCGCCACCCGGTGCGATGCCGGTGTCATAAAGCTGAACAGATTGCAGCCGCAGAAGCCGCCGTCGCGGAATCGTGTGACGGTTTTCTTCGCCGCGGGAAAGCGTGCCCTGATACCGGCGTAGTCCGTAAGCCCGACACCGACATCGGCACCGCTGGCGAGGGAGCGCTGCAGGAACTCGTCGACGATCTCGGCACGCAGCAGCGGGTGGTCCGCGGTGGTGACCAGGACGGCGGTACCGGGGGGCAGGGATTGCATGGCGTTGTACGCGCTGGCGCTCGGACTTTCGCACGGCTCGGTCCACCGGATCGTGCCGGCCGCCAGCGCGGTGGCCAGGAATTCACTGCCCGCCAGCTGTTCCCGGCGTACGCCCGAGATGACAATGGCATCGACGTGCCGGCTCGCGCTCAGCGCCGTCACCACCCGTTCCAGCATCGGCGTGCCGTCGATCCTGACCATCGCCTTGCAGCACACTCCGGCCGCGGCGGCCAGTGGATCCTGGGCGTTGCGGTCGGCGGCCAGGACGACAGCGGTGAATGTCGCGACCTCGCTCATGCCGGTGCGGAATCAGAGATTTTTTTCATACAGGCGGTAGGTCTTGTAGGCGACACCGCCGAGCGACTCGATAATGTTGCGCATGCCGCTATTGTGTTCCAGGATCCAGGACATTTCCATTTCCCGGATGCCGCGCGCCAGTACCGGCCGGCGCAGAACATCGGTGATCATAAAAGAAAGGGCCGGCCCGAACGGCGTGTGGTGGTATTGTTTGCGCACACCCATTAACGGGATGCGCGCCGAGGTCGGGTAACGCACCTTCAGGCGCCAAAGCAGCTTCAGCCAGCCCAAGGGCAATAGACGTCCATTGAGGTCGGCGATGACTTCATTGATGTTCGGCAGACAGACGATCATCGCCGCCGGCGACCCGTCGACCTCGGCGATCTGCACGAAATCATCGTCGATCAAATGGGTCATCGCCTTGCCGACTTCGGCGAATTCCGCCGCAGTGATGGGTACCATGCCCCAGTTTTCCGACCAGGCGTCGTTGAAGATATCGCGCATCAATTCGAGTTCGGCCGCCAGTCGTTTGCGGTTGAGCGGGCGGATGGTCACCCGGTCGGCCACCCGGCGTACCAGGCGCTGCATGACTTTGGGGACGTCAAAATCGGGGTGCTGGTGATAGGCCAGCAGATCGACCGCTTTGCGATAGCCGGCCGCCTCGACGCCGGGTCCGTAATAGGGGCGCCCGTGCGCCATCATGATGCGGGGCGGTGTATCGAACCCATCGATCAATAACCCGCATTCTTCATTGATGGAGAGATTGAACGGGCCGGTGATGCGTGTCATGCCCTCGTTTCTCAACCATTGTTCCGCACGAGCGAACAATGCGTTGATCACGCCCTGGTCCTCGACCGCTTCGAAGCAGCCGAAATGTCCGGTATTGTCGCCGAATTTCGCCTGATGCAGCTCGTCGATCTGGGCGCTGATCCGTCCCACCGGCTGGTCACCGCGATAGGCCAGCCAGGCGCGCCAGCGGGCGTGCTCAAAGAAGGGGTTTTTCTTGCTAAATCGTTCTTTTTGTTCGAAATAAAGTGGGCATACCCAGTGAGGGTCGGCGCGATAAAGGCGTTGCGGCAGGTGGATGAAACGGTCCAGCAGCTTGCGATCGGTGACTTCGCGAAGCGTCAGCTTCCCGGTGCGGTCGGACATGGGGTCTGGTGTCAGTCGTCAAAGCCGGCCATGATACCCGTGGCTCGACGCCACCGCCACCGGAGCCCTCGGTTCATGGCGAAACGGGCGCCAGGAATCCGGCGGAAGTGGTGTGTATCTTGCTTGCCGCGCCTGTTATTCAACAATTGTCCTCAGGTTTTGCCGCTGTCTGCCGACGTTTGAATTTGTCGGCAATTGTTGTCGTAAAAATACGACATCAATGTGAACGCCGTCACAAAATGCCAGGCATTTTGTAAAAGCTCGGGAAAAAGTATTGTGTTTTTATCCTATTGAAGGAATAATGCCTAGGGTAATAGCGGGGCCAAAGGGTATGGCTCGTCTCGTTGGGAAAATACAACGATCCCTGCGGACCGATGAGTTTGGTGTAGTACTGGTCACAGTACAAAGGCTGTTTTTCCCGCTAGCAGTAACTGAACTTTTTTTGGGGTGTTTCGGTCATTGAGACGAAACCTGGGAACTGTAACCTCAAAGGGAAAAGTCATTTGGGCGCTGAATCGACACCAACAGTACACAACTTACCGTTTCGTGCCGCAGATTTTGCCACCTTAGCTGAAGCCTTGGACTATGCAGCCCAAGGTGAAACCGGTGCCAATTTCTATACGGGTCGCGGCGAACTGTACGCATCGCTTCCATATGCGCAATTGCGCAGGGAGGCGCGCGTGCTGGCGCGCAAGTTGCTGGGAATGGGCTTGGAGAAAGGCGACCGGGTGGCCCTGGTGGCCGAGACCAATCCCGATTTCCTACGTTTCTTTTTCGCTTGCCAGTATTCCGGTCTGGTGCCGGTTTCGCTGCCTGCTTCGGTCAACCTGGGCGGGCACACGGTCTATGTCACGCAGTTGCGCGGCCTGCTGGAAAGCAGCCAGGCGTCGGTGGCGATGGCGCCCAGCGGTTACGCTTCCTTTCTGGCCGAGGCCGGCGAAGGACTGGGTCTGAAATTGATTGGCGATCCGGCCGCGTTCGACGCGTTGCCGGAGGTCGACGTCGCGTTCGCGTCTGTCAATCCCGAGGATACGGCCTACATCCAATACACCTCCGGCAGTACCAAGTTTCCACGCGGCGTGGTGATCGAACAGCGTGCGGTGATGAGCAATCTGGCCGGCATTATCCGCCACGGTGTGAAAATCGGTCCGCAGGACCGCTGTTTCTCCTGGCTGCCGTTCTATCACGACATGGGCCTGGTCGGTCTGGTCCTGGTGCCGGTGGCCGCGCAGATTTCCGTCGACTATCTCGATACCCGCGAGTTCGCCATGCGCCCGCGCCAATGGCTGAACCTGATGACCGAGACCAAGGCGACCATCTCTTTCAGTCCGCCGTTCGGTTACGAGTTGTGCACCCGCCGACTGCGCCCGGGTGAAGGTGGTAAGTATGACCTGAGCAATTGGCGTGTCGCCGGCGTCGGCGCGGAGATGATCCGCTCGGAGACGCTGACCCGCTTCGCCAATGCGCTGAAGGCGTCGGGTTTCAACGAAAAGGCGTTTCTCGCCTGCTATGGCATGGCCGAGTGCTCGCTGGCGATCAGTTTCTCGCCGTTGTTCGAGGGCCATTCGACGGATTGTGTCGACGGTGACCATCACTCCGATCATCAGGAAGCCCTGCCGATCCATTTGTCGGAGAATCCCGGGCGAGCGCGCTGTTTTGTCGAGTGCGGCATACCGTTGCCCGAATACGAAGTCGAGATTCGTGACGACGAGGGGGGTATATTGCCGGACCGTCGCAGCGGTGGCATCTATGTGCGCGGCGACAGCGTGATGTCGGGCTATTTCAACGCCCCGGAAGAGACCGCCGCCACCTTGTCGGAAGATGGCTGGCTCAACACCGGCGATATCGGTTACCGCGTTGACGGCAGTCTGATCATCACCGGGCGAAAGAAGGATCTCATCATCATCAACGGCCGCAACATCTGGCCGCAGGATCTGGAGTACCTGGCGGAGCATCAGCCGGAGGTGCGTATCGGTGACGCGCTGGCATTCTCCGTCCCGGGTCCCGATGACGAGGAGGTCTGCGTGCTGGTGGTACAGTGCCGGGAGTCGGACCCCAACAAGCGTGCGGCTCTGATCGACAGGCTCAACCGGTTGGTGCACCTGGAGCTGGGCATCGACGTCTTCGTGGAATTGGTGCCGCTGCATACGCTGCCGCGCACCTCTTCAGGCAAGCTGTCGCGCTCCAAGGCGCGCCAGAATTTCATCGAGTCGCGCGCCCTGGAGCGCCTGCTCGACGAGCGCCAGGATGAACTCAAACTCAAGCAGGGTTAGGCGTTGCATGGGTTGCAAACCGAATAACCGGCGTCAGCCTGTTATTTTTTGCCCGTCGCAACCGCGCACGGGTCCGGCGGCGCAATAAGCTTGAATCCGTCGCACCGCATTGTGGCCGTTACCGGTGCCACCGGTTTCATCGGTGCAGCCATCTGCCGGCAACTCCACGCCCTGGGACAGCGGGTGCGCGTACTGGCCCGGTCGCCGCGAAAGGCGCAGGCTGTGATGCCCTGGGCGAGCGAAGTGGTGACTGGCGATCTGCACGACGCCCATGCTCTGCGGCGTCTGGTTGACGGCGTCGATGCGGTGGTCCATTGCGCGGGCGTGGTCCGTGGCGCATCGCAAGCGGCGTTCGATCGTATCAACGTCCAGGGTCTGGAGAATCTGTTAACGGCTCTGTCCGGCTCCGCCCCCCGTCTGCTGAGCTTCTCGTCACTGGCGGCGCGCGAACCACAGCTGTCGTTCTACGCACGCAGCAAACAGCGCGGTGAGTCGCTGTTGCGCGAGCAGGCGCAGGCCGTTCCCTGGATGATTCTGCGTCCGCCCGCGGTCTACGGCCCGGGTGATACGGAGCTGCTGCCGTTGTTTCGTCTGATGGCGAAGGGGATCGCGCCGGTACCGGGCGATCCCGAAGCCCGTTTTTCGATGATTTATGTCGATGATCTGGCACAGCTGGTCGGCGCCTGGCTGCAAACGCCGCAACCGGTGAGCGGAATTTATGCGCCCGAGGACGGCACCCCCGGGGGCTATAACTGGCATGAAGTCGCTGCCATTGTCGGGCGCCTATGTAGTCGCCGGGTACGTTTGCTGCGGGTGCCCGCCGGCCTGCTCACGGCGCCGGCCTGGATCAACCGCACGTTGGCCCGGCGCTTCGGCTATGCGCCGATGCTGACACCGGAGAAACTCAACGAGCTGCGCCATCCGGACTGGGTTTGCGACGGCAAAGAGCTCGCACAGGCGCTCGGCTGGCAGCCGCGGGTCGGGCTCGACGAAGGGCTGCGGCGCACGCCCGGCTGGTGCGACAGGTTTTTGCCGCGTTAAACGGGTTTGCCTTCCCCGTCGGGAAATTCAGGCAGCGTCTTGCCGGGATTGAGGATGCCGTCGGGATCGAACTGCGCCTTGATGGCATGCATCAGCCGCAGACCGGCGTGGTCGAGTTCCCTGGCCACCCAATCGCGTTTCACCAGGCCGACGCCGTGTTCGCCTGACAGCGTTCCGCCCAACTGTAGCACGGCGCCGAAGACATCGTGCAGACAGGCTTCGGCGCGTTGCCGCTGGTCGTCGGCATCCGGGTCGAACATCAGATTCACGTGCAAATTGCCGTTGCCGGCGTGGCCGAAATTAACAATGGCGATACGATGCCTGCGCGCGAGCCGCTCCAATTCGTCGACCAGCTCGGGGATACGCGAGACTGGCACCGCCACGTCCTCGTTGATTTTTTTCGGCGCCACGCGGCGCAGTGCCGGCGACAAGGCCTTGCGCAGTTCCCATAGGGCCGCGACTTCGGCGCGGTCGTGCGCCACCTGTAGTTCCAGCGCGCCCGGGCCGCGGGCCGCGTCCAGGACGCTTGCGAGCATATCGTCGAGCCGGGCTTCCAGGCCGTCGATTTCCACCATCAACAACGCGCCGGCATCGGCAGGCATCTTTGCGCCCATCTGCGCACGGACCAGCGCAAGCGCGTTGGCGTCCATGAACTCCAGTGCACAGGGCAGCACCGGCTGCGCCATGATGGCGGCAACCGCTTGCGCCGCGGCGTGGATATCGCGATAAAACGCTCTGAGCGTCCGCTTGGCGGGTTGCAGCGGCGTCAGTTTCAGCGTCGCCTCGGTGATGACAGCCAGCGTGCCTTCCGATCCGATCAGCAGGCGGGTCAGGTCGTAGCCGACCACACCTTTGGTGGTGCGCGTGCCGGTGCGCAGTGATTCCCCCGCACCGGTGACCGCCCGCAACGCCAGGGTGTTTTCGCGCGGCGTGCCGTATTTTACCGCCCGGGGACCGGCGGAATTGTAGGCGAGGTTACCACCGATGGTGCAGACCGCCGCGCTGGTCGGGTCGGGTGGCCAGAAAAAGCCTTCGGCGGCCGCCGCGCGCTGCACCGCCTGGTTGGTGACGCCGGGCTGAACCACCATCAGGCGATCCTGCGGGCGCAGCTCCAGAATGCGGTTCATGCGTTGCGTCGACAGTACCAGCGTCCGTTCATCGCCCGGTACGGTGGCGCCGGTAGTGCCGGTGCCCTGGCCGCGGGCGATAAGATTGACGCCGTGGCGGCGGCAGGTGCGCACGATCGCGACCACCTCGTCGTGGTCTTGCGGCAGTGCCACCGCCAACGGGCTGCGCTGCAAGGTGCTGTTGTCGTAGCCATAGGCCCGCCGATCGGCCGCATCGGTCAACAGGCGATCGTGACCGAGAAGCGCGCAAAGTTGGCTGAGAACCTCTGACAAGGGTTGCCGGCGGCTTGGGCGCGCTCAGTCCAGGTATTCGAACAGCTTGACCACGCGCTGCACGCCGGTGATTTCCTGCGCTTTGGCAACGGTGGCGTCGCCTTCGCGATGGTAGACCAGGCCGAGCAGATAAACCGTGCCGTTCTCGGTCACGACTTTCACCCGCGTCGGATCGAAACCCTCGAGCTTGATTCCGACCAGCGCCGCCTTCACTTTGGTGGTGATCCAGGTATCGCTGGAGCGCGACATCATCGAGCTCGGCGCGGCGATGGTCAGTTCGTTGAACACGCGACGCACTTTTTGCTGGCTGCGGGCGATTTCCCCGGCGCGTGCGCGAAAGGCCTCGGTGGGGGTTTCGCCGCTCAACAATACCCAGCCGTTGAACACGGAGATATTGATGTGCGAGTTCCGGTACATTTCCTTGTCGTCGTTGAGCGCCCGCAGCACCCGGGTGAAGATGGCCCGATCCTCTACCACGGCGCCAGTAGTACGTCGATCGTGTCCGACCGAAGCGGTGGTCGCGACGGCGCCGCCGACCACCACGGGTGCGCAACCGCTGTTGAGCAGGCACAGTAAGGCCAAAACAGGGCCCGTAAGCAAACGCAGTGTCATAGGTTCTCTCCGAAAATCAAATGTTGTTCAGGTCTCGCAGCGAAACGCGTCCTTGATCAAGACAATCGTATAGTGGCCGGGCTCGCCCTCGATGCCTACGACATCGAACCGCACCGCGCTGTTCCAGTGGCCGTGGCGGGCGAGGTAATGACGCGCGCAAAGCAGAATTCGCCGCTGCTTCTGCGCCGATACCGTTTCCACGGCATGTCCATAGTTGCTGCGGCGCCGGTATCGTACCTCAACAAATACCAGGCTGTCGCCGTGGCGCATCACCAGATCGATTTCGCCGCCGCGGCAGTGGAAATTGCGTTGCAGCGGTTTCAGTCCGCGTGCGCACAGATAGTCACAGGCGAGTCGTTCGGCTTCACTGCCGCGGGCTCTCCGGTTCATAGCGTCCCTCCATGGACGTCAGCGGCGCCTCTTCCATCAGTTGCGGCACGCCGCGCTTGAAACGCGCCCACTCTAGGGCGCGGTGCAGATGTTTGTTCTCGTCCAGCGACAGGATGCCGGTGGCGCCCGGGAATCGGGCGAACCCGGGCAGATGCAGCATTTTCAGCCAGGGCACGACCTGGAAGGCATCGAAGCCCAGCGCAAACAGGCGTTCATCGCGCCGGGCCCGTGCCGGCCAGAGTTTTTCGACGTGCTCACGCTGTTGCGCCCAGGTGCCTTGGGTATCGAGCGTCCAGGGGATATCGCAGAACATCAGGCCGTCCATGTCACGGTCGATGGCCGGATCGTCGTTGGCCTGGTACACGTGCGAAGTGCTGTAGACCGGCAGGTCGCCGGCATGATGAAAACGCAATTGCGGCTTGATCTGGCGTGCCTGGCGCGGAAACGCCAGCACGAAAACGGCCTGCGCGTCCTGGCGGCGGCTGGCTTCGAACTCCAGCCTTTTGCCCAGCAGGCGTTGCAGCGCCTGAAGACGGCCGCGGCTGTCGTCCAGATTCAGCAGGCGGCGGATCGGGCGCGAAAAATCGGCGCTGTCGTCGTCGTATTGTTCCACCGCGACCACGCGTCCGCCCAGCCGGGTATAGTGATCGCGAAAGGCCTGATAGACGCGTCCGCCCCAAGCGTTGTTCGGAATCAGCGCCACCAGACGCATGCGAGCGTCCGCAATGGCGCGTTCCGCCACCTGACGCGCCTCGTCCTCCGGCGCCAGGCCGAATTGATACAGCGGCAACTCGGGGTCCAGGGTGTCGTTATCCACCTGATTGAGCGCCAGCACCGGCACCGCCAGCGTCCCCGACCGCGCCAGGGCCTGCACGCTGTCTTTCAATAGCGGCCCGATGACGAATTCGGCGCCTTGCCCGAGCGCCTGTTGATAGACCGACCAGATCCGCTGCGGATCGCCCCCGGTGTCGTAGAACCGCAGCGCGGCATCGCTGCGCCCGCTTTGGTAGAATGCGGCCAGGATGCCGTCGCGGATGGCACCGGCGGCTTCACCGGCGCTGCCGCTGAATGGCAGCAGGACGGCGATGCGCCCGGCCTGCGCGGCGAACTCGCCGACCTGTCGCTGCAGATCGGGCAGCAGCGCCTGCTGCGCCGGGTGTCGCGGATAGCGGCCACGCCAGCTATCGAGTTCCTGCATCCAGCGGGTGCGGTCGCCGCGCTGCTCGCGGGTGATCAATACGAGTTCCATCCAACCGCTGAGCGCGTCGGGAGGCGGCGCGGTTTTCAGGGCTTTCAGGGCTTCGCTGGAAAGACTGGAGAGTTGTTCCCAAATACGGTATTGGTTGGCAAGCCTAGAGGCCGGATCGCTCAGCAGGCCATCGAGCCAGATCAGCTGGCGCGCGGCTTCCAACGGATTGCCGCTGCGGGCGTAGGCGCTGGCCCGCACCTGGTAGTACTCGCGGCCCTGATCGGCCAGGGTTTCGGGGGAGTCCACCTTGGCCAGCAATTCCAGCGCGGCCACCGGTTGTTGCAGCGCCAGGGCGCGGCGGGCCGACAGCAGGTAATATTGTCCGGCCTGTTCGGGCGGCAATGCCGACGGACGCATTGTGGCCAACAGCGTCTGCAGGCGTTTCCAGGCGCCGCCGTCGGCCAGCAGCGCGGCGGCCTTGAGCTGTAAAGCGCTGCGCCCGGTCGCGGGTGCCGTCTCGGCCGCGGCGAGATACAGTTGCGCGGCGTCGAGATAATCGCCACGCGCGATCAGAGGCCGCGCGGCGTTGTCCAGCGCGTCGCCGCCGGAGGCCTGGG
Organism: Thiogranum sp.; assembly: GCA_030148775.1. Lineage (GTDB taxonomy): Bacteria > Pseudomonadota > Gammaproteobacteria > DSM-19610 > DSM-19610 > Thiogranum. The sequence continues at coordinate 71,733 of JASBST010000005.1, forward strand.
GGCGGGTCGCGGTGCCGCTACAGGCGGCCAGGCCGAGAACAATGACAAACAACAATGGCAGGGCGGAGAATCGATACACGACTGGGTTGGCTGGGTTGCGGGTGAAGCCATATTGTAATGAGGTCGGCGGGCGGTTGCATGCTCTTTTGCCGGCTGGAATGGATGAAGATGAACGACGCAACTGTTGAAACACCCGGCGGCACACTCTATATCGTGGCCACCCCCATCGGTAATCTGGCGGATATGAGCCAACGGGCGATCGCCGTGCTCAGCGGCGTCGACCGGATTGCCGCGGAAGATACCCGGCGGACCGTCAAACTGTTGCGCCACTACGCCATACAGACGCCGATGTTCGCGCTGCACGAACACAACGAGCGTGAACTGGCGCCGCGTCTGGTCGCGCAGCTGGAACAGGGGCAGAGCCTGGCGCTGGTTTGTGACGCCGGGACCCCCCTGATCAGTGACCCCGGTTACAACCTGGTGCGGCTGGCGCGCGCGGCCAACCTGGCCGTCGTGCCGGTGCCCGGGCCCAGCGCCTTGATCGCCGCGCTGTCGGTCTCGGGGCTGGCGACCGATCATTTTGTCTTCGAAGGTTTTCTGCCCAGCCGACAGGCGGCGCGCAAAGCGCGGCTGGAGGTGCTGCGGTCGGAATCGCGCACCCTGGTCTTCTACGAAGCCAGTCACCGGGTACTGGAATGCCTGAAGGATATGCAGGTGGCCTTCGGTCTGGAGCGTCAAGCGGTGCTGGCGCGCGAACTGACCAAACAGTTCGAAACCGTCCGCGCCGACAGTCTGCAGGCGTTGGCCCATAAGGTCGAGGATGATACGCAGCAGCAGAAGGGCGAATTCGTGATTCTGGTGGCGGGCGATAGCGGTGTGGAGAGCCACAGCGTGCACGCCGAGGCTGAACGCGTTCTGAGCCTGTTGCTGGGCGAATTGCCGATCAAGACGGCGGCCAAGCTGGCCGCGCGTATCACCGGGGTCAACAAGCGCGCGCTCTACGATCGGGCGCTGGCGCTCAAACAGAGCGGCGGTTGAGGTTCAGCCTTTTTTTTGCCGTTGTTGCTGCAATGCCCAGGCGACGTGTTCGCGCACCAGTTCGGCGGGATGATCGCGGCGTGCGTCAAGCGCCGCGACTATCGCGGCGTCGTAGGCGGCATTGCCCAGGGCCACGGCAATATTGCGCAGCCAGCAATGATGCCCGATACGGCGGATGGCGCTGCCTTCGGTGCGCTTGAGGAATTCGGTCTCGTCCCAGGCGAACAGCGTCAGTAGCGTGGCGCTGTCGAGATCCGCGCGCGGTGTAAAATCCGTCTCCCGGGTCGGTTGCGCGAACATGTTCCAGGGGCAGATCAGCTGACAGTCGTCGCAACCGTAAATGCGATTTCCCAGCAACGGGCGCAAATCCTGCGGAATCGAACCGCGCAGCTCGATGGTCAGGTAGGAAATACAGCGGCGTGCGTCCAGGCGATAGGGGGCGACGATAGCGCGGGTCGGGCAGATATCCAGGCAGGCCAGACAGCTGCCGCAATGGGCCTGAGCGGGAACGTCCAGCGGCAGCGGCAGATCGGTGAACAGTTCGCCAAGAAAAAACCAGGATCCGGCCTTATCGTTGATCAGATTGGTGTGTTTGCCGATCCAGCCCAGGCCGGCCTGGCGGGCGATGGCTTTCTCCAGCACCGGTGCGCTGTCGGTGAACGCGCGATAACCGAAGCGGCCGACGCGCTGCTCGATCCGCTCGGCCAGCCGTTGCAGGCGGCGCCGCAGAACTTTGTGGTAGTCGCGCCCCACGGCATAGCGCGAGATGAACGCGAGCGCCGGGTCCTCCAGTACCGCCTGGGCGGGCGCGGCCGCCGCCGGCCAATAATCCATGCGCACCGACACAATGCGCGTGGTTCCGGGCACCAGCGCCTGCGGGCGGCTGCGCTTGCTGCCGTGACGTCGCATATAGTCCATCTCGCCGTGGCAGCCCTGCTCGAGCCAATCGAACAGGTGGGCCTCGTCCGCGGCAAGATCGGTGCCGGCGATACCGACCTGGTCGAAGCCAAGTTCGCGTCCCCACTGTTTGATCGCCAGCGCCAGGGCGGCGAAATCAATGTCTGTATCCGGTTCGCTGTGAGCGTGCGTGTCACTGGATTTAGGGGAAAGCTTCACGGTATTGTTCCAGGCTTCGATCTCGGTAACCGACAGTATGCCTCAAATCCCGGATATTCCACTCTATACCGCCGCCCAGGTGCGGGAACTCGAGCGTCTGGCGATCGACAGCCGGGGTGTGCCCGGTTACGAATTGATGCAACGCGCCGGCGCGGCGCTGGCACGGCGGATCGACGCCGAGTGGCCGGGCGATGCGCCGGTGTGCATCTTGTGCGGGCCGGGCAACAACGGCGGCGACGGCTACGTGCTGGCGCGCATTCTGCGCCGGGCGGGGCGCCGGGTGGAGCTGTACGCATTGGCGCCGCGGGAGCGTCTGGGTGCCGACGCGCGCAGCGCCGCCGAAGCTTATCGGCAGGCGGGTGGGGAGTCTATTGCATTCGCGGCGCCATTGTCGCCCCGCGCGGGTCTGCTGGTCGATGCGCTGCTCGGCACCGGCCTCGACCGGGAGGTGAGCGGTCCCTATCGCGACGCCATCGAAGCCCTCAACCGGCACCCGGCGCCTGTGCTGGCGGTGGATATTCCCAGCGGTTTGCACGCCGATAGCGGTGCGGCGCTCGGCGCCGTTGTCGAAGCGAGCGTCACCGTCACCTTTATCGCCCGCAAACGCGGCTTGTATACCGGCGCGGGAAAGGTTTGTAGCGGGCGAGTCTACTGCGACGACCTCGGCGTTCCGCCCGCCGACGCTGCGCAGCCGCAGGTGCAGCTGATGAGCGCGGCGCCGTTGGGCGAATTGGCGCGGCCGCGCGCCCGCGACGCGCACAAAGGGGATTTCGGCCACGTCCTGGTGGTCGGTGGCGGTCCGGGGATGGCCGGGGCGGCGCGCCTGGCGGCCGAAGCAGCGGCCCGTTGCGGTGCCGGACTGGTTTCAGTGGCCACCCACCCGGCGCACGCCGCCGTACTGAATGCCGGCCGGCCGGAACTGATGGTGCGCGCGGTGGAGACTTACCGACAACTGGACCAGCTGCTGGCGCGCGCCACCCACGTGGTGGTTGGCCCCGGGCTGGGGCGCGACGACTGGTCGCGGCGGCTGTTTTCCTGGGTGCTCGACAGCGACCTGCCGTTGCTGGTGGATGCCGACGGCCTGAATCTGCTGGCGGCCGACCCTTCGGTGCGCGATGACTGGATATTGACGCCGCACCCGGGCGAAGCGGCGCGCCTGCTGCGCAGTACCCCGTCTGCCGTCGCAGCCGACCGTTTTGCCGCCGCGCAAAAGCTGCAGGCGGAGTTCAGTGCCACCGTGGTCCTGAAAGGCGCCGGTACGCTGGTGGCCGCGGCGGGTATTCCCTGGAGGCTGTGCGCGGCGGGCAATCCCGGCATGGCCAGCGGCGGTATGGGCGACGTCCTTGGGGGCGTCATTGCCGCCTTGTGGGCGCAACGGCTGCCGGCGTTCGAGGCCGCGTCCGCGGCCGTCGCGCTGCACGCGCAGGCCGCCGACCGGCTGGCCGCCGAGGCCGGCGAGCGCGGCCTGCTCGCCAGCGACCTGATCCCCGTTATCCGCCGGTGTCTCAATGAGTTGTGTTGATGTACAACTGGCAGACAGTGAGGCCACCCGGGCTTGGGGGGCGCGACTGGCGGCCTGCTGCGGGCCCGGGCTGCTGGTCTTTCTCAGCGGTGAACTCGGCGCCGGCAAAACCACTCTGGTGCGCGGACTGCTACGGGCGCTGGGCCACACCGGTGCCGTGAAGAGCCCCACCTACACGCTGATCGAATCTTATCAACCGGGTGATTTTCCCGTGCATCACCTGGACCTCTACCGGCTGGCCGATGCCGAGGAGCTCGAATGGCTCGGTTATCGCGATCTGCTGACGCCCGACGCGCTCTGCCTGATCGAATGGCCGCAGCACGGCGCCGGCATCCTGCCGTCGGCGGATCTGCATCTGACCCTGTGGCATCAGCCCGAGGGCCGCCGCCTGCGGATCGAGGGCTCGACCGAAAAGGCCCGGGCGGTGCTGCGCCGGCTGCAGAAGCACTATTAATTTGAATTGTAAATAAGATTGCTATCCTATCGAGAATTAAGCCAATTTGTTGAAATGCCGCTCGCGATGCGGTATATATCCCGGGAGCTGGAACGATTTGGGGAGGTTTGCGTGGGTCGTTGGATCTGGCTGGTCCTGATGCTGCTGCCCTGGCAGTTGAACGCCGCGCAGCCATTGAAGGTCGAGGGGGTACGTCTGTGGGCGGCCCCCGATAACACCCGTGTGGTTTTCGACGTCTCGGGTCCGGTCAAACATCGGCTTTTCAGTCTCAAAGGGCCGGACCGTCTGGTGATCGACCTGTCCGATGCGGCTATCGCCCCTGGCGTGGAAAAAAGCTTCAACAGCGGCGGGTTGGTAAAATCGTTACGCAGCGGCGCGCGCAACGGGCACGATCTGCGTCTGGTGCTCGATCTGCGCGGACCGGTGAAGCCCAAAAGTTTTGTCCTCAAGCCCAACGACCAGTATGGCCATCGCCTGGTGGTCGATCTCTACGATGCCTCCAAGCGCGCCGGTAGCACG
>JASBST010000008.1 GCA_030148775.1 Thiogranum sp.
GGACATCATGCTGCTCGACGAGCCCACCAACAACCTCGATATCAACACCATCCGCTGGCTCGAGGGTGTGCTCAACGCGCGCAACAGCACCATGGTGATCATTTCTCACGACTGCCACTTTCTCAACAGCGTCTGCACCCACATGGCGGACCTGGACTACGGCGAGCTGCGTGTCTACCCGGGTAACTACGATCAATACATGACCGCCGCCACCCAGGCGCGCGAACGGCTCTACGCCGACAACGCGAAGAAGAAGGCCCAGATCGCCGACCTGCAGGCGTTTGTCAGCCGCTTTTCCGCCAACGCCTCCAAGGCCAAGCAGGCCACCTCGCGCGCGCGTCAGATCGAGAAGATCAAGCTCGAGGAGATCAAACCCTCCAGCCGCGTCAATCCGTTCATCCGCTTCGAGCAGGAGAAAAAGCTCTATCGTCTGGCGCTGGAAGTCGAAGCGCTGACCAAGGGGTTCGAGGCGCCGCTGTTCAGCGGGCTCGACCTGATGGTCGAGGTCGGCGAACGGGTCGCGGTGATCGGGCCCAACGGCATCGGCAAGAGCACTCTGCTGCGCACACTGGTCGGCGAGCTGACGCCGGACGCCGGCGAGGTCAAGTGGTCGGAGAACGCCGCGCTGGGCTATTTCGCCCAGGACCACGCGGCCGATTTCGCCGCCGATCTGACGGTGTTCGACTGGATGAGCCAGTGGAAGCAGCCCGGTGACGACGAGCAGACGGTGCGCGGCGCGCTCGGGCGCATGCTGTTTTCCGCCGACGAGCTGGGCAAGTCGGTCAAGGTGCTCTCCGGCGGCGAGCAGGGCCGTATGCTGTTTGGCAAGCTGATGCTGCAAAAGCCCAATATTCTGTTGATGGACGAACCAACCAACCATCTGGACATGGAGTCGATCGAATCGCTCAACAGCGCGCTGGAAAACTACCCCGGCACGCTGCTGTTTGTCAGCCACGACCGCGAGTTCGTCGCCTCGCTGGCCACCCGCATTGTCGAGCTGACGCCGCAGGGCGTGGTCAACTTCAGTGGCAGCTACGACGACTACCTGCTCAGCCAGGGCGTGTCGCTGGTCGGACGTACCGGTACCTGAGTGAGGCGCCGATGAGCGGCGCGCGAAGCGAAGCGCCGGCAGCGGTCAGCAGCCGTTTTTAGCGGCAGTCGCTACTGCCCGAGAGCGCCTTCGACGCCGGTCTGCGCTGAGAGTATCTGCCCGAGTACCCGCCGTCGGCGGCGGCCGCGGCCTGCACCGGGGTCGGGCGCGGCGATGAGGCGGTGCTGGTGCCGCGGCGCGAGTCAGTCGCCGCCAGGACTTCAGGCGGTGCCGGTACGCCCGAACCGGGCCAGCAGTTCCTGCAACGGGCGCGGGCTTTCGATGCAATATCCCTGCACGAAGTCGATACCGCAGCGTTTCGCTTCTTCCAGAATGCGCGAGTCCTCGACGCATTCGGCAATTGTCTTCAGACCCATCACGCGGCCGATGTGCGCCATCGATTCCACGATCGAGCGGCTCACCGGGCTGCTGGCGATGTCGCGCACGAAGTGGCCGTCGATCTTGATGGAGTCCACCGGCAGGTTGCTGAGGTATCTGAACGAACTCAGGCCGCTGCCGAAATCGTCCAGCGCGAAGCCGCAACCCAGCGCTTTCAGCGCCTGGATGACCTCGACGGCGCGGTTGAGGTTGGCGATGGCGGCCGTTTCGGTGATCTCGAAGGTGAACAGCGCCGGGTCGAGCCCGCTGGTGGCGAATTGGTCGGTGGCATATTCGAGGAAACTCGGATCGGTCAGCGACTGGGCCGACAGGTTGATGCTGAAGCGGGCCGTACCCGACGCCTGTGCGCCGCCACCGAGGCCGGCGTTTTTCAGCGTCAGCAGCACGTGGGCGAGCACCCATTTGTCCACCAGCGGCATCAGTTGATAGCGTTCGGCGGCCTGGATGAACAGCTCCGGCAGCACCAGCCCCTTGTCCGGATCCTGCATGCGGATGAGGATCTCATAGTGGCGTGGCGCGTCGCGCGCGTGCGTCACCGGCTGGATCAACTGGCTGTAGAGCACGAAGCGGTCGTTTTCCAGGCTGCGGTTGAGCGTCTGCAGCCATTGCAAATCGCCGCTGTGGCGCAGGATGTCGGCATCGGTGGGCTGGTAGACGTGCACCCGGTTGCGACCGTTGTCCTTGGCCACATAGCAGGCCGAGTCGGCGGTCATGAGCAAGTCGTTGGTGGTGGCATGTCTGTCGCTGATCGATACCAGGCCGATGCTGGCGCCGATCTCGAAGCTGTGCTGCTCCCAGGTGAAGCGCAGTGCGCCGACGGCATCCTTGATGTTGTTGGCCAGTTGTTCCGCCACCTGCAGCGGGCAGTCCTTGAGAATGATGCCGAACTCGTCGCCGCCCAGGCGGGCGAAGATGTCGTGCTTGCGGATTTGCTTGCTGATCTGTGCGCTCAGTTGGCGCAGCAGTTCGTCGCCCGCCTTATGGCCGCAGGTGTCGTTGACGATCTTGAATTGATCCAGATCGATGTAGCACAGCGCGTGTTCGCTGTCGCCGACTTCGAGCAGGGCGTTGGCCAGCTGGGCCTCGAACTCACGCCGGTTGAGCAGGCCGGTCAGGTCGTCGTGCGCGGCCTGGTAGGCGAGCCGTTCCGACATCCGGTGCAGCTTGGAGAAATCGTGGAACACCAGCACCATGCCGATGATCGCGTCGTGGCTGTCGCGGATCGGCGTGGCGGTGTCCTGGATGATGTACTCCTTTTCGTCCTCGCGCACCAAAGTCAGCAGGAAGTCGTGATGAATGGCGTTGCCGTTGTGCACGCAGTCGTGGATCGGGTAGTCGATGCGGGCGCCGGTCTTGGAGGAGATCACGGTGAAGACCTCGCTCAGCGGTTGTTGCAGCGCACTGGCCAGCGTCCAGCCGGTGAGCCGCTCGGCCGCCGGATTCAGATAAGTGATGAGGCCGGCGGCGTCGGTGGTGATCACGCCTTCGCCTAGCGACTGCAGCGCCGTCTGCGCCTTGACCTTCTCGATGAACAGTTCGTCGTTGGCGCGCTCGCGTTCGCGCTGGCGCGCCGCCTGCAGCGAGGCGGCCATGGCGTTGATGCCCTGTTGCAGGCGGCCGACCTCGCCGCCGGCGTCGACCGTCACGCGTTTGTGCAGGCTGCCGGTGCGGATACTGTCGACCGCCGCGGTCAGGCGGCTGATGGGCGCGCTCACGCTGCGCGAGATCAGCACGGCGAAATAACCGGTGAGCAACAGCGCGATGGCGGCGATCAGCAGGCCGTCGCTCAGCACCTCGCGCTGCGTCGCCAGGGCCTGTTCGCGCGACAGGATCACGCGCACGTGGCCGATCAGCTCGGGTGCCGGGTCGGTGTCCGCCGCGGGCAGGGGATCGGACTCGTAATCGTCGACTTTTAGGCTGGTGTAGAAAATCGGTGCGACGAAACTCTTGTAGCGCTGCGCGTCGCCCTGGTCGAAGATACGCTCAATCTGCGCCGGCGTGCCAGGGCCGGTATAGGCGAGCATTCGTCCGCGGGCACCGGTGATATAGATCGCCACCACGTCCGGGTCGCGCGCCGCGGCGCCGATCAGCTTGCCCAGTGTCGTCTGGTTGCCCGCAAGCACGCCGTATTCGCTCGCCGGCGAGAGCAGGTTGGCCACCGATTGCCCTTTTTCGTCGAGGGCCAGGTCGATGTCGCGGATTTTCTCCCAGATGAAAAATGCCGACAGCGATGCGGCGGTCAGGGCCAGCGGCAACAGGGTCACCAGGAAGACTTTAGTCCGTATCGTCAGGCGCTTCATCGTCGTTCTCTTGCACATAGGTGCTCAGTTTCGGATTGTGTCGCAGCTCGATGCCGAGCGACCGGCCCGCGTGGTCGTTAATGCGGATCATGAATTGCTGCGGGTGCTGCGGCGGCGGCAGCGTGCGTTCGCCGCCTTGCAGAAAGTCATTGATGATGCGGGTGCATTGGCGCGCAATCTGTTCCGGCGTCGAGTACACCGCCAGGGCGGCGCCGGCGTCGGCGTAGGCCTTGGAGTAGCCCAGTACCGGCACCCGGTAGCGGTAGGCGGTCAGCAGCACGCTCTTGGTGGTATGCCGGTTGTAGATCGCCGGGTCGGGCCAGGCGATCAGCACGTCGCTGCGTTGCAGCAGCGGGTTCAACGCCGGCAGCAGATCCTGCTGGGTGCCGGCGTAGGCGGTGTTCAGCTTCAGTCCTTGCGCCTCGCCTGTCCGGTTGAACTCGGCTTCCAGCGTCTGCGAGGTCGGACCGAGCAACACGCCGGGGCGACGGTGCTCGCCGAAGGCATCGGTGAGCAGCTGCATCACTCGTGCCAACGGTTGATCGCGATAGACCGCGGTACAGCGCTGCCCGGGACAGGCGAGTCGCCCGGAAGCCCGCAGACGCTCGAACACCGACTCGGGAATCAGCGTGTAGAGCACCGCCGAGCGCGGTTTCCAGTATTGCAGCGCCTGCGCGGCCTGGGTACCGAGGGCGATGACCAGGTCGTAACTGGCGGAATCGGCCGCCGGATAGTCCTTTATCAACTGGCTGGCCGAAATCTGGGTGATCGCCACCGGCCGCTGCGCGCTATGGCGCAGCGTGCGCCGGGATTCCTCCAGGAAGCGCAGATAGGGCGCCGAGGCGTGGCTGCTGACGATGAGAATGCTGGCCTTGTCCTGTGCCAGGGCGGCGAACGGCGCCCATGCGGTGAGCAGCAGCACTCGCGCCGCGACCCATAGACCCGTGGGCCATGGCGGGTTGCGGTGATCTGATCGCGTGACAGGCATAGGGTGTGGGTTATCGACGCTGAATATCCCTCGTTGTGCGGATAGGACAGCGGCGGCGATCGATTTACGCCCCGAAGGGACGGTTTATCACGCTCGCCGCCGCCCACGGGCGAGGCGTTCGGCCACCGCGTCCGTCCGTCTCAGCGCGCGTATCCGCCGCTGCCGCGCAGTCATACCGACCGGTACCGGCTTGCCTTGCGCTGCGATCGGGAAAACAGGTTCGGTCGCCGGCAACGGCCCGCAGACGCGCTGAATGTGCGTCCCCGCCGTGCGAAAAAAATGCGCCAGACTGGACATGTCGATACCGAAATTTGTAGGTTGTCGTAGTGACCGTGACGCAGATGACCCGGAACCTTCCCCAAGGGCCGGAAAAACACATCCGCTCGGCAGCCGCTATCCTAGGGTGGCGGCAAACAAAACGCAATGGGTGTCGCGCAAGGGATTGAATCCGGCGGGCATCTCGCCGCGGGCGTGGGATACGTTACAATCACGCCGTCCATGTCATTTCTGGGAGTCGATCGTATGCCGCCGAGACTGTCGCGGTTACCGGGCAGCGGGTGGTTCTGGCTGCTGCTGTTGTTATTGGCCGGCGGCGGAGTCTACAAGCTCAACCAGCCGCCGCCGGATCAGGAGGCGCCGGCCTACAGCACGGTGAAAGTCGAACGCGGCGAGTTGGTGGTCACGGTGTCGGCCACCGGCACATTGAGCCCGTTGAACACCGTCCTGGTCGGTTCCCAGGTCTCGGGCATCATCCAATCGCTGTCGGCCGACTTCAATCAGAAAGTGACCACCGGCGAGGTCATTGCCCAGATCGAACCGTCGCTGTTCAAGGCCCGGGTGGCCGAGGCGCGCGCCAACCTGGCCAGCGCCGAGGCCGCGCGCGACAAGGCCGAGGTCGAGGTGAAAGAGGCGCAGCGCAAGCTCAAGCGCATCGCCAGCCTGGAGTCGCGCCGGCTGGTTTCCGACAGCGAGGTCGACAGCGCGCGCTCCGCGCTGGAGGCCAACCAGGCGGAGCACCGTCTCCGGGTCGCCGCCGTGGCCCAGGCGCGCGCGGCGCTGGACCACGAACGCTTCAACCTTGACAACACCCGCATCCGCGCCCCCATCGACGGCGTGGTGATTTCGCGCAGTGTCGATGTCGGCCAGACAGTGGCGGCCAGTCTGCAGGCGCCGACGCTGTTCACCATCGCCCGCGATCTCACCCGCATGCAGATCGAGACCAACGTGGACGAGTCGTTCATCGGCGCGGTGAAACAGGGCGACCCGGTGAGTTTTACCGTGTTCGCCTACCCCGAGCGGGTGTTCCACGGCAAGCTGGCGCAGGTGCGCCTGGAGCCGATCGTCGAGGCCGGCGTGGTCAAGTACAACTGTATTGTGCACGTGGATAACGCCGATCTGGCGCTCAAGCCGGGCATGACGGCGACGGTGAGCATCGAGGTGCAACGGGTGCCGGACCAGTTGAAAGTATCGAACGCGGCGCTGCGTTTCGTGCCGGCGTTGCCGGAGGCGCGGCTGGAACGGGTGCGCAGTCAGCTCAGTCCGGGCGAGGCCACCTTGTGGACGCCGACGGCCGGCGGCGCGCTGGAGGCGCGCATCGTCAAGACCGGGCTGGTGGGCGAGAATGAAACCGCCATCGAAGGCGACGGCGTGAGCGCCGGGTTGACGGTGGCGGTGCCGCAGCGCAAGGAACGCACACGTAAGCGCCGCGGCATCAGTCTGTTCTAGATGAGCGCCGGCACGCCCGTCATCCGCCTGCGCGGCGTTCACAAGACCTATGCCCAGGACAGGGTCGAGGTGCACGCCCTGCGCGGCATCGACCTGACGGTCGCGGCCGGCGAGTTTGTCGCCATCATGGGGGCCTCGGGTTCGGGCAAGTCGACCCTGATGCACATTCTCGGCTGTCTGGATGTGCCCGGGGACGGCGACTACTGGTTGAACGGCCAGGCCGTGCGCCAGCTCGACAGCGACGCGTTGGCGGCGATCCGCAACCGCGACATCGGTTTCGTGTTCCAGAATTTCAATCTGCTGGCGCGCACCAGCGCGCTGGACAATGTGGAGATGCCCTTGGTGTACGCGGGTGTGGGCAAGGCCGAACGCCAGCGCCGCGCGCGCGCCGAACTGGAGCGCATGGGACTGGGCGAGCGCCTGCTGCACCACCCCAGCCAGCTCTCCGGCGGCCAGCAGCAACGCGTGGCGCTGGCGCGCGCGCTGGTGACGCGCCCGGCGCTGCTGCTGGCCGACGAGCCGACCGGCAACCTCGACAGCGCCACCAGCCGCGAAATCCTCGCCCTGTTCGCGCAGCTCAACCGGCACGAGGGCCTGACCATTGTGCTGATCACCCACGAAGCCGATATCGCCGCGCACGCCGGCCGCCAGCTGCACATGCGCGACGGGCGCCTGGAGGACTGAGATGATCTGGACCACGGCCCTGCAACTGGCGGTGCGCGCCCTGTGGCGCAACAAGGTGCGCGCGCTGCTGACCGCCCTCGGCGTGATCATCGGCGTCGGCTCGGTGATCACCATGCTGGCGGTGGGCGCCGGCGCGCAGGAGCGCATCGCCCGCCAGCTGGAGAACCTCGGCAGCAACAACCTCATGCTGCGCTCGGGCAGCAGTCTGCGCGGTGGGGTGCGTACCGGCGCCGGCTCCAACACCTCGCTGACGCGCGCCGACGCCGAGGCGATCCGCTCGCTGCCCGGTGTGCTGGCGGTCTCGCCGACGGTGCGTACCGGCGCCCAGGCGCTGTATCGCGGCAGCAACTGGGGCACCATCGTCGAGGGGGTGACGCCGGATTATCTGAAGACCCGCAGTTGGGGGCTGGAGAGCGGCGAGTTCTTCAGCGAGCGTCAGGTGGCCGCCGCCGTCGACGTCTGCGTGCTCGGGCGCACCGTGGTGCGCGAACTGTTCGGTCTGGTCAACCCGGTGGGCGAGATCGTCATCCTCAAGGGGCTGGCCTGCCGCGTGCTCGGCGTGCTGGCGGAGAAGGGCGCCGGCAACTGGGGCAACGATCAGGACGATATCATCCTGGCGCCGCTGACCACCGTGCAGCGCAAGTTCATGGGGATCTCCCATGTCGATCGCATCGAGGTGCAGGCCGCCGGCAAGGCCGCGGCGGCCAGTGCCTACAAGGAAATTCAGCGCCTGCTGCGCGCCCGCCATCGGCTGCAGGAAGGCAAGGCCAACGATTTCCGCATCTACAACCGCGCCGAGCTGGCCAGCAGCGCCGAGGAGAGCGCCAGTGTGTTCGCCTGGCTGCTGGGTTCGATCGCCTCGGTGTCGCTGCTGGTCGGTGGTATCGGCATTATGAATATCATGCTGGTGTCGGTCACCGAACGCACCCGCGAGATCGGCATCCGCATGGCGCTCGGCGCGCGCCGGCGCGATATTCTGTGGCAGTTCCTGCTCGAAGCGCTGGTGCTCAGCGGCATCGGCGGTCTGGTCGGCGTGGCGCTGGGAATCGCCGCGGCATTGACGCTGGGGAGCTTTTCCGAATTTGAAATCCGCATCGCCCCCTGGTCGGTGGCGCTGGCGTTTTCCTTCGCCGCCATGATCGGCGTGTTTTTCGGCCTGCATCCGGCGCGCAAGGCCTCCGGTCTGCAACCGATTGAGGCCCTGCGCTACGAATGAGGGCGCTCAGAAGTTGGCTTTGTAACCGAGTTTGACGAAATACGACGAGTCGCTGCTGGCTTCGTCGTACAGCTCGCGGTTGACCCATTCGCCGCCGGCCTCGATGCGCAGGCCATAACGGTCGCGCCAGCGGTATTCCATTTTCACGCTCGGGGTGGCGCTCCACTGCACCGAACGGTCGATGAAATTATCGCGGTAATCGGTGCGCAGCCGGGGGCTGACTTTCCAGCGGCGGTTGATGGTGTAGCGGGTGTCCAGGGTGGCCGTCGAGGTGCGCGTGGTCTCGGTGACCCGGTGGCTCAGGTCGAGCACATTATTGTTGCCCGAAAACATGAGATCGCTGCCGCTCAGGCGCAGGTGATAGAAGTATTCGCTCGGCGCTGGTTCGCCGCCGGCGTCAGCCGCGCCGGCGACATCCAGCACCGCGGCGCTGCCGGTCAGTTGCAGATGGCGCGAAAAGCGGTGGCTGAGGCCGACGGCGTAGGTGGTCACCTCGGCCTGCTCGCGGGTGTAGTGGGAAATGCGGTCCATCGGCAGGTTCCAGCTCCAGCCGCCGGTGGTGGCCATGGTCTGCTGTACATAGCGGCGCTGGCGCTTGCTGAGCGGACGGCTGCGCACGTCCACGGTGGCGCTCAGGGTGGTGTTGCGCGGCAGTTTAAAGGCGCCGGCGGCGGTGAAGGCTTCGAACGAGCTGTTGGCCAGGTCGTAGTCGAACAGCAAAAGCAGTGAGCGTTTCGGACGCAGGTAGCGCAGGGCGCCGCCGGCGTTGCGCTGGGCACCGGCGGTATCCTGCTGCTCCAGCAGATAACTGCTGAGGTCCCAGTTGGGCACAAACAGGGCGGTGTTGGCGCTTACGCCGTAGACCTGGCGGCTGGCGTTGAATTTGTCGTTGGCGGACAGGACCGGATAGCCGGCCACGCCGTTGAGGCGCATGCCGCCGGACAGGCGGTAGTCGACGCGCACGCCGTCGAAGTCGCCGAGAATGCTGCTGTCGCTGTCGGCCATGCGTTCGCCGAAGGCCACCGACAACTGGCGCTCGGCGGCGCCGTCGTCACAGCGCTCGCCGGCCGCCTGGCGTTCGTCCTCGAAACTGACCATGCAGGGAATGGCCGCGCCGTTGGCCTCGTCCGCCACGGATTCGGCCGCGGGGGCCGGATCGGGGCGGACCGGTTCGGGGGTGGCGCCGGGGTGGCCGACCACGGCCGAGAAATCCGGCAACGGCTGGGCGGCATCGACCAGTTCGCCCTGGGCGGAGGGAATCGCCCGGCTGTTGCCGGCGTGCCCGAGCAGTCCCAGACCCATGGCCAGACAGCAGGCGCTAACTATGACTCGATGCGTCATTACTACTTTGGGTCCTGCCAGTCTGTCAGCCATTGCGAGATCAGCACGTCAGTCATGATAACCAGTGTTGTCGAGAATGTCTCGAAAAAACTTGAGAAGTAACACCAAAGCTTATGATTGAATTGCAAACTCCATCACAGTTTTTGGTGTAGTACAAAGCGGGTGCCTAGCCCCGGAAACAGGGCGGTCGAAGGCCGCGGGCGGGTGTTTTCCCCCCGCGCGCACGTTATGATCGGCATCCTTGCACGGGTTTGTTACCGGGTTAGCGACAGGCGGAGAGAAATGCTTACGAAATTGGCCACCCTCGCGGCGGGCGCCGGCTACTGGCTCGGGCTGCTGCTGATCGCGCTGGCGCTGGAAGCCACGGCGCTCTACTACCAATACGCGCTGGACTACGGGCCCTGCGTGATCTGTATCCACATCCGCATCTGGGTGGCGGCATTGGCGCTGCTGGCATTGGCGGCGCTGTGGCTACGCCGCAGCCGGGCCGGACTCCTGTTGGCGCAGGGATTGGCGCTGGTGGTACTGGCCGGATTCAGCGAACGCGCCTGGCTGCTGCTGGCGGTGGAACAGGGGCGGGTGCAGGGCGAGTGTAATTTCGATTCGGGATTGCCGGCCTGGTTCGCGCTGGATCATTGGCTGCCGCAGCTGTTTCAGGTCAAGGAGGCTTGCGGCATCACGCCGCCACTGCCGCTCGGGATAACGATGGCCGAGGCGTTGTTGCCGCTGGCGGCCGGGCTGTTGATTCTGAATCTGGTGCTGCTATTGGCCAGCGCGCTGCGCGCACCGGTCGCTCCCTAGGGGCGCAAGCGTTCGGCGCCGGTGGTGCGCCACCCCTGTCACGGTTTCGCCCGTCGGATCGAAATCGCGCGCCAAGGGCGCGCTGCGCGTGAACCGGAACTGACCTGAGTCTGTTTACCCGCACCGGATGCAGATAAACGGTCGAGCCAAAACTCAGCGTTGGAAAATCCAGACCTTGTCGATGCCGAGTTTGTGTTTGTTGGTCTGACTGAAAGCGACAGCCTCGGCGTGGCTGGCAAACCCCTCGACTTGCAGACGCCACACCGGCCGGCCGTTTATCTGCGTGCGATTCTGCCGGACTTCGATTCCCTGCGCCCTGGCGCGTTGTTGGAAGCGGGCCGCGGCGGCCGCGTCGAACAACGACACCAGGTTGATCACCCAGGGCCCGGCGACCGTTGCGTCCGCATCTGCTGGATCTGCACCGGCTGTACCCGTACCCGCAGTCCCCGCACCCGCTGTCCCGGTGGTTGCCGTATCCACTCTGGTTGTAGCGCCAACCGCTGCGCCCGCGCCTGCCGATTCGATGGGTGCCGCATGGGCGGGCTGTGTGCCGGCGACTTCGACCCGTCCGCTTACGTCCGCGCCGCCTCGGGCGTCGCTCCGCGGTGTGACAGTTTCGACTTCGGCTGCCGGCCGGACCCCGACGGCCGCGATGGGTTGGGCTTGCGCCATCGGCGTGGCGGCGCTGTCAGCGGCCGTCGTCACGGCGGCCGGGCCCGGCGTCAACTGACCGGTTTCCAGCGCGGCAACGGAAATCGCCAATTGGCGGACCTGATTGTCCAGCCGCGCGAGCCGTTCCAGCTCGCCGTCGGCCTGCAACCGGATCTGCACCTCCGCCAGCGCCGCCGCCTGTTGCCGCGCGCTGGCCTCGACGGCCGCCAGCCGTCGTTGGGTGGCGCTGCCGGCGGCGAGCGAGAAGACGATCACCACCAGCGCCAGTGCCAGGGCGCCCATGCCCAGTTGCAGCAGGCGCCGCTCGCCGATCAGCGCGGAACGCACCGTCGTCGCGCCATCCGTTTCCGACGGGCCGGCGCCCATGATGGTTTGACGGGCGGCCTCCAGACGCCGGGCCAGGCGCGCTCGTCCCGGGCTTTGGCGCGGCGGATCGGCGGCCGCCCCCGTCGCTTCACCAGCGGCCAGCGGCAGCGCCTGGCGCAGCGGCCGATCCATACTATAGGCTTCGAGCAGTTGCATCAGCTCGGCTTCAGGGTGGAGAAAGGTCACGCCCACCGCTTTTTCCTCCACGCGGGTGACGCGGGCCGACAGCAGCAGCACGCGACGGCTGTCGCCGTCTTTGAGCGAGGCGCGGATCTTGACGCCCTGGCCGCGTTCGAAAGGCGCACCGCCGGGGCGGTCGAATTGCAACAGCATGCCGCTCTGACTGACATCGCGCACGCGACAGGTGCGCGGCAGGGAATGGTCGTCCAGCAGGGCGACGTTCAGATTCACGGCGATACGGGCGTGGTGGCGTTGCTCCATGGGCGCGGGCCTCGTGCCCGGTTTGTTTCACCGGGTCTGGACCATAACCATACACAATATCGGCGATTGTGAGAACCTGGGGTGCGGGTTTCAGTCCTCGGCCCCCGGCCAGCGGCTAAAGCTTTCCCCGCCGCAATGCGTGCACGGATCGATGCGGCTGGTGTGGGCGAACGGGCGCGGCTAGTTGCAGCGGGTGCAATAGAGCGTGCCGGGGCCGGTGATCTCGCCGGCCTGATAAGGCGGATCGCTTTGCAGCTCCTGCTGCAATTCGAGCCATTCCAGCCGGGTGCGGTCGGCTACCCCGGCGAACAGCTCCAGCAACCGATCCTCGATGCGATCGATATCGAAGCGCAGCCAGTCGGCCAGCTCGTGGCTGGACTCGCTCAGGTGGCGGCCGGCGTCCTGCACGTCGCGTTTGAGGTAATAGGCGACCTTCTCGGCTTCGTCCTGGGTCAGCTCCTCCAGCTCGACGGCGGTTTCGCGCGCCTTGTCGACGCTGTGGCGGATGCTGGGCAGGGTTTTGGCCTCGGCCTCCCCGATGGCGTGACGCACCCGTTCCAGCATGCGGTTGTAGGCCTGTACGAGTTTGTCGGTGGTGGCGGGCATGGACGGTCCTTGGGGGCTGGTGGGGGGCCTTATTCTAGTCATTTCAGCGCCGCTTGCCCATGCCGTGGCGGCGACTGTGGTTGCGCGCCGCTATTGGCCGCCCGTGGCGCGGTACGGTATTCTCCGCCTTTTGCAGCGGGCGACAGGCAACCGGAATGGAACAAAGTTATCAGCCGCAGGCGATCGAGGCGCGGCTCCAGCAACAGTGGCGCGAGCAGGGCACCTTCCGCGCCCGCGAGGACGACCCGCGCGAGAAATACTACTGCCTGTCGATGTTCCCCTATCCCAGCGGCCGGCTGCACATGGGCCACGTGCGCAACTACACCATCGGCGATGTCATCGCCCGCTATCAGCGCATGCAGGGGCGCAACGTGTTGCAGCCCATGGGTTGGGACGCCTTCGGCCTGCCGGCGGAGAACGCCGCCATCAAACACCGGGTGGCGCCGGCGCAGTGGACCTACGAAAACATCGATTATATGCGCGGCCAGTTGCAGCGGCTGGGCTTCGGTTACGACTGGGAACGCGAACTGGCCACCTGCGATCCCGCCTATTACCGCTGGGAACAATGGTTTTTCACCCGCCTGTTCGAAAAGGGGCTGGTCTATCGCAAAACCTCAGTAGTCAATTGGGACCCGGTCGATCAGACCGTGCTGGCCAACGAGCAGGTGATCGACGGCAAGGGCTGGCGCTCGGGCGCGCCGGTGGAGCGGCGCGAAATTCCGCAGTGGTTTTTGAAAATCACCGATTACGCCCAGCAACTGCTCGACGACCTGGAGCATCTGGACGGCTGGCCGGAACAGGTGCGCACCATGCAGCGCAACTGGATCGGCCGTTCCGAAGGGGTGGAATTGCAGTTCGAGGTGGAGGGTGGCCAGGCGCCGCTGACGGTGTTCACCACCCGCCCCGACACGCTGATGGGCGTGACCTACGTGGCGGTGGCGCCGCAGCACCCGCTGGCGGCGCAGGCGGCCGGGGCCAATCCGGCGCTGCGCGCGTTCATCGACGCCTGTTCGCACACCCGGGTGGCCGAGGCCGACATGGCGACGCTCGAAAAACAGGGCGTGGACACCGGTCTCAAGGCGATACACCCGATCAGCGGCGAGCGCCTGCCCATCTGGAGCGCCAATTTTGTGCTGATGGAATACGGCGCCGGCGCGGTGATGGCGGTACCGGCCCACGACCAGCGCGACTTCGAGTTCGCGCGTCAGTACGGCCTGCCGATACGTCAGGTGATTCATCCGCAGGACGCCGCCGACGCCGTTGATCTCGACGCGCAGGCCTTTACCGAAAAGGGCGTGTTGCGCGATTCCGGCCGTTTTGACGGCTTGAGTTCGGCGCAGGCGTTCGACGCCATCGCCGACTATCTGGAGGCGCAGGGCAAGGGCCGCAAGACGATCAATTTCCGTCTGCGCGACTGGGGTGTGTCGCGCCAGCGCTATTGGGGCTGCCCGATACCCATCGTCCACTGTGGCGATTGCGGCGCGGTGGCGGTGCCGGCCGATCAACTGCCGGTGGAACTGCCGCGCGATGTGGTGCTCGAAGGCGCCGGTTCGCCGCTCAAGAGCGATCGCGCCTTTATCGAAACCCGCTGTCCGGCCTGCGGCGGGCCGGCCGAGCGCGAAACCGATACCTTCGATACTTTTTTCGAGTCGTCCTGGTATTACGCCCGTTACGCCTGTGCCGACTATGACGGCGGTATGCTCGATCAGCGCGTCAGGCACTGGCTGCCGGTCGATCAGTATATCGGCGGTATCGAACACGCGGTACTGCACCTGTTGTATGCGCGCTTTTTCCATAAACTGATGCGCGACCTGGGCCTGGTGGAGGGCGACGAACCGTTCCGCAATCTGCTGACGCAGGGCATGGTCAATAAGGACGGCGCCAAAATGTCCAAGTCCAAGGGCAATACCGTCGACCCGCAGGCGCTGCTGGATCGTTACGGCGCCGATACGGTGCGCCTGTTCATGATGTTCGCGGCGCCGCCGGAGCAGTCGCTGGAGTGGTCCGATGCGGGCGTCGAGGGCGCTTCGCGCTTTCTGAACCGGCTGTGGAAGGCGGTGTATAGCCACGTCGCCGGCGCAGGCACGCAAGCGCCGGTGGCGGACGCGCTGGACGATGCGCAAAAGGCGTTTCGCCGCAAATTGCACGCCACCATCGCCAAGGTGAGCGACGACGTCGGCCGCCGCTATACCTTCAACACGGCCATCGCGGCGAATATGGAGTTGCTCAACGATATCGGCCGCTTCGAGGTGCGCTCGGAGACCGACCGCGCGCTGTTGCAGGAGGCGCTGCAGGCGGTGGTGCTGATGCTGTCGCCGATCGTGCCGCACATCTGTCACGAATTGTGGCGGGCGTTGGGTCAGAGCCAGGCGGTGGTCGACTGCGCCTGGCCGACGGTGGATCAGGCGGCGCTGGTGCGCGACAGCGTGGAACTGGTGGTGCAGGTCAAGGGCAAGGTACGCGGCAAGGTTTCGGTGGCCGCCGACGCCGACGACCAGGCCATCCGCGAGGCCGCGCTGGCCGAACCGAATGTGCAGAAGCATCTGCAGGGGTTGGCACTGCGCAAGGTGATTATCGTGCCCGGCCGGCTGGTCAATCTGGTGGTCGGATGAAGCGCCGGTGCGCCGTCTTGGGTGGCCGTTGCGCCGGTCTGTTGTTGCTGGCGGGCCTGCTGATGCTGCTGTCGGCCTGCGGCTTTCGCCTGCGCGGCGACGTGGTGCTGCCGCCGGTGCTGCAGGATACCTACATAGACTCGAAGGCCCCCTACACCGGCGTATCGCGCGCCCTGCGGGTACAGCTGGAGCGCTCGGATGTCAACGTGCTGGAGACGCGCGACCAGGCCAGCGCGGTGCTCAAAATCGTCAGCGAACGTTCGGAGAACCGCGTGCTGTCGGTGGGCAGTCGCGGCAAGGCCACCGAGTACGAACTCTACAATGATGCGGTCTTCTCACTCAGCGACGCCAGCGGCAAGGAATTGATCGCGCCGCAGACGGTGCGCGTCACCCGCGACATGGTGTTCGATCAGAACCAGCTGCTGGGCAAGCTTTCCGAAGCCGACAGTATTCACGCGGAGATGATCGACAGTCTGGCGCGCCAGATCTTATTGCGCATCCAGGCCGGGCTGAGGACTCAATGACGCAGATCCGTCCCGAGCGACTCGCCGCCCAGCTCAAGCAGTCGCTGGCGCCGGTCTATTTCATCCACGGTGACGAAACCCTGCTGGTCAACGAATGCGCCGATGCCGTGCGCGCCGCCGCGCGCGCCGGGGGCTACAGCGAGCGCGAGGTGTTCAATGTCGCCGCCGGCTTCGACTGGAGCGCGCTGGCGGCGGCCAGCGACAGCCTGTCACTGTTCGCCGAGCGGCGCATTCTGGAATTGCGCCTGCCGGGCGGCAAGCCCGGCAAGGAGGGCGGGGAGTTTCTGCGTGCCTACGCGCAGCGCCCGGCCGAGGATACGCTGCTGCTGATCATCGCCGGCAAACTGGAGGCCGCGGCGCGGCGCAGCAAATGGGTGCAGGCGCTGGAGCAGGTGGGCGTGGCGGTGCCGGTCTGGCCGGTCGATGCCGCGCAACTGCCCGGCTGGATCGAGCAGCGCCTGGCGGCACGCGGTCTGCGCGCCGCTGGCGAGGCGCTGGAACTGATCGCCGGGCGGGTCGAGGGGAATCTGCTGGCGGCCGCGCAGGAAGTGGAAAAACTCTATCTGCTGCACGGCCCCGGCGAGCTGGACGTCGATTCCGCGGCCGATCTGGTGGCCGACAGCGCCCGTTACGACGTTTTTGCCCTGGTCGACGCGGCGCTGGCCGGCGACGCGGTGCACGCGCAGCGCATCCTCTCGGGGTTGCGCGGCGAGGGCGTGGAGCCGGTGCTGGTGCTGTGGGCACTGAGCCGCGAGATCCGCAGTCTCACCCTGATGGCGCGCCAGCTAAAGGGGGCCGGTCTGGCGCAGGTGTTACAGGCCAACCGGGTCTGGGAAAAACGCAAGCCGCAGGTCGGCGCCGCCTTGCGGCGTATTCGCGGTCGCCGCTGGTGGCGGTTGCTGCAACAATGCGCGCAACTCGACCGCATCATCAAGGGCCGCGCCGCGGGCAGCGCCTGGGATGAACTGTTACAATTGACGCTATCCCTGGCAGGCCAGCCTGTGCTTGAAGCAAGTGCGTGAAAATTAGGGTAAATAACTGATGAGTGATACCGCCGAGTCGTTGTCTTTCAATATCCCCGCCTATATGCGTGAGTTGGGCGAGCGAGCGCGCGCGGCCGCCCGCGAGTTAGGGCGTGCCGAAACCGGGGCCAAGAACGCGGCGCTGCAGGCCATGGCCGATGCCATCCTGGCCGCGCGCACGACGCTGAGGGACGCCAACCGGCAGGATCTCGACAACGCTCGCCAGCGGGGGTTGGAGGCGGCCTTGCTGGATCGGCTGGAGCTGACCGATGCGCGCATCGACGCCATGGCGGAAGGTCTGCGCCAAGTGGCGGGGCTGCCCGATCCGGTCGGCGCCATCAGCGGTCTGGACTATCAGCCCTCGGGGATACAGGTCGGACGCATGCGCGTGCCGCTGGGGGTGATCGGTATTATTTACGAATCGCGGCCCAACGTGACGGCGGATGCCGCCGCGCTGTGTCTGAAAGCGGGTAACGCCTGTATTCTGCGCGGCGGCTCCGAGGCGCTGCACGCCAACCAGGCGATCGCCCGCTGTATTGACCCGGGCTTGCAGCAGGCCGGTCTGCCGGCCACCGCGGTACAGGTAGTCGCCACCACCGATCGCGCCGCCGTGGGCGAGTTGCTGCAGTTGGACAAATATATCGACGTCATTGTGCCGCGCGGCGGCAAGGGCCTGATCGAGCGCATCACGGCCGAATCGAAAATCCCCGTGATCAAACACCTGCACGGCGTCTGCCACACCTATATCGATGACCAGGCCGACCTCGACAAAGCCGTGCGCGTGGCGTTCAACGCCAAGACGCAGCGCTATGGCACCTGCAATACCATGGAGACCCTGCTGGTGGCGCAGGGGATCGCCGCGCGGGTGCTGCCGCCGCTTGGCGAGCAGTATCGCGCCGCCGGGGTGGAGCTGCGCGGCTGCGAACGCACGCGCGCCATCCTCGGCGATATCGCGCCGGCCGAGGAGGCCGATTGGGACGAGGAGTATCTGGCGCCGATCCTGGCGGTGCGCGTGGTCGACGATCTGGATGCGGCCATGGACCACATCGCGCGCCACGGTTCGGCGCACACCGATGTGATCGTCACCGAGAATCTGGCGCACGCGCGGCGGTTTCTGCGCGAAGTGGATTCCAGTTCGGTCATGGTCAACGCCTCGTCGCGTTTCGCCGACGGTTTCGAGTACGGCCTCGGTGCGGAGATCGGTATCAGCACCGACAAGCTGCA
>JASBST010000010.1 GCA_030148775.1 Thiogranum sp.
AACGAAGTCCGCGACCTCGAAGCGGATTTGGAAGATGAGCTGGGTTAGGGCTCGCAACGGAACCCATCGATAGTTTTTTATGGCATTACTACAGATATCAGAACCCGGCCAGACCACGGCCCCGCATCAGCACCGGCTCGCCGCCGGCATCGATCTCGGTACCACCAATTCGCTGGTCGCCAGCGTGCGCAGCGGTGTGGCCGCAACCCTGCCCGATGCCGACGGCTCGCACCTGCTGCCCTCGGTGGTGCGCTATCTGGAAAACGGCGGGCATCGGGTCGGCGCCGAGGCGCGCGCCCAGGCTGCCGAGGATCCGCTCAATACCGTGGTTTCGGTCAAGCGTTTCATGGGCCGCGGCGTGGCCGATGTCAAGCGCCTCGGCACCTCGCTACCGTACGAATTCATCGCCGCCGATTCCGGTATGCCGTTGATCCGCACCGTCGCAGGAGACCACAGCCCGGTGCGGATTTCCGCCCATATACTCGCGGCCCTGAAGGCGCGCGCCGAGCAGACCCTCGGCGGCGAGCTCGCCGGCGTGGTGATCACCGTGCCGGCCTATTTCGACGACGCCCAGCGTCAGGCCACCAAGGACGCCGGCAGGCTGGCCGGCCTGAATGTCTTACGCCTGTTGAACGAGCCGACCGCCGCCGCCGTCGCCTATGGTCTGGACCGGGCCGCCGAGGGCGTGATCGCGGTTTACGATCTGGGCGGCGGCACTTTCGATATTTCCGTGTTGCGACTCAACCGGGGTGTGTTCGAGGTGATGGCGACCGCGGGCGACACCGCGCTGGGCGGCGACGATATGGACCACCTGGTCGCCAACTGGATCATGCGGCAGGCAGGCCTGGCCGCCGATCCGGGGCACGCGTTGCAGCGCCGCCTGCTGCAGGGCGCCTGCGCCGCCAAAGAGGCGCTGACGGAGGCCGAAACCGCCCCGATCGATCTGCAGCTCGACGACGGCCGGCGCTGGCGCTGCGAGCTGTCGCGCGCCCAGTTCGATGTGCTGATAGAGCCGCTGATCCGCAAAACCCTCGCGCCTTGCCGCCGGGTGTTGCGCGACGCAGGCATTGATCCCGCCGAGGTCAGCGAAGTGGTCATGGTCGGCGGTTCCACCCGGGTGCCGAAAGTGCGCACTCTGGTGGGCGAATTTTTCCAGCGCCAACCCCTGGTGGACATCGATCCCGATCGTGTGGTCGCCATCGGCGCGGCGATCCAGGCGGACATCCTCGCCGGCAACAAGCCGGAAGATGAAATGCTGCTGCTCGACGTCATTCCGCTGTCGCTGGGTATCGAGACCATGGGCGGGCTGAGCGAAAAAATCATTCCGCGCAACACCACCATTCCGGTGGCGCGGGCGCAGGAGTTCACCACCTTCAAGGACGGCCAGACCGCCATGGCCCTGCACGTGGTGCAGGGCGAGCGTGAACTGGTCGAGGACTGCCGCTCGCTGGCGCGCTTCGAGCTACGCGATATTCCGCCCATGACCGCCGGTGCGGCGCGTATCCGGGTTACTTTTCAAGTGGACGCCGACGGCCTGCTCAGCGTCAGCGCCGAGGAACAGACCAGCGGCGCGCGCGCCCACATCGAGGTCAAGCCGTCGTATGGGCTGACCGACGGCGAGATCGAGCACATGTTGCGCGCGTCGATGGAAAATGCCGAAGACGATATGCACGCGCGCCGTCTGCGCGAACAGAAGGTGGAGGCCGCGCGGGTGCTCGAGGCGCTGCAGGCCGCGTTGCAGCAAGACGGTGACAGGTTTCTCGACGCCGGCGAACGTCAGGCCATCGACAGCGCCGCCGCAGCGCTGGCCCGGGCCGGCGAAGGCGAGGACCACCGCGCTATCCGTGCCGCGATCGAACAACTGGAGGCGGTCAGTCAGGTTTACGTGGAGCGGCGCATGAACGCCAATATTCAACGGGCCATGACCGGCCACGCTGTCGATGACTTCAAATAGGTTGCATGACTATGCCGCAGATAATTTTCCTGCCCCATGAAGAAATTTGCCCCGAAGGGGCGGTGATAGAAGTCGAGAGCGGCACCAGTATCTGCGACGCGGCGCTGGCCAACGGCATCGAGATAGAACACGCCTGCGAGAAATCCTGCGCTTGCACGACCTGTCATGTCTATGTGCGCGAAGGACTGGCCTCGCTGGCCGAATCGGATGAAACCGAGGACGACATGCTCGATAAGGCCTGGGGTCTGGAGCCCGATTCGCGTCTGAGTTGCCAGGCCACGGTGGCGGACAAGGATCTGGTGGTCGAGATTCCCAAATACACCATCAATATGGTCAGCGAAAACCATTAGGAGAGTCCGTCATGGGATTATTGTGGACCGATACGCTGGATATCGCCATCGAGCTGGACGAGGCGCACCCCGAGGTGGATCCAAAGCTGGTGCGCTTTACCGATCTGCGCGACTGGGTGCTGGCGCTGGAAGACTTCGACGACCAGCCGGAGCGCTGTGGGGAAAAGCTGCTGGAAGCCATTCAGATGGCCTGGATCGAAGAACGGGATTAGCCAAACGCTCACGCGGCGGTCACAAATCCGTCATCTTCCACGGGTAGTCTGCCTGTCACTAGCCAAAGACAGGATCAGAGAAATGTATCGTGGCCAGACCCGGCTGGCGTCAGCCGATGACATACAGGCCCTGCGCTTGCAGGATGAAATCACCGCCCTGGAAACCCGCCTGCAGGATATGGGCGAAGACGGCGACTGTGCTTACGAACGCGCCATGAGCCGCCTGTACACCGACATGGTCGCGGAGCGCAAGCGCGACCTCGCCGCCCTCACCGCCGTTCCCCGCCGCTAGTTTTTGCCGCCGGCGTTTTCGCCGCAAACCTCGACCGGTTCCGTGTCGGGGCCTCGATTTTGCCGTATAGTTTATGCCAATCAGGCAGTTGCCCCGCGTCACCCGCGGTTGCGGCAGGCCCGCCGAACAGCCGCCCGGCGGGCGATTGGCAATTGCCTGTATCGGCCTCTAGCGGGTACACTAGGGAATTAAATTTTTCTGGCAAAGCTTCTGATTTTTCGGGTATTTAAACGGCGCCGCCAGGTACCCGGCCCACCCCCGGTAGCCACTGAGTGACACAGAACAGCGAGATGCAGAACCTGCTTGATTTGGACCGACCGGCATTGGTCGATTGGTTTGCCGCCCGCGGCGAAAAGCCTTTCCGCGCGCAGCAGGTGTTGAAGTGGATCCACCAGCAGGGCGTGGACGACTTCGACGCCATGACCAATCTGGCCAAGCCGTTGCGCGCCGCGCTCAATGTCGGGGCCTGTATCCGTGGGCCGGCGGTCGCCGCCGATCAGCGCTCGGCCGACGGTACGCGCAAATGGCTGTTCCAGCTCGAGGACGGTAATCGCATCGAAAGCGTCTACATCCCCGAGGCCGATCGCGCCACCCTGTGTATTTCCTCGCAGGTCGGTTGCGCGCTCAATTGTAGTTTCTGTTCCACCGCCCGACAGGGATTCAACCGCAATCTCAGTACCGCGGAGATCATCGGTCAATTGTGGATGGCCAATCGGCTGCTGGCGGCCGATGGCGAACCCCCTGTCTCCAATGTTGTCTTTATGGGAATGGGGGAGCCGTTGCTGAACTTCGATCAGGTGTTGCGGGCCGTGCACCTGATGCAGGACGATTTCGCCTATGCGCTGTCCAAGCGTCGGGTCACGCTCAGCACCGCCGGCGTGGTTCCGGGCCTGGAGCGTCTGGCGCGCGAGACCGATATCAGTCTGGCGTTGTCGCTGCACGCCCCGGACGACGCCCTGCGCGACGAGTTGGTACCCTTGAACAAAAAATACCGCATCGCTCAGGTGCTGCAAGCCTGTAAAAATTATGTGGGCGAAGGGCGGCGCCGGGTGACGATCGAATACGTCATGCTGGCGGGGGTGAACGACAGCGACCGGCAGGCGCACGCGCTGGCCGCGTTGCTGCGGCAGATTCCGGCGAAAGTCAATCTGATTCCGTTCAACCCCTTTCCCGACACGCGCTACCGGCGCAGTGACGCCAGGCGCATCGATCGTTTTCGCGATATTCTCTACGGCGCCGGCATCGTCACAATTACGCGGCGCACCCGCGGCGATGATATCGATGCGGCCTGCGGACAGTTGGCCGGCGATTTCAAGGATCGCACGCGCCGGCGTGCACGAATTGCCATTGAAGTGAGGGGAGGCGCCGCATGATGCGCGCATTGACGACAGGACTGGTGCTCTCGTGGTTGCTCGTGGCTTGCGCCTCGACCGGCGACCGCCCCTATCAGCCCAAAACCGAGGACCTGAATAATCCGGCCGAAGTCAACGCCCAGCTCGGGATCGAGTACATGCGCAAAGGCATGTACGACGCCTCGCTGGAAAAACTGGAAAAAGCCTTACGGCAGAACCCCGATCTGCAGCTGGCCCAGGTCTCCCTGGCGATTCTCTATGAACGTCTCGGCGAAGAAGATAAGGCGGTCAAGCACTACAAACGGGCCTATCAGATCGACGACAAGGATCCGATGACCCTGAATGCCTATGGCCAGTACCTGTGCCGCACCGGCGAGCTCGATCGGGCCGACGAAATGTTTCGCGCGGCGCTCAAGGACCCGCTGTATCAGTATCCCGAGTTGATTTACACCAATGCCGGTATCTGCGCGCGCAAGAACGCCGATAATGCGCAAGCCGAGCGCTATTTCCGCGAGGCGCTCAAGCGTAACCCGAAGTATCAGCCGGCATTGCAGGAAATGGCGCGCAGTACCTTCGCCAGCGAGGAGTATCTGGCCACACGCGCCTATTTGCAGCGACTGCAGGCATTGACGCCGTTGACGCCGGAATTTCTCTGGATCGGTGTGCGCGCCGAGTCCGCCATGCATAACCGCGACGCCATGGCCAGTTACGCCCTGGTGTTGAAAAACCGCTATCCGGAGGCCGAACAGACCCAGGAGCTGATCGAGTGGGAGCGCAAACAGGGTGAGCGTTGAGCATATCGAACCGGCCCCGCCTCCCGATCAGGACGACGGCCTGCGCACCATCGGTACCCGCCTGGCCGAGGCTCGTCAACAGCAGAAGCTCGAGCTGGGCACGGCCGCCTCGCGCCTGCATCTGAACGTCGAAGTGCTGCGGGCACTCGAGGAGGGCAGGCGCGAGGCGTTACCGGCCATGACGTTCGTGCGCGGCTACATCAAGTCCTACGCCCGCCTGCTCGGGCTGGACGAGCAGCAGACATCGGCGTTATTGCCGCAGACCGAAAGCTACCGCCCGGCGCCGCTGCGGCCGGTCGGCATGGCGCGCGCGCGGCGTGCCCGTCCCTATGGCAAATGGTTGTCGTGGTTGCTCGTAGCCGCCTTGCTCGCGGGTGTGGCGGTCTATGTGGTGCCCCGTCTCGAGCAGCTCTGGTCGCGCAGCCAGTCCGGCCCGGACGACGGCGCGTTGCAACTTCCACTGGGCGGACAATCATCGGCGCTGCCGCCGGGCGACGGTGCCGATACCGGGTCCGATACGTTGTCCGAGACCTTCAGCGAAGAGCCTCCTGTCGCGCCGGAGGAGGAAGAGACCGGTGCGACGGCCGCGACGGCGCCGGCCGGTGATGAGGTGCCGGCGCCCGAGACGCCAGCGGCCGCGGCCCCGGTGGCGGCGCCCGCCACCACGCCGGTAGCGGCCTCGACCACCGATATTTCCAGCCCGGCCATGGTCACCCTGCGCTTTCGCGAGGACAGCTGGGTGGAGATGGAAAGCCACGGGCGCAAGCTGGTGGTGGGCATCCAGACGGCGGGCAGCCAGCGTAGTGTGCGCGCCGAACCGCCGATCCAGGTACTGCTGGGCAACGCGCCCGGCGTGGAGCTGGATTATCGCGGCAAGCCGGTCGATCTCAAACCCCATCAGCGTGGCAAGGTCGCGCGACTGATCCTGGAAGACTGAGCCCATGGCCGACAGCCTGCAAGCCATTCGTGGCATGAACGATATTCTGCCGCATCAGTCCCACTTGTGGCAGTACGTCGAGGGCGGCATACGCGCGGTACTCGACGCCTACGGCTACCGTGAAATCCGTCTGCCGATCGTGGAAAAGACCGAATTGTTCAAGCGCTCCATCGGCGAGGTCACCGACATCGTCGAAAAGGAAATGTACAGCTTCGAGGACCGAAACGGCGACAGTCTGACGCTGCGTCCCGAAGGAACGGCCGGCTGTGTGCGCGCCTGCATTCAACACGGGTTGTTGAACAATCAGGTGCAGCGCCTGTGGTATGCCGGGCCGATGTTTCGTCACGAGCGGCCGCAAAAAGGTCGCTATCGCCAGTTTCACCAGTTCGGCGTCGAGGTGTTCGGCCTGGAGGGGCCCGACATCGATGCCGAGCTGCTGATGCTGACGGCACGCCTGTGGCGGCGCCTGGGTCTGCAACAGGTCAGCCTGCAGATCAACTCGCTCGGCACCGTGGCGGCGAGGGCGAGTTTCCGCGACGCGCTGGTGGAGTTTCTGCGCGCGCATCGCCAACGGCTCGACGAGGACAGTCTGAGGCGGATGGAGACCAATCCGTTGCGGATTCTGGACAGCAAAAACCCCGATATTCAGGCGCTGCTGGCCGACGCACCGCGGCTTGCCGACCATATCGACGGGCAATCGCGCCAGCACTTCGAACAGTTGCGCGCGCATCTGGACGCGGCCGGCGTCGATTATAGCGTCAACCCGCAACTGGTGCGGGGCCTGGATTACTATGGCCGTACGGTGTTAGAGTGGGTGACCGATCAACTGGGCGCGCAGGGCACGGTCTGTGCCGGCGGTCGTTATGACGCGCTGGTGGAGTATCTCGGCGGCAAGCCCACGCCCGCGGTGGGTTTCGCCCTCGGGCTGGAGCGCCTGATCGCGCTGCTGGAGCAACAGCAGTCGGAGTTTGCGGGCAACGCGCCGCATCTCTATATCGTCGCGCTGGGCGAACGCGCGCAGCGGGCGAGTCTGACGCTGGCGGAACAGTTGCGCGAGGCGTTGCCGCGCCTGCGCATTCTCACCCACTGTGGCGGCGGCAGTTTCAAGAGTCAGTTCAAGAAAGCCGACCGCAGCGGCGCGTTTTACGCCTTGGTTCTGGGCGACGACGAGGTGGCCAACCAGGAGGCTGGCCTCAAACCCTTACGCGAGCAGAGCGAACAGCAGAACGTGGCTTTCGCCGCGCTGCCGCAGCGGCTGGCGGAAATATTCAACTATTAATCTGGCGGGAGATACACCGATGGATGTACATGCCTCGGAAAAAGAACAGGTCGAAGCGCTAACAAGCTGGTGGAAGGAGAACGGCATCTCGATAGTGACCGGTGTGTTGCTGGGGCTGTCGGGGCTGCTCGGGTTCAAGGCCTGGCAGGGCTACCAGGGCAAACAGGCGCTAAACGCGTCCAACATCTACGCGCAAATGCGCTTGGCCGCCGCGCCGAGCGCCGGCGCGGGCAAGAGCGAGCAGGTACGGGAGCTGGCCAACGAGCTGATCAGTCGCCACAGCGGTTCGGCCTACGCGGTCCTGGCGGCGCTGGAACTCGCCCACCAGGCGGCCGAAAAGGGTGAACTCGCCGCGGCGCAGGCACAACTGCAATGGGCGCTCGAGCACGCCGACAGCGACGCGGTGCGTCACACCGCGCGCCTGCGGCTGTTGCAGGTGCTGCTCGACCGCAAGCTCTACGACGAGGCCGACCAACGCCTGGCCGCGGTGCAGAACCCGGGTGCCTTTGCCTATCAGTACAGCGAATTCAAGGGCGATCTCGCCGTCGCGCGGGGCGACACCAAGGCCGCGGCGGCCGCCTACCGGCAGGCGTTGGAACAGTTGCCAGCGGCCGCGCCCAACCGGGGCCTGTTGGCCGCCAAGTATGAAAATGTCGGCGGCGACCCCGGTGACGTACGCTGATGCAGCCGCGGCGACTGCTATTGCTGCTGTTGATCGCTGCGCTGTTGGGTGGCTGTTCGCTGTTCGGCAGCAAGGATAATTCCGAGCCGCCGGCGGAGTTGAAGAAAATCGATCAACGGGTGCAGCTCAAGCGCCTGTGGAGTCACAGCACCGGCAAGGGCACCGACGAGCAGTTTGTGCGCCTGGTGCCCAGCGTGGACGGCGACCGCGTGTACGTGGCCGATCGTGGTGGCGCGGTATCGGCCTACGCGCTGCAAAGCGGCAAACGCCTGTGGCGCACCAAGACCGGTCTGGCGATTTCCGCCGGGGCGGGGGTCGGTGACGGCCTGGTATTGGCCGGCAGCAGCGAAGGCCGTCTGGTGGCGCTGGATGCCGACAGCGGCAAACAGCGCTGGCAGGTGGATGTACCCAGCGAGGTGCTGTCGGTGCCGCGCGTCTACGACGATACCGTGATCGTACAGACAGTCGACGGTTCCATCTCGGCGCTGGCGGCCAAAGACGGCAAGCGACTGTGGCTGTACGATCGCACGGTACCGGTGTTGACGCTGCGCGGCACCAGCACGCCGCTGGTCGATGCCGATGTGGTGATCGCCGGTTTTGCCAACGGCAAACTGGTGGCGCTGGATGTGCGCAACGGCCGCGAGATCTGGAACGCCCCGGTCGCGGTTCCCCACGGGCGCACCGAACTGCAGCGTATCGTCGACGTCGACGCCAACCCGGTCATCGACGCGGGCGTGCTCTATGCCGGCAGCTTTCAAGGACGACTGGTGGCGGTTTCGCTGCAGGACGGACGCATGTTGTGGAGCCGCGATATGTCCACCTATGCCGGTATCGCCGTCGATTACAGTCTGGTGGCGGTCAGCGATGCCGACAGCGACGTCTGGGCGCTGGATCGGCGCACGGGGCGGGCCTTGTGGAAGCAGTCGGATCTGCGCCGCCGCTCACTGACCGGGCCGGCGCTGATCGATGACTATATTGCGGTGGGCGATTACGCCGGCTATCTGCACATTCTGTCGCAGAGCGATGGTGCCATCGTCGGCCGCGTACGGGTGGACAGCGACGGCATTATCGCTACGCCGGTCAGCCTCAACGACAGTCGCTTACTGGTGCTGGGCGCCGGCGGCACGCTGGCGCTGTATCGGCTCGAAACGCGCTAGGCGCTCAGCCTCCGGCCGACATGCTTCCCGTCATCGCCCTGATCGGCCGACCCAATGTCGGCAAATCCACGCTGTTCAATCAGCTCACGCGCAGCCGCGATGCGCTGGTGGCCGATTTCCCCGGTCTCACCCGTGACCGCCAGTACGGGCAGGGCCGGCTCGGCGAGCGCCCTTATCTGGTGGTCGATACCGGCGGGCTGGTGGGCGATGAGCGCGGGCTGGACAGTTTGATGGCCGAACAGGTCTGGCTGGCGGTCGAGCAGGCCGACGCCGTGGTGTTCCTGCTCGATGCGCGCGACGGCATCAATCTCAGCGACCACCAGATCGCCGAACGCCTGCGGCGCAGCGGCAAAACGGTGTGGCTGGCGCTCAACAAGGCCGACAGCGTCGATACCGGCGGCATTGCGGCCGAGGCCTGCGCCTTGGGTTTCGGCCAGCCGGCGGCCATTGCCGCGGCCCACGGTCGCGGTGTGTCCGCGCTGATCGATCAGGTGCTGGGCGCGTTACCGCCGAGCGCTGGCGGACATGAAGACGCGCCCGAGGCGGAGCCCGGGATACGCCTGGCGGTGGTGGGGCGCCCCAATGTGGGCAAATCCACCCTGATCAACCGGATGCTGGGCGAGCAGCGGGTGCTGGCTTTCGATCAGCCCGGGACCACCCGCGACAGCATTTACATCCCCTTTGAGCGTGACGGCCAGGCCTACACGCTGATCGATACCGCCGGTGTGCGGCGCCGCAGCAAAGTCAACGAGGTGGTGGAAAAGTTCAGCGTCATCAAAACGCTGCAGGCGATCAACGACGCCGACGTGGCGATTCTGGTGCTCGACGCGCACGCCGGCGAGGCGGTCGATCAGGACGCGTCGCTGGCCGGCAATATTATCGACAGCGGTACCGCCCTGGTCCTGGCGATCAACAAATGGGACGGTCTGGACGATGATCAGCGCCAGTGGTTCCGCACCCAGCTGGAGCGGCGTCTGCCGTTTCTGGCCATGGCCGAACGTTATTTCATCTCCGCGCTCCACGGCAGTGGCGTCGGCAACCTGTACGACGCCGTGCAGGCCGCGCATCGCGCCGCCACCATCAAGGTGCCGACGCCCGAGCTGACCCGTTTGCTGGAACAAGCGGTGCACGCACATCAGCCGCCGCTGGTACAGGGCCGGCGGATCAAATTGCGCTATGCGCACCAGGGTGGACAACGTCCGCCGGTGATCGTCATCCACGGAAACCAGACCGAACGTCTGCCGCCGAGCTACAAGCGCTACCTGAACAATTACTTCCGTCAGGCCCTGCGCCTGGTGGGGACGCCCATCCGGCTGGAATTCAAAACCGGCGACAATCCCTACAAAGGGCGCCGCAACAGCCTCACGGCTCGACAGCAACGACGTCGGAAACGTATGATCCGTCATGTAAAAAAATAACCGGCGCGGCCGATGAAGCGGACATGAACAAAAATATGAAACGATGGCTATGGAGCGCAGGCGTGGTGCTGCTGTGCAGCGGCTGCGCCACCCGTTCCCCCTACCAGGACGCCAGCGACCCGCTCGAACCGGTCAATCGCGCGGTTTACAGCTTCAACGACTACTTCGATCGCGGTATCGCCAAGCCGGTGGCGAAACGCTACGTGCGCTATGTGCCGATCTTTGCGCGTACCGGTGTGCGCAATTTCTACCAGAACCTGCTGGAGCCGATTACCATCGTCAACGATGTCTTGCAGGGCAAGGCGCGCCAGGGCGTCAGCGATACCTTGCGTTTTGGTTTCAACTCGCTGTTCGGCGTGTTCGGACTGATCGATGTCTCCACTGGCTGGGGCCTGCCGCGACACAAGGAGGATTTCGGTCAGACCTTCGCCACCTGGGGGTTCGGCGAGGGTTGGTACGTGGTGTTGCCGTTCCTGGGCCCGAGCACGGCGCGCGACAGTGCCGGTCTGGTACCGGCTGTCTATCTGCAGCCGGTGCCGTACCTGGCCGACGATACCGCGGTCCGCTGGGGGGCCTACAGTCTTTTTTACATCAGCCAGCGCGCCGATCTGCTGTCGGCCTCGCAGGTGCTGGACGCCGCGGCCATCGATCCCTATCTGCAGGTGCGCGAAGCCTACCGGCAGAAACGCTGGAGCGAAATCTACGACGGCCACCCGCCGGAAACGGATTTCTTCGATGAGGAACTGTTCAAGCCCGAACCGCAGTGAACAGTGACCAGCCCGAGTTGCCGGCCGCGGCGCTTAGCGGCGACCCTATTCGCTTCGGACATTATCTGACCGAAATCGGTCAGGATTACCTGCTCGTCGACGAACCGGCGGCGCATCAGGTACGGGTTCGGTTCGTCGGGGCTTTGCAGGGACAGCCTGTCGTCTGGGATTGCCGCTACGTCGCCCTGGCCGGTGCCGGCACGCCGGACGAGACCGGTTGCGCGGCGCAGCGCAACTACATTGAGGTCGGCGCCGTGCAGGCACACGGCGTTTCCCTGCAGGTGGGTCTGAACGTAGCGTTCATAGACCGCCCGGCCATCGAGAAAATGATCATCATGGTCCGCAACTACAAACGGCTGCGTCCCGGGCGTCACGAGTATGGTCCGGCCGGTGGGGTTCAGTCGCACACGTTCACCCCGCAGCGCTCCAAATAGACCAGAACCAGCTCGCGGTGCGTCTGACCGCACTGGCGCAGCAATTCGAGAAAGACCCTGCGGTGCACCACCACGTTACCGACCGTCGGTGGCAGCGGCTGTTCACGCATATGACCCGTACAGCGGGGCGCGCTGCCGGTCTGACTGTCGAGCAACCGGGTGATCGGGATTTCCAGTGCCCGTGCGATGCGCTCGATATTGTCCAGGCCGATATTGTGCTCGGCACGCTCGACCGCGCCGATATAACTGCGGTTGAGGCCGCTGAGTTCGGCAAGCACTTCCTGCGACCAACCGCGGTCGGTCCGCAACAGGCGCACCTGTTGGGCAAGTTGCTTCCGTGCATTCAAGTTCATGAATGC
This sequence comes from Thiogranum sp., assembly GCA_030148775.1. Lineage (GTDB taxonomy): Bacteria > Pseudomonadota > Gammaproteobacteria > DSM-19610 > DSM-19610 > Thiogranum. Next base: position 11,988 of record JASBST010000010.1, read on the forward strand.
GAATTAAAGGGTAGTCGCGAGAAAGGGTCGACAGACTATAAGTAGCAATTTGCCTGATATGAGCTGTAACGTCCGTGGCGGTAGCCGGCCCGCGGTTCGCAAACGCGGTTGCGGCTCTGCGGATTGTCCAACAGGTGATACAGCGGAACGCTCAGCGCGCCGGCCAGGCGTTCCAGGTTGTCGAGACTGATGTTGCGTTCGCCGCGTTCCACCGCGCCGATATAAGTGCGGTGCAGACCGCAGCGCTCGGCGAGTTGCTCCTGGCTCCAGCCCTGAGCGCGGCGCAGTCGCCGCAGATTGGCCGCCAGCAGGCTGCGGCTGACCGGACTCATCGCCGTGACAGGCGGCTAATGGGCACCGCTGGTCACCGGCGTCGCCAAAAACAACGTGGGATCGACGCGCGCGTCGTTGAGGCTGACCCCCCAGTGAAGGTGCGGGCCGGTGACCCGGCCGGTTTTGCCCACCAGACCGATAATGTCGCCCGGCCGCACCTGCTGGCCGGGTTTGACGTCGATGCGCGACAGATGGCAATACATGGTGACCAACCCGTGGCCGTGGTCGATGAAGACCGTATTGCCGTTGAAAAAGAAGTCACCGGTGTCACTGATGCGGCCGCCGGCCGGCGCCCGCACCGGCGTGCCCTGGGGGGCGGCCAGATCCAGGCCGCTGTGGGGTTTGCGCGCCTGTTCGTTGAAAAAACGCCGTAAACCGAAGGGGCTGCTGACCGGTCCCTCGACCGGCAGTCGAAAGCGCAGATTTTCCGGCATGTCCGGGTCCCAGTTGGCGAGCGCCCACTTGATCTGGCGCTGTTCGCGCAGGATGCGCTTCATGTCGCGTTTCTCCGGCGTCACCTTGCGCTTGTCCTTGATGGTGATGTGCTGTTCCTGGTAGTGCTTGTCGGCGACCTTGAAAGCCTGGCTGATCACGTCACCGGCGGCGGTGTGCAACTTGAGACGATGGCTGCCGGGGCGCAGACCAAGTGGCAGACCCACGACCGCCGTGCGCCTGTCGCCGGCGGTGACGATCAGGACGGGCTTGCCGTTGAAACTGGCGGCCGTGATGTCGTCGCCCGGCAGTGTCACCAGGGCGACGCCGCCGGGAACCGCTTCGGCGCGCGGCAGCTCCATCGCCGCCGCCGGCGCGGCCAGCCAGATTCCGATCAGTGTCGCCGCCAGATATAGAGAAATTTGCCCTGTCTTTTTCATCCCTCGACCTCGCAGACCTGGCTGATGACACGCCCGTGCGCCAGACGCGTTTCCAGTTTTTCGCCGACGCGGGTTTGCGCCGCCCGGCGCAGGATACGGCCGTCGGCGCTGGTAATGGAATAGCCGCGCCGCAAGGTGGACAGCGGACTGATGGCGTCCAGTGCCCGCGACAGGCCGGCCAGCCGTTCGCGCCGCATCGATAGCTGTATATTTATACAGTATTTCAGTCGCTGTGCCAACTCCGCCGTGCCGCTGCGCAACGCCTGCAACCGCGTCCCCGGGTTTTGTTGACGCCAGCGGGCGGTGGCGGCATCCAGGCGCGCGGCCCGCCCCGCCTGCGCCTGTTGCCAGGCGCGCAGCAGGCGCAGGCGGAGTTCGTCCAGCCGCTGGCTATGTTGCTGCAGGCGCCGGGTCGGCGAGCACAGGCGGGCGCGCCCGAGCAGCCATTGCAGACGTTCGCGGCGTTGGCGCAGGGTGCGCTGCATGTGCTGCCCCAGCGCGGCCCGGGTTTGGGCGCAGCGGCGCGCCACCTGGTCGCCGTCCGGGCTCAACAATTCCGCCGCCGCCGAGGGCGTGGCGGCGCGCGCGTCGGCGACGAAGTCGCTGATGACGAAATCGATTTCGTGTCCGACGGCCGAGACCAGCGGCACTTGGCAGGCGTGGATGGCACGTGCCACGGCCGCTTCGTTGAACGGCCACAGATCCTCCAGCGAGCCGCCGCCGCGGGTCAGCAGCAAGACGTCGCAGCGGCCGTGCCGTTGCGCCTGTTGCAGTGCGGCTATGATGCCGGCGGCCGCGCCCGCGCCCTGCACCAGAGTCGGATAAACGATCACCGGCAGCGCGGCAAAGCGCCGCCTGAGTACCGTCAGCACGTCGCGGATCGCCGCCCCGCCGGGCGCCGTGATCACCCCCAGGCAGCGCGGCCAGGCTGGCAGCGGGCGTTTATGCTCGGGGGCGAACAGGCCCTCGGCCTGCAACTGATGTTTCAGCGCCTCGAAGGCACGCCGCAGCGCGCCGTCGCCGACCGGCTACAGCCGGTCGACGATCAACTGATAGTTGCCGCGTGCTTCGTACAGACTGACCTGCGCCTGGGCCAGAACCTGGGCGCCGTTGTCCAGCGGGAAGGCAAGGCGGGCGGCGCGGTTGCGAAACAGCGCGCAACTGATCTGTGCGCCGGCATCCTTGAGGGTGAAATACAGGTGGCCGGAAGACGGTCGCGCCAGGTTGGATATCTCGCCTTCGACCCAGATGCGGGCAAAGCCGGATTCCAGCAGGCGACGGACCTCCCGGTTCAGGCGCGCGACGCTGTAGACCTCGCGCCGGGCGGTGGACGGGTTTTCGCTGTCGTTCATGGGACCAGTCTACTGGATTGGCGCCGTCGATGCTCGCCGCCGCGGCGTCCGCCGTTGCGACGGCGCTTGCCGCGCGCCGTCAATGCCGATACGGTAGCGTTTCGGGCCTCGGGCACCGGCGGGAGCCGGACCGGGGCGCAGCGGCAAAGGAGCCCGGGCGAAATGCGTGCATGTTTATACCACCGTGCCAGCGGTGCGTTCACGATGGGCGGTATGGAGCTGCTCGACGCCTGGGAAGATGACAGCGACAGCGTCATCTGGGTGGATTTCGACGCGCAACTGGAGAGCGCACACCAACAACGGCTGTTCGACGCCTTCTCCATTCATCCCCTGGCGGTGCAGGATGCCTTGCGCGTGCGCCACCCGCCGAAACTCGAGGTGTTCGACAGCGCCACCTTCGTGCTGCTCAAGGAGCTGGCCGCGGAGGCCGACGGCGTCCACTTCGACACCCTGCAACTGGCGCTGTTTCTCGGCCGGCGCTTCCTGTTGACGCGCCACAGCCAGCGTTCGCTGGCGGCCGACACCCTATATGCCGAACTGGAGGCTGATCCGGCCCTGTTCCTGCGCTCCCACGGCGCCGCCGCCATGCGCCTGTGCCGGCTGCTGATCAACCGTTATCTGCAGATTCTGTTCGATCTGGAGCCGCGCCTGGAAGCCCTGGAAGGGGAGGTTACCCAACACCCGCGCGACGAAGTGCTGGCCGAACTGCTGAGCTACAAGACCGAACTGAAGAAATTCCGCCGCGTGTTTCTTTATCACCAGCAGATTTTCGCCGAATTGAAATCCGCCGATCTACCGGCCCTGGGAACGCAACAGCAGCACCAGATCGTGGATGTTTATGAACAGCAGGAACGCGCGGTCAGTCTGGCCGGTTTATACTACGAGTTGTCCTCGGATCTGATCGACGGGTATATTTCCGTCGCCTCGCACCACCTGAACCAGATCATGAAAGTGCTCACCGTGGTGATGGCGATTTTTGTGCCGCTGAGTTTTCTCGCCGGTATCTACGGCATGAATTTCGAAAACATGCCCGAATTGCACTCGCGTTCGGGTTACTTCATCCTGCTTGGCGTAATGGTGGCGATCGCCGTGGGACTGCTCACGCTGTTCAGGAAGAAACGGTGGTTATGAGAGCGCTATTGCTTGTGCTGGCGGTGCTGCTGCCGCTTGCGGTGATGGCCGAAGCACCGCCCGACGCCCCGGCGCCGGATCCGGTGACGCTCAAAGCCGACTGGTGGAGCTATTTTGCCGCCGACGGCGAACTGGACGCCGCCGCCCTGGAAGCGCGTATCGCCCGTCTCGACGCGCTGTTGCGGGCCTATCTGGAGACCGCGGGCGTCGGCCGCTCCGGCGAGGCCGCCGCGCGGATAAAACAGTTGAGCGACGCGCTGGCGCGTTATCGCCAGCTACGTTCGCAGGCGGTGGCGCGCCCGGAGGGTGTGCCGGTGGCCGGCGCCGAGCATTACAGTATCGATGAGGCCCTGGCACGCCACCGGCAGTGGCAGGCGTTACAGCGACGCAGTGAGGCGGCACGCGAACAGCTCGATTGGCAGGAAGTGGTGTTCGAACAGGCGCGCAAACAACAATCGCGTCAACGCAGCCGTTATCTGGAGTTGCCGCAAGACAGCGAACAGCGGCTGCAGCGGGGGCTGGCATTGATGCTCGGCCGCGTGCGGCTGGAAATCGACCGTCTCGAACTGGAACGCCGGCGCGACGCCTTGGGCCTGGACGAAGACCAGCTGCAACGGCTGGACGACGAGCTGCGGCTGATCCCCGAACGCTTGCAGATCGCCGAAGACCAGCCGGCGCTGTGGCAGCGACGCGCACAGCGCGCCCGCCGGGCGGTCGAGGACTTGCGCGCCAAAGCCGAGCGGTTGCGCGATAACGGCGGTGCGACGGCTGCGGTTGCCGCCGGCGATCAGGCGCAGTGGCGGCTGGTGGAGGCGATAGGTATTGAAGCGGCGCTGGGTGTACAGGAGCTGCGGGTCATGCAGGCGCGCCTGGCGCGCGCGCTGATCGTGCAGACCGGTGCGGCGACCGGCGCCGGCGCCGAACCGGCGCAGACGGTCATGGACGAAAACCAGACCCTGTCCGAATCGCTGCGCGAACAGCACGAGCGCTGGCAGCGCGTCAGCGTGCGGGTGCGCGCCGCGCTGGGCGGCGAGGCCGGGGAGGAGGGTGCGGCGACGGCGGCGCGGGTCCGTGAGCATCTCGATGCCCTGGATGGGACGTTGCTCCAACTCGAACAGCAGCGCGCGGAGAACCAGTTTCTGGGCCGGCTGCTGGAGGCCCGCCTGCACCTCGACGAGGGCTGGCTGTCGCGTACCTGGCATGCCGGCTGGGCGGGCGTGAAGGGCTTTTGGGATCAGGGCGTGAATCTGCTCGGCAGCACCCTGTTTGAAATCAGCGAAACGCCGGTGACCACCTTCGGCCTGCTGCGGGTGTTGTTGATCCTCACCATCGCCTGGTGGGTTTCCAAGGCCTTTCAGCGCGCTATCAGACGGGTGGGCGCGACCCGCGGCGCCATCAGCCAGAGTTCGCTCTACACTGTTGGGCGACTGGTGCACTATACCGTGTTGGCGGTCGGTATTATTATCGGGCTGTCTTCGATTGGCATCGACTTCACCAAGTTCGCCCTGTTCGCCAGTGCGCTTGGGGTCGGCATCGGCTTCGGTCTGCAGACGCTGATCAGCAACTTCGTCGCCGGGCTGATCATCCTGTTCGAGAAAAGCCTGAAGGTGGGCGACTTCGTCGAGTTGGAATCCGGCGTTTCCGGTGAAGTGCGGGAAATCAACATGCGCAGTACCCTGATAACAACCAACGACAACGTCGACATCCTGGTGCCCAACTCCGAATTCGTCGGCGGCCGGGTGACCAACTGGACCATGCGCGAATCCTATCGCCGTATCCACGTCGCTTTCGGCGTCGCCTATGGTACCGACAAGGAGCGGGTGAAAAAGGCCGTGCTCGAAGCCGCCGACGCGGTGCGCTGGACGCTCAAGGGTGTCGGCGGGCGCCAGCCGCAGGTGTGGTTCGTCGAGTTCGGCGACAGCAGTCTGAACTTCGAACTGGTGGTGTGGCTCACACCCGAGGCGGTCAAGCGCCCCGGCGCGGTCAACGCCGATTATCTCTGGGAGATCGAAAGCAAGCTCAAGGAGTACGCTATCGAGGTGCCGTTCCCGCAACGCGATCTGCACTTGCGCAGCCTGTTCGGCAGTAAGGGCGAACAGGCGCGTTCCCTGATATCCGCAACGCCGCCGGCGGCCGATTCCGCTTCCTGAGGCGCGCCGGTGCTACAGTGGGTATAGGGCCAACGGCGCCACATCGGCGCGCCTAGCCGGTCAACGGCGCAACCTTTATCATGGCAGGTGATTTATGAAAATTGCGATCCTTTCACGCAAGCGTTCGTTGTATTCGACCAACCGTCTGATCGAGGCCGCTGAAGAGCGCGGCCACGAAGCGGAGATGATCAACACGCTGCGCGCGTACATGAACATCGCCTCCAACCGGCCGGAGATCCACTACAACGGGCGTATCCTCAGCGGTTTCGACGCGGTGATCCCGCGTATCGGCGCTTCGGTGACCTTTTACGGCACTGCGGTGCTGCGCCAGTTCGAGATGATGGGCGTATATCCGCTGAACGAGTCGGTGGCCATCAGCCGGTCGCGCGACAAGCTGCGTTCGCTGCAACTGCTGGCGCGCAAGGGCATCGGCCTGCCCGTCACCGGATTCGCGCACTCGCCCGACGATGTGCAGGATTTGCTGACCATGGTGGGCGGCGCGCCGGTGGTGATCAAACTGCTCGAAGGCACCCAGGGCATCGGCGTGGTGCTGGCCGAGACCCAAAAGGCCGCCGAAAGCGTGATCGAGGCCTTCATGGGGCTGCGCGCCAACATTCTGGTGCAGGAATACATCCGCGAGGCCGGCGGCGCCGACATCCGCTGCTTTGTCATTGGCGACAAGGTGGTGGCGGCGATGAAACGCCAGGCGGTGGCCGGCGAGTTCCGCTCCAACCTGCACCGCGGCGGTTCGGCCAGTATCATCAAGATCACCCCGGAGGAGCGTTCCACCGCTGTGCGCGCCGCCAACATCATGGGCCTGAACGTGGCCGGCGTGGACATTCTGAGGTCCAACCACGGTGCCGTGGTCATGGAGGTCAACTCCTCGCCCGGCCTGGAGGGAATCGAGGAGGCCACCGGCAAGGACATCGCCGGCATGATTATCGATTTCATCGCGCGCAACGCCCGTCCGCACCGTACCCGCACCAAAGGCAAGGGCTGAACCGTGCCCGGGGGCGGTATCGATATCGACGGCATGCGCGTCGAGGCGGGGCAGAGCACGACGCTGGAGCTGCCGATTGCCAGTTTGTATTCGCACGCACCGATGAACCTGCCGCTGCACGTGGTCTGCGGCAAACGTCAGGGGCCGCGGCTGTTTGTCAGCGCCGCCATCCACGGCGACGAAATCAACGGCGTGGAAATCATCCGCCGGCTGCTGCGTCTGCCGTTGCTCAAACGCCTGCGCGGCACGCTCATCGCCGTGCCTATCGTCAATGTTTACGGTTTCGTCAACCGCTCGCGCTATCTGCCCGACCGGCGCGACCTCAACCGCGCCTTTCCCGGCTCCGAGGGCGGCTCGATGGCCGCGCGGCTGGCGTACCGTTTTCTCGACAGCATCGTCGCCAACAGCGACTATGGCATCGACCTGCACACCGGCGCCGTGCACCGGGAAAACCTGCCACAGATACGCGCCAACCTGGACGACGCCGAGACCGCGCGCATCGCCCGCGCCTTCCATGTGCCGGTGATGCTCAACTCCGATGTGCGCGACGGCTCGCTGCGCGAAGTGGC
>JASBST010000012.1 GCA_030148775.1 Thiogranum sp.
GGGCGCTTTTCGCATGCCATTGCCGCGTCCATGATCTGTATTTTCGGCGGCACCTTCGATCCGGTCCATTTCGGTCATCTGCGCCCTGCGCTGGAGTTGCAGCAGGCGCTGGAGATCGATCAGGTGCATCTGTTGCCGGGCCGGGTGCCGCCGCATCGGCCGGCGCCATTGTTGGCCGCCGCGCACCGCCTGGCGCTGCTGCGCCTGGCGATCGCCGACGAGCCGGGCCTGGCCGTCGATACGCGCGAACTCCAGCGCGAAGGGCCTTCCTATATGGTGGACACCTTGCTTTCGCTGCGCGCCGAGCACGGCGAGCGGCCCTTGTGTCTCGCGCTCGGCATGGACGCGCTGGCCGGTCTGGACCGCTGGCACCGTTGGGAAGAGGTGTTGCAACTGTGCCATCTGGTGGTGATGCAACGCCCGGATGCTCAGTGGCCGCGCGACGGGGTGGTGGCCGAACGTCTGGCGCCGTTGCGGGTGGCCGAGGTCGCGCCGCTGCGGACGCGGCCGGCGGGCGCGGTTTTGACCTTGCCGGTAACACAACTGGACATCTCCGCCACCGGCATTCGCGCGTTGCTCGCCGCCGGGCGCAGCGCACGCTATCTGCTGCCGGCGGCGGTATTGGAACGAATCAAGCAAGAGAACTGGTATGCAAACGGATGAATTAAAGCAACTGGCGTGGCAGGCGCTGGAAGATCGCAAGGGGCTGGATATCGCCGAGTACGACGTGCGCGGCATGACCACGGTGACCGATATCATGCTGATCGCCAGCGGTACCTCCGACCGGCATGTGAAATCGCTCGCCGACGCGGTGGTGATGGCCTGCAAGAAGGCCGGTTCGCCGCCGCTGGGGGTGGAGGGCGAACGCGAGGGCGAATGGGTGCTGGTCGATCTCGGCGACGTGGTGGTGCACGTGATGCAGCCGCGCATCCGCGAGTTCTACGCGCTGGAAAAACTCTGGACGGTGACCGAGGAAAAGCGCGGCAGGTCGGAGCGCGTGTGAGCGCCCGCCGATGCAGATCAACCTGATCGCCGTCGGCACCCGCATGCCCGCCTGGGTCGACGAGGGTTACAACGACTACGCGCGTCGTCTGCCGCGCGAGTGTGCGCTGGTGTTGAAGCCGATTCCCCTCGGTCCGCGCGGCAAGTCGCGGCCGCTGGCGCACGCGCTGCACGAGGAAGGCCGGCGCATGCTGGCGGCGTTGGACGCGCGCCAGCGCGTTGTCGCCCTGGATGTCGGCGGCCGCAGCTGGTCAACCGCCCAGTTGGCACAGCAGTTGCGCGACTGGTTGGGCGCGGGCGAGGACGTCAGCCTGCTGGTCGGTGGTCCGGACGGGCTGGACGAGAGCTGTCTGGCGCGCGCGCAGCAGCGCTGGTCGCTGTCCCCGCTGACCTTGCCGCACCCGTTGGTGCGGGTGCTGTTGGCCGAACAACTGTACCGTGCCTGGAGTCTGATCAACGGGCACCCGTATCATCGCGGCGGATGAGCGCCGCTCGGGTGATCCTGGCCTCGGCCTCGCCGCGGCGTTGCCAGCTGCTCGGCCAGATCGGTGTCGGTTTCGAGCAGCAGGTGGCGGCGGTGGACGAAAGCGTGCGCCCGGGCGAAGCGCCGGCCGACTATGTGAGTCGACTGGCCCTGGCCAAGGCGCGGGCGGTGCTCGAGCGGCACCGCCCGGCGCTGCCGGTGCTGGGCGCCGATACCACGGTGGTCGCCGACGGACGCATGCTCGGCAAACCGCGCGACGCCGCCCAGGCGCGCGCGATGTTGCGGCTGCTGGCGGGACGCGCCCACGAGGTTTATAGCGCCGTGGCGCTGGTCACGCCCGAGCGCCAGGCCGGCGCCGTGAATTGCACCAAGGTCTGGTTCGGCCCAATCGCCGACAATGACATCGACGCTTACTGGCGCAGCGGCGAGCCGCGCGACAAGGCCGGCGGCTATGCCATACAGGGTCTGGCCGCGGCCTTCGTTACCCGCCTCGACGGCAGTTATTCGGCTGTGATGGGCTTGCCATTGCACGAGACCGCGGCGCTGTTGCAGGATTTCGGAATTCGGATATTGGATACAAACCCATGACAGTCGAGTTGCTGGTCAATGTCACGCCGCAGGAAACCCGTGTCGCGGTGGTCGAGAACGGCGTGTTGCAGGAGGTCTTCATCGAACGGGCCAGGCGCCGCGGGCTGGTCGGCAACATCTACAAAGGTGTCGTCAGCCGCGTGTTGCCGGGCATGCAGGCGGCGTTCGTCGATATCGGTCTGGAGCGCGCCGCCTTTTTGCACGCCTCGGACATTTTTGTCATCGGCGGCGACGAGAACGCCGAAATGACCGTCTCCGGGGACGACAACATCACCCGCCTGTTGCAGGAAGGACAGGAGGTTCTGGTGCAGGTGATCAAGGATCCGCTCGGCACCAAGGGCGCGCGGCTGACCACGCATATCACCATCCCCTCGCGCTATCTGGTGTTCATGCCGGAGACCGTCAATGTCGGCGTGTCGCAGCGTATCGAGGACGAGGAAGAGCGTCAGCGTCTGCGCGACATCGTGCTGCGCGAACGCGACGATCAACAGCCCGGCGGCTTTATCCTGCGCACTGCGGCCGAAGGGGTCGACGAGGAGTCGATCGCCTCGGATCTGCATTTTCTGCAACGCCTGTGGGCGTCGATCTGCCAGGAGGTGGAGGCGGCCGCGCCGAGGCAGATCGTCCACGAGGACCTGCCGCTGGCCTTGCGCGTGCTGCGCGACATTTCCGACACCGAGGTGGAAAAACTGCGCATCGATTCGCGCGAGACCTTTCAGCGCGTCGACCGCTTTGTGCGCCAGTTCACGCCGGAGTTGCTCAACAAACTGGAGTACTATCCCGGCGAACGGCCGATTTTCGATCTCTACAGCATCGACGACGAGATCCAGAAGTCACTGGAGCGCAAGGTGCAGCTGAAATCCGGCGGCCATCTGGTGATCGATCAGACCGAGGCGATGACCACCATCGACGTCAACACCGGTGCCTATGTCGGCCATCGGAATCTGGAAGAAACCATTTTCAAGACCAATCTGGAGGCGGCGCAGGCGATTGTGCGCCAGCTGCGGTTGCGCAATCTCGGCGGCATCATCATCATCGACTTCATCGACATGCAGACCGAGGAACACAAGCGGCAGGTGCTGCGGGCGCTGGAAAAGCACGTCGAGCGTGACCACGCCAACTGCCACATCAGCGAAATCACCAGTCTGGGACTGGTGCAGATGACGCGCAAGCGCACCCGCGAGAGCCTGGAGCATATTCTCTGCGAGCCCTGCCCGGTGTGCGGCGGACGCGCCTCGGTGAAGACCGCCGAAACCGTTTGCTACGAAATTTTCCGCGAGATCCTGCGCGAGGCGCGCCAGTTCGACGTACAGCAGTTGCTGGTGCTGGCCTCGCAGGAGGTCGTCGACCTGCTGCTCGACGAGGAGTCGATCGCCTCCGATCTGCATTTTCTGCAACGGCTCTGGGCTTCGATCCGCCAGGAGGTCGTGACCGCGGCCCCGGCGCAGATCGTGCACGAGGATCTGCCGCTGGCGCTGCGGGTGCGGCGCGATATCTCGGACACCGAGGGGGAGAAACTGCGTATCGATTCGCGCGAGACCTTTCAGCGCGTCGATCGCTTCGTGCGTCAGTTCACCCCCGAGCTGCT
>JASBST010000014.1 GCA_030148775.1 Thiogranum sp.
AGTGCGGCAACCCGCGAGGTGTGCCGGTGGTGTTTCTGCACGGTGGCCCCGGCGGCGGCGGCGAGCCCTGGCACCGTCGCTTGTTCGATCCGCAACGCTATCGTATCGTTTTGTTTGATCAGCGCGGTTGCGGTCGCTCGACACCGCACGCGGATCTGCGCCGGAACACTACGCCGTTGTTGCTTGAGGACATCGAGCACATACGTCAACACCTGGCGATCGAGCGCTGGCTGGTGTTCGGCGGCTCGTGGGGCGCCACCCTCGGGCTGCTCTATGCCGAGCGGCAGCCGCAACGGGTGTTGGCGCTGATTCTGCGCGGTGTGTTTTTGTGCCGCGCACAGGACATCGACTGGTTTTACCAGAAAGGTGCCTCGCGCCTGTTTCCGGACTACTGGCAGGATTTCATCGCGCCGGTGGCGCCCGCACGGCGGCGCGAAATGGTGGCGGCCTACTACGAGCTGTTGACCGGCGACAACGAGATCAAGCGCCTGCAGGCGGCAAAAGCCTGGTCGGCATGGGAAGGGCGCACGTCGACACTGCGGACCCGGCCGGGCCTGGTGGAGCACTTCAGCGGTAGCCGGGTGGCGCTGAGCATGGCGCGCATCGAGTGTCATTATTTTATCAATGATGCATTCATAGAACCCGACCAGATTCTAGGCCAAGCCGAGCGCCTGCAGTCGATTCCCGGCGTCATCGTGCACGGTCGCTACGACGTCATCTGTCCCGTCGATCAGGCCTATTCCCTGCACCAGGCCTGGCCGGGGTCGAGGTTGCAGATCATCGACGCGGCCGGACACTCGGCCGCCGAGGCGGCGATCACCGACGCCCTGCTGCGCGCGACCGACGAATTCGCGCGCCAGCGCCCGTGATCGCGCTGCTGCAGCGCGTGACCCAGGCCTGGGTGGAGAGCGCCGGCGCGCGCAGCGCCAGCATCGGACCGGGGTTGTTGGTGTTATGGGGCGTGGAAAAGCGCGACTCGACGCGCGAGGCCGACCGGCTGTTGCAGCGTGTGCTCGACTACCGTGTTTTCGCCGACCGCGAAGGGCGCATGAATCTGAGTCTGACGCAGACCGGCGGCGACCTGCTGTTGGTGCCGCAATTCACGCTGGCGGCCGACACCCGTAAAGGCCGGCGGCCCGGCTTCAGTACAGCCGCTTGCGACGAGGAAGGCAGACGTCTGTTTGACTATGTCATGCAGCGGGCGACGCAGACGCACGGCGCGGCCCAGTTCGGCCGTTTTGGCGCGGACATGCAGGTGGGGCTGGTCAACGACGGTCCGGTCACCTTCTGGCTCCAAGTGGCGCCGGCGGGGCCGGACTAGGCGCGCTTTGCAGGTGTTCGTGCGCGGTCGCAGGGTCGCTGAAAATAGCAGCTCAGCGCGCAGGCGCTGACTGTCAGCGACCAGAAAAAAAAGAAACCGATGCTATAGATCGCTGTGCTGCTGGCGCCGCGGCTGAGCAGATCGGCCAGATCGTGGGGGTCGAAGGCGGTAAAGAACATGACGGTTGCCGCGCCTGCGACCAGAAACGACGGCCATAGCACCGCGATCACGCGCTGTACGCGCGGAATGGTAGGGTTGTCTTCCATCGTTCAGTCCTCCGCCGGGCTAAGATACGCTTGAAAAAGGCCATCGATACGCAGGCGTGCGCGCAACTGCCAACTTCGCCGCGAATCCTCGAGCCGCAGATACCAGTAACCGGGAGGCGAGCCGGCGGTTTGCGCGCGATAAATGTTGTCGCCGTCACGCCGAAGCGTCACGCTATGGTCCAGCTCGGCGCGGGTGGCATGAATGAAGTGCAGGGTCAGCGAGCGTTCGCTGATCGGCTCGCGGGCCTCGAGTGACAGGGCGAGTCGGTGGCGATCGGCGCGCAACAGAGCGCGCAGCCCCAGGTCGGCCGCGTGCTGCAAGCGATGTTTCTGCTGATTGATCGCCAGGCCTTCCCGGTAATAATCGTCGGCTACCAGCGAGACCGGATGTTGCAGAGCGATCAGTAGTGTGATGATGCTGCCGATCACGGCGCTGGCGGGCAGCGCGATGAGCAGCCAGGGCCAGCCTTGCCGGTACCAGACCGGTGGCGTCAGGGGCGCATGGGTGTTATTCATTGTCCGTCCTCCGGCACCGGGCCGAGAAAGCGCGCCACTTCACGGCGCTGGAGTGAGCGGTTGTCCTCGGCATAAATGACAAATTCGATCCGGTTGACGCTCTGGCGCAGCTCGTGTCTGTCGACACTGACTACAACCGGCAAACTGCGTACTTCGCCGGCGCCGACGGCTACCGTCAGGCCGCCCTTGGTCAGGCGCAGCGATGTCAGGCCGGATTGTCCCGCCGCCACGGCCAGACGGTAGCGGTGAGGTGTTTCTTCCATATTGATGATTTTAAGTGTGTAGACATTCTCGATCAGGCCGTTGTCGGTTTCCCGGTACAGGCTGTTGCGGTCGCGCAGAATATCGAGGTCCAGCGCGGTGCGTTGGCCGATGGCGTAGATCAGGCCGGTCGTCAGGGCCAACAGCAGCAAGGTATAGACGATGACGCGCGGGCGTAGAATGCGACCGGCATGCCCGGCGACCGCATGCTCGGTGGTGTAGCGGATCAGCCCACGCGGATAGCGCATTTTGTCCATTACACGATTACAGATGTCGATACAGGCGGCACAACCGATACATTGATACTGCAAACCGTCACGGATATCGATGCCGGTCGGGCAGACCTGCACGCATTGGTTGCAGTCGATGCACTCGCCCAGTCCGGCCTCATGCGGATCGAGTGCGCGCCGGCGCGAGCCGCGGGGTTCGCCGCGCTGATCATCGTAGGCGATCACCAGCGTGTCCTTGTCGAACATCGCGCTCTGAAAGCGGGCATAGGGGCACATGTAGATACAGACCTGCTCGCGCATCCAGCCGGCGTTGCCATAGGTGGCCAGCCCGTAAAACAGTATCCAGAAGGTTTCCCAAGGCCCGAGATCGAACTGCGCCAGCGCGCCGGTCAATTCGCGAATGGGCGTGAAATAGCCCACAAAGGTGAATCCGGTATACAGCGACAGTAGCAGCCAAAGTCCATGTTTCAGTGACTTTAGCCGAACTTTACTCGCGCTCATCGCGGCGTTGTCACGCTTGATCCGCTGATTGCGTGGTCCTTCGATTTTGTGCTCCATCCACAGGAACAGTTCCGTCCAGACCGTTTGCGGACAGGCGTAACCGCACCATAACCGGCCGGCCAGCGCGGTGACGTAAAACAGCAGCAGCGCGGCGATAATCAGCAGCCAGGCAAAATAAAAAAAATCCTGCGGCCAGAAAGTGAGCGAGAAGACATGGAATTTTCGCGCCGGCAGGTCGAACAGCACCGCCTGCCGCCCGTCCCAGGGTAGCCAGGCGGTGACATAGAACAGGCCCAGTAGCAGGCTCGCTCCCAGCACCCGCAACGTGGCGAACAAGCCGTGCACTTCGCGCGGATAGACTTTGCGGTGCCGCGCATACATCGCCTCGGCCGCTGGCGGCGGCACTGACTTGGCGGCGGGCGGGTTGCGCGACATCCGCGACTCGCTACTGCTGGGAAAGGCTGTAGATGAAGGCGGCCAGCAAGTGCGTTTTTTCACTGCCGAGAAAATCGCGGTGCGCCGGCATGTGGCCGTTGCGTCCGTTGGCGATCGACTCGCCTACATCTGCCGCGGACCCGCCATAGAGCCATACCCGGTCGCGCAGATTGGGCGCGCCCAGCGCCGGGTTGCCGCCGGCGTCGCCGCCGTGACAACCGACGCAGTAGGTAGAAAACAACGTCTCGCCTTTGGCGGCCTGGGCAGTATTGGCGTCTAGCCCGGCCAGTCCGCGTACGTAGGCGACGAGTTGGTCGATCCCCGGGTCGCCGACCACCTCCCGCCAGGCGGGCATGACGCCGTTGCGACCGTCCAGGATGGTCTTTTCTATGGTCCGGGCGTCGCCGCCGTAAAGCCACTCGTCGTCGCTCAGATCGGGGAAACCCGGATTACCGCGGGCATCGGAGCCGTGACAACCGGCGCAATAGTTGACGAACAGGCGCTGGCCGATTTTGACCGCCTGTGGGTCCTTGCTCAACCTTGCTATCGGTATCCGCGCATAGCCGGCGAACAAGGGCTGATAGGCGGCTTCGGCCGCGGCGATTTCCTCCTGATACTGTTTTTGCGGTGTCCAGCCGAGCAGGCCTGGCAACTTGCCGAGGCCTGGGTAAAGCGCCAGATAGCCGAGAGAAAATACCAGGGTGAAATAGAACAGCCACAACCACCAGCGCGGCAGCGGGTTATTGTACTCCTGCAAATCGCCGTCCCAGCGATGCCCGGTGACTTGGCCGCTGGCGGCCTCGCCCGGAACTTTCTTCGCCGACCAGGAGATCAGCCACCAACAGCCGAGAATGTTGGCCAGGGTCAGCGCGATAATCCACCAGCTCCAGAAAGCGCTTGTGAATACGATTTCAGGATTCATCGTCGGTGCCCTTGCTGTGTGCGTTGGGCGGATCGTCGGCAAACGGCAAACGGGCCTCTTCGTCGAAGGCGCGTTTGCGTTTGTGGCTCCAGGCCCAGAGCCAGACACCGATGAAGGCGAGCAAGGCCAGTGCGGTGAAGAGTCCGCGCAAGGTGTTAATGTCCATGCTCATCTCCTCTACGACAGTGCTGTGCCCAGGTTCTGCAGGTAGGCAACCAGGGCGTCCATCTCGGTTTTTCCGGCCACGGCGGCGCTGGCCGCAGCAATGTCCGCGTCGCTGTAGGGCACGCCCAAGCTGCGCATGGCGCGTAACTTCCTCGGTGTCAGGCTGGCGTCGATACTGTGTTCGTTGAGCCAGGGAAATGCCGGCATGTTGGATTCCGGTACCACATCGCGCGGATTGTTAAGGTGTACCCGATGCCACTCATCGCTGTAGCGGCCGCCTACCCGCGCCAGATCCGGGCCGGTGCGTTTAGAGCCCCATTGAAAGGGATGATCGTAGACGAACTCGCCGGCCACTGAGTAGTGACCGTAACGTTCGGTTTCCGCGCGCAAGGGGCGGATCATCTGCGAATGACACAGATAGCAACCCTCGCGGATATAAATGTCGCGCCCTTCCAGTTGCAGTGCGCTGTAAGGTTTGAGCCCTTCGACCGGTTCGGTAGTGCTTTTGAGAAAAAACAAGGGCACGATTTCCACCAGTCCACCAATGCTGATCACCAGCAGGACCAGGACCGCCATCAGGCCGATATTTTTCTCGATAACTTCGTGACTCATCGGTGTTGTCTCCTTCAGGCCGTCTGCGCCACCGGCGCATCCTCGGGCTGGACGCCGGAAACGGTTTTGTAAACGTTGTACGCCATCAGCAGCATGCCGATAAAAAACAGCGCGCCGCCGAGCAGACGTACGAAATAGAAGGGGTACGTGGCTTGCAGCGATTCGACAAAGCTGTAGGTGAGCGTGCCGTCGTCATTGACCGCGCGCCACATCAGGCCCTGCATCACACCGGCGATCCACATGGCGACGATGTAGAGCACCACCCCGATGGTCGACATCCAGAAATGCCAGTCGATCAGGCGGATCGAAAACATTTGGGTCTGTCCGAACAGTTTGGGGATAAGAAAATACACTGCGCCGATCGAAACCATGGCGACCCAGCCCAGCGCGCCGGAATGCACATGACCGATGGTCCAGTCGGTATAGTGAGACAGCGCGTTCACGGTCTTGATAGACATCATCGGGCCTTCGAAGGTCGACATGCCGTAGAAGGACAAAGAGACGATGAGAAACTTCAGGATCGGATCGGTGCGCAGTTTGTGCCAGGCGCCGGAGAGCGTCATGATGCCGTTGATCATGCCGCCCCACGACGGCGCCAGCAGGATCAGCGAAAACACCATCCCCAGAGACTGCGCCCAGGCCGGCAACGCGGTGTAATGCAGATGGTGCGGGCCGGCCCACATGTAAGTGGAAATCAGCGCCCAGAAGTGCACCACCGACAGGCGGTAGGAATAAATAGGCCGGCCGGCCTGCTTGGGCACGAAGTAATACATCATGCCAAGGAAGCCCGCGGTGAGAAAAAATCCGACCGCGTTATGTCCGTACCACCATTGAACCATCGCGTCGATGGCGCCGGGATAAACTGAATAGGATTTGCTCAGACTCACCGGCAGCGCGGCGCTGTTGACCAGGTGCAGCACGGCGACGGTGAGGATGAAGGCGCCGTAGAACCAGTTGGCCACGTAGATATGCGGTACCCGCCGTTTGGCGATGGTGCCGAAGAACACCACGGCATAGGCGATCCACACGAACGCGATCAGGATGTCGATCGGCCACTCCAGTTCGGCGTATTCCTTGCTCGTGGTGATACCCAGGGGCAGTGTGATGGCGGCAAGCACAATCACCGTGGTCCAGCCCCAGAAGGTGAACGCCGCCAGCCGGTCGCCGAACAAGCGTGTCTGACAGGTGCGCTGTACCACATAGTAAGAGGTGGCGAACAATGCCGAGCCGCCGAAGGCGAAGATCACGGCGTTAGTGTGCAGCGGACGCAGGCGGCCGAACTGCAACCAGGGCAGGTCCATGCCGAGCTGCGGCCAGACCATTTCCGCGGCGATCACCACGCCGACCAGCATGCCGACGATACCCCAGACGACGGTCATGATGGTGAACTGGCGTACGACTTTGTAGTTATAGGTGGCTTGAGCGTCCATAAGGTATCCCTGTAGTTAAAGCAGTGGAGCAGCGGCGCTCAGAAGCGAAAGCCGACGCCTAACATGAATACCCAGGGATCAACGTCGACCTCGACCTTGCCGACGTTGGTCTTGCCCGTGGTCTCCAGATCGATGTACCAGAGCTGGGCACTGAGCAGCCAGCCGTCGTCCAGGCGGTAGTCGAGGCCGGCTTCGGCGGCCAGGCCGAGGCTGTCGTCGAGTTTCAGCCGCGTCACCGTGCCGCCTTTGGCCGATTCGTCCCACAGCAGGGTGTAATTCACGCCGACACCGAGATAGGGCTGCAATCGGCCGCTGCCGAGCGCGGGAAACCATTTCACGGTCAGTGTCGGCGGCAACGCTTTGGCCTCGCCGATTTTCCCCAGCGAAGCGATGCTGCCATCGCCCTTGAGTTCGATGCCAAAAGGCCACGATGCGAGCAAGCCGATGCCGAAGCGATCGCTCAGCAGCACATCGAAAGTCAACCCGAGGCTGTCGCTGTTCTCCACGTCGACGGTGCTGCCGGCGATGGCGCCGACCTGCCCGCTGTCGACATTGGGCGCGACTCGTGCCCAACCGGCGCGGGCGATGACGTCCCCGGCTTCATAGGCCGCGACCGGTGCCGTGCTCAACAACACCGCCACCACGACGGGAAACAGGGCCGACGGCTTGGTGGTGCGCATGGTGTTCCTCCCCGGATCTTGAAAAAATGTCAGGGCTCAACTTTGTCGGTTGCGGGATACCGCCATATTGACGCAGGTCAAGATCGCGGCAGACAGCGGACGGCCAATTGAAATGTCTACGCGCAGTCGGGCGACGGCGTGGTGTTGCCGAAACGATCGGGGTGGGGTCGATGGCGCCGAGCGCCGTCTGTCAGGAAGAGTGTCTGGAGCTTTGCGGGGAAGCCGATGGGCAGGGGGTGCCGGCATAGGCGTAGAGCCGGTCCTGATCCAGCAATTCAACGGCCTTACGTTCTACCCGCAGCAACCCGTCGTTCTGCATGCGGGTGAAAACGCGGCTGACCGTTTCCAGCGCCAGGCCGAGATAGTTGGCGATATCGCCGCGCGACATGCTCAGATTGAAGCGGTTGGGGGAGAAGCCGCGTTGCTGCAAGCGCGTCGACAAACTGATGAGAAAAGCCGCCAGTCGCTCCTCGGCGGATTTCTGCGCCAACGCTGTCATCGTCTTCTGGTCATCGTGGATTTCAAGGCTCATCAGGCGCAGGAGTTGATGTTGCAGGCTGGGCAACTGGGCGCTGAGCGATTCCAGTTTGTCGAACGGGATTTCGCAGACGCTGGTGGTTTCCAGCGCCTGTGCCGACAAGGGATGGAGGCCGTCGGCGATGGCGTCCAGCCCCACCAGTTCACCGGGCAGGTGAAAGCCGAGGATCTGCTCCTCGCCGTGCTCCGAGGTGGCATAGGTCTTGAGCGAGCCGGACCTCACCGCGTAGATGGCGTCGAACTGTTCGCCGCAGTGGTACAGGTTTTCGGTCCGCGCCAACGGCCGCTTGCGTTCGATGATCGCATCCAGCCGGCCCAGGTCGTCGGCGGCCATTCCCAAAGGCAGGCACAGCGTGTTAAGGCTGCAATCACCGCAGGCGACTTTGAAGCGCTTGAGCGTGAGGACGGTTTTGGTTTCGGACGACATTACAGGTCCCGGCACAACATTGTTTTAGTATAAAGGTATAAAATTCAAATGGCTATATATAAGGAGATGATTAGTTGCGGCGAAATGGTTCTCTACCGCCGGGATTTCAGCTAGGATGCGGAACTGATACGACTATTTGAATTGATTGAATAAAAATGTCCTCTCGCAGAGCGCATGTGAAGCGCGACACCCTGGAAACCCGCATCGAGGTCAGCGTGAATCTGGATGGCAGCGGCAAGGTCGCCCTGGATACCGGTGTGCCCTTCCTCGAACATATGCTGGATCAGGTGGCGCGTCACGGCCTGCTGGATCTGGAAATCAACGCCAAGGGTGATCTGCACATCGACGCGCATCACACGGTGGAGGATATTGGTATCACCCTGGGGCAGGCGTTCGCGCAGGCGCTGGGAGATAAAAAAGGCATACGGCGTTATGGTCACGCCTATGTGCCGCTCGACGAGGCTTTGTCGCGTGTGGTGCTGGATTTTTCCGGGCGCCCCGGGTTGGAGTACGCGGTCAGTTTTACCCGCGCGCGCATCGGCGAGTTCGACGTGGACCTGTTGCACGAGTTTTTTCAGGGGTTCGTCAATCACGCCCAGGTGACGCTGCACATTGATAGTCTGCGTGGCGACAACGCTCATCATATCGCCGAAACCGTATTCAAGGCCTTCGGCAGGGCCCTGCGCATGGCCGCCGAGCCGGATCCGCGCATGGCGGGTATGATGCCCTCTACCAAGGGTAGCCTGTAGCACAGCGAGCGACCGCCTACAGCGGACCTATAGAATTACATTTCCATGTCCACTATCGCCATCATCGATTACGGAATGGGCAACCTGCATTCCATCGCCAAAGCGGTGGAACGGGTGGCCGGGAACACGCGCGTGCGCATCAGCGCCGACCCGGCGACTATCCTGGCGGCCGACCGGGTGGTGTTTCCGGGGGTTGGCGGAATCGGTCATACGATGCAGGAACTGGCGCGCACCGGGCTCGGCGACGTGGCCCGGGAAGTCGCCGGCAGCAAGCCGATGTTGTGCATCTGTGTCGGCATGCAAGCGCTGTTCGAGCGTAGCGAGGAGAATGGCGGCACGCCCTGTCTCGGGCTGATTGGCGGTGCGGTCAGACGCTTCGCCGAGGGTATGTCAGGTGCCGACGGACAGGCGCTGAAAGTCCCGCATATGGGCTGGAACCAGGTGCGCCAGCAGGAACACCCGCTATGGGAAGGTATCGCCCAGGACAGCCGGTTTTATTTTGTGCACAGTTATTACACCCAGCCGGCGGATAGCGCGCTGGTGGTTGGACGAGCCGATTATGGCGGCGTTTTTTGTTGTGCTCTGGCCCGCGAAAACCTGTTTGCGGTACAGTTTCATCCGGAGAAAAGTCAGCACGCGGGGCTCGCGTTGCTGGGGAATTTCAGCCGCTGGGACGGCGGCTGACAAGCAAACACGTGACGAAAACCAGACGATCGAGGACATAAAAGCATGTTGCTGATTCCTGCCATTGACCTCAAAGACGGCAAATGCGTCCGCTTGCGCCAGGGGCGCATGGAGGAGGAAACCGTATTTGCCGACGATCCGCTGGAGATGGCCAAGCGCTGGGTGGACGCCGGCGCCAGACGCCTGCATCTGGTGGATCTCAACGGTGCCTTAGCCGGTAAGCCGGTGAATGCCGACGTCATCCATCGGATCGCCGAGGCCTATCCCGAGGTCCCGATCCAGGTCGGTGGCGGGATCCGTGACGAGGACACCGTGCAGCTGTACCTCGACGCGGGCGTGCAATACGTCATCATCGGTACCAAGGCGGTACGCGCGCCGCACTTCATCAACGATCTGTGTCTGGAGTTTCCGGGCCATATTATTGTCGGCCTGGATGCCAAGGACGGTAAAGTGGCCATTGACGGCTGGTCCAAGCTTTCCAATCACGACGTCATCGATATGGCGCGGCGTTTCGAGCGCGATGGCGTTAACGCCATCGTCTATACCGATATCAGCCGTGACGGCATGATGCAGGGTCTGAATGTGGAGGCGACGGCCAAGCTGGCGGCGGAAGTCAGCATCCCGGTGATCGCCTCCGGCGGGATCAGCACGCTGGACGATATCAGCGCGCTGCTGGCGGTGGCCGACGAAGGTATTACCGGCGTGATCATCGGGCGCGCGCTGTATGAGGGCAGCGTCGATCTGGCCGCGGCGCAGAAACTGGTCGAAGGCCACCAGGCGTAGTCGCGTGCCGCTCGCCAAACGTATCATTCCCTGCCTGGACGTGGATGCCGGCCGTGTGGTCAAGGGCGTCAAGTTCGTCGATATCCGCGACGCCGGCGATCCGGTCGAGATCGCCAGACGCTACGACGCCGAAGGCGCCGACGAACTGACTTTTCTCGACATCACTGCCAGTCATGAACAGCGCGATACCATGGTACATGTGGTGGAACAGGTGGCTGGAGAGGTGTTCATCCCCTTGACGGTCGGCGGCGGCATCCGCGAACTGTCCGACATTCGCCGCATGCTCAATGCCGGCGCCGACAAGGTCGCCATCAACACCGCGGCGGTGTCCAACCCGGAGTTCGTGCGCGCGGCCGCCGAGCGCTTCGGCTCGCAGTGCATCGTGGTTGCCATCGACGCCAAACAGGTGGATGACGGCGCTCAAAGCGGGCAGCCACGTTGGGAAATATTCACCCACGGCGGGCGCAAGCCGACCGGTCTCGACGCGATCGAATGGGCGCGAAAAATGGCCGACTACGGCGCCGGCGAGATTCTGCTGACCAGCATGGATCGCGACGGTACGCGCAACGGCTTTGACCTGGCGCTGACACGCGTGGTCAGCGACGCCGTGGACGTGCCGGTGATCGCCTCCGGCGGTGTCGGCAAGCTGGACGATCTGGCCGACGGCGTGATTGCCGGCGGCGCGGACGCCGTGTTGGCGGCCAGTATTTTTCATTTCGGCGAGTACAGTATCGCCGAAGCCAAGCGGACGCTGGCCGCGCGCGCCATCGAGGTCAGGTTGTGAGCGGCGTGGCCGCTAGCCGGCACAGGCCCGCCGCGGTGTCGCGCACCTTCGCCCCGGTCGTCGTGGCGCCAGTCAGGCCCTGCCCCAGAATTCGTGTGCCAATGCACCGGCGCCAGCGCCCCGCGGTCCACCCATGAGCGACGACTGGCTCGAAACCGTCAAATGGGACGCCGATGGCCTGGTGCCGGCCATCGCCCAGGACAGCGCCGATGGCCGCGTGCTGATGGTCGCCTGGATGAACCGCGAGGCCTTGCGGCGCACCGCCGAGGGCGGCTACGCCGTCTATTGGTCGCGCTCGCGCGGGCGTCTCTGGCCCAAGGGCGAGGAGTCGGGAAACCGGCAGAGCGTTAAGGAAATCCGCCTGGACTGCGATAATGATGTCATTATTCTCCAGATCGAACAGATCGGGGGTATCGCGTGTCATACAGGAAGGCGCAGTTGTTTTTTCCAGCGGCTGGAAAACGGCGAATGGAAAACCGTGGAACCGGTACTGAAAAATCCCGCCGAGATTTACGGAAAAGGCTGAGATGAGCCACGACACGCTGCAAAAGCTCGCCGAGGTGCTCGAACAGCGCAAGCAGGCCGATCCGGACGCCTCGTATGTCGCCGGTCTCTATCGCAAGGGGCTGGACGCCATCCTGAAAAAGGTCGGCGAGGAGGCGACCGAAACGGTGATCGCGGCCAAAGGCGGCGACCCCGATCAATTGGTGTACGAAACCGCCGATCTGTGGTTTCACACATTGGTTTTATTGGCCCACCAGGGCTTGGGCCCGGATGAAGTGTTGCGCGAACTGGAGCGCCGCTTTGGACTTTCCGGCCTGGACGAGAAAGCCGCGCGCTAAGCCGCGCAGCGCCACTCCAGGCCGCCACGACTCAGGAGATAATAGAGTATGGGTATCAGTATCTGGCAACTGTTGATTATTCTCGCTATCGTTTTTGTGCTGTTTGGCGCCAAGCGGCTGCGCAATGTCGGTAGCGACCTCGGCGGTGTGATCAAGGGCTTTCGTCAGGCGATGAAAGAGGACGACGGCAACAACGGCGACGCCAAGCTCGAAGATCAGGGCAGCGGTAAGGTCATCGACGGCGAGATCACCTCGAAGAAACACGATCAGGTTTGATCTCCGGCGCTGAGCGACGATGTTCGATATCGGTTTTTGGGAACTGGCGGTGATCGGCGTGGTGG
>JASBST010000017.1 GCA_030148775.1 Thiogranum sp.
CACCGATTCGGCATCGAGCTTCAGATGGTGAACGATTTCGGCCACTGCCAGGCAGTGCACCAGATAGGGTTCGCCGGAGGCGCGCACCTAGCCCTGGTGGGCGTCGCGCGAGCACGTCAGAGCGCGCGCCACGAGATCTGCGCCGGCAGGCTCGCGTTCCTGCGTCACCAATTGCAGCCAGACCTGCGGATCCGGTTCTTCGCCGTGGGCGGTATGTGTGTCAGCGCGTGCGACCATGGCAACAGTTTAGCCGCCGGCAGGCCGCCGGACCATGGCTTTACAACGCCGACAGGGCCAGATCGGCTTGTACCTGCGCATACAGAGCTGCCAGCGCCGCCTGCATGGCCTGCGCCACGGCGTACATCGTTGTACCCTCGACCGGCTCCTGCCGGCCATAGTCGCGCGTCCAGACGGTGCGCTTTGCATCAGCCGAAAACAGGCTGACCCTGAGGGCCACATCCACCTGCGCCCGGCGGTCGGCAGCGCGCACTTCCTCGAATTTCAGCACCCGCGCACGCAGCCGCCAGGCCGCCTCCCGACTCTGCGGATCCAATAGCTGATCGGCAATGCCCGACGCGCGCAGCCAGGTAGTCAGCGTACGTTGCACCAGACGCGGCGGCTGATCGAGCCAGAACTCATAGTGATAGCGCCGCAACTGCAGGGGCCGGTCCTGCTCGCAGTAGAGAATGGCCCGACCGCTGTGCAACGGGTCGGCGCTGACATCGTCGATCACCAGCCCCCCGGTCAGGCGTGACTGTTTCACAGCCTGCACTGGCGGCACGGGCTGCAAGCGATAGAAACGATCTTCCGGCGCGGGCGGCGCCGACAGACAACCGGCCAGCAACAGGGGCAGCAGAACCATGATGACCTTATTCACGTCGCCCTCCCGGATCGGCGGGTGCCGGCGCGCTAAACAACCGGCGCGGGTTTTCCCGTATCTGCCGGCTGAACTCGCTGGCGTTGCGTGCCGTATCGTCAATATTCCGCAGAATGCTGTCACTATAGCTCGCCAGCTGTTGCAGTGTCCGGCGCAGATCCGCAACCGCCTGCGCCAGGTCGGGCCGGGTAACATCCACCAGGGCATCGACCTTGGCGATCAGCTCCCGCGCCTGTCGACTGATACCGACCAAGCCGGCGCTCAGTGTCTGCAGGTCCGCCGTCGCCCCATCCACGTTATTCAAGACCCGCCGCGCTTGAGAAGCGCTATCCTCATTGAGAATGGTGGCCAGATGGGTGGCGCTGGTGTCCAGCTTGCCGACCAGACTTTGCGCGGCGTCGAGCAGAGACGGCAGTCGTGTTTCCAGCTCTCCTCCCACGCCCTGCACGGTCCTGGTCAGCGATTGCAGCAAAGGCCGAAGATGCGTGGAACTGAGATCACCCAGTTCACCCGCCAGCGCGCCCAGCACCGCGAACAGATCACCGCCCGGCCGGCTGGCCAGTGTTGCCCCGGGTTGCAGAAACTGTTCGGCCTGGCCATCTTGTATATCCAGCACGTAGTCGGCCAACAGGCTTTCGGCATAAATCCGGGTTACGCTGTCGACGGGGATACGCCAGCCTTTGCTCACCCGCATCTCCACGCGGTAAGACAACCCCTCGGCGTTGCGCTCGGGCTCGATCGCGCTGATACTGCCGATACCGTAACCTTCATAGGTGACCTGGGAACCCGTCTACAGTCCGGCGATATTGCCGTAACGGGTGTAGTACAGGTCGTAGGCGCCGGCGCCGCCGATAAGGTGATACATGGCGTACAGCAAAACGCCCAGACCGGCCAGTACAAACGAGCCCACGGCAAGATAGTTGACCGTATCCTGTTTCATTGTCGTTTAATCCACGATGTCCGTGAGACGCCGCAGATAAGCCTCGGTGTCCAGGGGTTGCTCTTCATAGGTCCGGGTCAACAGCTGCTGTACCCGCGGGATCGACGAAGTTCGCAGCTCCGCCACTGACCCGGTCATCAGAATGCGACCCTGGTCGAGCACGGTAATCCGATCGGCGATCTTGAATGCACTCTCGAGTTCGTGCGTCACCACCACCAGCGAGATCTGCATGGCGTTGCGGATACGCAGAATAAGTTCATCCAGATCAGCGGCCACCACCGTGTCCAGGCCGGCCGAGGGTTCGTCGAAGAACAGCAGGCCCGGATCCATCACCAGAGCGCGTGCCAGCGCGGCGCGTTTGAGCATGCCACCGGAGAGCTGAGCGGGCATCAGGTGCTCGAAACCGCCGAGATTGACCATCTCCAGCTTCATCCGGCTCATGATCCGCATGGTGGTGTGATCCAGCCTGGTATGTTCACGCAGCGGCAGGCAGACGTTTTCGCCCACGCTCATGGAGTTGAATAGCGCACCGCCCTGGAACGCGACCCCCATTTTCTTTCTCAGGACCGCCCATTGCCGGGTGCCGAGACCGCCGATGTCCTGTCCGAACAGTCGCACCAGACCGGCTCTGGGGCGGTGCAGTCCCAACAGACAGCGCAACAAGGTCGATTTGCCCGAGCCGCTGCCGCCCATGATCACCATGATCTCGCCCTGACGCACCTGAAGGGACACGTCTTCCAAAACCGGCCGGCCGGTGTAGGTTGCCGACAGATTCCGCACGTCCACCACCGGATCGCCAGTCGGTTCGATCGCTGCGCCCATGGTTGCCATCACAATATGAGAAAAAAGGTGAAAATCATGTCGGCCACTACGATGGCACTGATACAGAGCACGACCGAGCGTGTGGTGGCGCGGCCCAACCCCTCGGCGCCCAGACTCGCGTTGAAACCGTTGCTGGCGGCGATCAGCGCGATCAGAACGCCGAACACCAGACTTTTCGCCAATCCCTGCCAGATGTCGCCCGGCGTCAGCGCCAGCCAGACCTGTTGCAAAAAGGTACCGAAGCTGATTTTCAGTTCGATCATACTGATCAGACCAGCGCCGACCATGGCCAGGCTGTCCGACAGCACCGTGAGCAGTGGCATCATCAGCGTCAGCGCCACCAGCATAGGCGCCACCAGATAACGCACCGGCGAGATACCCATCACCCGCAGCGCGTCGATTTCCTGCGACATCTGCATGGTCCCGATGCGCGCGGCAATCGCCGAGCCCGAGCGCGCGGCGACAATGATACCGGCGATAAGCACACCGAATTCCCGCGTGACGGCGGTCGCCACACTGGCCACCACCTGAGATTCGGCGCCGAACTGGCGCAGGGTATAAATACCCTGCATGGCCATCATCGCTCCATTGGCGAAGGCCAGAATCGAGACCACCGGGATGGCGAGCACGCCGACCTGCATCATTTCGTCGACTATCGCCCGCAGGCGCACGGGTTGGTGCCACCAGCGCCCCAGCAGAAGCCAGAACAGACTTTCGCCCAATAACATCGCCGCGTGACCGAAGTCCTCGACACCGCCGGCGACACGCCGCCCCAGCTGCTCGGTGAAGACGCGCAAAGCCAACGTGTGCATCTCAGGCTCCCGTGGCCAGCCGTTCGTCCAGCGAGGCATAGATGGGAAAAACCTGATCCAGCCGCGCCAGGCGCAGCACGTTCATTGCCGCCTCGCTCACGCCCGTCAACCCGAACTCGAGACTGTTGGAGCGCGCGTATTGGAACCCTTCCACCAGGCTGGCCACACCGGAGCTGTCGATATAATCGACCGCCGACATATCCACCAGGACGTTATGCATTTTCTTCAGCGACTTCATAATGGCGCGGCGCGCATCCGGCGAACGACTCAGATCCACGTCGCCGTTGAGCACCACCACCGAAAAGCCCTGTTTTTTCTCCACCGGGAACCCCATGCCACCCCCTTTTTTCACTCTATATATTTTTTCATCTGGTACAAATTGCCTCCGTCCGATGGCGGCTCGAGAAAGCCGCACTCGTCCATCAGGCTGTCGATCAGGTGAACGCCCAGACCGCCCGGCCTGATATCGCTCAAGTCGCGCGAGCGCACATTACCGGTGTCCACATGATTGGCGTAATCGCGCAATTGCAATACCAGCGCTCCTCGCTCACGGATCGCGCGAAGCTCGATTTTTCCGCGCGGGTCCATCGCATACGCATGCTGCATGATGTTCATGCAGGCTTCGTTGACCGCGAGAATTAACGCCTGCGTCGCCTCTTCATTGAGCCCGGCCAGACAAGCCGCCTCTCGGGCCACGCAACGCAGCAGCTTCAAGCGGCTCGGTTGCGAAGCGAAGCGCACAAAAACCAGTTCCTCGCACTCAGACATGAGGGCGTTCGTCCTCAATAATCAACAAGGTAAGATCGTCCTCGACCCCACCGCTGTTATCCACAACGGCGCCGGCGATCGCCCGCGCCCGGGCGTCGGGCGGCAAATGGGAATGTCGGCGCAATAAATCCGCCAACCCGTCACCTTGCAGGCGTTGTTCACCGACTCGGGCCTCCAACAACCCATCGGTGTACAGATACAGGCAACCGCCGCGCAATTCGACCGTCTCATTGGGAAACGCCGTGTCTGGATTGATCCCCAGCGGTGGCGCCTGGGCGGGAAATGCCGAAACCGATGCGGTCCCTATCATGTGCAGTGCCGGCGGGTGTCCGGCGCTGGACAACAACACCTGACCGCGCCGCGGGTCGAAAACCCCCGCCTGCATGGTCACGAACATGCCGCGTACCGAGGTCTCGAAAATCTCCCGGTTGAGCATGGCCAGCAGCTTGCCGGGGTCGCTCACTCCCTTGCCAAGGCAGCGGAACAGGCTGGCCGTTTTCGCCATCAACAGCGCGGCCTGCATGCCTTTGCCGGACACATCGGCCAGGCAGAAGACGATACGACCGTCGGCGAGCGCGAAATAATCGTAGAAATCCCCCGACACCGCACGTGCCGAGAGGTTGAGGCCGGCAATACCGCGCGATCGGGTCGCCGGCAGCAGACTTTTCTGCACTTCACGTGCGAGCTGCAATTCTTTTTGCAGCTCGGCGGCTATATGGTCGCGCTCGAGCAGCGCCTGTTCAAGGCGCCAGGTGAGTTCCTGATAGCTGAGATTGTCTTCGACCAGGCGCAAGTTGGCCTCGCGCAACACCTGTTCGAAATCCACCGGTAAACTGATACGCATGCCCATCGCGCTGGCGGCTTCGGACAGCGACTCGGTGACCTGTTTCAGGAGTTGATCGCAATCGTCGTCCGTGGTGGCGAAATGCTCGTGGAGCACACGGCGGGTACGCTGAATCGTCCCACGCTTGTCTTCACAGCGATAAACAGCCGCCATCCAATCGGCGCACAGCGCCAGTCGACAAAGCAGGGCGTCCTGCGGC
Source organism: Thiogranum sp. (assembly GCA_030148775.1). Taxonomy (GTDB): domain Bacteria; phylum Pseudomonadota; class Gammaproteobacteria; order DSM-19610; family DSM-19610; genus Thiogranum. Next base: position 5,263 of record JASBST010000017.1, read on the forward strand.
GCTGACTGCGCCGCGTTCGATCGATGATGATGGCCCATCGCCGTGGCCAGATCCTCTGGCAACCCCCAACTGGTGGCCAACGCCAGCCCTACCTCGTCGTGAGTGGTCTGGAACAACGCCTGTTCCAGCTCGCGGCGCGCGTCAGGTTCGCTGCGACGCAACCGTTCCCACTCGCCGACATGCTGAGGCTGCAGGTAGAACATCACCAGCAGGCCGAAGTCCTGCAACAGACCCACAGTGAAGCACTCATCGGCGTCCAGCCCCGACGGCGCCGCCAGACTACGGGCGGCCACGGCCCGCAGCAACGCATCCTCCCAGAAGGCGTCGATGTCGAAGCCGGGAATCGATTCCGCACGCAGAGCATCGCGCATGGCGATACACAGCACCAGATTGCGCAACGCACGGTCGCCGAGAACAGTCACGGCGCGGGCCACCGAACGGACCTGGCTGGCAAGGCCGAAGAAGGCCGAATTGGCCACGCGCAGAAGCTCGGCGGTCAGAACCGGGTCGTTGGCGACAATCGCCGCCAGATCCCGGCTACCGGTATCGGAACGGGAACAGGCCTGTACGACGCGGATCGCGTCCTTGGGTGGCGCGGGCAGATCCGATGGCCGGATTCCATGCGCGGTGAAAGCATCTTCCATAAGCAATCGATTGTGCATCCTGGTGCGTGCTCGGGTTTTCCATACGCCCAGCATAGCGGCCGATTCCGCTTCATCTACAGCATAGGTTTCCCAAGACTTTCAGCGGATTAGACCGGATGCGGCCTACATCAGCGCCTGCAGGGTGGCGGGAAATTGTTCGGCCGCCTCCTCAAAGGCGAAAAACAGCTCGTCTTCGCTCAAACCCACGGTATCCAACAGCGACTGGCCCAGTCGCACGTCGGCACGCGGCGCCGCCATAAAGTTGCCCTGCTCCGACTCGTTGACCAGTTGGTTGGCCAGATGCAGCAGATGCGCTTCGATCCGTGCATTGCCCGCCTTTTCCGGCTCGTGGTGACAATGGATGGCCTCGACCAGGGAGGCCGGGAGCTGCCATTGCTCCATGAGCTTGGCCGCCACGCTGGCGTGGCTGAAACCGAGCCCCTCCAGCTCGGCGTGGTACAGCAATTCTTCATCACCGTTGGCGAGCAGCAGGATGTCGCGCATCTCCTGCGCGCGCTGGTGATAAAGCACCAGACTGCCCAGATCGTGCATCAGGCCGGCGACGAACAGGCGCTCCGGATGGAGAATGTTGGCGCGAACCGCGAGGGTGCGCGACAACAAGCCGGTGTAGACGCTGTGACGCCAGAACGTATTCATGTCCACCAGCTCGTTGGGCACGCCGGCGAATGTCTTGACCGCCGATATCGACAGCACCAACTGATACAACTCGGTGGTGCCGATGACGGTGATCGCCCGGCTGATCGTGTCGATCTTGCGGCTGAAGTTGTAGAACGAGCTGTTGGCCATCCGCAGCAGACGGGCTGTCAGGTTCGGATCGACCGCAATCACCTTGGCGATATCGGCTGCGCCGGTGGTCGGCAGATGGATCAATTCAAACAGACGCATGCATACATCGGGGGGCGACACCAGTCCTTCGACGTCGCTGAGCAGTGCACCGACCGAACGCTGTGCTGACTCGCTGATCAAAAGTGTATTTTGGCTGTTCATAGGGCCGCATTCCGGGTGATTGTTACAGCCCTTAACGACAGCAAACGCCGAAACTGGAGACTGGTGCATAGGGGTTTTGCTGACTTGATCACATATGCGCGGGTTGCCGCTGTGCTATCAATAGGACCCTGACGCTAACCCTAGCATTCAACCAGACCGGAGTGGTGCAGCCATGCCAGATACCGCCAACGAAAAAGTTGTCAGCCTCGACGATTATGGGCAGATGCGGCGCGGGCTGGGCAACGGTCCCGGCACCAATGCGCTGCGTGAGGTCCGTGAGCTGGCCAGTAGCCGCCTGAAGCAGCAGGTCGGCCGAATGATGGAGAAAGTCGACGACGCATTGTTCGCCCGCGCCGAAAAGGCCGAGAACAACATGTCGCAGACCACCTATTTCGACGCGATGCGTGAAATGCGCATCATCCGCGAAGACATCGAAGAGGATTTTATCGCCGGTTTCAATGCCCGCTTCAATCAGGGTGTTCCCCGCCAGAAGGGCAGCGACCAGAGCTTGAGCCTGAGCTTCGAGGACGATGCCTCCATCGGGCTGGTCGGCAAGGACGATATGGAAGAGGATCTGGCGATCGCCAACATGGTCACCAAAACCCGCGGCACCTGTACCCAATCGCTGTATTCTCTGGATAAACGCATAGGCTTCCTCATCCGCGATCCCGATCTGGAGCAGTGGCACAACCCGCTCGGGCCCGAAGCCATCTGCGATGCGTTCCGCGAAGCGGCCAGACGCATAGAAACCGGGCTGGAGATCCGGCTGGTCATATTCAAGCTGTTCGACCAGCACGTGATCTGCCACATGGATGAACTGTACAAGGAAATCAATCAGGCGCTGGTCCGTCTGGGCGTACTTCCCGAGATCCGTGCCACGTTACGCAAGTCTGGACATCCCACAGGCGGCCATCCGGGTGTTCCCACGACCGACGGCGAGACCTGTGCGCCCGGGCAACCGGCTCTCGAGCACGGCGCTACCACGGCGGGATATGCGCCGTCGGGTTACTTGGCGGGCCCCGGAGCCCCCGTCGGCGGATCTACCGGTACGCCCTATACCGGGGACGGCGGCGCAGCTGCCGGTTATGGCGGCATTCACGGCTCGCTGGCGGCGCTGACTTTTCTGCAACACGGCGGTTCGGGCGCGGGCGAAACGCCGACGGAACAGTTTGGCCTGGACAGCTCGGTCATCGCCTCCGGCCAGGTCAACATACTGCACGGCATCAAAGGGACGCCGCTGGCGCAGGAATTGGGCAAAGCGGGCGATATGACCATCGACATCGTCGCCATGCTGTTCGACTACATTCTCGACGAACCCAGCATCCCCGACGCCATGCGCGCCTTGATCGGGCGCCTGCAGATTCCGGTTCTGAAAGTCGCCCTGATGGAGCGTGAGTTCTTTACCCGCAAATCCCACCCCGCGCGTCAGCTCCTCAACCGACTGGCCGCAAACGCGGTCAGTTGGGATGAGAGCCAGGGCAGCGACGACCCCTTGTATCGCAAGATCGAGTCGACCGTGCAGACCATCGTCGACAAATTCGAAGATGACACCGGTCTGTTCGAGACCTTATTGAACGAGCTGGATGGGTTCCTGGCCCAGGAGGAGGAACGGGCGCAGATACGCACGGAACGTTCGGTGCGGGTTATGCAGGGTCGCGAACGCCTGGCGGTGGCCGAAGCCAGCACGCGCGAGGAGATCGAACCGCGTGTTGGCGACGAGGTCGGCCTCGATTTTATCCGCACGTTCGTGACCGGACACTGGAAGAATCTTCTGTTTTTGATCTGTACCCGCGAAGGAAAGGACAGCGAGGCCTGGCGTCGGGCGGTCGCCACCATGGACGATCTGATCTGGAGCGTCAAACCGAAGCACAGCCTGGATGAGCGCAAAAAACTGATAGCGATGCAGCCGGCGTTGCTGCAGGACCTGCGCCAGGGGATGGAACGGTTGTCGGTTCCCAGCAGCGAGCGCGACGACTTCATCGCGCGACTGGTCCGGGCGCACGGCCGCACCGCCGCCAAAGCGCAGGACGGTGATCCCCAGCCACAGCCTTCCACGGCGCAACCAGACCACCCGGCGAAGACGGCGCCTGCGACCGGCGAGCACACGCCTTCCGTCCCCACGCGGTCGATGAAACAGGAAATCCGTATTCCCACCGCCGCCAACCAAGCCGCGCCCGAGGCAGACGACGCCTGCAGCAGAAAGGTCCGGGCGCTGAAGACCGGCGACTGGCTCGAGGTGATCGCGGACGACGGCAGCGTCACGCGCGCGAAGTTGAGCTGGAAAAGCCCGATCACCGGCACCTACCTGCTCACCGACAGGCAGGGGCTGAAAGCCGGAAACTACACCCACGACGAACTGGCCGGCCTGGTCCGCCGCGCACGCGTGCGCATCCTCAACCGTACGCCGTTAATGGACCGCGCGGTCGGCGAAGTGTTGAAAGAGTATCAGAAACGTTGATACCGCGCCGATCAATTCCCGACTAAACATAGGCCTTTTGCGGCCGTTATGTACCGCTTGCGGCGCCCGTCGTTCAGCAACGGGCGGGCCGCGCACATCAACTACCATCAGTTTAACCAGCAGCCGACAACCGCCCGGCCGGGATGGAGAAAGGAGCAACAAATGTTTAAAACTGTCCGCTATTTACCGATTGTCGGCGTTCTTTTCGGCTTCCTCGGCGGTTGCGCCACCGCACCTACTCACTTGAGTGACAAGGACTCATCCTCTCTCACCGGCGGTAAGCTCACAGTGGTCCAATACGAGCCCGATTTCTTCCTGCCCATGACCAATACCAAGGGTATGTTCGCCGTGGTCGGTGTCGCGGCTGCGATCGGGGAAGGGAAAAAACTCGTCAAGGAGATGCAGCTTGTCGACCCGGCAAGCACGATCAAGACGGCTCTGAGCCAGAGTTTGGCGGAACACTACGTGATGGACGACATCACGGTCATACCGCAGATCAAGGATTACGAAAACGATCCGAAAGCCGTCAGCGCCATGGCCGGCAATCATGGTTTCGTTCTCGATGTGCGCACCTTCGGCTGGGGCACCATGTACTATCCGTTCAAGACACAGTACAAGGTTAACTACATCGCCCAGGCGCGCCTGATCAACGCCCGGCAAGGACGCCTGATCAGCGCCGAGAGTTGCACCATCAACGACAAGTATTCGAAACAGGCCCCGACCTACGATCAGTTGATGGCGAATAACGGCGCCCTGCTGAAGACCAAATTAAACCAGGCTGCGCAGGAGTGCATCAGGCAGTTCAACGCCAAGATGGTCGGAGGCGCGACCGCGGCCGTCGCGGCCAAGTAGTGCGCGCCACACCCGGTGCCCGAAGCCACTCTTCGGGCACCGGAACCGACAGACACGAGACCTTTGACCATTGCCGCATCGGCGTCGACGGGTACCCGTCAGGAAGAAGGCCGCAGCTTCACGTAGCCCGCCACAAGAGCGATCAGCAACGGTTGATGCAGCAGATAGATCATCAGGCTATGCCGTCCCGCTGCCGCCAGCCCGACGAACGGAGCGCGCTGAATATGAGGCTGCAGACGCCGCCCCCATCGCTGTAACAGCGGGCCCAGCGACATCCCCAACAAAACCACCCCGAACCAGGGCAATAAAGGCACATAGTCCTCGGTCAACGGCTTATGCGTCATCAGGCCGATCCAGCGGCGCCCCGGCGCGTCGAACCAGGGCAATTGAACGCTGTTACCGAGAACGATCAAAGCCAGTCCCACGACCAGACCCAGCCAGGGCCGGCGCACAAACAGCAGTCCCAGGACGCTTGCCAGCGCAATAAAATGCAACACGCCAAAAAACACGAAGCGATCGGCGAACATCCACCAGGTCGCGGCGCTGACGAGCAAGGCAGCAGCTACAAGCCTGGCGAGGCGCATCAGGTTGCGCCGCCGGTCGATCCCGTGACGATTGGCCAAAACCAGACTGACCCCCACCAGCAACAGAAACGAACTGAGAATCAGCGTACGGGCGTTGAGCCAGAAGGGATCGCGATAGAAGTCGAAGTCGACGAGACGGAAATAAGCCAGATCGAAACAGAAATGGAACAGCACCATCATCGCGATGGCTATCCCCCTTAAGGCATCGATCAACAGCAGGCGTTGAGGCGCCGCGCGCATTACCGCCTCAGGCTTCGGGCACTGTCAGCCCGGCGGGGTCCAACAGTCGTTCGAGCGTCGGCCGGTCGAGCTCGGTCATCTCCAGGGCGACCTCGATCACCGGTCGGCCCTCGGCGTAGGCGCGCTTGGCGATCGCCGCGCCGCGCTCATAGCCGATCACCCGGTTCAACGCCGTCACCAGGACCGGATTGCGCCGCAGGGGCGCCTCGATGTTTTCCCGTCGCACCTGAAATCCGGATATCGCCTTTTCATCCAGCGCCGACACCGCGCCGGCGAGCAGCTTGATGCTCTGCAGCAGATTGGACGCGATCAGGGGCAACATGACATTGAGCTGAAAATTGCCGGACTGGCCGCCGACCGTGATCGCCACATCGTTGCCCATGACCTGGGCACAAACCATCGCCACCGCTTCGGGGATGACTGGATTGACCTTGCCGGGCATGATACTGCTGCCCGGCTGCAATGCCGGCAGGGTGATTTCGCCCAGGCCGGCGAGTGGCCCGGAATTCATCCACCGCAGGTCATTGCTGATTTTCATCAGTGTCGCGGCCAGCGCCTTCAACTGCCCGCTCATCGCCACCGCCGCGTCCTGAGTGGCCAGTGCAGCAAAATAATTATCGCTGGGTGACAACGCCATACCGGTGCGCCGGGCCAGATACGCAGCCACACGAGCCCCCGCCTGCGGGTGCGCGTTGACGCCGGTACCCACCGCGGTGCCGCCCAGGGCCAGGCGCCGCAGTGACGGCATCAACGCCTCGACGCCCTGACGGGCCTGAGCGATCTGGGCGGACCAGGCCCCCAATTCCTGGTCCAGTCGCAGGGGCATCGCGTCCATAAGATGGGTGCGGCCGGTTTTCACAACGTCCTTGAACTCCTCCGCGCGCCGGTCGATCGTCGCGCTTAGCGACACCAGCGCCGGCAACAGCCGCGTTTCCAGCTGCAGACAGGCACTGAGGTGAAGGGTCGCGGGGATGACGTCATTGGAACTCTGGCCGCAGTTGACGTGGTCGTTGGGGTGTATCGCCAAACCACTGCGCGCGCCGGCCAAGTGCGCGATCACCTCGTTGGCATTCATATTGGTACTGGTTCCCGAGCCTGTCTGAAACCGGTCGACCGGGAATTGATCGAGGTGGCTGCCGGCGGCGATTTCATCGGCCACCTCCCGGATCGCCGTGGCCACGGCCGAGGGCAACAGCTCCAATTCGCCGTTGACGACCGCGCAGGCCGCCTTGATCATGCCCAACGCGCGCAGGAACGCCGCCGGCATCGGCAGACCGCTGATGGCGAAATTCTCCACCGCCCGCTGGGTCTGCACGCCGTAGTGAGCCTTGGCCGGAACCCGCAGCTCGCCAAGGCTGTCTTTTTCGATACGAAACTGTTCTGTCATATAACCCGCCCGAGTCCTCAGCAACACCCTACGCTACCGTTCACCGCGCGACAGCGCAATCCGGCACTCGCGCGACCGCCGCTCTGACCCGCGCGTCCGCACCCGAGCGGACACACCCCATGTGCCTGGAAAAACGAAGGCTTTTGCAGCCTTGGTACAATCGGACGCGACAGCGTCCTTCACTATCCTGGCGAACGGCCGACAGTATGTAGGAATGGCAGGCAAATATACAAGCCGACAGGGTGGTGTCGGCTGTCGGGCGGGCGTCGGATTAAGGAGTAAATAATGCATTCGATTCTTCGACTCCTCTGTTTCACGGCCCTCATCATCACCCCGACAGTAGAGGCTGGGAAAATAGACGCGACACTTCCGTCGGGACTGGGTGTCGGCGCCGAATATCGCCCGGGCGAGCCCGGCATGCCGGTGCTGGTGATATTGCACGGTTTTCTACAGACCAATCAGTTCCAGGCGACGCGAAATATTATCGATGAGCTTTCCGGCTCGGGATACGGCATCCTCGCCCCGAACCTTTCACTCGGCGTTGAAAACCGACGCAAGAGCCTGGCTTGCGGCGCCATGCACCGACACACGCTGAACGACGACATCGCGGAGATCGATTTCTGGGTGAACTGGACGTTGCAGCGAGGGCCGAAAGACGTCATTTTCATCGGTCACAGCTGGGGCGCGCAGCACGCCCTGGCCTATTTGCAGACCTACGCCAAGCGTCCGGTCAAGGGGTTGATCGCCGTCAGCCTGGTAAGAGCCCGCCAGGATCTCGCCTTACTCGCCAGCCAATCGGCTCTGGCGACCGAACTGTCGCGCGGCGACGCCCCCCCGCTCGGTCCCTACGAGCTGAACTTTTGCAAGAAATATTCCGGCACGCCCGAAAGTTATCTTTCCTACGCCGACTGGACAGATGACCGGGCGATCGAGGCGCTGCAGCGCGTTCGGGTTCCGGTTCACGTCATTCTCGGCAGCGGCGACAAACGCAGCGACCCGTACTGGCGCCAATCTCTGACGGAAACCGGCGCCACCGTCCAGGTCATCGAAGGCGCGGACCATTTCTTCTCGTCGTTGTACGAATTCGATCTGGCGGACGCCCTGCAAACCGGGCTCAGCGGGTTTCAAAACGTCGACTAGACGGTGCATACAGGTCCGATGCGACGCCGTTACCTGCCTATCACCTCCTACCTCGCGATACTCATAAGCACCGCGATCGTACCGGTGCTGGTCACCGCCTATATGTCCTTGTCACAGGCCGCTGCCATCGAACAGCAGGCCAACCGGCAAATCCTGCGCGACGCCTACACCGAATTCGACATGACGCTGGCCGACATCGAACGCAGCCTGCTGCGCATCGGCACCAGCCTTTCGCACTGGGACGAAACCACCCAGAATTTCAGCGACTCGACCTACTACCGCTATTGGCGCGAAAATCGACTGCACGACGCCGCGCTGGTCGAAGCCGCGCTCGACTCCGTGGAGCTGTACCGGCCGGACGGAACGGCATTGGATCCCGACAACAACATCTCAGCGCAGGTCGAGGCCGCGTCGGTGAATCAGACGGTGCTGACCATGAGGCGGGGCATACCGTACATCACTCATGTTCTGCCCGTGTACCCCGCTGCTGATATCACCCACCAACGCCCGCCCCAAGGCTTTATCGCCATACAAGCCGATCTCAATCAATTCCTGTCCAGCGCCGAATCGTTGAACCGCTCCGATCACGAAGGCCTGGTCTGGAACCTGAAAGAAGGCCAACAGGTGCCGCTGAGCGACGCGACAAAGCATATCCAGCTCAGTGTTTTCGGTTCGCCTGGCTTGAAATCGCTGGCCCGCCTGGTGCATCACAGTTTCATCGAACATCTGGTGTTCAGCACGATACTCATCGTATTGTTCTCCCTGCTCCTGGTCTTTTCCCTCGGTCGCCCCCTGCAATTGCTCGCCCAGCACATAAAAAAACTGCACGATGGCGCCGCCGAGGGTATTCCCGAGACCATCCAGATCAAACTGGGCGTGACGGAACTGGAGCATGTGCGACAGGCCGTCAACGAGTATCGCGACAAGTTCCATAGCGCCAGGGACTCACTGATCGAAAAGAATCTGGAATTGGAACGTCTGACCTATCGCGACTCGCTGACGGGCGTGTTCAATCGCCGCGCATTCGAATCGCACGTCAAACTGGCACTGCAGAGCGCCAAGCTAGAGTCCAGGCACCACATTCTGTGCTACATGGATCTGGATCAGTTCAAAGTGGTCAATGATACCTGTGGCCACACCGCGGGCGATCAGATGCTGAAACAGGTCACCGCCTGCCTGCAGAGCCGGCTGCGGGAAACCGACATACTGGCGCGGCTGGGCGGCGACGAGTTCGGCGTACTGTTAGAGAACTGCAAAATCGAAACGGCACTGCGGATCGCCGAGCAACTGCGTGAAACGATCAAGAACTATCGTTTCGCCTGGGAAGGAAAAATGTTCGATATCAGCGTGAGCATCGGACTGGTTGAGATTTCGCCGGACGTTCCCACCCCGGAAGACGTGCTCCGGGACGCCGACAGCGCCTGTTACATGGCTAAGGACCTGGGCCGGAACCGGGTTCAGGTGTACCAGATGGACGACGAAGTGTTGGTACAGCGCACTACCGAGATGCACTGGGTCTCGCATATCACCCGCGCTCTCGAAGACAATCGTATGGTGCTACACAGCCAGATGATCGCTCCGATCGACCGGAACGAAAGCGCAGGCCTCTACATGGAGATCCTGGTCCGCATGTATTCCGAGGACGGTGAGCTCATCGCACCCATGGCGTTTCTTCCCGCCGCGGAACGCTATGGTCTGGTGAAAGACATAGACCGCTGGGTGATTCGGGAAGCGTGCGATCTGCTGCAACAATACCTGCCCGGTCTGGGCGATACGCCACCGCATATCGCGGTCAACCTCTCCGGGCCCTCGTTGGGAGACGCCAGTTTCCTGGATTTTGTGATGGAACAACTGACGCGCCCGCATCTGTCCCCGCGGCACTTCTGCTTCGAGATCACCGAGACCGCCGCCATCACTCACCTGGTGTCCGCAAAACACTTCATCAAGGAATTGCGCGCCAAAGGATGCCGTTTTTCGCTGGACGACTTTGGCAGCGGGCTGAGTTCCTTTGCCTCCCTGAAAAACCTGCAGGTGGACTGCCTGAAGATCGACGGCCACTTCGTGAAGAACATGGCCGACGATCCCATCGACCATGCAATGGTTGAATCGATCAACCAGATCGGACATATCATGGGCATGCGAACGATCGGCGAGTTTGTCGAAAACGAACGCATTCTCGCGGCGCTGCGCGCTATCGGCGTCGACTTCGCCCAAGGCTACGGAATCGCCAAACCGGAGCCTTTCGAAGCCGTACTGAAACGGATGACCCGGGAACGGCTCGACGCCGCCGCCGTTCCACGCCCGGCGGAAATCAGCTCCTAACCCCGGCATCGCTTTCACAGCGCCCCGCACGACGCCGGCGCGTGCCGACTCGCCTTGTTGACCCTGCCGACGTGCTTGAGCGTCACGCGGAAATCCAACACACTATCGACATGCTCAGGCTCACCCAGATCTCCAAGCGTTATGGCGACCACCCGGCGCTGGCGCCCACGGACCTTAGGATTGAGCGCGCCACCACCGTGGTGCTGGTGGGACCCAGCGGCTGCGGCAAGTCCACCCTGCTGCGCCTGATTGCCGGTCTGGTCACACCGGATTCGGGCACCGTTCATCTCGACGACACCCTGATCACCGCCGATAACATCCAACAACTGCGCCAGCGCATGGGATACGTGATTCAGGAAGGCGGCCTGTTTCCCCATCTGTCCGTGCAGGCCAACGTCACGCTGATGGCACGCTATCTGCGTCGTGACCGCAACTGGATTGACGAGCGCCTGGAACAACTGATGCAGCTGGTACACCTGCCCCCCGACCTGTTGACCCGTTTCCCCTGTGAGCTGTCGGGCGGCCAGCGCCAGCGCGTCGGCTTGATGCGCGCATTGATGCTGGACCCGGAGTTGTTGTTGCTCGACGAGCCCCTGGGAGCGCTCGACCCCATGATCCGCTATCAACTGCAACAGGAACTGCGCGCAATCTTCGCGCAACTGGGAAAGACCGTGGTCCTGGTTACGCATGACCTGGCCGAGGCGGCATATCTGGGGCACACACTGGTGCTGATCAAGGACGGCCGGATTGTGCAGACCGGTCCGTTCGAAGCCTTGGCACGCCGACCCGCGGAAACTTTTGTGCAGGAGTTCATCCACGCCCAGCGCGGCCCCTTGGCGACGCTGACCGGGGCGGCGCAGTGAAGCCGCTATGGGCGCTGGGCGTGGTGACCGTGCTGTGCCTCGGGGTGGTGAAACCTGCGCCGGCGGACACGACCGTCGTTCCGGTTCCGGTCACCGTCGGCTCCAAGGCGTTCACTGAATCGGTCATCCTGGGAGAAATACTGGCCCGCCTGAGCGAACAGGCGGGCCACCCGGTCGTTCACAAAAAGCAGCTGGGCGGCACCCGTATCCTCTGGAATGCTCTGTTGAGCGGCGCGATCGACGCCTATCCCGATTACACCGGCACCTTAATGCACGAAATCCTCGCCAAGGAGGATTTGCATACGCCCGCTCAGCTTCGACGCGCCCTGGCGCAGCGCGGTCTGCGTATGACCGGCCCGCTGGGTTTCAACAATACCTATGCGATCGCAGTGAGGGAGTCGCTCGCAACCCGGCTTCGCCTGGTAAGCGTTTCCGATCTGCGTGCCCACCCGGCCCTGGCACTGGGATTTGGCAACGAGTTCATGCACCGCGCCGACGGCTGGCCGGGCCTGCAACAGCGCTACCGTCTGCCACAGCGCAACGTGAGGGGGCTGAACCACGACCTGGCCTACCGCGCAATAGCCGCCGGCACCCTGCAGGCGATCGACGTCTATTCGACCGACGCGGAAATTGCCTATTACGATCTGCGCGTTCTCAAAGACGACCTGCATTACTTTCCTGACTATAGCGCGGTAGTCCTTTACCGTGCCGATCTGGAGCAACGCGCACCGAACGTGGTGACGGGTTTCGGGCAACTCGCCGGGCGTATCGACGACGCCGCCATGCGCGCTATGAATGCGCAGGTCAAACTTCAAAGTCGCTCCGAGGCCTCTGTGGCGGCCGCGTTTTTGCAAAACGAATTCGATCTGCGGGTCAACCCGCGCCCGCAGGCGGTCTGGCAGACGCTGTGGCGCCACACGCGCGAACACCTCACGCTTGTAGGCTCGTCTTTGTCGACGGCCATTCTGTTCGCCGTCCCGCTGGGAATCCTGGCGGCGCGCAACCGACGCGCCGGTCAGGTGATACTGGGCCTGACCGGTGTGATCCAGACCATCCCCACGCTGGCGCTGTTCGTATTCATGATCCCCTTGTTGGGCATCGGTGCCTTACCGGCCCTGGCCGCGCTTTTTCTCTACAGCCTGCTGCCCATCGTTCGCGGAACCCACACCGGCCTGCAGAGTATCGCGCGCGAAATCCTGGACTCGGCAGAGGCCTTGGGACTGCCGCCCATGGCCCGGCTGCGCCTGATCGAACTGCCGCTGGCCGCGCGCAGCATTCTCGCCGGCATCAAAACGTCCGCCGTCATCAATGTCGGCGCCGCCACCATCGGCGCCCTGATCGGCGCCGGCGGCTACGGCGAACCGATACTTACCGGAATCCGTCTGGACGATGTCGGGCTGATTCTGCAGGGCGCGGTTCCAGCCGCGCTCATGGCGCTGCTGGTGCAGGGGTTGTTCGAGGCGCTCGAACGCGGCCTGTTGCCGCGCAGTCTGCGTGCATCGGCGCAAACAACCGTCTGAGAGCCTCTGTCGCGATCACGCCGGCCTGGACCAGCGCCTTCTAAAGCGCCCGAGTTCGGCTGCCGTGTAAAAATGTCGCGCGTACCTCGATCCGTACATTTCGTCCAGATAGTCATCGTCGAGGCGCAATCGTGCTATGAGGTTTTTATAAAGATCCCCGTAGGGCTTGCCCGCGCTGGGGTTTTCATGCGTGAGCTCGATCCCCGGGACTTCGATAAAGTCTTCCAGCACACGGTTGATGCTCCCGTTCATGTCCTCCAGCCGGATCAGCAAAGCATTGACGCCATTACCTGCATAGATCTGATAACCGCTGGCGTGATCAAAGGCCTGCGCGTACAGATCCAGTCCCAGTACCTGGCCGAACTCACGTTCGTAGAACTGCGCCGGTCCCGCATGATCCGACCATCGGGTCAGAAACAGCTCGACCAGGATATCTGTATCCCCGGCCGGGATCTCGGTGTCAATCCCATACAACGGCGCGGCGACGTGAATCGTCCCATTCGAGCGCGCCGGCGTGAGATATATATTCTCGAAAAACGCCGACACATTGCGCGCCACCGGATCTCTGGTCAAGGTGACGAATTTCCATTCCCCCGTGTCCGCCGCCGCTTTGATCTGTTGTTGCAGAAACGCCGAACGCCATAACAGCGGCAACGAGAGCTGCTCCTGATGCGAACGGAACAGCGCCTTCGAGTCGGCTTCGAGCCGCGTGATTATATAGTCGGATAGGAAATGAGTATGAAAAACCGGTCTTTCGTCCTGGGCTTGCGCGATTGCATTACAGACGCTGGTCGACCCCACCTTGCCCATCGTATGAACCACCACCGGGGCTTTTGCCCGCGCTTTCCACTTTCGACGCAGCCGCTTGGTGAAACGCAGTTTTGAAAGCACATAGCTACGTTTACAGGCCGCGTCGGCGAGATCCGCTTTTAGCGTCATAGGCTGCCCCATTGTATCAATTGCGATGAATGGCAATTGCAGCGCCGTGCCGCGGGCACCGCTCAATGGTTTCCAATATAAAATGCAATAAGTGTTTGTCGTTTACAAATGTACGAGCCGGGTGGCATCGAGCCAGCGGGTGCCCCGACGAATCTTCTCCAAGCTCGGCTAAGCCAATGTTTTTCTTTTATTTAGAATTTCAGCTCGCGCTATCGCAGCAACGAAAGCGGCTATTTCCGATGCCGCGCCCGACGATTGAGGCGCGATATGAACCGGCCGCGGCATCGATTGCGTCAAGATAGCCGCGTGAGACCCGGCTACCGGGCTGAATTTGCGGGAAACGGAGAAACGGGGAGCGCGGGATTTTCGGGTCCCGGCTGAAGTTTGGCGGAGAGGGAGGGATTCGAACCCTCGGATCCCGCGAGGGATCACTTGATTTCGAGTCAAGCCCGTTCGGCCAGCTCCGGCACCTCTCCAGAAACAGATTTCAACTTGATAATCAAGGGACGGTCACACATGCTACCGTCCTAGCGGCGGCGCGGGGGTATTGTACCCCAGGGATTCGACGATGGCTAAAATTTTGCCCCATCGGCCGCTATTTCTATTAATGACTGGGCGGCATCAGCGGGTTTATTGGGTTTCATGAAATTTCTGCCAGTTCTCGTCTGTCTGCTGCTTGCCGCCTGCGACCTGCGCCCCCAGACGCAGCTCGAGCGGGTACAGGACGAAGGGGTGCTGCGGGTGTTGACGCGCAACAGCGGCACCACCTATTACGAAGGCCCCTACGGCCCCACCGGAGTCGAGTACGATCTGGTGTCGGGTTTCGCCCGCTATCTCGGTGTCAAGCTCGATTTGCGTGTGCCGGACACGCTGTCGCAGATTCTCGACGACATCCGCAGCGGTAAAGCCGATCTCGCCGCCGCCGGACTCACAGCCACCGATTCGCGCCGTGAGCAGTTGAATTTCAGCATTCCCTATCAACAGATCACGCCGCAACTGGTGTACCGCAGCGGTACCCCGTCGCCGCAAAATCTCGACGACCTGAGGGGGACGCTCGAAGTCGTGGCACACAGCAGTCACGCCGAGCGCCTGCGTGCGCTGCAAGAGGAGTATCCCGATCTTTCATTCGTCGAAAACGATTCCCTGGAAAGCGAACAGCTGCTCAATCTGGTGTGGGAACAGGTGATCGACTATACCGTGGCCGATTCCAACGAAGTGGCCGTCAGTCGGCGTTTTTACCCCGAACTGCGCGTAGCCTTCGATATCAGCCCGCCCGAATCACTGGCCTGGGCCTTTCCGCCGGGAGACGATCACAGTCTGCTCGATAAAGCCGACGACTATCTCCAGGCGCTGCGCAACAGCGGGCAGCTCAAACGCATACTGGATAAATACTATGTCTATGTCTCCGACTTCGACTATGTCGGCACGCGTCGCTACATGCACCATATCGAACGCCGGCTGCCGGAGTTTCGCGCCTGGTTCGAAAAAGCCGGTAAAAAGACCGGCATCGACTGGCGACTGTTGGCGGCCATCGGCTACCAGGAATCCCACTGGAACCCCAAAGCGGTGTCGCCGACCGGTGTGCGCGGCCTGATGATGCTCACCCAGGGCACGATGAAACAGCTGGGAATCGATAAAAGCCGTCACGATCCGCAGGCCAGCATAGAAGGCGGCGCACGCTATATCGCCCGGGTGAAACGGCGGCTGCCCAAACGCATCAAGGAACCGGCGCGCACCTGGATGGCGCTAGCCGCATACAATGTCGGTTTCGGTCATCTCGAGGACGCCCGCGTGCTGACGCAAGAAGGCGGAGACGATCCCGATAAGTGGGTCGACGTCAAGCAATATCTGCCTCTTTTGAGCCAGCAAAAGTGGTACAAGAAAACGCGCCACGGCTATGCGCGCGGCCAGGAGCCGGTGCGTTACGTGGAAAACATCCGCAGCTACTACGATATTCTGGTCTGGGTGACCGACCGTGAACACCCGCCGCGACCGCCTTCGCCAGCGCTGAACGTTGAATCGCCGGTGTTGTGAGTTAGAAGATCAGGTTGTCGATCAGGCGGGCGCGACCCAGACGCGCAGCGCCAAGCACTACGCCGGAACGCGCCCCGGTACTCAACGGCCGCAGCGTTTCGGCGCTGCGCAGACTGACATAATCCGGCTCGAAGCCCAGGACGCGCAACCGCTCCGTGGCCTCTTGCTCGATCTGTGGATACGCCGTTTCGCCGGCGGCGACCGCGGCGGCAACTTCACCCAGCGTACCATGCAGTTGCGGCGCGATCTCGCGCTCGCGTGCCGACAGATACTGATTGCGCGAACTCAGCGCCAGACCGTCGGCTTCGCGCACCGTCTGCACACTGGCGATCTCGATTGGAAGTTTCAGATCGCGCACCATGGTTCGCACCACGCAGAGCTGCTGATAATCCTTTTCGCCGAATACCGCCACATCCGGCGCCACCAGGTCGAAAAGGCGCTTGACCACCGTGATCACGCCGGAAAAAAAACCTGGCCGAAAAGCATCCTCGAGTCCCTGGCCGACGCTGGGCACGGCGTAACTGGCGTCGATCTGCACGGCGTGCGGGTAGATCGCCCGCACTTCGGGCGCAAACAGCAGATCGACGCCCGCGGTTTCCAGCCGCCGCCGGTCCGCTTCGAGCGTGCGCGGATAGCTCTCGTAGTCCTCACCCGGCGCGAATTGGGTGGGATTGACGAACACACTCACCACCACGCGCTCACCCAGCACCAGTGCGCGTTCGACCAGCGCCAGATGGCCGGCGTGCAGATTGCCCATGGTGGGAACGAAGGCGATACGTCGCCCGTCCGCCCGCCACGCCTCTATACGCGCGCGCAAATCGCCCAGCCCACTGATAGCCAACATTACTCGAAACTATGCTCCACGTCGGGAAAACGCCCGTCCTTTACAGCCCGGACGTATTCGCTGAGCGCCGCTGGTATGTCCTCGGCGCCGCGCAGGAAGTTGTGTGAAAACACCGGGCGTTTGCCCGGGGTTATACCCAGAAGATCATAAAGCACCAGCACCTGACCGTCGCAATGCGGGCCGGCGCCGATGCCGATGGTGGGCATGGATACGGCCGCGGTGACGCGCTGCGCCAGATCCACCGGCACACACTCCAACACCAATGCCGACGCCCCGGCCTCTTCGAGACGCCGCGCGTCCTCAAGCAAACGGTCAGCGGCCGCCGGCTCCCGCCCCTGCACCCGATAACCACCCAGTTGGTGCACCGACTGCGGCGTAAGACCCAGGTGGGCACACACCGGTATGCCGTGATCGACCAGGGCGCGCACACTGTCGAGCACCGGTTCACCGCCCTCGAGCTTGATCATATGGGCGCCGCCGCGGCGCATCAGGCGACCGGCATTGGCCAGTGCCTGAGACACGCTGGCATAACTCATGAACGGCATATCGACAATGCGCAGCGCCTGCGTACCGGCCCGGGCCACGCAGGCCGCGTGGTAAATCATATCGGCCATGGTGACCGGCAGGGTGGTGTCGTGTCCCTGAATCACGTTGCCCAGCGAATCGCCGACCAGCACGATATCGACACCTGCCTGCTCCAACAGCCGGGTGAAACTGGCGTCATAGCTGGTCACGCAGGCGATTTTCTCTCCCTGCTGCTTGAAACGACGCAAGGTCGTCAAAGTCACTGCGGCGTTCATGGTTTTTCTCCCGACTGCGCCACGCGCAATGCCTCCGGAACCGGATTGAAGTAGTAGCGTCCGTTATTGACCCGCTTGATCTGCTCCAGCAACGCCTGGTAATCCCGTTCGTTGTCGACCAGATTGATTTCGGCGGCATTGACGATCAAAAGGGGCGAGTCATCATAATAGTGGAAGAAACGGGTGTACGCATCGCAAAGCGAGCGCAGGTAGGCCGGCTCCATGGAGCGCTCGCTGGCGATTCCACGCTTGAGAATCCGCTTCAGTAACACATCGACCGGTGCCTGCAGGTAGATCACCAGGTCCGGCTGCGGCACATCGATGGTCAGGTGCGAATACACCTGTTCGTAGAGCTTGAATTCCTCGTGGTCGAGCGTCAACCGGGCAAACAGCCGGTCCTTGTCCATGAGGAAGTCCGCCACCCGGACCGGCTCGAACATGTCGCCCTGGCGCAACTCCTTCATCTGCTGGGCACGCTGCAGCAGGAAGAACAACTGTGTCTGCATGGCGGCGGCCCGCGGCGAGCGATAGAACCGCTCCAGAAACGGATTGTCCGCCGCGCCTTCCAGCAGCAGTTCACAGCCGAAAGACTCGGCCAGACGACGCGCCAGACTGGTTTTACCGACACCGATCGGCCCTTCGACAACAATATATCCCGGGTTCTGCATAACGTCTTCAATCAACCTCAAGTTTGTTCATTCCGGCCGCGGAACACGCGGCGCACAACTCGGCGACGCGGCCCATACCGGGTATTCTCAGTTCGCTGTCGAGTTCGGCCAGCGGATAGAGAACGAAATTGCGGGTGGCGATACCGGGGTGCGGCACAGTCAAGCGCGCGCTGTCGATGACAGCCTGCGCGTACAGCAACAGATCCAGGTCTAGCGTGCGCGGCCCCCAATGACGTCCGCGCCGACGCGAGTGCCGCCGCTCGATGTCCTGCAGCGCGTCGAGCAGCTCCAACGCCGGCAGACTCGTCTTGAGCCAGGCCACGGCATTGACATAATCAGGCTGGTCGGCCGGCCCCATGGGCGGATTGACATACAGCGAAGAGGCGGCGTGCAGACGACATCGCGCCGTATCCGCCAGTTCGGCCAACGCGCGTTGTATCTGTTCGACCGGATCGTTGAGATTGCTGCCAAGACCGATCCAGGCATCGACCTCAGCCATCGACCGGCTTGCGGCGTCGCGCCCGGCGCCGCCGACGGGACTTTTTCGGCACCGGCGCGACCAGCTTGTCGCGCTCCTCGGCATTCAGCGTCTGAAAGTGGGTCCACCACTCGGCCAGTTCCCCGTCCGCCTCGCCCACCTCGGCGCGCAACAGCAGAAAATCGTATGCAGCCCGGAAGCGCGGATGCTCCAACAAACGGTATGGCGCCTTGCCGCGACGCCGCTCAAGGCGAATCTGCAGATTCCAGATTTCACGCATCGGCAGACTGAAGCGTTTGGGCAATGAACTCACCTGCACCTGCTCGGCCGTGACCTGGTTGCCGGCCAGTTGCGCCGCCTCCAGCGGCGTGGCGCCCTGATCGCGCAACTCGCGCGCCCGCAGACGCATGGGCTCCCACAGCAGCGCGGCGTAAAGAAAAGCCGGCGTCACCGGTTTGTCCTCGCGCAGGCGCTGATCGGTATTTTCCAGCGCCCGCAGCACGAAGGTCAGCGGAAACGCATGTTCCTCCCAGCCCAGCGCCTCCTCGGTAAGAGGAAACAGGTATTTGAACATATTGTAGTGGCGCAGCAGTTCAAAGGTAGCGACCGCACAGCCGCCCAGAAACAGCTTCAGAATCTCCTCGAACAGCCGCGCCGGCGGAATATCGCCCAGCAGATGCCCCAACTCGAACATCGCCGCCTCGCCGTCCGGGTGGATGCGAAACCCGAGCTTGGCGGCAAAGCGCACGGCCCGCAGCATGCGCACCGGATCCTCGCGATAACGCTGTCGCGGATCGCCGATAAGGCGCAGGGTGCCGGCTTTCAGATCGTCCAGGCCGCCGACGTAATCGACCACGGAAAAATCCTTGATATCGTAATACAGCGCGTTGACTGTGAAGTCGCGCCGCCAGACATCGTCCTCGAGACTGCCGTAGACATTGTCGCGCAGAATGCGCCCGTCTTCGGTGTGGGCACGCACGGCGTCATCATCCCCGGCATCGCTGTCGTGGCGCGCACGAAAGGTGGCCACTTCGATCACATCCTGACCGAAGCGCACGTGCGCCAGACGGAAGCGACGCCCGATCAGCCGGCAATTGCGAAACAGCTCCTTGATCTCGTCGGGCGTCGCGTTGGTACCGACGTCGAAATCCTTGGGTTCGCGCCCGAGCAACAGATCACGGACCCCGCCACCCACCAGAAAGCTCTGAAATCCGGCCTCTTTCAGGCGGTACAGCACTTTAAGCGCGCTGGAACTGATGCTGGCCCGTGAAATTGCGTGCTCGGGCCGGGGGACAGTGACGGGCTGGACGCTACCGGTATCGATATCGCCTTGATTGGTCACATTATTTTCACTTGTTCCTGGTTCACAGACGGGTATAATACCACCCCGTCGGTCAGCAATCAGCGTCCGCCATTCCGCTCCGTTCATCTAGTGGCCCAGGATTCCGCCCTCTCACGGCGGCCACAGGGGTTCGAGTCCCCTACGGAGCGCCATCTTGCGGTAACATTGCGCGGTAATACTCCGGCCTGGTGAGCACCAAGCCGGGGGCCTGCGCTTGAATATTCTTATGATCTCCGACGTTTACTTTCCGCGGGTAAACGGCGTCTCCACCTCCATCGCCACGTTCCGGCGCTCGCTGCAACAACTGGGCCACAACAGCACCCTCATCGCGCCACGTTATCCGCAGGGTGGAAGCCGCGACGAGGAAAACATTCAGCGCGTGGCCGCCCGCTATCTGCCGATGGATCCCGAGGATCGGCTGATGAAAGTTGCGCACATACTGGCGGCGACGGAATCCCTGCGGCAGCAACACTATGACCTGGTGCACATCCAGACACCATTCGCCGCCCACTACGCCGGCATTCGCCTCGCGCGACGATTGCGGCTGCCGGTCATCGAAACGTACCACACCTATTTCGAGGAATATTTCCATCACTATCTGCCGTTCCTGCCGGGCGGGCTGACGCGTTACGGCGCGCGCTGGTTGACACGCCATCAGGCGCGGCAGCTCGACGCGCTGGTGGTGCCGTCGACCGCCATGCTCAGCGTGCTGGCCACGTACGGCGTGCAGACGCAGACCGAGGTCATTCCCACCGGTATCGATTTCGCTGAAATCGCCGCCGGCGACGGCCCGGGGTTCCGCCGACGGTACGGCATCGACCCGAAACGCCCCACGCTGGTCCACATCGGACGCGTGGCGCACGAAAAAAACATCGGCTTTCTGCTGGATGTGGTGGCACGGGTACGCCTCACCGTCCCCGATATTCTCCTGGTTATCGCCGGCGAAGGGCCGGCGCGACGCAGTCTGCAGCAACGCGCCGCGCAACTGGGCCTCGGCGGCAATTGTCTTTTTCTCGGCTACTTCGAGCGCGGCGCGGAGCTATGGGACTGCTATGCCAGCGGCGACGCTTTTGTGTTCGCCTCGTCCACCGAAACGCAAGGTCTGGTGCTGCTGGAGGCCATGGCCCTGGGCACTCCGGTCATCTCGACCGCCGTGCTCGGCACCCGTGACATACTCGCCGCCGGCAAAGGCGCCTTGATCGCCGCCGCGGACGTCGACGATTTCAGCGGAAAAATCCTGCATCTGCTGCGCCAACCCCGACTGCGGCAGCGTTTGTCGCAGGAAGCGCGTGTCTATGCACGTGATTGGAGCACTGTGATCATGGCGCGGCGTATGGCGGACTTTTACCAACGGCTGTTGCAGTTCGGTTCCGGCTCGCGCGAAACCAACACTGCGCCGTCCTCCGGACGCCGGCAAACGACCGCGAGCGCTCAGCGCCCGCGATAAAACGCAATTAACGCTTGCGTATTATTGAGTGGTCAGACCGGCGCCGCGCCCCGGATCCGCGAGCCGGTGTCAGTAATGGGAAGCTTCGGTCAAATCCCGCATTACCTGATTCAGCGAAGCCGTGGCGTTGTCGACGAAACACACCAGATTGCCCACGCTGCAAACACTGGTGCCGGCGCCGTGCACGATCCAGCCGCCCGGCGGCGCCCACCCGGTCAACTGGGTGAACATGGAAAACTGGTCGGTATTGCCCTGCACCATGCGTTTGTAGTCGTGTGCAAACTTGGCCATGCGCCGCATCAGGGGTTCGTCCAGCATGCCGTAGCCTTCCACCAACTCGCCGTCGTCGCGGAATTGGCACACGCCGAGCACGCCGTCGAGCGCGAGCAGTCGTTTAATCATAGTCGCGCCTCATACGTTCAGCGCCGCGTAGGCGGCCTCGAAATCCGCCGTTTCGTTGTGTAGCACAACACCGCAGCTACCGTTGCCCACCGTCGAGTACTCCAGCCCGATCAGGGTGAAGCCCTTGACCGGATAAAAACCGCCCTGTCCGGTGGCGCTTTCCCAGCCGCGGGCCTGCAAGGTGGCGATGGCGATGTTGGCCACGAAAGTGTGCGCCAGCAGATCCAGCGAAGCGGGCTCCAGTTTGGAACCCTCGGCCAGGCGGTAATCGACAAGCTCCCCGGTGGGGTTGAAGCTGAACGCCGCATCGGCGCCTTCGAGTTTCATCAGATTTTCCAGACTGCTCATGACATCCTCTTAAAACCGCTTAAAAACCAATCAGACCATTTCACGCACATTCATCAGACTACGACGCATGCGCGCGAATACGGCATTGAGCACGCCTGGTTGATTGACCACAAAACAAAACGTATTGGCCATCACGCATACGGTGAATTGGGGACCCCGCACCATCCAGCCATGCGATTCGCTGAACGGGCAGTCTTTGCTGTCGATATTGGTGCAGAGAATATCGGCTTGCATATGCGTGCTCAACGTGGTGGCACGACACATGATCGAAGCCATCCGCGCCATCTCATCGCTAAGCTCGCCTTTGTAATTGTAACGATCTCCGCGCCAGGCGTACTCGCCCGCCGCGATCACTCCCTCCATCAGTGCCAAATCGGCATAGACACTCATGCAACGGCTCCTTCTAGCTGTTTTTTTCGTTCACGTAGAGTACATAGCACAGGACGGCGGCCTTGTCACCGTTGCCGGCACCGCGCCAACAGCGGTAAAGTTCCGCTACTGTCGAGAGGATGGCAGCGATGTCAGAATCGCAATCCGCGCCCAGACCCGCAAGCCTGTTCAGGCGCCTGGCCGCATTATTCTACGATACCTTGCTACTGATGGCGTTGTGGTTTGTGGCCGTGGCGCTGGTATTGCCGCTCAACCACGGCCAGGCTTTCGCGCCGCACAACCCGTTGCTGACCACCTATTTGTTCTTCGTCGCCTTCCTGTTTTACGCCTGGTTCTGGATGCACGGCGGCCAGACGATGGGTATGCGGGCGTGGAAACTGCAATTGCGCAGTTTGCGCCCGGGCCCGCCCAGTGTGTGGCAGCTGATGCTACGATTTCTGGTGGCGATTCCCGCCGCAGCGCTTTTCGGTCTGGGCTATCTCTGGATTTTGTTCGATCGCAGACGACTGAGCTGGCACGATCGCTATTCCGAGACCACGATCGTGCAACTGCAGCACAATCCCATGCGTTATCGCCGCAAAGACTGATCCGCCCTAACGGGGTTGGCCAAAGCGCGCGTACAACACGACGCCCACTAACACCGACAGTGCCGGCAACACCGCGCTCAGGCCCACGTTCAGACCATATACCAGGCCGGCGTGGGAGACGACGCCGCCGAGCAACTGGAAGGCGACACCGGTCAACACCGCCACCAGCAGCCGTTGACCGAGCGGGCGCCGTCCCAGTGAACCGAGCACCAGCACCGCGGCGAGCGCCAGCATCGCCAATACGTTCAGCGGCGCGGCCAGCCGTTGCCAGAAACCCAGCCGCCAGAGACCGACGTCGTTGCCGTTCTGGGCAAGATAATCGATATAACGGGCCAGCTGCGGCAGGCTCAGGGTAGCGCTGTCGCGCGTAAGTAATCCCACCAGTCCCCGCGCCATCAGGGTCGGCCACCAGATACGGGCATGTCGCTCGACACCGATCCGCTGTGTCTCGAATCTGGTCACAACAACATCATCGAGTCGCCAACGACCGTCCTGCGGCTGTGCGCGCGCCGCGCTGATAATTCGCGACAGGCGCGGACCCGGGCCCAACTCATAGACCACCAGTCCCTGCACCGAGTCGTCGGGCCCGCTGCGCCCGATCTGGATAAAACGCTGCCGGTCGCGCACCCAGAAGCCGGCGTCGGTCTGCGTCCCGGCGCCCCCATGGATGGACTGAGCCCGCCACTGTTGCGCCAGGTGCTGCGCAGCGGGGGCCACCACCTCACCCAGCAACATTCCGCCGAGCAGCAGCAGCAAACCGATACGCATCACCGCCAGCAGCAATCGCGACGGCGAGCAGCCGGCGAGGCGCAAGGCATCGAGTTCGCGCTGCTCGGCGAGATTGCCCAGGCCCAGCAGCACACCGATCAGCGCCGCCATGGGAAACACCTGCCAGGCACGCGTCGGCGTTCCCAGTGCCACGAACCTCAGCGCGTCGCCGAGCCCGTAATCGCCGCGCCCGATATCGCCCAATTGCCCCAACAGCACGAATAAGGCGTCCAGAACCACCACCACCGCCCAGGCCAACAACATGGCGTTCAGAACCGCGCGGCCGATATGACGATCCAAGCGGCTCACGCCGACGACCTCGCGCCACGCCACGGCCTGAGCCATAGCACTGCCGACAGCAGCATCAGCAGGTGCACCCACCACAAGCCCAGCCAGCCGGGGATTTGCTCGCGCGCCAACCACAATTCAGAGGTCGTGAGCAGATTGAAGTAAAGCGCGAACGCCAGCACGCCCAACCACAACGGATAGAAGCGGCTGGTAGCCGGGCGGAAGCGCGCCAGCGGCACGGCGAGCAGTGCCAGCACCAGTACGCTCAGGGGGCGCGAAAGGCGTTGCTGCCACTGCGCGCGCGCCGCCGGCTGGCTATCGCGCAACAGCTCCCGCGTGCTCACCGCGTCCCACTTGAAATCCTGCCTCGACGGCGCACTCAGCCGGATCTCGTATTGGCGATAGCTCAGCACGCGATAGTCGGCCTGACCCGGCTCGCCGTCATAACGATAACCCTGTTGCAAGACCAGAATGCGACCGCCATGGTGATCCGTTTCAAAGTGCGCCCGCTGCGCCACCAGAATCTGTTCGCCCTTGTCCTGCCGGCGATGGATGAACAGATCACGCAACTGACCCGCGGCGTCTCCCGGGCGCTGCGCATACAGCTGCCACTCCCCACCTGCCAGCGTATGGAAAACCCCGGCAGCCAGATTCGCCGCATTCAGTTCGCGCTGCGCCTCGGCGCGCACGCGATAACCCTGCTCGGCGGTATAGGGCACCAGATAGAAACTCAGCAGCGCCACCAGCAGCGTCACCAGCACGACGGGACCGGCGAGCGTTTGGTACATGTGCCGGATACCGAAACCGCTGGCGCCGAGCGCCAGTGTCTCATGGTCGCGATTGAGGCGTCCGAGCAGCCACAGCAGCGCCAGATACAGCGTGACCGGCAGCAGAAACACAAAAAATCCGACCGACTTCAGTGCCAGCAGAGTCAGGATGGTGGCAGCGGGCAACTGGCCTTCTGCCGCCTGGCCGAGATACAGCGAAAATCGCGCCGTGACCAGTATCAGCCACAGCACCAAGGTGAAAACCAGCCAGTATTGCAGTAATTCCCGGCTGAGATAGCGACGTAAAACCGATGGCATGCGTACCCGGTAAAAAGTTTTTGAGGCAGCGCCCGTGCATCCGGTACACTGGGGTAATCAGTAGCTGTCAAGCATACCAGTTAGCGAGGAACACACCATGGATTTCAACGTCAAGAGTGGCGAAGCGGACACGCTGCGCGGCGCCTGTGCGATTGTCGGGGTCGCCGCCCCCCGCCGTCTGTCGGCGGCCGCCTCGCGCCTGGACAAAATCGGCGGCGGCCGTATCGCCGCGCTGCTCAAAAGCGGCGACATCGACACGGATCTGGGTAAAACCACGCTGTTGCACAACCCCGGCGAATCGGTACCCGTGGGGCGCATCCTGCTGGTCGGCTGCGGCAAGAACAAGCAGCTCAGCCCCAAAGAGTTCCTGACCGTGGCCGGCGCGGCCGCCCGGGCGCTGCAAAACACCGGCGCGGCGGATGCCCTGGCCTACCTCACGGAACTGGACGTCGCCGAACGCGGCCTGGGATGGAAGGCGCGACAGATCGTCATCGCCGCGCGCGCCGCCCACTACCGCTTCGACGAGTTCAAAAGCCGCGATAAAACGCCCAAAGCACGCCTGAAGCGTCTGACACTGGCGGTCAACGGCCGCACGCAACATAACGAAGTCAAGGCCGGCGTCGCCAGGGGACTGGCCATCGCCAATGGCATGGAACTGGCCCGCACGCTGGGCAATCGGCCCGGCAATCGCTGTACGCCCGGGGATCTGGCCGAGCAGGCCAGGCAACTGAAAAAGACCCACAGCAGCCTCAAGGTCGAGGTCCTGGACCAGAAGGCCATGGAAAAACTGGGCATGGGCGCCCTGTTGTCGGTGGCGCGCGGCAGTCGGCAGGCGCCGAAACTGATCGTGATGGAATACCGCGGCGGCAAGAAGAGCGCCAAACCCGTGGTATTGGTCGGCAAGGGCGTCACCTTCGACTCCGGCGGCATTTCCCTCAAACCCGGCAAGGGCATGGACGAAATGAAATTCGACATGTGCGGCGCGGCGAGTGTCTTCGGTTGCATGAGCGCGGTGGCCGAACTGGGCCTGCCCATCAACCTGGTCGGCGTAGTGCCGGCCACGGAAAATCTACCCGACGGCGACGCCAGCAAGCCCGGCGATATCGTCACCAGCATGAGCGGGCAGACCATCGAGATTCTCAATACCGACGCCGAAGGTCGGTTGATTCTCTGCGACGCGCTGACCTATGTGAGGAAATTCAACCCCGACGTTGTCATCGACCTCGCCACCCTCACCGGCGCCTGTATCGTCGCCCTGGGTCACGAAGCCACCGGCCTGCTGGGCAACCATCAGCCACTGGTGGACGCCCTGCTCGACGCCGGCGAGAACAGCTGCGACCGCGCCTGGCAGCTGCCGTTATGGGAAGAATACGACGAACAACTGGCGAGTAACTTTGCCGACATGGCCAATATCGGCAACGGCGGCGCCGGCACCATCACCGCCGCCAGTTTTCTCGCACGCTTCACCCGCGACTATCGCTGGGCGCATCTGGATATCGCCGGGGTCGCCTGGAAAAGCGGCGGCGAGAAAGGCGCCACCGGGCGGCCGGTACCGTTGTTGATGCAGTACCTGCTCGCGCGCAGCGGCAAGAGCGACGCCTGAGGCGGCGACCGGGAACATGACGCAGGTCGACTTCTATCTGCTCCCCGGCGAACAACGCCAACAGCTCATGCACTTTGCCTGCCGCCTCGCCGATAAGGCCTATCGTCTCGGGCACCGCGTATACATCCACACCGAATCGGCCGAACAGACGCGCCAGCTCGACGAATTGTTGTGGACGTTCCAACAGGACAGTTTTGTTCCACACGCCGTTTTCACCGAGACGGCCGAATCCCCGCCTCCGGTGCAGTTGGGCCACGACGCTGAACCGGATGCCAGCCATCAGGTGTTGATCAACCTCGCCACCGAAGTGCCGTTGTTTTTTTCCCGCTTCGAACGCGTTGCCGAACTGGTCAACGCCGAGGAAAGCGTGCGCCACCACAGCCGCGAGCGCTACAGTTTCTACAAAGCGCGCGGCTATCCGCTACGCACCCACGAGCTCAGCAAATGACCGATCCGGACAAGTCCGCGGGCGATACCGACGGGATTCCCTTACTGGAAAACCCATTGCAGGCGGAGGTACTCGCCCAACCCGCCGGCTCGCCCGGGCAGCCCGGTCCGTCGAATTCGCCGCCACCCCCTGGCGCCGGATTGAGCGATCCACAGGCGCTCGCCGAGCTGCTGCACGGCCCGGTGGGGCAACAGCTGCTGGCCGAACTGGCCGCGGACCTGCGACTGCTGGTCGCGGACAACCTGGAACAGCAGCTACGGGAACAGCTGGCGCCGCAAATCAAGCAGGCGGCCGAGCAGGCCGCGTCGCCACTGGTCGAAGCGGTGCTCGCCCGGCTGCGTCAGGATCTGCCGAAACGCCTGTTCGAACTGCTCCGACCGGTACCGCCGCCGCGCGATTGAAACTCCACGTCTCACCCACACCGTCGCGACAGGCCGCCGGACCCTATAGACCCGCCATCGCATCGGTCTTTGTCCGCCACACCCGACTCGGCCCCGAAACAACATCCAAGTTATAAAGCCAGTGCTTGTGCGAGCCACAAATCTTCCCGAACTTCGCCGCAGTTGTGCCGCAAAGACCGTATGCCGTGAATCCAGGCGCGTGTGCGGTATAATCCCCGCTCATTTTAAGCCCCACACGCCGGACTGATTTGCATGGAAAAAACCTACAATCCGCAGAGTATCGAACAACGCTGGTATCAGACCTGGGAGGAGCGCGGCTATTTCGCGCCGACGTTCGATGCGCAACAACCGGCCTACTGCATCATGATCCCGCCGCCCAACGTCACCGGCAGTCTGCACATGGGACATGCCTTCCAGGACACCCTGATGGATGCGCTGACCCGATTTCATCGCATGCGCGGCTACAACACGCTCTGGCATGCCGGCAGTGACCACGCCGGCATCGCCACGCAGATGGTGGTCGAGCGCCAGCTGGAGGCTGAAGGCAAAACCCGGCACGATCTCGGTCGCGAGGCGTTCATCAACCGCGTCTGGCGATGGAAAAAAACCTCCGGCGGACATATCACCCGCCAGTTGCGGCGCATGGGCGCGTCGCTGGACTGGAGTCACGAACGCTTCACCATGGACGACGGCTTGTCCGCGGCGGTGCGGGAAGTCTTCGTCCGACTGCACGAAGAGGGACTGATCTATCGCGGCAAGCGCCTGGTGAACTGGGACCCGGTGCTGCACACCGCCATCTCCGACCTGGAGGTGCTGTCGCAGGAGGAGAGCGGCAGTCTCTGGCACATGCGTTATCCACTGGTCAACGGCAATGGCGATCTGGTGGTGGCAACCACCCGCCCGGAAACACTGCTGGGCGATTGCGCGGTCGCCGTGCACCCGGGTGATGAGCGTTACAAACACCTGCTGGGAGAGTTGGTCGAGCTGCCGCTCACCGACCGTCGCATTCCGATTATCGCCGACGATTATGTGGATCCCGAGTTTGGCACCGGGTGCGTGAAGATCACGCCCGCGCACGACTTCAACGACTACGCGGTCTGGCAGCGCCACCGCGACGAACTGGCCATCGCCGAGCAGCCCCATGGCGGCCTGATCAATCTGTTCACGGTCGATGCGGCGATCCGATATAACGAGACCGATGAAGGCCATCTGATCCCCGCCGACTATATCGGCCTGGATCGTTTCCAAGCGCGCAAGCAGGTGGTGGCCGATCTGGAGGCGCGCGGCCTGCTGGCGAAAACCGATCCTCACAAGCTCATGGTGCCGAGCGGCGACCGCTCCGGCGCGGTGATCGAGCCGTTTCTCACCGATCAATGGTACGTGAAAATCCAGCCACTGGCCGAACCGGCCATCAGGGCAGTGGAAAACGGCGACATCCGCTTCGTGCCCGACAACTGGAAAAACACCTATTTCGACTGGATGCGCAACATCCAGGACTGGTGTATTTCGCGCCAGATCTGGTGGGGACACCGTATTCCGGCCTGGTACGATGATCAGGGCAATGTCTATGTCGGGCGCAGTGAAGCCGAAGTACGCGAACGCCACCGGCTGGACACCGACTTCGCCCTGCGCCAGGACGAGGACGTGCTCGACACCTGGTTCAGCTCCGCGCTCTGGCCCTTCTCCACCCTCGGCTGGCCCGAGCGTACCGAAAGGCTGCGCGCCTTCTACCCCACCAGCGTGCTGGTCACCGGCTTCGATATCATCTTCTTCTGGGTGGCGCGCATGATCATGATGGGGCTGAAATTCATGCAGGATGTGCCGTTTCGGGAAGTTTACATCCACGGGCTGGTACGCGACGCGCACGGCAACAAAATGTCCAAGTCCAAAGGCAATGTGCTGGACCCGATCGATCTGATCGACGGCATCGAGCTGGAAGCGCTGGTGGAAAAGCGCACTGCCAGTCTGATGCAGCCGCACCTGGCCGAGAAGATCGCCAAACAGACGCGCAGGGATTTTCCCTCGGGCATCCCCGCGTTCGGCACCGACGCGCTGCGCTTCACCTTCGCCGCCATGGCTTCCACAGGCCGCGATATCAATTTCGATCTCGCCCGCATCGAGGGCTATCGCAATTTCTGTAATAAGCTGTGGAACGCGGCTCGCTACGTGCTGATGAACACCGAAGACAAGGACTGTGGCGGTGGAAATGACGCGGTGATTCTTTCCGCGGCCGACCGCTGGATCCTGTCGTTGCTGCAACAAACCGCCCAGCAGGTCAACGGCCATGTCGCCGTCTACCGTCTGGACCTGGCCGCCCAGGCCGTCTACAGCTTCATCTGGGACGAGTACTGCGAGTGGTACCTGGAACTGTCCAAACCGGTGCTCACCGACGCGCAGGCGGGTGCCGCCGCCCAGCGCGGCACCCGCCGCACCCTGCTGCAGGTGCTTGAGGCCGTACTGCGACTGGCGCACCCCCTGATCCCCTACATTACCGAGGAAATCTGGCAGCGGGTCGCCCCGCTGATCGGCATACAGGGCGCCACCATCATGCAGCAACCATACCCCGGCGGTGAAGGAGAGAGCGTCGATGACGAGGCGATAAGAGAAATCGATTGGGTCAAACAGCTGGTGCTCGGCGTACGCCAGATTCGCAGCGGCATGAATATCGATCCGCGCAAAGCGCTGCCGGTTCTATTGCAAAACGGCGGCGAACAGGACCGCGAGCGACTGCAACGCAATCGCCATTATCTCGTTTCTCTCGGCCGTATCGCTTCGATCGAATGGCTCGACGACGCCGAAGCGCCGGAATCGGCCACGGCGCTGGTGGGCGAGATGAAACTGCTGATTCCGATGGCCGGGCTTATCGACAAAGAGGCCGAGCAGTCGCGCCTGAGCAAGGACCTGGACAAGAAGCTGGGCGAATTGCAGCGCAGCGAAAACAAACTGAACAATCCGAAGTTCGTCGACAAGGCTCCTGCGACCGTCATCGACAAGGAAAGAAAGCGCGCCGACGACCTGCGCGCGAACATCGCCCAGTTACGCGCGCAGCTGGAAAAACTCGCCCGCATGGCGTAAACATCCATCATCGACCGCCGTGACCTGTCGGCCCGGCCGGCGCCGGCGTTCCCGTGTCGCCGCACGCCGGTCCCGCCGGCGGTGCTATGCTTAGCTTTGACTTAGCGGACTGCACCACTCATGAGCGAATTCGTCGATTATCTGCTCGAAGTCTTTGAACCGTTCGGACCCGTACGCGCCCGGCGGATGTTCGGCGGTCATGGTCTCTACCACCGCGATGTCATGTTTGCGCTGGTGGCCGATGACAGGCTGTATCTGAAATGCGACGCGACCACGGTCGAGCAGTTCCGGGCCCGGGAGCTGGAGCCTTTCCAATACCTGAAAGCCGGTAAATGGGTGCAGCTCTCCTATTATGCCGCACCGGAAGAAATATTCGACGACCCCGAAACCGCTGTGCACTGGGCGAGGCTGGCCTGTGACGCCGCCTTGCGCGCGCGCTCCAAATCGCGCCCCAAGTCATCGCAAAATTAGCGTTCACTTATTCTTTCGACCGGGCTTTCCACCCGCGCCCGGCCTCGGTAAACTGCCGCCACTATGAAAAACACTGGTAAAGTCATTGCCTTGCTCGCGGTTCTGGCCGCGGGTGGCTATTCCTATTTCGACAGTCAAGGATTGCCGGGGCTGGAACCGGCCCGAGAAGTCGTAGCGCCGCCGAGCGTCAATCTCGGCGAAGCGTTCAGAAACCGTCAAAGCAACGTTCAGGTCGAGGGCCAGGGAACGGTCAAGCGGATCCTGCCCGATGACCGCGAAGGCAGCCGCCATCAGCGCTTCGTCGTGCGCCTGAGCGACGGGCAAACCGTTCTAGTGGTGCACAACATCGATCTGGCGCCCCGTGTCAACGCCTTGCGCGAAGGCGACCGTGTATCCTTCTACGGCGAATATGAGTGGAACGCCCAGGGCGGCATCGTCCACTGGACCCACCACGACCCGGCCCGGCGTCATGTCGACGGCTGGCTGAAGCACCAGGGACGCGTCTATCAGTGATGTCGGCCTCAAGCGGAAGCCGCGGATACCACTAGCCGTACCACGGACCAAACCGTCAGAATGAACAGCACGGTGGCGATCAGACCCACCACTATATAAAGCGCGGGGCTCCCCCGCTCAAAATCGTCCTGATGCTTTTTACTGCTTTGCACGCCGAACATGGAGGCGAAAACGCTGCCCACCACGCTGCCCAGCGGTTGCCGCCGCTGTTTGGATGGCTTCTGCTTCATTCCAGACTCCCCCAATCATTCACAACTTCAGGCAATTAGAGCACAGATCGCGGCCAGTCGCTGAAACTCCCGGCTTAAGTTTATGTGCCACTTGCCGTTAGCCTCTAGCGATATTCGATTGATCAGAATTTTCACATAAATTCAATCAGTTGAAAACCCGCACGGCAAATCCCCCGGCACGGAAGCCTGTCCGTCACAGTCACAAACGATGCGCACAAGGTAAGTGGGACCTTTATGTCGACGATAGTTATCATGGACCGGAATGTTGCCCGCGCCCGGCGACTGGCCGGTCTCGCCCGTGGCCTGCAAAGCGACATCCAACTGGAAATTTTTTATTGTCCCGAGGCGGCGATAGCCTGGCTCCACTGGCACCCGAGCGATCTGATCATCGCCGACGCCCGCTGTCCCGGCCATTGCGCCGAGCGGCTGATCCAACGCCTGCGGCGGACCGCCGGTGGCGAGCACCTGCCACTACTGATGCTGACACCCTGGGGGGAACACGCGCTGCGCCGCCGGGTACTGGACGCCGGCGCCACCGACCTTCTGGCCGATCCGGTCGACGATCTGGAGTTTCACGCGCGTTGCAGCAATCTGCTGACGCAGCACCGCCAGCGGAAAATGATTCAAGAGCGCGCCCGCTGGCTGGAACAGCGGGTCGCCGAAGCCACCGGCGAAGTGCATCGGCGTGAGCATGAAACCCTGCTGCGACTGGCCAAAGCGGGCGAATACCGCGACGAGGAGACCGGCAATCACGTGATCCGCATGGCGAAGTATTCCCGCCTGATTGCGCAGCGACTCGGTCTGTCGGGCGAGGAATGCGAGACCATCGAACTGGCCGCGCCCATGCACGATATCGGCAAGATCGGTATCCCCGACCACATCCTGCGCAAACCCGCCCGACTCACCCACGGCGAGTTCGAAATCATGAAGACCCACACCCGGATCGGCTACGAAATCCTCAGGGACAGCCCGTCCAAATATCTGCAGATGGGGGCGGTCATCGCACTGAACCACCACGAAAAATACAATGGCACCGGTTATCCCGGACAACTCGGGAAGGACGAAATCCCGCTGCCGGCGCGTATCGTCAGTGTTGCCGATGCCTACGACGCGTTGACATCGGCGCGACCCTATAAAGCGCCCTGGCCGGCTAGCAAGGCGCTAGCCTACCTCGACAGCCAGCGCGGAAAATTTTTCGACCCCGCCTGCCTGGACGCGTTTTTCGCCGAACTCGAACACGTGGATCGCATCCGGGACATGCTCTGCGACCCCAAACAAGCGCAGGTACGCTGACACCTCTTTCCATTGTCCGTCGGTCTGGGTAGCATGCCACGCTATGCGCCAGGTGCCGGTTCTCGTTGTGTCCCCGATTCTTTTCCACTGCGTCCTCCTGGTCTGCCTGGCCCTGCTACCCGGCGTAGCCGCAGCGGCCGCTGCCCCGGCACAGGTCGCCATTCCCCCGCCGCGACTCGGTCCCGATCAGCTGGCAGTGATCGTAAACGACGCCGATCCGCTCAGTGTGCGCATCGGCGACTATTACCGGCGGGCGCGCAAACTGCCCGCGGAAAATGTGATACACGTACGTTTCGATCCGCACGCCACCAACCTGCCGCCGGCGGAATTCAAGCAACTGAGAAAAACCATCGACAGCGCCACCGCAGCGCGCATCCAGGCCTATGCCATCACCTGGGCGAAACCCTACCGCGTCGATTGCATGTCGATCACCTCGGCGCTGAGTTTCGGATTCGACCGCAGCTGGTGTTCCAGCCACCTGTGCGCCGCCACCCGTCGCAGCCCGCTTTACGGCTACTCCGGCGCCAGCCCCTGGACGGATCGGGGTGTCCGGCCCAGCATGAGCATCGCCGCGGAAAATTTTGCCGATGCCCGCGCGTTGATCGACCGTGGCGTGGCCGCCGACGGCACCCGGCCCAAAGGCACGGCTTATCTGGTCAGCACCAGCGACCGGGCGCGCAATGTCCGGGCCGCTCTTTATCCCCGCCTTGAGCGCAATATGCGAGGCTGGATCGAAACCCGGATCATGCAGACCGACGCCCTGCGCGAGCGCGACGATGTGATGTTTTATTTCACCGGCAAAGCACACATCGAGCAGCTCGACACACTGACGTTTCTGCCGGGGGCCGTCGCCGATCATCTCACTTCCAGCGGCGGGCGCCTGACCGACAGCGGTCAGATGAGCGCGCTGCGCTGGTTGCAGGCGGGTGCCACCGGCAGCTTTGGTACGGTCGTCGAGCCGTGCAGTCTTCCCGGAAAATTCCCCAACCCCGCCTTGCTCATGGAGCTGTACGGCAGCGGTCGCACGCTGCTCCAGTCCTACTGGACGAGTGTACAGCAACCCGGCGAGGGCATCTTCATTGGCGAGCCGCTGGCATCACCCTACGCCGGCCGGCAGTTGGCCAAAGAGCGCGACGGTTTACGCCTGCGCACGCGGGATCTGCTACCCGGTGTCTATCGCCTCAGCCATGCCGATTACCCCGTTGGCCCCTGGCGTGAACTGGGATTGGTCAGGGCGCACTACCATCAACGCAGTTTTCTGCTGCCCTGGGCCGGCACCGGTTACTACAGTCTACACGCTCGGCAACGGCCGCTACCGCCCGACCCGGACAACCCGGAACATCTAAGCGAAGACAAAGCGTTTGGGGACGACGACGACACCTTGCGCTGAGACATGAAAACGTTGGCGATCCTGCTCGGGGAACACGCCGATACGCTCCCCCGGCGGGATGCGGACATTCTTTTCAACGATGCAGTGCTTGAGATGCGCGCCGTCACCCACCGCCACTCCATTGAACAGGATGGCGTCTTCGACGATGGCTTCATCGCCGACACGCACGTTGGAAAACAAAATCGAATGGTTGACGCCGCCACCGGCAATCACGGCTCCGCCGGAGACGATGGAATTGACAAACACGCCTTCGGTTCCCGACTCACCGGGCACGGTACGCGCCGGTGGCGTCTGTTCCTGGTAGGTGCGGATATGCCAGTCCGGCTGATACAGATCCAGCGGCGGCACCGGATCCAACAGGCTCATGTTGGCGGCGTAGTAGGCATCCAGCGTCCCTACGTCACGCCAATAGCGGTCGGGCGAGACGCGTCCGCCATCGCGGCCAAAACGATAAGCGCAGGCGCGGCCCCGGGCAATCAGCGCGGGGAGAATATCGTGGCCGAAGTCGTGGCTGGAATTCGCATCTTCCTGATCGCGCCGCAAGACATCGAGCAAGTGCTGTTTGCCGAAGACATATATGCCCATCGACACCAGCGCGCGCTGTGGCTTCCCGGGCAGCGTCCGGGGGGACGTGGGTTTTTCCTCAAAGCCGACGATTTCATCGCCGGCATCGACCTGCATCACGCCGAATGCGCCCGCCTCGCCCGCGTCGACCTCCATACAGGCCACGCTGACGTCGGCCTGCCGCTGCACATGTGCGCGGACCATCTCAGCGTAGTCCATACGGTATATATGATCGCCGGAAAGTATCAACACCCAGTCGGCGTCGCTGCGCTCCAGCATGTACAGGTTCTGATAGATGGCGTTGGCGGTACCGGTATACCAGCTCCCGTCGATACGCATCTGCGGCGGCACCGGCGTGATGTATTCGCCCAGTTCGGGGTTGAAGATAGACCAGGCGTCGCGCAGATGTTTTTGCAGCGAATGCGATTTGTACTGGGTCAGCACCAAAACGCGCCGAATGTCGGAATGCAGGCAATTGGCCAGACAGAAATCGATAATCCGGTATTTGCCGCCAAACGGCACGGCGGGCTTGGCGCGATCCGCGGTCAACGGATGCAAACGGGAGCCGACCCCGCCGGCAAGAATAATGGCCAGTGTTTTGTCCAACATGACTGAGTCCCTGGAATCGTTGCAACAGTATTGTTGCAGTGCAAGCAATGCCTGTGCCGTGTCGGTGCGCACGCGCCAAAAGGCCGCGCGGCGGGGAACCCTGGTGGTGCGGGCGTGCGCAGACGCCGCTGGGCGCACCGAAACCGGGAAGCGCGGGCGCAACCTGACTCATTGTTGTGCAGACGTCCTACCCGGTACCCGACTCATGGCCCGACTCCGACCCGGTTTCAGTCGCTTACATCGGCTGGCACGGCCTTTGCTGTGGCGAAACACAACCGTTTTACATGGACTCTCCATGCAGTTGAAAGCGTTGTTGGTCAACGGCGATCCGGCGAGCGGCGAACTGCTCAGGCAATCGTTGCGCTCGTTGGGTCACGAGGTGGTGGCCGAATGTTGCGAGGACACCGATCTGCTCACCCAGGTCGGCATACACACCCCCGATATCCTGGTGGTTTTGTGCAACCGGCCCGCGGGGCTGTTGCCGAAACTTGGGCAGTTGTTGCTGCAAAGCGCCGTTCCGGTGGTACTGTTCACCGACGACAACGACCCCGAGATCATCCACCGTGCCGTCCACGCCGGGGTCAGCGCCTATATCGTCGACGGGCTGGAAGCCGGACGCATCGGTAGCATCCTGAATGTAGCCGTCGCCCGATTCGGCGCCTACGAACAACTGCGCCGCGAACTGCTGGACACCCGTGCCAATCTGATAGAACGCAAAGCCGTCGAGCGTGCCAAGGGGATTTTGATGAAACAGCGCGGCTACGATGAGCCCAGGGCCTATCACGCACTGCGAAAGATGGCCATGGACAAGAATCTGCGCATCGGCGAAGTGGCGGAAAACGTCATCGCTG
Source organism: Thiogranum sp. (assembly GCA_030148775.1). Lineage (GTDB taxonomy): Bacteria > Pseudomonadota > Gammaproteobacteria > DSM-19610 > DSM-19610 > Thiogranum. The sequence goes on from JASBST010000017.1 coordinate 42,149, forward strand.
TTGCCGATCTGCTGAACTGAAACCTGCCGTCCACCGCCAAAGACGGCGGTGACGGGGACGAAGGCGTCCACTCCGCGACCGATGGGTCGGCGGACTGGGCGCTTTTTTTTGCTCTATCACAATTCGATCGGGAAGCTTATGCCAGCCGTCTTGGAACGCCACAGTTTCAGCCCCCGTACGCCAATGGGGCGTCGGTAGTGGCGGCCGGCATCAACCCGGACAGATCCCCCCGCCTTGGACCGCTGGTACGGCGCGCGCCCGAGATAGCGTCCGCCCTCTTTAACCATCCGCCCCGGGAAGCGGTGCAGCCACGTTTCTGCGCGTCGCCTGCGGGTGGACGAAACCACGCCTCCGGGCGCAAGCGAACACGGCCACGACGATGTCTTTGCAGCAGCCCGCCCGACGCAACGCTTGCCTCAGGCTCGAAACCGGGGAACGACCAGTTTTATACCCACCTACAAACAGCAACAGTAATCGGAGCAGTCACAGACATGAACAACATCGCCAAACGATTCGAACAGCCACGCCTGCAGGCACTTGCTCTCAGCGCCTTCCTGGCTTGCGGCGCCCCCGCAAAAGCGGGCACCTTCACCGAAGCGCTCACCGCGGGCAAGGCGGAGGTCAACATGCGCTTGCGCTATGAACGGGTCGAGCAGAATAACGCGCTAAAAGACGCCGACGGACTCACGCTGCGTACCCGCCTGGGTTACGGCAGCGCCGATTACCGCGGGCTGCGCGCTTACCTGGAAATGGAGAACACCAGTAGCCTGATCGAGGACTTCAACAGCGGCCCCGGCGGCAATGGCAAAAGCTCGTACTCGGTCATCGCCGACCCCGACAACAGCGAAGTCAATCAGGCCTATGTCAGCTACAGCGGAATTCCCGATGCTCATCTGAAGATCGGCCGCCAGCGTATGATCTGGGACAACGCCCGCTTTCTCGGCAATGTCGGCTGGCGGCAGAACGAACAGACCTATGACGCGGTGGACTTCACCAATACCACGGTGCCACATCTCAGCCTGAACTATGCCTACATTGACAAGGTGCGCAATATCTTCGGCGCAGACGCCGATATGAGCAATCATCTGATTCACGCCTCGTTCGACGGCCTGGATTTTGCCGCGCTGACACTGTACGGCTATTTCCTCGAATACAACGCCAGCAGTGGACTGCGCGCCAACTCGAATCGGACACTGGGCGGTTTTATCGATGGTGACTATGGCGCAGGCAGCACCAGGTTGCTGTACCGAGCCGAATACGCCAGGCAAAGCGACTACGCCGACGGCAACAACGCTATCGACGCCGACTATTATCACTTCATCCTGGGAGGGACGGCCAAGGGGATCAGCGTCAAATTCGGCTACGAGTTGCTGGGCGCCGACAGTTTCAGCGGTTTCGAAACACCGCTCGCCACCAAGCACGCCTTCAATGGCTGGGCCGACATTTTCCTCAATACGCCGGTCGACGGCCTGCAGGACCGCTATCTCTCCGTCGGCGGGAAGTTCAAGGGCTTCAAACTGCTCGGCGTGTACCACGATTTCCGCGCCGACAAGGGCGGCGCCGATTACGGCAGCGAAATCGACCTGCTGGCGATAAAGAAGTTCACCAAGCACTATTCCGCCGGCATCAAATACGCCCGTTACAATGCCGACGATTTCTCGGTAGACAATGACAAGTTCTGGCTGTGGGCCGAACTGAAGTTCTGAACGGGCTGCAACGTCTCCCGGCGGTACCCTCCGACGCCGGCGGCCGCTAACGGTCGCCGGCGTTTTTTATCCCGCCCCATCGCACCAGCGCGGTGCGCCCGTGCCCCAACGAACAGCACTGCTGTGCGGGCGTTGAGATATTTTATTCTTGTTTACAGCAAGTTGGATGATGGCACGCATTCTGCTGTGGAGTCCGTGACGTCTCCAGTTGTAACGGCGCAGCCGGGGATTTAAGAAACCACCCACAATTTGAACCCCATCTGGCCGATGTCGGCCGGATTGTTATGGACAAAGGTGTCTGTGCGCCTGGGACCAGCGGGTCCCGGCCGAAGACGCCTTTATTCGTTTCAGGCACGCAAAAATTCGGAGCCCACATGCTAGACAGACAGCCGCGCACGGCAAAACCCTCCTCCCTCAAACGCATCCTATTCGCGCTCAGTCTGGGCCTCTTCGCCGCTGCCAACAGCAGCGCCGATATTGGCCCGCCCGAGAAGGAAGACCTGAAATTCGGCTTCATCAAACTCACCGACATGGCTCCGTTGGCCATCGCCTACGAAAAGGGTTACTTCGAGGACGAAGGCCTGTATGTCACACTCGAAGCGCAGGCCAACTGGAAAGTGCTGCTCGACGGCGTCATCGACGGTCAACTGGACGGGGCCCACATGCTCGCCGGACAACCGCTGGCGGCGACCATCGGCTTTGGCACCAAGGCGCATATCGTCACCCCTTTTTCCATGGATCTGAACGGCAATGGCATCACCGTTTCCAACGAGGTCTGGGAACAGATGAAACCCCTTATTCCGAAGCAGGAGGACGGCCGGCCGGTGCATCCGATCAAGGCCGACTATCTGAAACCGGTGGTCGCCAAATACCGCGATGAAGGCAAGTCCTTCAAGATGGGCATGGTCTTTCCAGTCTCGACGCACAACTACGAGTTGCGTTATTGGCTCGCCGCCGGTGGGCTCAACACCGGCTACTATGCCCCCGAGAAGGGCGACATCTCGGGCACGCTGCAGGCCGATGTCCAGCTGTCGGTCACCCCGCCGCCACAGATGCCGGCGACACTGGAGGCCGGGACCATCTACGGCTACTGCGTCGGCGAGCCGTGGAACCAACAGGCGGTGTTCAAGGGCATCGGCGTGCCCGTGATCACCGACTACGAAATCTGGAAAGACAATCCGGAGAAGGTCTTCGGCATGACCGAGGCTTTTACACAGAAATATCCGAACACCACCGCGCGTGTGGTCAAGGCCCTGCTGCGCGCCGCCAAGTGGCTCGACGAGGACAACAACAAAAACCGGCCGGAGGCGGTCAAGTATCTATCGCAACCGAACTATGTCGGCGCCGATTACAACGTGATCGCCAATTCGATGACCGGCACTTTCGAGTACGAAAAAGGCGACAAACGCGAGGTACCGGACTTCAATGTCTTCTTCCGCTACTTCGCCACCTACCCTTATTACTCCGACGCTGTGTGGTATCTGACGCAGATGCGCCGCTGGGGGCAGATCGCTCAATACAAGCCCGACAGTTGGTATATCGATACCGCCAAGAGCGTCTACCGGCCGGACATTTACGCCAAAGCGGCCAAGGCGCTGATCGCCGAGGGCAAGATGAGCGCGGCGGATTTCCCGGACTTTGCCACCGAAGACGGCTTTCGCGAACCCCAGAGCGAGTTCATCGACGGCATCACCTTCGACGGCACCAAACCGAACGCTTATCTGGAAAAGTTTCCCATCGGTCTTAAGGGCGAGCAAACCCCCTGATCGCAATCATTCAGCAGGACTCATCGCATGCAGACAGAAACAACGCTCAACAAATACCAGGCTTACAACCTTAAGTTCATGGACCGCTTGCTGGCCTTTCTCTCCAGCGATTTGCGCGCGGGCGGCGCCAGGCAACTGGTGCTGACGATCGGTGTGCCGTTGGCGGCGATCGCGATGTTTCTCATGCTGTGGAGCGTACTGGCGGCCAAAGTGCAGACTTCGCTGGGCCAGCTGCCTGGACCGGCCAAGGTGTGGGAACAGACTCTGGCACTAGTCGACGAACACCAGGCCGCACGCGCCAAGGAAGCCGCCTTCTATCAGCGCCAGGAGAAACGCAACGCCGAAAAACTCGCCGCCAACCCCAACGCCGAGGTCCGCATCCGCGCCTACACCGGCGCGCCTACCTTCTTCGATCAGATTCTCACCAGTCTGGTCACCGTGGCCACCGGCTTTTTAATCGCCTCGCTGATCGCCGTCCCCATCGGCATCGTCACCGGCATGAGTCAAACCCTCTACTCCGCACTCAACCCCATCATCCAGTTGTTCAAGCCGGTCTCACCCCTGGCCTGGCTGCCGATCGTCACCATGGTGGTCAGCGCGGTCTATGTGAGCAAGGACCCGTGGTTCGCCAAATCGTTTCTCAATTCCGCCATCACGGTGACTTTGTGCTGCTTGTGGCCGACGATCATCAATACCGCGGTGGGCGTTTCGACGGTCAATAAAGACCTCATTAACGTATCGCGCGTGTTACGCCTGCCGTGGCTGACCAAGACTGTCAAGATCGTGCTCCCCTCGGCGATACCGATGATGTTCACCGGGTTGAGGCTGTCGCTCGGCATAGGCTGGATGGTTCTGATCGCCGCGGAAATGCTGGCGCAGAATCCCGGCCTGGGCAAATTCGTCTGGGATGAGTTCCAGAACGGGAGCTCGAACTCGCTGGCCCGCATCATGGTGGCGGTACTGGTCATCGGCTTTATCGGTTTCGTGCTGGATCGCGGCATGCTGATGCTGCAACGCAAGTTCTCCTGGGACAAGAGTGTCATCACCCGCTGAAGTCTAGAGGTATGAGCATGAACGACAAATGTCATCTTGAATTGACCCACGTCAATATCGATTTCCCCACCGACACGGGGCCGTTTCGCGCCCTGGAGGACGTCAGCCTGAAGATCGACAAGGGCGAATTCGTCACTCTGATCGGTCACTCGGGCTGCGGCAAATCCACCGTTCTGAATATCGTGGCCGGGCTGCATCGTGCCACCGCCGGCGGCGTGATTCTCAACGGTCGCGAAGTCGCCGAGCCCGGCCCGGAACGAGCCGTGGTTTTCCAGAACCATTCGCTGCTGCCCTGGCTGACGGCCTACGAAAATGTCGAACTGGGCGTGAAACAGGTCTTCAAAGGCAAGAAATCACGCGCCGAAATGCGTGACTGGATCGAACACAATCTGGAACTGGTGCATATGGGCCACGCGCGCGACAAGCGCCCGGACGAGATCTCCGGGGGCATGAAACAACGCGTGGGTATCGCACGCGCCCTGGCCATGCAGCCGGAAGTGCTGCTGATGGACGAGCCGTTCGGCGCTCTGGACGCGTTGACGCGCGCGCATCTTCAGGACTCGTTGATGGAAATCCACGCCACGCTCGGCAACACCGTCATCATGATCACCCATGACGTCGATGAAGCGGTACTGTTATCCGATCGCATCGTGATGATGACCAACGGTCCCGCGGCGACCATTGGCGAAGTGCTGCACATTCAGCTGGAACGTCCGCGCGAACGTCTTGCCCTGGCGGACGATGTCCGCTACAACCACTACCGTTCCGGCGTGCTGAAATTTCTTTACGAGCGCCAGAAGCGTCCCGAGGAAAACAAAAAAACACCCGCCGACCGCGGCACGACGCACGCCGACAGTGAAAACACACCGGATGAGGTCGAGCCCGAGAACGTTGCGTTGCGCGTCGTGGGTCATTGATGACCCCGGCCCGGGTGACATGCCCGACGTCGCTGCGGGACGCCGCCGCTCTTACTCGAACGGATGGCGCTTGATAATGGTTTCCTCGCGATCCGGCCCGGTGGAAATGATATCCACGGGCACGGCGCACAGCTCTTCCACCTTGTTGAGATAATCCCGCGCGGCCTGCGGCAGTTGATCCACCGACTTGACACCCACCGTCGAGCTGGACCAGCCCGGCATCTCCACCAGCACCGGCTCGCAGCGCGCGAAAAGATCCGCGCCCACCGGCGGCGTGATGATTTCGCGGCCGTCCAGCTTATAGGCGACGCAGATCTTCACCGTCTCCATGCCGTCGAGCACATCCAGCTTGGTAATACACATGCCGGTGACGCTGTTGATCTGCAATGAGCGCTTCAGCGCGACAATGTCGAGCCAGCCGCAACGCCGCTGACGCCCAGTGGTCGCGCCGAATTCGTGGCCCTTTTCGCCCAGATACTGACCATCGTCGTCGAACAGCTCGGTGGGAAAGGGACCGGCGCCGACACGGGTGGTATAGGCCTTGACGATGCCCAGCACGTAGTCCAGGTCGCGCGGCCCGACCCCGCTGCCGCTGGCGGCGCCGCCGGCGGTGGTGGTCGAGGAAGTCACGTAGGGGTAGGTGCCGTGGTCGATATCGAGCAGGGCGCCCTGGGCACCCTCGAACATAATGCTTTTGCCGTCGGCTCGCAGCCGGTGCAGCGTACCCGGAATATCCTCGACCATCGGCGCAATCTGCTCGCCCTGCGCCAGCGCCTCGTCGAGCACCTGCTGATAGTCGACCGGACTGGCTTTGAAATAATGCTCGAGGGCGAAGTTGTGATACTCCATGACTTCGCGCAAGCGCTCCGTGAAACGCTCGGGGTCGAGCAGTTCACCGAGCCGGATGCCGCGGCGCGACACCTTGTCCTCATAAGTCGGGCCGATGCCGCGACCGGTGGTTCCGATGGCCTTGCTGCCGCGCGCGACTTCGCGCGCCTGGTCGAGCGCAATATGGTAGGGCAAAATCAACGGACAGGATTCGCTGATGCCGAGTCTTTCACGCGCCGGCACGCCGCTGGCTTCCAGCATGCCGATCTCTTCGAGCAACGCACTGGGCGAAAGCACTACGCCGTTGCCGATCAGGCAGCGCACCCCCACCCGCAGAATGCCCGACGGTATCAGGTGCAGTACCGTTTTGCGGCCTTCGATCACCAGGGTGTGGCCGGCGTTGTGGCCGCCCTGGAATCGCACCACGGCCGAGGCCCGATCGGTCAGCAGATCGACGATTTTTCCTTTGCCTTCGTCACCCCACTGGGTGCCGATCACTACCACGTTCTTGCCCATCAGTTTTTCAATCCTGTCAGATTCGTCATTTTCGTTAGATCTTTTTTACCGCCCAGCCACTGCCGTCCCAGTGCAGACTGCGGTCGCAGTTCATCTCGGCGCGCGTGCCCTGCTGACCAGGCAAACGCCGGATCACCACCTCCCCCCGCGCGCGCAGTTGCACGATCGCCGCCTCCAACGCCTCGTCCTGCTCGTCGGGAGCCAGGATCGCGCCGGCCGGCGCGGCCCATTGACGGTTGCCGAGTTGAATCAGGCAACGCAAGTCGGCGCTGAAGCCGGTGGCGGGCCGGGCGCGCCCGAAGACCCGACCGATTTCGTCATAGCGGCCGCCGCGGGCTACCTCCTGGCCGCAATCGGCGACAAAGGCGGCAAATACCACACCGGTCTGATACTGGTAACCGCGCAATTCGGCCAGATCGAAGTGCAACGCCGCCGTGGGGATACGTCGTTGCGCCAGCGAGGCGATACGCCGCAGGTTATCCAGCGCGTCACGCGCGCCGCGGCCGCTGCCCTGGAGCAGCGACTCGGCCCGTTGCAACACGTCCTCGTCACCGTTGAGTGTGGCCAGGCCCGCGAGTCGCTCGCGTTGCGCCGTACTCAGGTCGAGCCCCGCCAGAAAACTCTCGATTTCGGGTATCGCTTTACGCTGCAGGGCGTCGAATAACAGGCTTTCCTGTTCTTCGTCGAGGCCGGCGTCTTCGGCCAGACCGCGGTAAATACCCACGTGTCCCAGATCGATATAGACATCCTCGATGCCGGTCAGCGTGAGCGTGGCCACCATCAGCTGCAGGATCTCGACGTCGCTTTCCGGCCCGGCGTGTCCGAACAGCTCCGCCCCGACCTGCAGCAGGCTGCGCGCGCCGGCGAAACCATCGGGCAGCGCGTGCAACACCGTGCCCAGGTAGCACAGCCGGGTCGGCGCCTCGCGCTGCAGCCGGTGGGCATCGATGCGCGCGGCCTGCGGCGTCATGTCGGCGCGCAGACCCAGCAGCCGTCCGGAAAGCTGGTCGATCAGCTTGAAAGTCTTGAGATCGAGATCGTGGCCGGTACCGGTCAGCAGCGCATCCAGATACTCCACAAACGGCGGCAGGATCAGTTCATAACCCCAGCCGCGGTAAAGGTCGAGGATTTCGCGGCGCAACTGCTCCAGTGGCCCGGCCTGCGCCGGCAGCAGCTCCTCGATGCCTTCCGGCAATAACCAGCGGTTTGTGTGTCTGATCATGATTTCTATCGAACCAGGTAAAGCAGTCCCAGGCCGACCAGCATGCTGATCAGGCCCGACACACGCATGGCGCGGTCGTCCACCGCGGCCACGGCCGCCAGCAGACGCCGCATGCTCTGCAGACTGAGAAAGGGCAGAATACCCTCAAATACCAGCATCAGGGCCAATGCCGCCCAGAGATCGTTCCACATTCTGCCACCCCTGGCGTCACAAAAAAAAGCCGGGCGACCCAAATCGCCCGGGCTCTGCTGAGTCGATGCAAGCGGCGGGCGGGCTTATTTCGCCTTGGTGCCGTTAAAAAACTCGAAAAACTCGCCGTCGGGCTGCAACAGCATCACGTCGTTGCCTTTGTGAAAACTCTGCTGGTAAGCCTGCAGGCTGCGATAAAAGGCGTAGAAGTCCTTGTCCTTGCCATAGGCCTCAGCGTAAATCTCGGCGGCACGCGCATCACCCTGGCCGCGGATCTGCTGCGCATCGCGGTAGGCATTGGCGATGATCACCTGACGCTTACGATCGGCTTCGGCGCGGATTTTTTCCGCCTCCTCCGCGCCCTGGGAGCGGAACTCCTTGGCGACCCGGGCGCGTTCGGCCTGCATGCGACGGAACACCGAATTGCTGACCTCCGCGGGCAGATCGACGCGTTTGACGCGCACGTCGACGATTTTGATACCGATGGCGCGCGCCTGAACATTGGCGTCGGCGGTCAATTGCACCATCATCTCATCGCGCACGCCGGAGACCACCTCGTTGACAGTGCGCTTGCTGAACTGGCCACGCATGCCGTCCTTGATGATCTGCTCCAGCCGCTGCGAAGCATGTCGTTCGTCGCCGAGCACCGTGGTGTAATAGCGCCCGGCATCGACAATGCGCCACATGACGAAGGAGTCGACGATCACATTTTTCTTCTCGACTGTCAGGAAGCGTTCCGGGTCGACGTCCAGCGTGAGTATGCGCGCATCGTATTTGCGCACGTTGTTGACGAACGGAATCTTGAAGTGCAAACCGGGTTTGATGTCGGTTTTCACAATCTCGCCCAAACGGAACAAAAGCGCCTTTTCCCATTGCCCGACACGATACATGGAGAAAGCGCCGATCACGACGACTAGCAGCAACAGGGCGACAATGAAATTTCTGCTATTAGCGGTCATCAGCGTGACTCCCGTTGGCTGCGCGGCGGGCGCACGCTGTTATCGCTGGTACTGGGCGCCGACATATCGGTTGTGGTACTGCTGGAGCCATTGTTCGTCTCATTGGAGAACTGCCGCATGGCGGAGTTCTGTTTCATCAGCTGGTCGATGGGCAGATACATCAGATTATTGGCGTTCTTGCTGTCGACCAGAACTTTACTGGTCTGCGCCATCACCGACTCCATGGTTTCGAGATAGAGGCGCTTACGGGTGACCTCGGGCGCTTTCTTGAACTCGCCGAGCAGTTGGCTGAAACGGCTTGCCTCACCTTCGGCCTTGGCGACCAGGGACTCCTTGTAGCCATTGGCTTCCTGGATCTGCCGGGCCGCGGCGCCGCGGGACTTGGGAATGATGTCGTTGGCATAGGCTTCGGCCTCGTTTTTCAACCGTTCCTTGTCCTCGCGCGCCTTGATCGCGTCGGAGAACGCCGCCTGGACTTCTTCCGGCGGCTGCGCATCCTGCAGATTGACGTCCGAAACCAGCAATCCCGCGTGATAGGAGGTCAGCGTTTTCTGCATCAGGGTTTTGATGTCCGCCACCACCTGGGCACGGCCTTCCTTGAGCACGAAATCCATGTCGTTCTTGCCGATCACCTCACGAATCACGCTTTCGGCCACCTGTTTGAGCACCACGTTGGGGTCGCGCACATCGAACAGGTAGCGCTGCGGATCGCTCACCTGATACTGCACGGCCAACTGGATGTTGACGATGTTCTCGTCCTGGGTGAGCATCAGCGCTTCGCGTGGCACCGCCACGACACTCTGGCCGGCATTACCCGAACGATAGCCGATTTCCACGAAACGGCGTTGTTCCACATCGACGATCTCGACTTGCTCGATGGGATAGGGGATATGCCAGTGCGGGCCGGGTGCGGTGGTTTCGGAATAGGCGCCAAAGCGCAGCACCACACCCTGCTTGCCGGCGTCGACAATGTAGATGCCCGAGAATATCCATACCAGCGCGACTATGGCGGCGATCAGTCCGAAACCCTTGAATCCGGACCCGCCGCGGCCCTGACGTCCGTCGCCACCGCTGCTCTTGCGGCCGCCGCCGAACAGTCCGCCCAACTTGTCCTGCATGTTCTTGACGACTTCGTCGAGATCGGGCGGACCCTGGTCTCCACGACCGCCCCAAGGGTCCTTGTTACCGCCTCCCGGCTCATTCCAGGCCATGTATCACTCCGCGTTGAACAAATAAAACCACTCTCCTTGCGGGAGGGGGCTGGGTGCAAATTCTAGGGAGCTTGGGCCTCGCCCGCAACACGCAAGGGGAGTTCCCGCTCGGCCAACAGCCGATATTGACGCCCTTCGTGGCGCAAAAGGGTCGCCAGCTCATGTTCGCTGATGCGCATTTCCAGCCACCAGCCGCCAGCTTCGTCAGTCTGTTCCTGCACCACCTGGCCGGTCTGGTAGAGACGCGCCCGCAGGCGCCCGTCCGCGGCCGGCAGATACAGCCAGCCGGTCACCAGATCGGCGAGAAAGGTCTCACCCAACGCCTGCTCCAGCAGCTCCAGGCCGACGCCGCTGGCCGCCGAGCACCACAGCCGGGTGGCCCGGCCGTCGACATCCCGGAGCAACTGCGCCGGTTCGCCGCTGAGATCGATCTTGTTGTATACCAGGATCTGCGGCACGTCGGCGGCACCAATCGCGGCCAGCACCTCGTCGACCTGCTCGATCCGGGTATGGCGCTCGGGGTCGTGGGCGTCGACCACGTGCAGCAGCAGGTCGGCGCGCAGCGTCTCCTCCAGGGTGGCGCGAAAGGCCGCCACCAGCTGGTGCGGCAGCTTGCGCACGAAACCGACGGTATCGGCCAGCACCAAAGGACCGAAACCCGGCACATCCAGCCGTCGCAGCGTCGGATCGAGTGTAGCGAACAATTGATCGGCGGCGTATACCCGCGCGTGGCACAGGCGGTTGAACAGGGTCGATTTACCGGCATTGGTATAACCGACCAACGCGACCGTCGGCACCTCCGCGCGCTGGCGGGCGCGCCGGCCCTGCTCGCGCTGCCCGCGGACCTTGTCCAGCCGTTTGTGAATCTGCTTGATGCGTTGCGCCAACAGCCGGCGGTCGGTCTCCAACTGGGTTTCACCGGGACCGCGCAGACCGATACCGCCCTTTTGCCGCTCCAGATGGGTCCAGCCGCGCACCAGGCGGGTCGACAAATGCTGCAATTGCGCCAGCTCGACTTGCAGCTTGCCCTCGAAGGAACGTGCCCGTTGGGCGAAAATATCCAGAATCAGACCGGTGCGATCCAGCACACGGGCCTGCAAAAGCCGCTCCAGATTGCGTTCCTGGCTGGGGCTGAGTTCATGGTTGAAAATCACCAGCCCGGCGCCCCGCGCCTCGACTTCGCAGCGGATTTCCTCGGCCTTGCCGCCGCCGACGTAATAGCGCGGGTCGGGCGCGGCCCGGCTGGCGGTCAGCGTGGCGACCACCCGGGCCCCGGCCGAGCGCGCCAGATCGGCGAACTCCAACAGATCCTCGGGCACGGACTGGCCGGGAAAATCGACGTGAACGAGTATGGCCCGTTCACTGCTCTGGGGGCGTTCAAACATAGAGAGACGACCCGGGGCCGGCGCCGCGCCGGCCACGAATCGACACAATGAGATCAGGCGTTACCGGGTTCGCCGCCGTTACCGTCATCACCGCTCGCTAGACGCACGTTGCGCGCCGGAACCACCGTGGAGATCGCGTGCTTGTACACCATCTGACTGACGCTGTTTTTCAACAGCACCACAAATTGGTCGAACGACTCAATCTGCCCCTGCAGCTTAATGCCATTTACCAGATAAATCGCCACCGGAATACGCTCCTTTCGCAACGTATTCAGGAAGGGTTCTTGCAGTGACTGACCTCTGGCCATGTCATTTCTCCTTCTTCTAGATAACGTGCAAATTCGCCACCCAACCCGGCAACTGCTTGCATGGGAAGCGAGCACAAAGTCATTTAACGCCGCATCCGCCTGCGGTTAAGGTTTTCCCTAGGAACAAAACTATAACACAGTCAACGTACTGCTGCGCCAGCCCTGGCAGCAAGATTCATTATAGATGTTAGCGGATCAACCGCCTGCGGATCCAGCCGGTACGCACCCGTCTCGCCTCGCAGCCAGGTCATCTGGCGCTTGGCGTACTGGCGTGTCGCGATAATGGCCCGTTCGACCCAGGCGTCGGCGCCAAGGTTCCCCTCCAGATGCGCCCAGGCCTGCCGGTAACCGACCGCCCGCATCGACGGCAGCTCGGCGTGCAGGTCGCCGCGTGCGCGCAAGGCGCGCACCTCCTGTAACAGACCCGCCGCCACCATGGCGCGAAAGCGGGTGGCGATATCCCGGTGCAGACGCGCGCGATCGGACGGGGCGAGGACAATTTTCAGGAACCGCCAGCCCGAGGCCGGCCCGCGCCCAGCCGCCTGCAGCTCGCTCAAAGCCGCGCCGCTGAGGGCGTGCACCTCCAGCGCGCGCTGAATCCGCTGCGGGTCATTGGGGTGGATACGGGCGGCGGCCAGCGGGTCGATCCGCCGCAGGCGCGCGTGCAGCGCTTCCCAGCCCAGACGGGAGGCTTGCGCCTCGAGTCGCGCACGCACCCCGGGGTCGGCCGCCGGCAGCTCGGACAATCCCACTTCCAGCGCACGGAAATAGAGCGTGGTACCGCCCACCAGCAGCGGTGTTCGGCCGCGCTCGCGGATCCCGGCCATGGTGCGCAGCGCGTCCTCGCGAAACTGCGCGGCCGAGTAAATCTGCGATGGTTCGCGTATGTCGATCAGATGGTGGGGCGCGCGCCGCAAGGTCGCCGCGTCGGGTTTGGCGGTACCTATATCCATGCCGCGGTAGATCAACGCGGAATCGACGCTGACGATCTCCAGCTCCAGCCGCTGCGCCAGCTCGACCGCCACCCCGGTCTTGCCCGAAGCGGTCGGGCCCATCAGCAGAATGGCCAGCGGCTGGTCCATCGAAGATGCCGGCCGGCTCAGCGCCCGCGCAGAAACAAACCGTCGAGCGCCTTCATATCCAACTGCACCCAGGTGGGCCGGCCGTGATTGCACTGGCCCGAACGTTCGGTGCGCTCCATGTCGCGCAGCAGCGCGTTCATCTCCGGCAGTGTCAATTGACGGTTGGCGCGCACCGAACCGTGGCAGGCCATGGTCGAGAGCAACTGGTTGACTGTCTCCTCGATGCGGCGACTGCGGCCGTGATTGCGGCAATCGGCGAGCACATCGCGCACCAGCGCGGCGCTGTCGCCATCGGCCAGTAAGGCCGGCACCTGCCTCACCAGCAATTGTTCCGGCCCCCGCCGATCGATTTCGAAGCCGAGCGCGGCGAACCAGTCCCGGCGCTGTTCGGCCTCGTCGGCCTCGGCCTCGCTGACCGCCAGATTCAACGGCACCAGCAGGGGTTGCGAGCGAATACCCTGAGCCTCGTAACTGCGCTTCAAATGCTCGTAGCTGATGCGCTCATGCGCGGCGTGCATATCCACCAGCACCAAACCCTGGGCGTTTTCCGCGACAATGAACACCCCTTTCAATTGCGCCCGCGCAAACCCCAATGGCGGCGAATCGGAAGCCTCGACATGCGCCGGCACACCCGTCTCGGGCAAGGGTTCGGGCTCGCCGTGCAGGCGCCTGTACGGCGCCAGCTGCTCGCTGACCTGCAACGGCATCGCCTGCTGCTGGCGCGGCGCCGGCCAGGCGACGCCCCCCGCGGTTCCGGTCGCCGCCGGCGTGACGGCGGCAACGCCGCCACCGGCCACCGCCGGACGCACATCGGCCAGTACCCGCTGGACGGTACGAAACACCATGTCGTGCACCAGGCGCGAGTCGCTAAAGCGCACCTCGTGCTTGGCCGGATGGGCATTGACGTCGACACTGGTCGGGTCAATTTCGAGATAGAGCACAAAGGCCGGAAAACGGCCGTGGTACAGCACGTCCTGATAGGCCTGGCGCACGGCGTGGGCGAGCAATTTGTCGCGCACCGCGCGGCCGTTGACAAAGAAATACTGCAAATCCGGCTGGCTGCGGTTGAAGGTCGGCTGCGCGATCCAGCCGGACAGGCGCAACCCGGCGGCGGCATGATCCAGGCCGATGGCCTGTTGGCTGAACGCCTCGCCCAGCACCGACTGCAGCCGTTGCAGCCTTTCGGCGTCGTCGGCGGCGGGACGCAGATGATGCAGCAGTTTGCGTTTGCGCCGCACCACCAGTTCGATATCGGGCCGGCTCAGGGCGATACGCTGATAAACGCCCTCCAGATGCTTGTGCTCGGTGGCCTCCGCGCGCAGGAATTTGCGCCGCGCCGGCACATTGAAAAACAAATCGCGCACTTCGACAGTGGTCCCGTTCGGGTGCGCCACCGGCTCGGGCGCCGGACTCTGCTCGCGCCCGTCGCCGCGGACTTGCCAGCCGCTGTCGTCGGCCAACGTGCGCGATTGCAACAGCAGACGCGACACCGAGGCGATGCTGGGCAGGGCTTCGCCGCGAAACCCCAGACTGGCAACCTTTTCCAGATCGTCCAGCGTGGCGATTTTACTGGTGGCGTGACGCGACAAGGCCAGCGCCAGGTCCTCGCGGTGGATGCCGTGACCGTCGTCGCGGATCCGCAGCAACCGCTTGCCACCTTCCTCGATATCGATTTCGATACGTTCAGCGCCGGCGTCGAGGCTGTTCTCCAGCAGCTCCTTGAGTACCGAGGCGGGCCGCTCTACCACCTCGCCGGCGGCAATCTGGTTGACGAGTTGCGGATCGAGGGGATGAATGCGCATAGGCCGCCATGTTACCGCGCCCGGCCGGCCGCGCAAGCGCCCGCGGGACTAACCGCCGGGAATCGTGATCACCGCGCCGACCAGCAGATTATCGTCGCGCAACTGATTATGGCGGCGCAACGCGGCCATACTTACACCATAGCGCTGCGCCAGCTCGCTCAAGGTGTCGCCACGGCGGATTACGTGACGGCGCACCCCGTTCCTGGCCAACAGTGTTCCCGGCGGCGGATTGTCGCGGAAGTACTGGCGCACCCCGGCCATGATCGCCGCCGCAAGCTGCCGCTGATGTTTGCTGCTGCGCAGGCGCAGCTCTTCCGAGGGATTGGAAATAAACGCGGTTTCCACCAGCAGCGACGGAATGTCGGGCGACTTCAATACCACGAAACCGGCGTGCTGCACCCGGTTCTTGTGCACCGAACCGACCCGTTTCATTTCCGCGAGCACGTTGGCGGCCACCTCGTTGCTGGCCTCCAGCGTGGCGGTCTGGGCCAGATCGAGCAGCACTTCGGCCAGCAGATCGTCCTTGTCGTCCAGACTCACCCCACCGACCAGATCGGCGGCGTTTTCGCGCGCCGCCAGCCAGCGTGCCATTTCCGAGGACGCCCCGCGGCGGGAAACGGCATACACCGAGGCTCCTTTCACACGCGTATCCTTGAACGCATCCGCGTGGATGGAAATGAACAGATCGGCGCGGTGTTTGCGGGCGATCTCCATGCGCTTGCGCAGACCGATGTAATAGTCACCGTCGCGCACCATCACCGCACGCATGCCCGGTTCCTTGTCGACCAGCGATGCCAGGCGACGGGCGATCGCCAGCACCACGTCTTTTTCACGCGTGCCTTTCATGCCGCGGGCACCGGGATCCTCGCCACCGTGACCGGCGTCGATGGCGATCACCAGATCACGCAGTTTGGTGGGCTGCTGTTTTACCGGCGTTTTCGGCGTGCTACCGGCGCGCTTGGAGGCATCGTAGAGATCGACCACCAGGCGATGGC
>JASBST010000057.1 GCA_030148775.1 Thiogranum sp.
AGGCGATAAAGCTGGTCACGAAGGTCCAGATGAAGATAGTCACCAGGCCGGTCAGCTGTGCCGTGAGGCTGGCCTCCGGGTTGGTGATCGCCACGGCGATCAGGCCCCACATGCCGACCACTCCGTGCACTGAGATGGCGCCGACCGGGTCGTCGATCTTCATCTTGTCCAGCGTAAGAATCGAGAATACGACCAGCACGCCACCAATCGCACCAATGGCGGTGGAAAGCAGCGGCGAGCCCGCCAGCGGCTCGGCGGTGATCGCCACCAAGCCGGCCAGCGCGCCGTTGAGCGCCATGGTCAGATCCGTTTTGCCGAACATCAGCCGCGCGGTGATCATCGCGGCGATCACCCCGCCGGCCGCGGCCATATTGGTGTTGACGAACACCAGCGCCGTGGCGTTGGCTTCGCCGACATCGGAAATCTTGAGCTCCGAACCGCCGTTGAAACCGAACCAGCCCAGCCAGAGGATGAAGGTACCGAGCGTCGCCAGCGGCAAATTGGCGCCGGGTATGGGGTTGATTTCACCATTGGGACCATACTTGCCCTTGCGCGCGCCGAGCAACAATACACCGGCCAACGCCGCGGTCGCGCCACACAGATGCACCACGCCGGAACCGGCAAAGTCGTTAAAGCCCAGGCCGTCGAGAAAACCGCCGCCCCATTTCCAATAGCCCTGCATGGGATAGATGAAACCGGTCATCACCACGGCAAACACCAGGAACGCCCACAGTTTCATGCGCTCGGCCACCGCACCGGAGACGATGGACATGGCCGTGGCCACGAACACCACCTGGAAAAAGAAGTCGGACAGGTTGGAGTAGTAAGGCGCGCCGTCGCCGCCGGCGATCACCGCCGCGACATCATTGTCGGCCTTGCCGAGGATGCAGTGCAGCCCCGGCCACCAGCTGTTGACCGCACCGTCGCCGGGATACATGATGCCGTAGCCCATCAGCATGTACATGATGCAGGCAATGGCATACAGCGAAATATTCTTGGTCAGAATCTCGGCCGTATTCTTGGCGCGCACCAGGCCGGCCTCGAGCATGGCGAAACCTGCCGCCATCCACATGACGAGTGCGCCGGTTACGAGGAAATAAAACGTATCCAGCGCATATTTTGTTTCTAAAATTGCTTCCACTATTCGATCCTCCGCAACTGTGAATAAAGCTGCCTGTTGGATAAGTTAGAGCGCGTCTGGACCGGTCTCGCCGGTTCGGATGCGGACCGCCTGCTCTAGGGGGTATACAAAAATCTTGCCGTCACCGATCTTGCCTGTGTTCGCGGCTTTGGAAATCGCTTCGATCACCTGCTCGGCCAGATCCGCCGCCACCGCGACTTCGATTTTGACCTTGGGCAGGAAATCGACCACATATTCCGCGCCGCGGTACAGTTCCGTATGGCCTTTCTGGCGGCCGAATCCTTTGACTTCGGTGACCGTGATGCCCTGAACGCCAATCTCGGACAACGCTTCACGCACGTCGTCGAGCTTGAAGGGCTTGATGATTGCAGATACAAGCTTCATCAGATGGTCTCTCCTAAAAGTAGCGCCCGCCCGTGTGGGCGGGCCTGTTAGAGTGCATTTGGGTTTCGACTGAAGGGCTTAAAAGTCTTTGGACCAGCCGACCCAAAAGTTGGGGTTGTCGTCCGCGGACACGCCGGTGACGTCATCGGTCTGCTCGTAATTGACGCTAAAGGAACCGAAGTCGCCAGCGTCCTTGCTGACACCGACACTCCAGTGCATGTAGCTGAGATCACCCACGCCGGCCTTGCCATCGTCGGTGAAGTCGTAGTAGCCGACCAGGAAAGACGGAGCGAAACCTTCATAGGACCAATCCGGCGAGAAGCCGAGGCTGTAATACATATCGCCGTCCTGGAAAGGACCAGGACCGTCGGCTTCGGCGTTCACTGTATAAGCGAAGGTGGCCGACAGCGGCCCAAAACCCAGCCCGACGCTGACTTCGCCAAAGTCGAGATCGCCGCCCTGGGCGTCGCCGCCCGCGCCCGGATACCAGTAATACAGGTAGCTGAGGTCGTAGCTGACGCTGCCCATTTCGCCGGCATAGCCGGCATAGCCGTCAACTTCCATATCTTCTTTGCCGCCGAAATCGACGTTGGACATCCAGGTACCCAGATAGACGCCCGATTCGTGGCTGTAGTCGACGCTGCCGGAGATGGCAGCCGCGTCACCGGTTTGGGACACACCGCGGAAAAGGTAATTACTGGCCACTCCCAGGTTGGCGCTCATGTCGGCCTGGGCGACACCGGTGGCCGCCAGCAGCGCGGAGGCGATTATGGAATTTGTATATTTCATCGTGTGAGGACTCCTATATCCCGCTGAATAACTTTATTAATGGGTAAACAACCAGCGACCTTGCGGCAAACTGTGGGTCCACCTCAGGTGTACGTGGTTCTTAGTGCAGGTACCGTGCCATCAAAAAATATTGTTTTTATACAAATAAATACATTAGAAAGCGCACAAACGCAATACCCGGTGCGCACCATCAAGGTGCGCATTATTTAGGTGCATCAAAAGGGTGCACCAAATTTGTGCCTGCTTCGCGAGACCGATGATGGACGTCATCGCCAACCTCGGCTATCGTATGGGCATGCTTGACGCCAAACTCCTGGATGACATCGCCCGGCGCCTGAACGACGCCATTCCCGCCGCTGCACGCGAACTGCAGGACGACCTGGAAAAGAATCTGCGCGCCGCCACCCAATCGGTGTTTTCGCGCCTGGACCTGGTGACGCGCGAGGAATTCGACGTGCAGTGCAAGGTCCTGGCGCGCTCGCGGGCGAAAATCGAGCAACTGGAACGACAAGTGGCCGAGCTGGAAGCGCGGCTGCTGAAACAGTAGCCGTTACACCCGGGCTTTTTCCGCCCCCCATCATCCGCGCCCCGTCGTCCTTGGTGGATTTGCCGTCCTCCACGCACGCCAATCCGCACCGACCGTCGCCGGATATCAATGCTCCGGGGTCCGGGTGCCGGACGTTGTTGCAAGGCGCGCGGCAAATCTTTTATCGTTAGCCTTTAACGGCAGCCTCCAGGGAAGGACGCGCATGTCGCTCGCGGTAACCTTTAGCCGTGCCCAACTGGGTGCGCAGGCTTTGCTCGTCAGTGTCGAAGTTCATATCGCCAATGGCCTGCCCGCGCTGGCGATCGTCGGCCTGCCGGAAGCCGCTGTGCGCGAGAGTCGTGAAAGAGTCCGCAGCGCGCTGGTCAACAGCGGTTACGATTTCCCGCCCAAGCGCATCACCGTCAACCTGGCGCCGGCCGACCTGCCCAAGCAGGGCGGGCGGTACGATCTGGCTATCGCGCTCGGCATCCTCGCCGCCTCGGGGCAAATCCCCGCCGAGCCGCTGGCCGAGTGCGAGTTCATCGCCGAACTGGCGCTCAGCGGTGAAACCCGTGCGGTGAGCGGTATTCTGCCGAGCGTATTGGCCGCGCGCACGGCCGGCCGCCGGCTGATCTGCGCGCCCGGCAATGGCGCCGAAGCGGCACTGGCGCGGGGCGCGCGCGTGTGCGTGGCCGCGCATCTGCAGGAAATCTGCGCCCAACCCGACCGCCTGGACGCCCTGCCCGCGGCCGAACCGGCGCCCGCCAAGACCAACGCCCATTCGGCCGATCTGAGCGACGTACGCGGCCAGTCGCGGGCCAAACGCGCGCTCGAAGTGGCCGCCAGTGGCGCGCATCACATGCTGCTCATCGGTCCGCCGGGTACCGGCAAAACGCTGCTCGCCAGCCGTCTTGCCGGGCTTTTGCCGCCATTGAGCGACGACGAGGCGCTGGAAAGCGCCGCTCTGGCCTCGCTGGCGGCACACGGATTCAACCCCGCCGCCTGGAAACTCCGGCCTTTCCGCAGCCCGCATCATACGGCTTCGGCCGCGGCGCTGGCCGGCGGCGGGCGCAATCCGCGCCCGGGGGAAATCTCGCTGGCACACCATGGCGTGCTGTTTCTCGATGAACTGCCGGAGTTCAAACGCCACGTGCTGGAGGTGCTGCGGGAGCCGATGGAAAGCGGCAAAGTGAACGTGTCACGCGCCACCGGCCAGGTGGAGTTTCCGGCCCGTTTCCAGCTGATAGCGGCCATGAATCCCTGTCCCTGCGGCTATTTCGGTGACGGCAGCGACCGTTGCCGCTGCAGTGGCGACCAGGTGGCCCGTTATCGTCAGCGGGTGTCGGGCCCGCTGCTGGATCGCATCGATTTGCATATCGAAGTACCGCGCATCGCCTGGCGGGCGTTGCAGGCACCACCGGGCGACGACAGCGCCACGGTGAGAGAACGCGTCGGCCGCGCGCGCCGGCGCCAGTACGCCCGCGGCTGTCTCAATGCGCAGCTGTCGTTGCGCCAAACCGACGCCGCCTGCCGCCTGCGGGCCCGCGACCGGCGTCTGTTGGAGCAAGCGGTCGAGCGCTTCGGTCTGTCAGCGCGCGCGGTGCACCGCATCCTGAAACTCGCCCGCACTATCGCCGATCTCGCCGACAGCGACGAAATTGCAACATTGCATTTGCAGGAGGCCGTCGGTTACCGCTGTCCGGGCCCCGGCTTTTGACCTACATGCCGGTGGCCGCCGGCGCGGCGCCGGCAATCAACAAAGCCGACACTAAAACACGGCGCATTACAAGCTGCCGCCGTCGGCCAAGGACAGCTACAATGGCACCATGCGCAGTGCCTCTTGTCGCCTTTAAGTCCGTGGCCGATCTCAATCCCGAGCAACGCGCCGCCGTGCGCGAAGTCAGCACGCCGCTGCTGGTGCTAGCGGGTGCGGGCAGCGGCAAGACACGCGTGATCACGGAAAAAATCGCCTATCTGATCGACCGCTGCGCGCTACCGGCCAAGCATATACTGGCCGTGACGTTCACCAACAAGGCGGCGCGCGAAATGCGCGAGCGCGTCACCAAACTGCTCAGCGACGAAGCCGGCCGTGGACTGCAGGTCTCGACGTTTCACACGCTCGGCATGCGCATGCTGAGACGCGAAGCACCGGGCCTGGGCTACAAAAGCAACTTTTCCATTTTCGACGCCCACGACAGTCTGCATCTGATCGACGAGCTGCTGCGCAAGGGCGCCAGCGCCTTTACCGCCGAGTCGCTCAGAAACCGTATATCCGATTGGAAAAACGAACTGGTGTTACCGGCCCAGGCGCTGCAACAGGCCGATTCCGAGTTCGATACCGCCGCGGCTATGCTTTATGCACAATACCAGCGCCATCTGAAAGCCTACAACGCACTGGATTTCGACGATCTGATCCTGCAACCCGTACTGGCTCTGCAAAACGACGGGCAGGTGCGCGAGCACTGGCAGAACCGCGTTCGCCATCTGCTGGTGGACGAATACCAGGATACCAATACGGCGCAGTATCGTCTGGTGCAATTGCTGGTCGGCCAGACCACACCCTTCACCGCTGTGGGCGACGACGATCAGTCGATCTACGCCTGGCGTGGCGCCAACCCCGAAAACCTGCAGCGCCTGCAGGCGGATTTTCCCCGGCTGCAGGTGATCAAGCTGGAACAGAACTATCGCTCGGCCGGCTGCATTCTCAAGTGCGCCAATCATCTGATCGCCAACAATCCCCATCTGTTCGAAAAGCGTCTGTGGAGCGCGCTCGGTTATGGCAGCCCCTTGAAAATCCTGGCCTGTCGCGACGGGGAACACGAAGCCGAACGGGTGGTATCGGAAATCCTTCACCACCAGTTCACCCACAACTCGCGCCACGGCGACTACGCCATCCTGTATCGCGGCAACCATCAGTCACGCGCCTTCGAAAAGGTGTTGCGCGAACACAGCATCGCCTACCACCTGAGCGGCGGCACGTCATTTTTTGAGTTCACCGAAATCAAGGACCTGCTGGCGTATCTGCGCCTGTTGGTCAACGAAGACGACGATCGGGCATTTCTACGCGTGGTCAACACGCCGCGACGAGAACTGGGCGCGGCGACGCTGGAGAAACTCGGCGCCTACGCCGCCGGGCACGAACTGAGTCTGTTGGCGGCGTGTTTCGAAAGCGGACTCGAAGCCGTACTCAACCGCCGCGCCACCAGCCGGCTGCGCGAATTCGCCGACTGGGTGGTGACACTGGCCGACAGCGCGCAACGCGGCGCCGCCATGCCCGTGATCCGTCAACTGGTACAGGATATCGACTACGCCGGCTGGCTCAGCGACAATGCCAAGGAGCCCGCCGAAGCCGAACGCCGCCAGCAGAATGTCAACGATTTGCTCGACTGGCTGGAACGGCTGGCCGGGCAGGGCGACGAGCCGCGCGATCTGGCGGCGATTGTCAGTCGCATCGCGCTGCTCGACCGACTGGACCGCAACGACGAGGGCAACGCCGAATGCGTACGCCTGATGACCTTTCACGCCGCCAAGGGTCTGGAGTTTCCACATGTGTTCATGGTGGGGATGGAAGAGAATCTGCTGCCGCACCGCAGCAGTATCGAAGCCGACGATCTGAGCGAGGAACGCCGCCTCGCCTATGTCGGCATCACACGGGCGCAGAAAAGCCTGACCTTGACCTACGCCGGCCGCCGCCGCCGCGCGGGTGAGTGGGAAACTTGCGAGCCCAGCCGTTTTCTGGCCGAGCTGCCGCCAGATGATGTCGAGTGGGAACGTCCGGGCGCGGCGGTCAATCCGGAAAAGCGCAAAGCGCGCGCGCAGGCGCATCTGGCACAGTTGAAGGGCCTGCTCTCCTGAGCAGGCCCCGGGTGCGACGCGGGCCTACTGTCCGCTGTGCGACAACATGTACTCGATGGCGTTTTTCAGCTCGTCGCTGGAGCATTCGCCACAGGTTCCTTTCGGCGGCATGGCATTCAGCCCGTTGGTGGCGTGTTTCAACAGGGTGTCGATACCCTGGGCCGCGCGCGGTGACCAGGCCGCCTTGTCACCTACTTTAGGCGCGCCGGCGACGCCGGTGGCATGGCAGGCCGCACAGTGAGCGTGGAAGACGTCTTCGCCGCTACGCGGTCCGGCGGCGGCCGCAGGCGCCGCGGCGGCCGGGGGTGGCGCGCTGCCGACGTTGACCTGGCCCACCGGCTTGATGTTCTCCTCGATCTTGGACTGCATGCGGGCGTCAGCCTCCGGGCTGGTGGGGATATCGTCGGTCACCATGTCCGCCAGAAAAAAGAAAACCAGCGCGAGTGCTACCAGTGCCGCCAACACGCCTACAAAATTACCGAAAAATACCTTATCTTCGTGGCTCACGTAAAAGCTCCGAAATTCAGTTAGTTATTTGAGAAGGCCCGGCCACGCGCGCGCGACACGAGGGGAAGCTGGCGCAAAAGTATATCCGCAAATGACTGTTCGTTAAAGCAAACCGGTCAGACGCTAAAGTCTTGGGAGGGAGCGCCGCTGACCTTCCCGAGGGATACTGACTCGGCTAGCGGAAGGCCCTGGAGGCTAATGCCATGCAAGTCGATGCAACTATTCCGCAAAGCCAGCTGGCTTCCCAGCCGGTGACCCGTACCGATGCCCATACCCGCGAACAGGCCTCGAGCCGGCCGGTCGATCGTCCGCCGCCGGACCAGGCCGCTGAAAACCGCCATCCCGCCAGCGAGCGCCAACCGGCGCTGGCGAGCGAGCGCCCGGACAACGAGCGACGCGAGGCACGCGATACCGATGACAGCGCACCACCCGCTGCGGCGCAGCGCGGCGCCGCCGACCCCGCCCGGGTCGGTGAATTGCTCGACGTCCTGGCTTAGGTCGCCGCATGAAGCTCGACGGCGCCTATTCCCAGGCATTGAGCGGCATCCAGCGCGGGCTCGTCAGCGCCCGTGAGCACGCCGCCGAGATTGTCGACGCCGGCCGCCCCGGCGGCGACAAGAGCACCGCCGGCCTGATCGAACCCATGGTCGGACTCAAGCTCGATCGCCTGCAAGTGCAGGCGTCCAGCGCGGTGCTACGGGCCTACGACGAAATGATCGGCACCTTATTCGACAAAAAGGTTTGAATCTACCAGGGACCTCCCCACGAGATAGCCGCGCGAGCCCGCGGCCGACGGGCCGCGTTCGCTATCGCCGGGATTGCAGATAGGCGCGCCAGCCGCCGAAAGCGGAAACATCCACCGCGCCATCCAGCGCGCACGGCTCGCAGATAAAACCGGTAACCCAGTCGCCATCCTCCAGCCGCACCTTTCCGAGCCCCAATGGCGGCGGCACCTGTTGCAGGAAATCCGCCACCGCCGCGCTCGGCAGCGACCAGACTTCGACCTCGATGGACGCGCTGTGCGGGGTGCGCACCAGGGCCGGACGCAACGGCGGGCCGACCGGCAGGGCATAGAGCCGATAGTCGGCCGAAGTACGGGTACGCCGTAACAGACGAGCGCCGCGCTCGGTCAACTGGCCGTTGAGCGGCAGACCGGAAAGGTGGGCACCACAAACCGCCAGGTGCAGGGTTTTACTCGCACTCATACCAGGCCTGGCCGCGGGCGGGGGCAAAGCGTCGGCCACAGCACCGGCGCCGATACCGGCGCTGCGGTGCAGACGGTCGCCCACCGCCAGCAGATCATCGTCAGCACCGGCCGGCGCGAACAGGGTCACGCCGAACGGCAGTCCGTCGCGCTGGAAGCCGGCCGGTATGGCAACGGCGCTATAGTCGAGCAGGTTCATGAAATTGGTGTAATAGCCCAGCTCGCTGTTGAGCCGCACCGGATCCCGGTTCACCGCTTCGATGGAATAGATGCTGCCGGCTGTCGGTGTGAGCATCATATCGATATCCTGCCATAACAGGTCGCAACGCCGCTTGTACGCCATCAATTGATACTGGGCCTTGAACGCGTCCGCCGCCGTCGGCCGCCCGCCCGCGGTGATGATCTCGCGCGTGACCGGCAACAGCTCGTGCGCATGCTGTTGCAGAAATGTCTCGATGGCCGCGTAACGCTCGCTCACCCAGGGGCCTTCGTACAGCAGACGCGCCGCCGCCAGAAACGGCTCGAAGTCGACGCTCACCAGTTCGGCACCGAGTGCCGCGAGGCGTTGGCTGGCCTGGGCAAATAACGGCGCGCCGTCATCGTTGGAGAAAAAGGCCAACTGGTCGTCGCACGGCACACCGACGCGCAGACCATAGGGATCGGTGCCCCGGTCCTCGCTCGGCAGCGCCCTGGCATAGGGATCGTCGCGGTCGAACTGCGCGACCACGCGCAAGACGCGTCCGGCATCGTCGCTGCAGAGCGAGAACAGGGACACACAATCAAGCGAACGGCAGGCGGGCACCACACCGCGGGTGCTGAGTAACCCCCGCGTCGGCTTCAGGCCCACAATGTTGTTGAACGCCGCCGGTACCCGGCCCGAACCGGCCGTGTCCGTACCGAGCGCGAAACTCACCAGCCCGCGCGCCACCGCCACCGCCGAACCCGAGCTCGAACCGCCCGCGATATAACGCCTGTCAAAACTGTTCTCACAGACACCGTAGGGCGAACGCGTACCCACCAGGCCGGTGGCGAACTGGTCCAGATTGGTCTTGCCCAGCGGTATCGCGCCGGCCTCGATCAGACGCTCGACCACGAACGCCGAGCGCGGCGGCGTATAGGCATAGGCCGGACAGCCCGCCGTCGTCGCCACCCCGGCGAGGTCGATGTTGTCCTTTATCGCGAAGGGAATGCCGTACAGCGGCAGATCCTCCGGCGAACGGCCGGCCAACGCGTCCAGATACGGCTGAATCTGCCCCGGTGTCAGCTGCGTGATCCACAGGTTACCATCGGCATTCAGCGCCAGCCGCCGCTGCAACGCCTCAAACAACGCCGGCGGCGTGAAACGACGCTGGCGGTAGGCATCCAGTAGGGACGCAATATTCAGACTCTGATCTACGGCTATCATTGGTTTACGCCTCCCCCTGCAAAACCACCAGTATCTGGCCCGCCTGCACGGCCTCGCCCTGGGCGCACAACAGCTGGGTGACCGTGCCGGCTGCGTCGGCCTCGACGGCGATTTCCATTTTCATGGCCTCGACCACCAGCAGTGTGTCACCCGCCGCAACGCGCTCGCCGACAGCGACCGAAATCGTCCACACGCTGCCGGTGACCGGTGAGGCGATGCCGCTGCAGCCGGCGGGCGGCGAAAATCGCGCTGCGGCGACGCTGTCCTCCGCTTGCGGGGGTTGCTGCTCGTCGGCTATACCGAGCCCTGCCCAGTGTTCGCGCTCGGCCTCAAAGGCCGCCTGCTGACGCTGTTTGAACACCGCGATGCTGTCGGCGTTGGCGGACAGGAATCGCTTGTAGTCGCGCAGATTCAGTTCGCTGTGTTCAATCCGCAATCGCATCCGACCAAGAACAAAGTCCTCGCGCATCCGGGCCAACTCGGCGCAAGTGACGGGAAAGAAACGGATCTGGTCGAAGAAGCGCAACAACCATTGTTTGCCGTCGCGAAAATCCGCGGTCTGCCGGTATCGATTCCACATCTGCAGCGTGCGCCCGACAAACTGGTAACCCCCCGGACCTTCCATACCGTATACGCATAAATAGGCGCCACCTATACCGACGGCATTTTCCGGTGTCCAGGTGCGCGCCGGGTTGTACTTGGTGGTGACCAGGCGGTGGCGCGGATCCAGCGGGGTCGCTACCGGTGCGCCCAGATAGACATCGCCCAGCCCCATCACCAGATAACTGGCGCTGAACAGAATCTCCCGAACCTGTTCGACCGAATCCAGTCCGTTGATGCGGCGGATGAACTCGATATTGCTTGGACACCAGGGCGCGTCGGCGCGTACCGACTGCATATACTTCTCTATCGCCAGCCGCGTCGACGGGTCGTCCCATGACAACGGCAGATGCACGATCCGACTGGGCACTACCATGTCGTCGACCGCGGGCAGGCAGGTCTCGGCTGTCAGCAACTGCTCCAGCAGACGTGCCTGGCTGATACGGTCGCTGTCGAAGTGAACCTGCAGCGAGCGGATGCCCGGGGTGAGATCGATAATGCCTTCGATCCGCTGTTGCTCTATCCAGTGCATCAGCGCATGCGCACGCAGCCGCAACGTCAGGTCGAGCACCGGCGACCCGTATTCGATCAACAGATTCCGGTCTCCCGCCTGGCGGTAACACACCGCCGGTCGCGTCCCGCAGGCGCCAGCCTGGTACAGGACTGCGTCGGCCGTCGCGACACGACGCGCCTGCGGTTTGCGCGGCGGCGGCGTTCGACTGAAGCTCTCGATCATTCGCTGTTGCGCCAGCTCGGCCTGTCGTGCGTCATGGATATCGATACGCACGAAACGCACACGGTCCCCCGGCCGCAGTTGGCCCAGCTTCCACAGTTCCGCCCGAGCCAGCGTGGCGGGACAGACAAAACCACCAAGACTCGGCCCGTCCGGACCCAGTATGACCGGCATATCGCCGGTGAAATCGATACTGCCGACGGCGTAGGCGTTGTCGTGAATATTGGAGGGATGCAGCCCCGCCTCGCCACCGTCACCACGCGCCCACTGTGGCTTGGGCCCGAGCAAACGTACGCCGGTGCGGCTGGAGTTGTAGTGCACCTCCCAATCGGTGGCGAAAAAAGTCTCGATATCCTCGTCGGTAAAAAAATCCGGTGCGCCGTGGGGCCCGTACAGGACCGCAATCTCCCAGCGCTCGCCGTAAACGGGGAGCAACGCCTGCGGCAAGGCGCGGCAGTCGGCGTCGAGCGACGCCGGGTGACACAAGCGCAACACGTCGCCCGTTTGCAGCGTGCGGCCGCCGTGACCGCCGAACTGCCCCAGGGTGAACGTGGAGCGGCTACCCATGTAGTCGGGCACGTCAAAGCCGCCTTTGACCGCCAGATAGGTACGGCTGCCGGCCCCGCGGATAGCGCCGAGCTTGAGCACGCCCCCCGCCGTTACCGGCAGCGGCCGCCAGTAGTCCACCGGCTCTCCGTCGAGCGACGCCTGCATGCGGGCGCCCCCCAGGGCGATGACGGTGTCGGCGTTGAATTTCAGCGTGGGGCCGGTCACGGTCAATTCCAGCGCCGCCGTCCCCTCGGCGTTACCGAGTATCCGATTGACCAGCCGAAATGCCAGACTGTCCATCGGACCCGACGGCGGCACGCCGATGGCCCAATAACCGAGCCGGCCGGGATAGTCCTGGATCATCGACTGCGTACCGGCCGCCAGAACGTCGACCCCGAGCGAGCGATAGGCGAAGCGCTCCAGCCATCGGGTATCGTGCCCGGCGGCGACGAACCGCGGCGCCGCGACAATCTGCCGCAGATACGCCAGATTGGTCTCGATCCCGTGCACGGCTGTTTGCGCGAGCGCGACGCCCAGAGCCTCCAGCGCCGCGCCCCGGTCGGACGCTTGCACAATCAACTTCGCCAGCATGGGATCGTACCAGGGCGAAACCTCGCTGCCGCGCTCGATCCAGGTGTCGACACGCGCGCTCGGCGGGAACTGAAGTTCGGTCACCACACCCGATACCGGCTGAAACTGCTTGCCGGGATCTTCCGCGTACAGGCGTACCTGGATGGCATGGCCGCGCGGTCGGTGACGATATGTCGCTAGAAAATCGGTTTCTCCGGCCGCGGTGCGCAACATCCATTCGACCAGATCGACACCGGTCACCGTCTCGGTGACACCGTGTTCCACCTGCAGGCGTGTGTTGACCTCAAGAAAATAGCACTCGCCCGTATCGCCGTCGTACACATACTCGACGGTACCCGCCGAACGGTAATGCACCGCCCGTCCCAGAGACACCGCCTGGCGCTGCAGTCGCTGGCGCATCGCAGCGTCGATGCCCGGCGCGGGGGTTTCCTCGATGATTTTCTGGTTGCGCCGTTGCACCGAGCAATCGCGCTCGCCCAGCGCCACCACGCCGCCTTTGCCGTCACCGAAGATCTGCACCTCGATGTGGCGCGCGGACTGCACGTACTTTTCGAGGAAAATACCACCCTGGCTGAAATTGCTGCGTGCCAGGCGCTCCACCGAGTGAAAGGCGTCCTCCAATTGGACCTGATCCCGGCATAACTGCATCCCGATGCCGCCACCACCCGCCGTGCTCTTGAGCATCACGGGATAACCGATACGCCCGGCTTCCTCTCGCGCCTGGACAATGTCGTCGAGCAGACCGCTGCCCGGCAGCAATGGCAGACCGTTCTGCGTGGCCAGCTCGCGCGCCGTATGCTTGAGGCCGAAAGCGCGCATCTGCGCCGGCGTCGGCCCGACAAAGGCCAGGCCGGCCGATTCGCAGGCTTGCGCGAATTGCGGGTTTTCACTGAGAAAACCATAACCGGGATGGACGGCACCGGCGTTGTGCACGCTGGCCACTTGCAGAATCCGCTGAGCGTCGAGATAGCTTTGCGCCGCGGGCGCCGCACCGATACAGACCGCCTCGTCGGCCTGACGCACATGCAGTGAGTGCGCGTCCGCCTCGGAATACACGGCCACCGAGCCGATACCGAGACGCTTCAAGGTGCGAATGATGCGACAAGCGATAGCGCCGCGGTTGGCAATCAGGACTTTTTCAAACATGGCGGGTCTATTGACGTTCCTGGTCCGCCGGGTCGTCCCGGCGCTTTTCCGGACCCGGCGGGTCGTCCCGCCGTACGGTCGCTCAGGGCTGCCAGAGCAGCACTTCCACCGGTGTGGGGTTATAGGCGTTGCAAGGGTTGTTGAGCTGGGGACAGTTCGATATCAGCACCAGAATATCCATTTCGGCCCGCATCTCCACGTAGCGTCCGGGTGCGGAGATACCGTCGGCGAAACACAGGCTGCCGTCTTCGCCGACCGGTACGTTCATAAAGAAGTTGATGTTGCTCGGCAGGTCCCGCTTGCTCATGGTCTGATCGTACGCCGCCAGCGCCAGCAGAAAACTGTCACGACAGGCGTGCATATAACGCTTATCCAGGGCGTAGCGCACACTGTTGCTTTCCGCCGAACAGGCGCCGCCGAGGGTGTCTTGACGGCCGCAGGTGTCGGCAACAATCGTCAGCATCGGATGGCCCAGATTCGACAGCAAACGGCTGCCGCTGCCGAGATAGATATTGCCCTGCGCGCGCACCGTGTTGTTGGCGTCATAGCGTTCCTCGGTGTCCGCGGCGTTATAGAACAAGGTATCCACCGCCTGGTTTCCTTCCAGGTCCAGGATACGCAGAATCTGCCCACGCTCGACCCGGCGCAGGAACGGCTCGCCCGCCGGTATCACCTGACGGAAAAGCGCATCCTCGCTTTTATAACAACTCTCGATAAAAGTAGTCTGCATACGTGTGTCCCCCGCTTCAGGCATAGAAGCGCTCCGTATTGATATAGGCACGTTGGTTCTCGGGGCAATGATGCCGGCACGGATCGTCAGCCGCCGCCACACCCGACTTCCAGGCGCTCAGCCGCACAGGCCTGGGTGCGTACACGGGCGCCGGGTCCAGGGGGTGCTGACAGGTCGAAAGCACCACCAGCGCGTGCATGTCGAAGCGCAGATCGACGAAGTCGCCGGCGCTCGAATGGTCCGGACAAAAGTGCATATCGCCCGCCGCGTCGACCGTGACTTTGCTGAATAAATTGATGTTGGCCACCAGGTCACGCTTGCCGAGACCGTATTTACCCAGTTCGTTGACCAGACTGTCGTAGCCGTTGCGATAGTAGTCGTTGCGCAATGCCTGGTAGCCGCCCTCGCCGTATTTGACTTTGACAGCCGCGGCGTCGGAAACTCCGCATAGGGTATCGTGCCAACCACAGGTATCGGCAGTGAACGAACAGATGACCCGACCCATATCGGTATAACAGGCATGCCCCGCGGTCAGATAAGCGGTGTGCTGGCCTTTGAGAGTGTCGGCCATGTTGTACCGCTCCTGGGTGTTTTCCCAGTTGTAACACAACAACGACACGTTGGCACCGCCTTGCATGTCGGCGATGCGCAGACTGTTCCCGCGCCGCATCACACCCGACCAGTGCGCGCCGCCGGGTAGCGTTTCCTCCCACAACACGAGCGCCGGATCCAAGGCCGGAGCCGGTTTTTCATACATCACATGTTTCTCCTTTCGGCAAAGTTTTGTCCGCGGGCAGGGGATGCACCGGCGGAAGAATCACCGTCGTCAGCTGCAGGCGACCGGTGGTGACACCCCGACAGGTCAGCATCCTGTCGAAAATGAACTGCAGCCGGGACGACGGCCCCTGAACCAGAACCACCTCCATGGTGTGCGCGTGCATCAGATGGACGTGCAAGGAACTGATCACTTCGTTCAAATGCGCGTGCTGCAGGTCGGACAGCTGCTTTTGCAGGCCGGGCGTGGAATTGTCGTAGACCAGCGTAATGGTACCGGCCATGATCTCCTCGCCCAGTTGCTGTTTGTGTTCCGCCAGCTGCTGGTTGATCATTTCCGCGATCGCCTGCGAGCGGCTTTCGAAGCCGCGCGCGGCCACCATTTCGTCGAACGCCCGCAACAGTGCTTGCGGCAGCGATACGCTGATACGACTGACCCCGGCTTTAGCAGATTCACTCATCGCCCGGTCCATCGCTTGGACTGCCGACTGAATCTGCACCGATACGCATCAAAACACACTCCCCACTTCATCATTGACCGACACCATGCGCACCATGTTGAGCTGGTCCCCGTTCAGCCCGGGCTCGGCCGCCGGCGGGTGAATCAGTTTCTCGATATGCCGCCGCGTGGCCAGAAACTCCGGCGCCAACAGTTGTTCCGGATGGCGCGGCTGCGGCACCGGTACCTCGATCAGTTCGCTGACTTCTCCCGGGTGTGCCTTCAGCACCAGAATCCGGTCGGCGAGAAACACCGCCTCATCCAGGTCGTGGGTGATGAACAGGATGGTGATGTCGATATTGGACCAGATCTCCATCAGGTAGGCCTGCATGCGCGCGCGCGTCTGCGCATCGAGCGCCCCGAAGGGTTCGTCCATCAGCAGAATACGCGGTTGATTGGCCAGGGCACGCGCAATCGCGACGCGTTGTTTCATCCCCCCGGATAGCTGGTGCGGGTAGCAGCGCGCGAACTTGTTCAGGCCGACCAGGTCGATCCATTGCATGGCCTCCTCCTCGGCCGCCAGACGACCGCGGCCGGCCATCTCCAGGCCGAACATGACGTTTTTCTTCACCGTCAGCCACGGAAACAACGTATAGCCCTGGAACACCATGCCGCGATCGGGACCCGGCCCCTTGACGGCTTTGCCGTCGAGCAGGACGCGACCACTGTCGTGGTTTTCCAACCCCGCGAGGATACGAATCAAGGTCGACTTGCCGCAGCCGGACGGCCCGATCACGCAGACAAACTCCCGCCTGTGGGTTTTGAAACTGATATCGCGCAAGGCCATCACCGAGCCCTGCGCGGTGGCAAAGCTTTTGCAAAGTCGCTCGACTTCGAGCAACACCGGACGCCGCCGCAAACGGGCAAAGCGCTCGCGCACCGCCGGCGACTGCTCGCGGTAACTGGGAAGCTCCAGATGGGCGGTGGCGCCCGGTGTTTTGCGGACTTCGCGGCTCATCCGTTGTGCGCCGCCTTCTGCCAGGGAAAGATCCGCCGACCGAGCCAGGCCAGCAGCAGGTCGGTACCCAGCCCGATGATGCCGATCATCATGATAGCCGCGTAGACATTGTCGAAATTCTTGTAACGCGCCTGTTGGGTGATAAACCATGTGATGCCCGAACTGGTCCCGATCAGCTCGGCGACGATCAGATATGTCCAGGCCCAGCCCAGCAGTACGCGCATGTCGCGAAACAGATCGGTGATGATGCCTGGGATCACCACGCGGAACAGCAATGCCGGATTGCGCGCCCCCAGCGTCTGCGCTGCCTCCAGCAACGTGGGATCGAGCTTGCGCGTGGTATTGGCGATCACCAGGACCTGCTGGAAAAAGGTGCCGATGAAAATGATGGCGATTTTGGGCGCCTGGTAGATCCCCAGAATGGCGACCGCCAGTGCGCCAAAGGCCGGCGCCGGCAGATAGCGGAAAAACTCGACAAACGGCTCGAACAGTCGCGAGATGAAATCAAAAGTGCCGGCGAGAATGCCCAACGGCACACCGATCAGCGAAGACAGGAGAAAACCCCAGAAGATCACCTGAATGCTCTCCCACAGACTTTCGTGCAGCCACTTTTCACTGCGCCGCACCGGTGCGTCGGTGAACGCGGTGTAGAAAGCGCGCGCCACCTCATGCGGCGCCGGCAAGTAGATCGGATTGGCCGGATAACCGACCGGCTCGGCGCGGCCCTGCTCGTGCGCACGCGCCGCCGCCGCGGCGAAGGCGTCACGGTCCAGCTGCATCCCCGGGCGCAGATAGCTGACGCTGCCCGGATCGGTGATCGCCACTTGCGGATGCCAGATCCAGGGCACGTAACTGAGCAGGGACCAGATCAGCAGTGGCAACAAAAAACTCATCAACCCGGTGAAACGCCGGGTACGCGGCGGCAGTGTTCTGCGCACGGCAAACCAGTGTGAGACTGACACGACAGCTGTCCCGGCGACTTCGATAAAAATCCGGCGCCGGCGTTACAGATCGGCGATCAACGACGGATCGATATAGGACCCCACCGGCTGCGGCTGCCGATACACCTTGTTGGCAATGTTGAAGTCGTCAGCAATTTTGCTGGAGCCGTAGAGCGAAGAGAAACTGTCCCCTTTGACAAAATGCGATCTGGCCTCTTCGAGCGTCAGAATTTTCGTGCCGGCGAGAAAAGTCTTGTATTCCTCCGGCGCCACACCGACCCGCGCGGCCATGATTTTCACCGCGTCCTCGTGGGTCGCCGGATCGCGGATGTAATCCACCACGCGATACCACACTTTGAGAACCTTGCGCCATTGGTCGGGTTTGGCCGCCAGGCTTTCCGGCGACACGCTGAGGACATCGTAGATCAGGCCCGGTTCGTCGGCGCTGGTATAAATCGGTTTGGAACCGGGGACCAGTTGCAGCGCCGACCCGGAGTTGGGTTGCCAAGCGCAGATCGCCTCGACCTCGCCCGAGGCCAACACCTGTGGTGTCTCGTTGGTCGGCACGTTAATCAGTTCGACATCGTCCTCACTCATGCCGGCTTTTTTCAAGCCGTTGAGCAGCAACAGATGGTCGACAAAACCGATCTCGACCCCGATTTTTTTGCCCTTGAGCGCCGCCAGCGAATCGACGCCGGGGGCTCCGATCACCATGTCGTTACCGTTGCTGTAGTCGTTGATGAGGATCATCACACTTTCGGCGCCGCTGGCGCCAGTGACCAGGGCGTCGCCATTGGTCATGCTCACCGCATCCAGCTGACCGGCGGCGAAGGCGTCCATCGAGGCGACGTAATCGAACCACTCGAATTTCACGTCGACACCGGCTTGCTTGAACCAGCCCTTGTCGAGCGCCACCTCCCAGGCCACCCAACCCGGCCAATCGCTGTAACCGATCTTCAGCGGCTCCGCCCCGGCGCTCGGCGCGAGGACGACAACCAGGGTGGCAAGAAAAACTCTCAGGCGCGTGCATAGACGTGTAGGCATGGGCGGGCTCCGGCTGGTATTACGAAAGCGTTATCAGGTATTACCAGATTCAGCAATCGACGTGCCAAGGCGAGAGATGGCATCAACTAATTGTTTTATATAATTATTTGATTTTCATGCGAGACCTCGTCCCAGCCGCTATCCGCTCCGCTTTGGTGCCCGCGCACAACGCCAGTGCACGCCGGTGGTGACAGAGCTAGCGCGCCGGTGAAGCGCCCGGTACTGGTAATATTCAGGGTATCTCGTAGAATGGCGCCTTTCCCCGGGTCCGGCGCAACCCGCCGCGACCAGATACCGGAAAGATCGGAAACCTACGCGCCCGTAGCTCAGCTGGATAGAGTGTCGGCCTCCGAAGCCGAAGGTCACAGGTTCGACTCCTGTCGGGCGCGCCATTTCTTTGCCTGCATCCTGTACGACAGCGCGCTTTCCCGCCGCTACTCAAACGATAGCGCGTGCACCGGCTGCTTGCCCTGTTCGAAATCTGTAATGGACTGCAACGTAGTACCAGCGATATCGGCCAGCGCATCGGCGGTAAAAAAACCCTGATGTGCGGTTACCAGAACATTGGGGAAAGTCAGCAGCCGCTCGAAGACGTCGTCCTGGATGATTTCGCCCGACATGTCTTCGAAAAACAACTCGCTCTCCTCTTCGTAGACGTCCATACCCAGGTAACCGATCTTCTTGTCCTTCAGCGCACGGATGATGGCACCGGTGTCCAGCACCGCGCCGCGGCTGGTATTGATCAGCATGACGTTATCTTTCATCTGTGACAGCGCCGCGGCGTCTATCATATTGTAGGTGTCGCGGGTCGCCGGACAATGCAGACTGAGGACATCGGCCGCCGCGAACAGCTCGGCGCGATCGACATAACGGATGCCGACGCGTCGACACTCGGCGTCCGGCACCGGGTCATGCGCCAGCACCTGCATGCCGAAGGCCTGGAGGATGCGCGCGACGATCGAACCGATATTGCCGGTGCCGACAACCCCGGCGGTGCGGCCGGCCAGATCGAAGCCCAGCAGTCCGTCGAGCGCGAAGTTGCCGTCGCGTACGCGCGAATAGGCACGATGGATTTTCCGGTTCAGCGCCAGTATCAGGCACAGGGTGTGCTCGGCCACGGCATGCGGTGAATAGGCCGGTACCCGCACCACCGTTAGGCCCAACTCAGCGGCGGCAGCGACATCCACATTGTCGTAGCCGGCGCAACGCAAGGCGATCAACCGTACGCCCGTTGCGCTCAACCGGGTCAGGACCGGTTTGTCCAGAGCATCGTTAACGAATACACAGATCGCCCGCTCGTCGCGCACCAGATCCGCCGTGGCGACACTCAGACGCGGGCCGACAAAGCGCAGCTCGTGACCGAAGCGCCCATTGACAGCCGCGAACGAACGCTCGTCATACGGCCTGGCGCTGAAGAAAAGGGTTTTCATGGCAACGGCCTCTTTACGTCGTCGACACGCGGCCGGCGCGGCGATCAGTCCTGCGGCTGCCCGCGAAGTGTCTCGCCCTGCCACGGCCAACGGCCCTCGACTTCGAGGTGCAGCGTCAGGCTGAGGAACGCGCGAACGAGGATGATCAGGCCGAGGATGGCGACATTCTGCAGCGTGTCGGCCACCACCACGGTACGTATGATGTCTCCCGCAATCAGGAACTCGAGGCCGAGAATAATAGACCGCCCAAGCTGTCGCCGATAACTCCGGTAAGCGGCGCCTTCGGGTCTGGTGCGAAACGTACGCAGGAAAACCAGGGAAGAAATGCCGGAGCCGATCACAATGACCAGCACGCCAACCGCTTCGACGGCGTAGCCGGCGACCGAAATGATTTCTGTAAACTGCATGCGCTCACCTCGCGGGTTCGCTTTCAGTTACCGGAAAATCCGCCTGTTCCTCTTAACCCGGTACCGATGTCGTCACCCACGGCTCAGTCGTTGCCAGGGCGCCCGGCGGCTCGATTCGGCGGTTGCTGTCTGCTCGGCTCGTGGGTTTCAAAACGCGGCAAAGCCGCGTCCAAGGGGTCCCAATTGGCTCGGGAGCCGACAAAGATGTGCGCCGTCGGGCGCTGCGTGATATCACCGTCGATGCTGCCCAGGCGTACCCGCACCCGATCGGTGACCGATCGTCTTTTACTGATTATAGGCGAACCGCAACGGCGACAGAAAAACTTCACCTGGTCGGAGCCGGACGGGTAGCCGGTCAGCTCGCTCTCGCCGGTGAGAACAACAAAGTCCTCTGCCTTCACGTTGCCGTTGGTGGCGTAAGCGCTGCCCTGGGCCTTGCGGCACTCGGAGCAATGGCAGCAGATGATGTCTTCGATCGCGCCCTTGATCTCATAACGAACACGGCCGCAGAGACAACCGCCCCGATAGATCCGTCCCGTCATAACAGCACCTTTTCGTCTATTGGCTGGATGCACCGAGAACCGAGGATAGCACGCCGGTCGTAAAACCCGACCCGTTCAGACGCAAGCGCGTGGCCGCCGCACCGGCGCCGGGCGCACGATCAAGGCCTACGGAATATACCGATGCACGCAGGATCCGAACCACGGGCACCAGGTATGAACGATACCAGCGGGATTTCCCCTTACCCTGCGCCTGTTGTTGCTCCGGGTCATTTTTCCAGGCCCGGATCTGTCGTTCGCTGTCCCAATACGAGATGGCGACCTCCTCGTCACCCTGGACCAAGTCGCTAAAACCGATACGGCCGTATTCTCACGCCCGAGACATCGCATGCGCTCGGCCGTGCGCCGGTAGTCGTCGTCAAGTTGGGCGAGCTGCGCTGTGAATATCACGGCGTACATGGACAATCCTCGACGGACCCGCGTACCGATACAAGCCAGTCTGCGGCCGCGCGCCTATAGTTGCACGGCGCAGGCGCCACCGAAACACCAACAGCGCCGCGATCGCCTGGCCGACACCCGCAGACCGACCCGCTGCGTCCTGAGCTGGCACACCAAGCGCAGGGGCCGGCAAGACAGTTTCCAAGAGCGCAGCGACCACGCACATCCGGGCCTCCCGGCCATCTCTTCAATGCGAACATAACCGCCATATTGGTGACGCATGGCCGTGACGCCGACCCGTTTCCACCCGCGCAGCCCTCGGCCTAGCGCGCCTAAGTGACCGAAAAAACCAGAATTATTTCGGGTTTCCCTTATAGACTAAGTGAATTACTGTGTGGAATAGTCAGTTACATACTGGCAAGGATTTCCAGAGATCGGCCGAGAGCAGCCGTTTCGATGACAAGAGTAGTGTCAGCCAACACCTATGGATAGCCGTAACCGACGTCGATGCCACATCCCGCTCATTTAAACTGGCCAGCGGGGGCTGACTTTCTGTGAATGAACACCCCCAGCCCGCGCCGGCAGGTACGGAAGGCGACCTGCCGTTCCGCATCCTGTTCGACACCGCGGCGGAATTCATTTTCGTCCTCGACCAGGACAGCCGTATTCTGCAGACCAATCGCTTCGTCAGCGAGCAATCGGGCTATACTCCCCCTGAGATGAAGGGCAAGGCGGTGACGGATTTTTTTACCGCGACCTCCAGGACGCTTTACCACAGTCTTCTGCCGCTGCTGCACCGCCGCGGACATGCGCGCGCCGAAATCGAACTGGTGTGCAAAAGCGGGCATGTCCTGCAGGTGGAGTGTCAGGCCACGGCGGTGCCGCCGCAGGCGGGGGAAGCCGCCAGCGTACTGCTGATCCAGCGCGATATCTCGGCACTCAAGCGCGCCGAAGAGAAAGCCCGCCATCACCAACAGGAATCGGCCCACCTGATGCGCCTGAGCGTCATGGGCGAGATGGCCGCGAGTATGGCACATGAACTCAATCAGCCGTTGACGGCGTTGATCAGCTACTGCGGCATGGCGTTGTCTCAGCTCAAGGCGATACCGTCGGTGCCGGACAGTCTGGTGGATATTCTGGAATGCGCCAACGAACAGGCCCACCGCGCCAGCGATATCATTCACCAGATACGCAGCTCGGTGAGCAAGGGCAATATCCGCAAACGGCCGATGGATATCGACAATAGTGTGCGCGAGGTCGCCAAACTGCTCGACTGGGAACTGGCCGACAGCCAGGTGGAACTCGAATTGGACCTGCAGGGCGGCGCTATCCGGGTGATGGCCAACAGTGTGCAGATCGAGCAAGTTCTGCTCAACCTGATCAGCAACAGCCTGGAGGCCATTCGTCAGGGCGATGTGTCCGCCGGCCGGCTACAGCTGCAAACCCGGGTGGCGGCGGACGGGCGCTCATTGGTGATCAGTGTCACCGACAATGGCCCGGGCGTGAGCGCCGACATCGGCAGTCGCCTGTTCGAACCGTTCCAGACCAGCAAGGAAACCGGCATGGGGATGGGGCTGTCGATCAGCCGCTCCATCCTCCAGGCCCATCAGGGAACCATCTGGCTGGAAAAGCCCGGCCCGGGTGGAACCACCTTTTGTATCAGACTACCGTGCCTAGAATCCGCATGAGTAAACGTGAAACACTTTATCTCGTCGACGACAATGACGCAGTCCGTCACGCCTTGCGCCTGTTTTTGGAATCCAGGAACTTTCACGTCCAGGAGTTCTCCTCGGCCGAATCCCTGCTGGCGAGTATCGATACCCGGGCCACCGGCCTTCTGGTGCTTGACCTGTGCATGCAGGGTATGTCCGGTCTGGAATTACAGGCCAAACTCAAGGCCAGTGATATTCAGCTGCCGATTATTTTCATCACTGGGCACGGCAACGTGCAGGATTCGGTCAACGCGCTCAAGGCCGGTGCGGCCGATTTCATCGAGAAGCCCTTTGACAACGAAGTACTGCTGGAGAGTATCCGTCGCGCTTTGCAGCAGGAACGCCTGCAACGCGAACAGCGCAGCGTGCTGCAAGAGCTGACACGCAAATTCGAGCGCCTGACACCGCGCGAGCGGGAAGTCATGAAATACATCGTCAACGGCACCTCCAACAAGCATCTGGCCGAGTTGTTGGGCGTCAGCAGCCGTACCATCGAGGTCCATCGCTCGCGCATCATGTCGAAAATGGGCGCCAAGTCGCTGCCCGAACTGGTCTGCATGGCCCTGTCGATCGGCGTCATCCGCGCCTGGAGCAAACCGCTGTGCAAGCCCTGCACCGCCTGACCTGAGCCCGCGACGGACAGGGTATCCGGCGCTCGCGGGCCGCCCGGGAAGCGATATACTGACGCAATGGCGAAACCGGGCGGATACTTGCAACCTTTCCTCGGCCGCTGTTACTCGGCCTGGCGCTGGCCGTGGCGGCCCACGGCGACGACACACCGGCGCTGGAGCTACGCCGGCAGGCTGTCACCCACCAGGGGCAGACGTGGCCGTTGCGCGTGCCCGCCGGCTTGCGGCTGGATATATTGATGCGCTCGCTGGACGCGCCCCGCCTGATGCACTTTTTACCCAACGGCGATCTGCTGATCGGCTCACGCTCGGGGAATATCTACCGTCTGCAGCCCCCTTACCGCGACGCCAACGTGCTGGTGAAGCTGCCCGGATACCCGCACAGTGTCGCCTACCGTGATCAACAGTTGCTGATCGCACGCAACGACGGTTTATATACAGCGCCCTACCGACCCGGCCAGCGCCGCATTTCCCCGGCGAGCGTTACCCGTCTGGCACCCTTGCCCGCGGGCGGCGGTCATACCAGTCGCACGGTGGCGGTCGGCCCGGATGGCCGGATTTATCTGGCACTCGGTAACAGCGGCAACTGCGCGGACGAATACCTGGGGCCAGGCTACCCGTTCGAGCGCCGCCGCGGCGGGGTGTTGGTGCTGGACGAAAGCCGGGAAACGCCGCGCTGGCGGCCATTCGCCAGCGGCCTGCGCAATCCGGTGGGCATGGACTGGCATCCGCTCAGCGGCGTTCTCTATGCCAGCAACAACGGGCCGGACCATTGGGGATTCGAACAACCACCGGAAGCATTCGCCCGCCTTACCGCCGGCTCCTTCCACGGCATGCCCTGGTTCCAGTTCGACGGCCGGCGGTTGCGGCGCGATGACTGCATCGACACCAGGCCGCCGCGACCTCAGGCCGACGTCAGCCCGCCGGTGGCGACGTTTCCGGCGCGCAACGCGCCGATGGGGGTGGCCTTTGTACCGGCCGGAAGCCTGGACGAACGCTTCAGCCATCAGGCGGTGGTCGCCCTGCGCGGCTCGTGGGGTACCCGCCCCACGGGAGGCGCACAGGGCGATCCGGCCACCCGCTGGGCACCGGCACTGATGCTGGTGCGCTTCGGCATCGATGGACGCGCCACCGGCGAAGTCCTGGACCTTGTCACCGGCTTTCAGGCAGCCGACGGACAACGGCTGGCGCGCCCGGTCGGTGTGGCCATCGGCCCGGACGGCGCGCTGTACTTTACCAGCGACAGCGGCTTGCAGGGGCTGTTTCGACTCGCGCTCGCGCCGAACCCCGACCGGGTCACCCGCCAAATAGTTGTAATAAAATAATTTTCAAATAATTTCACACATTTGGAATAGTTTCTCCGGCCGATGCATCTAGTTTTGGTGACCACCGGATACCGTCCCCGCGGCGTCCACGCTTACCCAAATAACGGTTGGAGACAATAATGATGAGAGAGTACAGATTCCGCTTCCCTTTACTGGCCGCGCTAGCTTTCGCTGCCGGACTCGGCGTCCAGGCGGCGGCGCTGGCGGCCGACGACGCCGGCCAGGGACATGACTATCGCACCTTCCACGCCGATGGCGGCATCGACTACGGCAAGATCGGCGACTCCTACAAGGCCGACCTGGTGATGTACCTCGCCGGCAACCAGTTCATGGTGATGGAGGAGCTGATCAAGGATTTCCAGAAAAAGAACCCCGACATCAAAACCGTGTATGTCGAGACCATCCCGCCGGGACAAATCCTCAAGGGACAGATTCTCAAACAGGGCCAAATCAACGGCCAGGATACCGCGCAGAACCCAGACCTGTTCGCCAGCGTCAATCTGGGGCACCTGAAAAAGCTCAAAGGCAAAGGCGTGATGCACGACTACATCACCTACACCCATAACAAACTCGAACTGATGGTGGCCAAGGGCAACCCGAAGCACATCAAAGGCCCCGAGGATCTCGGGCGTGACGATCTGGTGCAGTCGCACCCCAATCCGCTCACCGAAGGCATTTTCAAGTTCTACGGCTCGCAGATGCTGAAGGATCTGGGACTGTATGAAAAGGTTACGGGAAACGCCAAGTGTAAAAGTTGCTGGGCAGTCAAGGACAAAACCTGGTTCACTCAGCGTCATCACCGCGAAACGCCGCACCGTATCGAAAACGGTCAGGCCGATGTCGGCATCGTCTGGACCACGGAGATCAAGCACGCTCAAGCCGAAGGTCGGCCGATAGACGGTGTCGCCATCCCGGCGCCCTACAACATGGCCGACAAGGTCGGCTATGCCATCGGCGCGCTGAAGAGCGGTCGCAACCCCTATAACGCAATGCGTTACATGGCGTACTTGAGCACCGACGGCGCCCAGTCGATCTACGCCTCCTATGGTTTCGGCAAAGCCAACACCCAGGACCTGCTGCTGAAACCGATCCCGAATCCACCCAGTAAGTAACTCGCGGCAATAAACCACCTGCGGCGGCTAACGTCGCCGCAGGCAGGTTTTTTACAGACAGCGGAAGTTTGGCGCCGGCCGGGCGGTATCGACGCCAGTTCTAGGCAGCAGCCTGTCCCCGCATCAATTCCTCTTTCCGCCGTTTCATTTGTTCTCCGAGCTGCTGCAGCACTTCCGAGGACATCGCCTTCTTCGCCTGTTTGAACATCTCCGACTCCTCTTCTTCGGCATGGTGCTCGACCAGTTCCTTCAGCACCTTGGCCCGGCCGGAAAATTTTTCGCTGGTGGGGTCGGTATTTTTCAAATCCGGCAACACCAGCTCTTCGACCGTTCGGTGCTCCTCGAGCGCCTCGAAATAGGCTTGCGCGAATTCGGCGCCGCCCGCTTTTTTGAATGCCGGATAGAAGATCTCCTCCTCCAGACGCGTGTGCACCTGTAATTCCTGTTCGATCTTGTGCAGCAGCTGCTGCCGTGTCTTCTCCGCACGCGTGGTGGTCTCGGCGAGTTCCTGCAACAGCTTTTTTACTTTCCGGTGATCTTCTTTCAACAGCTCGATGGCATTTGTGGTCATTGTCCTGGCTCCAATAAACAGGGGGGCCAGAAGCAAAGCAAGTCGCGTGCCCGGCAATGGTCTGCGCCACTAGTGGCCGCAATAGCGCCAGGAAAGCCGGGCGACGGCACTGGCCGAAGAAGAAACTATCGGTCTCGACAGAAGGATTTCACTGCCGCTACAACAGGATGCATCCATGGCGGCGACCGCGAACGAAGATTTTACCGCGCGCCACCGTAGTCACGCCGCTGCGGCCGGGATGGCCATCGCGGACGGATCCTTCTGTAAATCCTGCCGCCGTTTGTAACAACTACAACCAGCGCGCGGATACGGCCGTTCAGCGGCCACGCCGACGGGCGGCAAGATGCTTTTCGATGACCCGCGCCACCGCCACCAACCCCATGCTCGCGGTGACGAAACTGGCCGCGCCATAACCCTGGTTGCAGTCCAGGTGCACGCCATGAATACCCGGCTTGCGCGTGCTCACCCGGCCATTGGCGTCGGGATAGACCTGCTGCTGGCTGGAGAACACACATTCGACGCCGAAATAGCGCCGCGGGTTGCGTGTATAACCATGATGGGCGCGCAAATGCGCCCGCACCTTGGCGGCGAGCGGGTCATTGAAGGTGCGGGTCAGGTCCTTTATCTGAATTTGGGTGGGATCGGTCAACCCGCCCGCGGCGCCGGTGGTGATGATCGGGAGCTTATTGCGTTTACAGTAGTAGATCAGCGCCGCCTTGAACCGGATGCTGTCGATGGCGTCGATCACATAGTCGATGCCACCACCGGCGGGCAGATAGTCGAACAGATTACGATCGGTGATGAAGTCGTCGATGACCTCCACCTGGCAGGCGGGATTGATTTGCTCAACGCGCCGGCGCAGCGCCTCGGTCTTTTTTTTGCCGATGTCGTCGTCGAGCGCGTGCAACTGGCGGTTGATATTCGAGGCGGCAATTACATCGTAATCGATCAGACACAACGCGCCGACACCACTGCGGGCCAGCGCTTCCACCGCCCAGGAACCCACGCCACCGAGCCCGATGACACAAACCCGCATGTTGCCAATCCACTCCAGCGCATCGCGGCCATACAGACGCCCGATGCCGCCGAAGCGCTGCGCGTAATCGGCCATTGTTCAGCTCGCCAGACGCAGGACGTCGCGGGCGTTCGCCGTCGTGCGTTGCGCCAGTTCCGCCGGATCCTGATCACGCACCTGGGCCAGCGCCGCGAGACACTCCGGCAGATATTCCGGGCTGTTGCGCTCGCCGTGGTGGGAGGCCACCGCCATATCGGGGGCGTCGGTTTCGAGCACAATCGCCTCCAGCGGCAGCTCGGCGGCCAGCTTGCGCAACTTGCGCGAACGTTCATAGGTCAGCATGCCGCCGAAACCCAGGCGGAATCCCAACTCGAAGTACTTCTTGCCTTGCTGCAGACTGCCATTGAAGGCATGCGCGATACCGCCGCAGAGCCGATGTCGGCGCAGGCGTTGCAGCACCTGGTCGTGCGCTTTGCGCACATGCAGCAACACCGGCAAACCGGCGTTGGCGGCCACAGCCAACTGGGCGTCGAGCAACCGGCACTGGGCGTCGGGGTC
This sequence comes from Thiogranum sp., assembly GCA_030148775.1. Taxonomy (GTDB): domain Bacteria; phylum Pseudomonadota; class Gammaproteobacteria; order DSM-19610; family DSM-19610; genus Thiogranum. The sequence goes on from JASBST010000057.1 coordinate 28,074, forward strand.
CGGATCGTCGATGAAATAATCCAGGCCGATCTCGCCGACGGCCACCGGTCGATGGGCCTCCAGGGCCGCTTCCAGCGCCCGCAGGTGCTCGGGCCGGTGGCGGGCGAGGAACCCGGGATGCATACCGAGCGCGGGGTGCAGATCGGTACGCCCGGCACACAGCGCGATCAGATACGGCCAGCGCGCCGCATCCACGCCCGGGACGACGATACGGCTGACGCCGGCGCGGCGCGCACGCGCGATCACCGCCTCACGGTCGGCGTCGAAGACCGGGAAATCCAGGTGACAATGGGTATCGATGAGTTGCATGGCGACATTATCGCGCGCCGCTGGCGGCACGCATACCGGCCATCACCAGCGCCAATTGCTGTCGGTACATCGGCGCAATGCGCGCCGGCTCGGCGGCCAGCAGCGTCAGCGGCACGCCGAACAACACGGCCAGCAGGGTATTGAGCAGTAGCGGCACCAGGGTGTTGTCCGGCAGATCGCCACTGCGAATCGCCGCTTCGAGCTGCGGCAGCAGCCAGGCATCTATACCCTTGATGGGGACTGCATCGATCGCCTCCAATTGCGGAAACGCCAGCCGCTTTTCCAAATCGCTGATCGCCAGGCCACCGTCGAGCTGGCCGCCGCGGGCGATCCAGGCGAGCAGCTCGGCCAGCACACCGGGCCGGCGCTCGCAGGTACGCGCCACTTCGGCGAACAACCGGTATACCACCGTCAGTCCCGCGCCCTCGGCCGCGGCACGGCGCACGTGCCAGCCCAGCTCCAGAACCCACAAATGGGCCAGATACGTCAGCAGATCCTGCTTGCCGGGGAAATAGTTGAAGAAGGTCGCTTCGGAAACCTCGGCGGCGTGGCACAGCCGTTTCACCGCAATGGCCGCGAACGGCTGCTCACCCAGCGCCTCGGCCAGAACGCGCGCCAACGCCAGGCGGGTACGGGCAAATTTGCGCTGCCTTAGATCACTCATCGATTTTATAGAGCGCTCTATTTTTCAAGCAATCATTATTCCTTGATTGACGCGGTTGCGCAATCTCTATGGAGAAATCTTCAATTTATTGTTTTAACGAGAAAAAGATAAGGCGTGGCCGATATAACGGGGAGCTTGGCTCAAAACCACGCCGGCGGTGGTCAAGTCTCCAGCACCACCCGTTCCGGCAGTAACACTTCCATGGAGATGGGTAGATGGTCGGATAGCGGATAGTCGAGCACCTCGGCTTTGGCGACCTCCACCGTGGGGGTGACCAGAATATGGTCGATATTGCGTCGCGGGCGCCAGCTGGGGAAGGTGTTCATGCCGTGCAGCGGCTCGCTCATCAGGGTCTTGTTGACCAGCACCTCCATCTCCTGGCTGTTGGAGCGGCAGTTCATATCGCCCATCAAGACGACATGGCGGTAGTCGTTCACCAGGTCGCTGAGATAGTCCATTTGATTGATGCGGCCGCGGCGGCTGAGCGCCAAGTGGACAATCAACACGACCAGCGACTCGGGGCCGTCGCCAAAACGCACCGCCATCGCCCCACGACCCGGAATGCGTCCCGGCAGACGGTGCTCGGTGATGCCACTGGGTTTATAGCGGCTGAGCACTCCGAGGCTGTGCTGGGCGAAGCGCCCGAGACGGCGATTGGTCTGATCGTCCCAGTAGGGGAAGCCCGCGGCGGCGGCCAGATACTGGGTGATATTGACGAAACCGCAACGGGCACTGCCGGCGTCGGCCTCCTGCACACCGACCATGTCGTAGTGGCTCATCAGCTCGGCAATGCGATCCAGGTTGTCGAAGCGCTGCGGGTGATGCAGCAGATGCTTCCAGCTATGGGAAAAATACTGGCCGTAACGACGTGTCCGGATGCCGATCTGGATGTTGTAGCTGAGCAGTCGCAGCGTCCGTTGGGGCCGTTCCTGCGCCGCTTCGATATTCATAACTGATGACATGCGTTTTCAAATCGGGCAGACAAAGCTGCCGAGCTGTTCGGTCAGTTTAAGATTCTCACTGTAGTCGACCGGGCAATCGATGATAGTTACCGTCGGCTGCGCCAGCGCTTCCTTGAGGATCTCCTGTAGCTGCCCCGGACCCTCTACACGGTAGCCGCGGGCGCCAAAGGACTCGGCATAGCGAACGAAATCCGGGTTACCGAAATCGACGTGCGAAGCGCGCTGGAACTGAGTCATCTGCTTCCACTTGATCAAGCCGTAACCGCTGTCGTTCCATATCAATATGACTATGGGCACCTGCAGGCGCAGCGCCGTCTCGATTTCCTGCGAGTTCATCAGAAAACCGGCATCTCCGGTGACCGCCACCACCGCGCGCTCAGGCGACACCAGCTTGGCGGCGATGGCGCCGGGAACGGCAATACCCATACTGGCGAATCCGTTGGAGATTATACAGGTATTGGGCAGCTCACAGCGAAACATCCGCGCCATCCACATTTTGTGCGCGCCGACGTCGCAGACGACGATGCCGTCGGTGGGCAGAACGGTACGTAAATCCCAGATAATTTTCTGGGGTTTGCACGGAAACCCCTGGTCCTCGGCATGCTGGTTCATGTCGTCGATCAGCGCATCGCGCAGCGGTCGCATCAAGTGCCCCTGGTGCGGCGTCGACAAAGCGGCGATGCGCGGCAGGCTGTGCTTGAGATCGCCCAGCACGCCGACGCTGATATTGTAGTGTTCGTCGACCTCGGCCTGGGTCCGGTCGATATGGATAATGCAGCGGTCACGGGTGGGATGCCACAGGTACGGATGGTACTCGACCAGGTCGTAACCGACACAGATGACGACATCGGCGCGGCTGAATCCGCAACTGAGATAATCGTTCGCCTGCAGGCCGGCGCTGCCCAGCGTGGTGCGGTTGCGAAATGGCGTGACGCCCTTGGCCATGAACGTGTTGGCAAGGGGTATGTTGAGTTTCTCGGCAAACGCGCTCAGGTGTTGCCAGGCACCGGCGCGGATGACCCCGTGCCCGGCCAGGATCATCGGATGGCGCGCGGCGGAGATCAGTTGTGCGGCACGCTCGACCTGGGCCTGGGCCGGCTCTGGTGGCACCGGGCGATTGACCGGCAGCGGTCGCGATACCGCCGGCAGCTTGGCAATGTCTTCCGGAAACTCGATAAAGGTCGCGCCGGTTTTTTCAGACTGCGCGAGCTTGAAGGCCTTGCGCACAACCTCGGGTATGACCTCCGGCGCCAGCAGACTGGAAACGTACTTGGTCACCGGGCGAAACAGATCCTGCAGGTCGAGCACCTGGTGCGATTCTTTGTGCAGACGATGGGTGCCGGCCTGACCGGCGATGGCCACCAGCGGCGCATGGTCCATATTGGCGTCGGCGACTCCGGTCACCAGATTGGTGGCGCCGGGCCCCAGGGTGGACAGACAAACCCCGGCATTGCCGGTCAGGCGACCATAGACATCGGCCATAAAGGCCGCACCCTGTTCGTGTCGCGTGGTGACGAAACGGATGCTGGAATCCAGCAACGCGTCCATCAGGTCGAGATTTTCCTCTCCCGGGACGCCGAAGATATATTCAACACCTTCGTTTTCCAGACATTGAACGAACAGCTGGGCGGCGTTCAAGTCACTGCGCGGCCTTGGATGCCTGGGCGCGAGCTTTGCGCTCCTTGGCGACCAGGTAATCGACCACCTCAAGCATTTTTTCGTTTCCACCGGCCAGACTGGCGGAAGTGCGGTACTTGCCGTCCACGATCAGCGTGGGCACGCCGGTAACGCCATAGCGCTCGTGCGCCTCCCGCGCACGGTTGGTATCCATGACCACGGCAAAGGATTTATAGGTTTTATCGAAATCCTCGCCCGAAACGCCCTGCTGTTCAAAGAAGGCCTTCAGATCGGCGACATTGCGGATGGCTTTGCGTTCCTTATGGATATGATCGAACAGCGGCTCATGGATTTTATCCAGCACGCCCAATGCCTGCGCGGTGTAATAGGCGCGCGCCAGCAGTTCCCAGCTAGGGCCCAGTACCGCGGGTATCCGTACAAACGCGACATCCTCGGGCAGATGCTTGCGCCAGGCGTTGAGAATCGGCTCCAGATGGTAACAGTGCGGGCAACCGTACCAGAACATTTCCAGCACTTCGATTTTGTCGTCACTGGTCGTCGGCTGCGGTGTCGCGATTTTCTGGTACTGAACGCCTTCCTCGAAAGCGGCGAAACTCGGCGGCGCCAGCACTAACAGCACCAACAAGGTGAAAAGCTTTTTCATGTTGTTCTCCGCAATGATTGTCTCTCGACGCTGGCGATCCCTGACGTTGCGCCGACCTTAGCGCCGCTTGGCGCCGGCGTCGCCACCGGGCACAGCCCATTCTGGCCACTGACAGCGGGCATTTGCAAGCCCTGCGCGACAGCGCCCGTGCATCTGACCCTCCCCGGGAAACGGAGTTCCGCTCAGCCGACGTGCGACAACTGTGCTGCCGTGGCACGCCCCGTAACGCCCACTGACGCGGCGACTGGCACACAAATCCGGCGCCTTGGCATCATACAGACGCCATCTGCGGCGCAAATACAAAGCGGCTGCAAGCAGCCGCTTTGTATCGATGCGTCGGGAAAAAGGTGCTTAGTGCAGGCCTTCCACGTACGAAGCGACGGCCTGGATCTCCTTTTCGCTCAGCTTGGTCGCGATGTTGCGCATCATTTTTCCAGCGTCGTTGCTGCGCTCGCCACTCTTGAAAGCGTGCAACTGATTCTCGACATACTTCGCGTGCTGACCGGCCAGGCGCGGAAACTTGGCGGCCGGGTTGCCGTCGCCGGTGGGCCCATGACAGCCGATACAGGCGGCAACGCCCGTGGCCGGGTTACCGCCCCGATAGATTTTCTGGCCCAGCTCCACCAGATCCTTGCTGGCAGCTCCCTGCGACATGGTCTGGCTGGAGAAATAGGCCGCGAGGTTTTCCATGTCCAGATCGCTCAGCCCCATGGCCATCGGCGCCATGGTGGCGTTTTTGCGCTTGCCGTTTTTGAAATTGTGCAGTTCCTTAACCAGATAGGGCGCGCCCTGGCCCGCCAGTTTCGGCCATTCCGGATTGACGCTGTTGCCATCCGCCCCATGACAGCCCGCGCAAGTCGCGGAAGCGGCCTTGCCGGCGGCGGCGTCGCCCGCGGCAAAGACCTGGGGCAAACCGCCGGCCATGGAAAATACTGCTGCAAAAACAAGCCATTTATTCATTCGTTAAGATCTCCAGATTGCACTGCGGGCAGGACGCGGACAACGCGGGGTGGACGGCGTCCAGAAAAAAGTGGCCAACTGTATACCAGCGGCTTAGCGGTCGGTCAATAAGAATCTAGTGATAAACTGTGAGAAAATCCGGTCATGGAAATCCACTTTGCCAGCGCCAAGTTCCTTACCAGCGTTCCGGATACCCACCTGGCCCCGGCGGACACGGGGGCCGAAGCGGCCTTCGCGGGACGCTCCAACGCCGGCAAATCCAGCGCCCTGAACCGTATCACCGGGCAACGCAGCCTGGCGCGAACCAGCAGGACGCCGGGACGGACCCAGCAGATCAATTTTTTCGAGCTCGAGACCGGGCGCCGCCTGGTCGACCTGCCCGGCTATGGCTACGCCAAGGTCCCGCAAGTGATGAAGGCACGCTGGCAGCGCAGCCTGGCCGAATACTTGCGCATACGCGAATCGTTGCGCGGACTGATCCTATTGATGGACTGCCGTCATCCGCTCACGGAGTACGACCAGCAGATGCTCGTCTGGTGTGAACAGGCTGGGCTTCCGGTGCATATCCTGCTGACCAAAGCGGACAAACTGAAGCGTGGACCCGCCGCAAATGCCTTGCTGGCACTGCGCAAACAGCTGCCGGCGCTGCACCCCGGCGCCAGCGCTCAGTTATTTTCAGCGCTGAAAAGCAGTGGCGTGGAAGAGGTACGCGCGGTGCTGACCAAGTGGTTGACCGATACGTCCAGGAACGCGACATAAAAAAAACCCCGGAGTGCAAGGGGGGAAGCACCGGGGTTAAGAATACCCGGCTTGGGGAAACCGGGTTGGAGGAATTCCCGTTCACGTCAATAACGAACGGGAGCGTCAACAACAGTTCTGCATTGCCAGACGACGGCACTTTTCTAAAACTTCACTTTTGTCGTGCCTCGCTGGTAGCAGATGACTTTATTCACGCTCGTTACTGACAATGATAGCGCATTTCTCCCCACGTAGTGTAGGACTAAGAAGAAGTTTTATGTAAGACAAAAAACCTCTTACCCCAGCCGACCCACCCCTACGCTTCTCTCGGGGCACGCGCTCTTAGTGAGCCTGGTCCCAGTTGGCGCCGGTACCGATATCGACAATCAGTGGTACCGACAGGTCGGCGGCGGACTCCATGTGCCGGCGAATCGCCTCCGCGGCGCTTTCGCCCTGACTCGCCGGAACTTCGAACACCAGCTCGTCGTGCACTTGCATAATCATTGTGACGGCGATGTCCGTGGATTTAATCCATGCGGCGACAGAAATCATGGCTTTTTTGATGATATCCGCCGCGGTGCCCTGCATTGGTGCATTGATAGCGGTGCGCTCGGCGGCCTGGCGGCGCTGGCCATTTCGAGCATTGATTTCAGGCAGATACAAGCGCCGCCCAAACAGGGTCTCGACAAAACCCTGTTCCCGCGCGAGTTCGCGGGTCCTGTCCATATAGGCCTTAACCCCCGGATAACGCTCGAAATACAAATTCACATAAGCCTGTGCCTGGATGCGATCTATGCCCAATTGGCGGGCCAGACCAAAGGCCGACATACCATAGATGAGGCCGAAATTGATCGCCTTCGCCGAGCGGCGTTGCTCGGACGTCACCTGGTCCGGCGCCACAGCGAAGACTTCGGCCGCGGTGGCACGATGGATATCCTCGCCGCACGCGAACGCCGAGACCAGGCCCGGGTCCGCCGACAGGTGCGCCATGATCCGCAGTTCGATTTGGGAATAGTCGGCAGCCAACATCACCTTGCCGTCGGCGGGTACGAACGCCTGCCGGATCCGGCGCCCCTCCTCGGTCCGTATTGGGATGTTCTGCAGATTGGGGTCGGACGAGGACAGTCGGCCGGTGGCCGCCACCGCCTGGTGGTAGGAGGTATGCACCCGGCCGGTGTCCGGATTCACCTGACCGGGCAGCTTGTCGGTGTAAGTCGATTTGAGCTTGCTCAGCGAGCGGTGCTCCAGGATCAACCGCGGTAGCGGGTAATCCAGCGCCAGCTCCTGCAACACCGGCTCCGCGGTCGACGGCGCGCCCTTGGGCGTTTTCGCCAGCACCGGAAGCTGCAAGCGCTCATAGAGCACCGCCTGGATCTGCTTGGGCGAACCCAGGTTGAAGGCTTCGCCGGCCACCCGGTGCGCCTGCTCCTCGACCTCCTGCATGCGCGCGGCCAGTTCGGCGCTCTGCCGGTGCAGCATCTCCACGTCGACACGCACGCCGCAGCGCTCCATGTCGGCGAGCACCTCCAGCAACGGCCGTTCCACCTCCTCGAATAGCCGCCGCAACCGCGGCGCCTGCTCCAGCCGCGGCCAGAACAACTGATGCAGACGCAAAGTCATGTCCGCGTCCTCGGCAGCATAGGGCGCGGCCTGATCCAGCGCCACCTGGTCGAAAGTCAGCTGCTTGGCGCCTTTGCCGGCCACCTCCTCGAACTTGATGTTGGTGTGCGAGAGATATCTCTGGCAGAGCGAATCCAGATCGTGGCGACTGGCGGTACTGTCGAGCACATAGGATTCGAGCATCGAGTCATAGGCGATGCCGCGCAGTTCGATGCCGTGGTTGAGTAGCACGTTGCGGTCGTATTTGAGGTTGTGGCCGAGCTTGGCTTTAGCGGGGTCCTCCAGCAGCGGGCGCACCTGCGCCAGTACCCAGTCGCGATCCAGCTGATCGGGCGCGCCGTGATAGCGGTGCGCCAATGGTAAATAGGCCGCCTCCCCCGGTTCGACGGCGAAACTCATGCCGACGATCCGCGCCTGCATATAGTCGAGGCTGGTGGTTTCGGTGTCGAATCCGAACACCGGAGCGCTCTCCAGCCGGGCCAGCCAGTGCGCGAATGCCTCGCGGGTAAGCAGGGTCTGGTAGTCACCGCCAGGCTGCGCGGCGGCCGAGGTATCCGTCGCCACTGGGCCCTCGGTCTCGAGCTGCTTCAGCCAGGTGTTGAACTCGAGCTGCCGATACCATTGACGCAGCTGCGCCAAATCCGGCGGCAGTACCGCGAGGTCGTCCGGCCCCAGGTCCAGCGGAACATCGCATTTGATACAGGCCAGTTGTCGCGACAAGGCCAGTTGCTCGAGATTGGCGCGCAGATTGTCGCCAATCTTGCCTTTGATCGCATCGGCACTCGCCACCAGCGCGTCCAGGTTGCCGTATTCGCCCAACCATTTGGCGGCCGTCTTCGGACCCACCTTGGGCACGCCGGGAATGTTGTCGGAGGTGTCGCCGACCAGCGCCAGATAATCGATGATCTGCGCGGGCGTGACGCCGAATTTCTGCTCCACGCCCCGGCTGTCCATCCAGGTATCGGTCATGGTATTGATCAAAGTCACCTGCTCGTTCACCAGCTGCGCCATATCCTTATCGCCGGTGGAGATCAGGGTGTGGTGACCGGCCGCGCACGCCTGTTGCGCCAAGGTGCCGATCACATCGTCGGCCTCAACGCCGGGCACCTGCAGCAGCGGTAACCCCATGGCACGGATAATCGCCAGCAGCGGCTCGATCTGCGAGGACAGTTCGGAGGGCATCGAAGGCCGATTGGCCTTATAGGCGGTGTACAGCTCGTCGCGGAAGATTTTGCCGCGGGCGTCGAAGACCACTGCCATATGCGCTTCGGGGTAGGTCTGGCGCAATTTGCGCAGCATATTGATGACACCGAACACCGCCCCGGTCTGCTGCCCCTGCGAATTGGTCAGCTCCGGCAAGGCGTGAAAGGCGCGGTAGAGGTAAGACGAACCGTCCACCAGAACAAGTGACGGTTGTGGTTCGGATGACATGGCGTTTCCCATTAAAATCAGTGTACTGCCTGAGACAAATAGCGATGGTATCATTCGCCAACCGCCAAATCAGGATAACCGCAATGGATCAACCGACACGCCACCCCCACCCTGGCCTGGGCCAGGTCAACGACACCCAATTGACCCGCGAATCCTGGAAAATCTTCCAGATCATGGCCGAATTCGTCGAGGGCTTCGAACGTCTGGCGCAGATCAAGCCCTCGGTGAGCATCTTCGGTTCGGCACGCACCGCCCCCGACCACCCCTATTACAAATTGGCCGAGGACATCGCCAACGCGCTTTCGGAAGCGGGTTTCTCCGTCGTCAGTGGCGGCGGCCCCGGCATTATGGAGGCAGCCAACAAGGGCGCCTTTGCCGGCCCCTCGCCCAGCATCGGCCTGAACATCATGCTGCCACACGAACAATCCGGCAACGGTTACCAGGACATTGCGCTGAATTTCAGACATTTTTTTTCGCGCAAGGTGATGTTCGTCAAGTACGCTTCGGCCTATGTGGTGCTGCCCGGCGGATTCGGCACGCTCGACGAGCTGGCCGAAATCCTGACGCTGGTCCAGACTGGGAAAACCCGTCGCATTCCCATCATCCTGGTTCACCGGCCATTCTGGGAGGGGCTGATCGACTGGTTCGCCAAGACACTGGTGGACGAAGGCACCATCGATGCGCACGACCTGGATCTGTTCAAGGTGCTGGACAATCCTGACGAAGTGGTCGATGCTATTTTCGACCACTACGACAAACGCGGCTTTGAGCCATCGCCCACCGAACAGGAAATCCTCCTTGAGCTTTAAAGCCATGCACAAACGACACGCCACTTTTCTCGCGCTGCTGCTGGGCGCGCTCGCCGCGCATGCCGAACAGCCGCTGGACACCTCGCCCGCCGCGGCGCCGAGCGAAAAGGAACAGGAAGACCTGCAACCCGAGGTGAAAATCATCCAGCGGGAGGACAAGACCGTCGAGGAGTACCGCGTCAACGGCAAGCTCTACAAGATCAAGGTCATCCCCAAGGTGGGGCCGCCCTATTATCTGGTCGATCGCAATGGCGACGGCTCGTTCGACACCGTCCCGGTCAACGGCCCCGAACCCCAACTCTCGATTCCGCAATGGGTGCTGTTTCGCTGGTAAAACGTTGCGCCGACAAGCTGGACCGGATCGCCGAGTACACCGGCCGCGGCGCCGCCTGGCTGGCGCTGGCGCTGGTGCTGGTCACCTTCAGCGTGGTGGTGCTGCGTTATCTGTTCGCGTTCGGTTCAATCGCCCTGCAGGAATCCGTGCTCTATCTGCACGCCAGTCTGTTTCTGCTGGGCGCGGCCTATACACTGAAAGCCGACGCCCATGTGCGGGTGGATATTTTCTACCGCCGCCTTTCAGCACCCCGGCGTGCACTGATCGATCTGCTGGGCGCGGTACTGCTACTGCTGCCGGTGTACACCTTCATCCTCTGGATCAGCTGGGACTATGTCGCCACCGCCTGGGCGCTGCGCGAGGGCTCGGCGGAGACCGGCGGGCTGCCTTATGTCTATCTGCTGAAAACGCTCATCCCGCTCGCCGCCGGCCTGCTGTTGCTGCAGGGGATCAGTCAGGCGCTGCGCAGCCTGGCGACACTGCTGGCGGCGCCGGCGCAATCGCAATGAGGGTCATCGCTTGGATGGCGTAATGGCGCTGTACCTGTTCGGCAGCGTGTTTATTGTGCTGCTGGCCGGTTACCCGGTGGCCTTCTCGCTGGCCGGCACGGCGTTGGTGTTCGCCTTCATCGGCGAGTGGTCGGGCACCTTCGACGCCGCGTTCCTGCAGGCGCTGCCCAATCGTCTGTATGGCATCATGACCAACGAAACCCTGGTGGCCGTGCCGCTGTTCGTCTTCATGGGCGTCATGCTCGAGCGTTCGCGTATCGCCGAGAATCTGCTTGAGACCATTGCGGGCATGTTCGGCCGCATACGCGGCGGTCTGGGCTTCTCGGTGACGCTGGTCGGCATGTTGCTGGCGGCCAGTACCGGTATCGTCGGCGCGACGGTGGTGACCATGGGCCTGCTGTCGCTGCCCACCATGCTCAAGCGCGGTTACGACCCGCGCCTCGCCACCGGCACCATCTGCGCCTCCGGCACATTGGGACAGATCATTCCACCCTCGATCGTGCTGGTGCTGCTTGGCGATGTCCTGTCGTCGGCCTATCAACAGGCACAACTGAGCCAGGGCATCTTTTCGCCAAAAACCGTCTCCGTCGGCGATCTGTTCGCCGGCGCGCTGTTGCCAGGCCTGCTGCTGGTCGGCCTCTACCTCGGCTATCTGGTCCTGGTTTCGCTGCTCCGCCCGGCCGCCATGCCCATTCCCCGGGACGAGGCGCAGGACAGGCGCAGCGGGCTGGATGCCCTGCACGCGTTGCTGGCGCCGTTGCTGCTGATCCTCGCCGTATTGGGTTCGATTCTGGGCGGACTGGCCACGCCCACCGAGGCGGCTTCGGTGGGTGCGGTCGGCGCCATGCTGTTGGCGGCCGTGCGCCGCCAGCTGCGTGGATCTGTGCTGCGCGAGGTCGTCCGCAGCACGCTGAAGGTCAGCAGCATGGTGTTCCTTATTCTGATCGGAGCGTCGGTGTTCTCGCTGGTGTTTCGCGGCTTCGGTGGCGATATCCTGATCGAAGATCTATTGACGCAGTTGCCAGGCGGCGTTTTCGGCGCGCTGCTGGCAGTCATGTTGGCGATGTTTCTGCTCGGTTTCGTGCTCGATTTCATCGAAATCACGTTCGTCGTGGTGCCGATCGTCGGCCCGATACTGTTGGCGATGGGTCTGGACCCGGTATGGCTGGGAATCATGATCGCCATCAACCTGCAGACGTCGTTCCTGACGCCGCCTTTCGGCTTCGCGCTGTTCTATCTGCGCGGCGTGGCGCCTGCGGAGGTGACCACCGCCGACATCTACCGCGGCGTAATGCCCTTTATTGTCATTCAGCTGATCGCGCTCGGCTTGCTGGCGCTATGGCCGTCGCTCGCCACCTGGCTGCCGCAGCAACTGTATCCCGGCTGATGACGCTGTGCCGTCAGACCGCTTTACCACTCACAGCCGGACGCCGGCGCGTGCGTCAAGGTAGGCCCGTTCGGATACGTTGCTCCAGGCCGTGACCTGTTCGCGGAAATCACGGAAAGCGGTATACACGCGGCGCGATTGCGCGTCCTTGTCCGCGACCTCGGCCACAACTTCGTCGGAGAGGGTCTTGAGACGCCGCAGAACTTCGTCCGGCAGCGCTCTGAGCTCGACCTGGTGCTCGTCCACCAGCGTCTTCAACGCCTGGTTGTTGCGCGCGTTGTACTCGGCGAGCATGTCCTGATTGGCGATGCGCGCCGCGCCACGCACTATCGCCTGCAACTCCGCGGACAAGGCCTCGAATGCCTGTTTGTTGACCATGCATTCCAGCGTGGTGCCGGGTTCGTGCCAGCCCGGGTAGTAATAGTATTTGGCGGCCTTGTACAAACCGAACGCCAGGTCGTTGTAGGGGCCGACCCATTCGGTCGCATCGATGGCGCCCGACTGCAGCGACGTGAATAATTCGCCGCCGGGCAGACTCACCGGCACCCCGCCGGCGCGCGCCAGCACTTCTCCACCCAGACCCGGGATACGCATTTTCAAACCTTTCAAATCGTCAAGCGTATTGATTTCGCGATTGAACCAACCGGCCATCTGCACCCCCGTGTTGCCGCAGGCCAAAGGCACGAGCCCGAAAGGCGCGTAGGTCTCCTGCCACAATTGCATCCCACCGCCGTGATACAGCCAGGCGTTCATTTCATCCGCGGTCAGGCCGAAGGGGACGGCGGCGAAGAATTGCGCCGCCTGGCTTTTCCCTTTCCAGTAATAGGCGGCGCCGTGGCCGAGTTGCGCGGTGCCGCGCGAAACCGCATCGAACACCTCGAATGCGGGCACCAGTTCCTTGGCGCCGTAGACTTTGACTTCGATGCGGCCACCGCTCAATTGGGTGATCAGCTCGGCGAAGTAGTTGGCGCCGGTGCCGAGCCCGGGAAAGTTCTTGGGCCAGGTTGTAACCATTTTCCATTTGACGGGTTTGGTGCTGCGGCCGGCGGCCGCAGGGGCGGCTTGCGGGGCCGGCGCCTGAGGCTTGCAGGCCGCCGCCAGCCCGGCGCCGGCGACAACGGCGCCGCTGCCCAGCCGTCCGAGAAACTGTCTTCTTTTCATGCTCATCTCCGGGTGGCGCGGGGTTATTGTACGAAAACACCCCGCTCGGATAGGAATAAATTTATCGTTGCATTTATCTATGTTTATGCCATTATTCTACACAATTAGTCGAGAATAAGCTGTATCACGCCGCAATATATACTGTTTTTGCAGGCTTCAAGACGGCAGACCGGGCCCGGCCCGCGAATTCGAGGGACTTATGCTGGATGCACCTGAGCGCACAGGCGCCCGCTTCTCTATTTTGTTGTTCCTGGGCTTCCTGATCACCCCTCTGGCGGGATTTGGCGCGGCGGTCCTGTTCGGCATTCTGCAGCCCTGGCAGCTTCAGGCCGTGCTGGCAACGGGCGTGGTCCCCGCGTTTTCGCTCTCGCTGGTGTTTTTCTCCCTCTATCAGCTGCAGCGCCTGATCACACCGCTGATCACCTGGGTGCTGCAAAACCCCGTCGGCGGCAACGCGCCGACGCATCTCCACCGCCTGGTGCAACGCTACAGCCGCAACTTCTGGGCGCTGATGTCGATTCATGTCCTGGTCACGCCCGGGTTAGTGTATTGGAGCCTGGACGTCGGCATCAATGCCGAAAACCACCTGGCGATCGGTCACTTCGCGCTGTTGCAACTGACCACCACCGCGCTGGTCGGCACACCGGCGTTTTTGTTCGGTCTGCATCAGCTGGGCAAGCTGACCGGCCACCTGAGTCTGGAGCGGATCCACGTCAGCCTGAAATCGCGCACCCTGCTGTTGGCCGGCGTCGTGCCACTGCTTTCCTATGCGTTGCTGGCGCATTACCACTGGCTGCGCACCGGTAGCCTGGACGACGGCTATCTGATCACCTGGGCCGCTCTGGGCATCATCACGCTGACGATCTGCCTGTTGGCGATCCGCTCGACCCGACAGGCTTTACAACCCTTTCACGAATTGTTCAGCCGCAGTGGGGCGTCCACCCACCAGGAACTGGCACGCCTGCGCCCGGCCTCGACTGATGAAATCGGCCATCTGACGCAGACGCTGGGTAAAGTGTTTCAACGCCTGGGCGACCAGGAAACCCACATGCGCGCGATTGTCGATACCGCCGCCGAAGGCATCATCGTGGTCGACGAGGACGGACTGATCGACACCTTCAATCCGGCGGCCGAACGGTTGTTCGGCTATCTGGCGCAGGAAATCCGCGGCCGCCATTTGGCGACGCTGTTGCCGCAGGTGTTCCAGGTGCGCCAGCGTATAGACGCCCATGCGGAAGAACGCGAAGTCGAGGCCCGCCATCGCAATGCCTCGGTGATTCAGGTGTCGCTCAAGGTCTCGGACATGGCGATCAGCGGCAAAGTGATGTTCACCTGCCTGGTGGCGGATATCACCCAGCGCAAACTGGCCGAGCGGGAGCTGCTCAACGCCGAGTCCCGCTATCGGGCGCTGGTCGAAACCGCGCACGATCTGGTCTGGAGCATGGATCCCGAGGGCCGCTGGAGCTATCTCAATTCCGCCTCGCGGATGATCTACGGCCGCGAGCCCGAGGAAATGCTCGGACGCGCTATGGCGGAATTCTGCGCCACCGACAATCTGGCGTCCGACCAACAGGCGTTTCAACAATTGCTCGGCGGCAAGGATCTTTATCAATACGAAACCATCCATCTGGACAAAGAGGGCAACCGCCGCCAGCTCAGCTTCAACGCCAAGGCGCACCTGGACAACGACGGCCGTGTAGTTCAGATCAGCGGCACCGCGCGCGACGTCACCGACCAGAAAGCGTTTCATCAGCAGCTCACCTATCAAGCCGAGCACGATGCCCTCACCCGCCTGTTCAACCGCCATTATTTTCAACAGGAACTCGAACGCACCGTGGCCCGGGTGATGCGCAATCCGAGTATTACCTGCGCGCTGTTTTATATCGATCTCGACCAATTCAAATACATCAACGATACGCTCGGGCACGCCGCCGGCGACACGCTTCTGGTGGAAGTTACCCAACTGCTGTTATCGCACGTGCGCGACGGCGATCTGCTGGCGCGCTTCGGCGGCGACGAGTTCACACTGCTGCTGTACAACATCAACACCGCCGACGTCATGTCGGCCGCCGAGCATTTCCATCGCCTGTTCGAAGATTACGTCTTTATGCAGGATGGCAAGAATTTCAACATCAGCTGCAGTATCGGCGCGACATTGATCGACGCTTTTGTTGACTCGGCCGAGGAGGCGCTGTCGCACGCCGATATCGCCTGCAATCTGGCCAAGGCCCAGGGCCGCAACCGCATCAAACTCTACAATCCGGCCGACAGCGACAAGGCCGGCATGGCCGAGGACATGGGTTGGGCCTCGCGCGTACGCGAAATGCTCGAGCACGATCGTTTTCAGCTGGTCTACCAACCGATCATGGCGCTCAATAGTGACCAGGTGCAGGACTACGAAGTTTTGGTGCGCATGGTCTGCGATGACGGCGAGATCATTCTTCCCGGCGGCTTCATGCCGGCCGCCGAGCGCTTCGGCCTGATCCATAGCGTGGACCGCTGGATCGTCAACCGCGCGCTGAACTATCTTTCCCGGCTGCACCGTCAGGGTGAGGCGGTACGCTTTTCGATCAATTTGTCGGGCAAGGCTTTTGAGGACACCAGTCTGTTGCCGATGATCCAGGACCTGCTGGACAACTCCAACATCGATCCCTCGCGGGTGTGTTTCGAAATCACCGAAACAGCCGCCATCGCCAAACTCTCGGCGGCGGAAAAATTCATTGCCGCGCTGAAGGATATGGGTTGCCAGTTCGCGCTGGACGATTTCGGCTCCGGCTTCTCCTCTTTCACCTACCTTAAACACCTGCCGGTTGACAAGCTGAAAATCGACGGCTCGTTCGTCCAGGGCATGGCCGGCAGCCAGATCGATCAGGCCATGGTACAGTCGATGAACCAGGTGGCGCACGCGCTGGGCAAGCAGACAATCGCCGAGTATGTCGAGGATGACGCCACCCTGGGGCTATTGCGCGACTACGGCGTCGATTACGCCCAGGGCAACTATATCGGCAAGCCCCGCGAAGCACTGATGAATCTTACCCGCCTGCCGGTCACCCGGTTGCAGGCCGGCGGCCACAGCGACTGACTCTTTAGCCCGGCCCACGGCCTGGGTATGATAGGCCCATGCTCTCTCCAATTCGTTATTTTCTTAAACTCGAAAGCGCCAGCGGTATCCTGCTGATCGCCGCGTCGGTGATCGCACTGATCCTGGCCAATTCGCCCTTCGCGGGTTCCTACAAACAGATACTTGAACTGCCGGTGGCGGTGCAGGTCGGGGCGCTGGAAATCGCAAAACCCCTGTTGCTGTGGGTCAACGACGGCCTGATGGCGGTGTTCTTTTTCCTCATCGGCCTGGAACTGAAGCGCGAATTCCTCGAAGGCGAACTGTCCGACATTCGTAAAGTCGCGCTACCGGCGCTGGGCGCCGTGGGCGGCATGGCGCTGCCGGCCGCCATCTATCTGCTGATCAATCGTGGCGACGCGGTGGCACTGAGCGGCTGGGCGATTCCCGCGGCCACCGATATCGCCTTCGCGCTGGGAATTCTCGCCCTACTCGGTAAGCGCGTTCCGAATGCCTTGAAAATTTTCCTGGTGTCGCTGGCCATCTTCGACGACATCGGCGCCATTGTCATTATCGCGTTTTTCTACACCGCCCAACTTTCGTTTACCGCTCTGTCCGTCTCCGTAACCTGTATCGTCCTGCTGGCGCTGCTCAATTGGCGCGGCGCCATGAGCGTCAGTCTGTATGTCATGATCGGTATCGTGATGTGGGTGGCTTTGTTGAAGTCGGGCATACACGCCACGCTGGCCGGGATCATACTGGCGATGTTCATCCCCATGACCAAGGACCCGGAGCGCGGCCGGTCACCACTGCACGAAATGGAACACGACCTGCATTGCGCGGTCTCCTTCGCCATTCTGCCGTTGTTCGCCTTCGTCAATGCCGGCGTGCCGCTGCAGGGCATGACTCTCGACGATCTTCTCGGACCGGTCCCGGTGGGCATTGCCCTGGGCCTGCTGATCGGCAAGCAACTGGGCGTGTTCGGTCTGTGTTATATCGGCATCAAACTCGGTCTGGCGAAACTGCCCACCGGCGTCAGCTGGTGGTCCTTCTACGGCGTGGCCATTCTTTGCGGCATCGGCTTTACCATGAGTCTGTTCATCGGTTCGCTGGCCTTTGAGAGTTACGGCCCGTCGTATCTGGACCAGAGCCGCATCGGCATTCTGGCAGGGTCCTTCGTCTCGGCGGTATTGGGATATTTATGGCTACGTCGCAGCCTGCCGCGGGCACCGCAGCAGGAGCGCGACAACTCCGCCTAGGCCGGCTGCAGGTTGGCGTAAGCCACCACCAGCCACTTGGTGCCCGCCGATTCGAAGTTGACCTGCACGCGCGCGTGCGCGCCCTGGCCCTCGTAGTTCAGCACGACGCCTTCGCCGAAAGTGCCGTGTTGAACCCGCTGCCCCAACCCCAGACCGGCCACCGGCTCCGACTGCAACGACGCCGCTGCCGCGGCACCCGCATAAGGCCGGCTGACCTGGATACGCGGACGAATCTCGTCAACCAGCGGGGCGGGTATCTCATGTACAAAACGCGACGGCACGCAGTAGGCCTCGCTGCCGTGCAGGCGCCGGTGTTCGGCGTAGGATAGCGTCAGCCGCTTGCGCGCGCGGGTGATGCCGACGTAACACAGCCGGCGCTCTTCTTCGAGACGACCGGACTCTTCCACCGATCTCTGGTGTGGAAACAACCCTTCCTCCAGGCCACACAAAAACACCTCGTCGAACTCCAGTCCCTTGGCGGAATGCAGGGTCATCAGTTGCACGCAGTCCTGCCATTGATCGGCCTGACCCTCGCCGGCTTCCAGCGCGGCGTGCGACAAAAAGGCCGCCAACGGCTCCAGATCGGCGTCCGTTTCGCTGTCGTACTCGAACTCGCGCGCGGCGTTGGCCAGCTCGTCGAGGTTCTCCAGGCGCGCCTCGCCTTTTTCGCCCTTCTCCTTGGCATAGTGGGCCTTGAGGGCGGTGGCCTGTATCGCCTGCTCGACCTGCTCGCCCAGCGCCAGCCCCGCCAGGGATTCGGCCAGGGCGTCGATGGTGCGCAAAAAGGCGCCAAGCGCGTTGCGCGCGCGCGCGTTGAGCACGTCGTCCTGCTGCAGGTTGCTGGCCGCCGCCCACAGCGACAATTGGTCGCGCCGCGCCCGATCACGTATCTCGGCGAGCGTGCGCTCGCCGAGCCCGCGCGGCGGCTGATTGACGATACGGTCAAAGGAAGCATCGTCCTCGCGGTTTTCGCAAAGGCGCAGATACGCCAACGCGTCTTTGATTTCCTGGCGCTCGAAAAAACGCAGGCCGCCATAGACACGATAGGGGATGGCGGTTTGCAGCAACCGCTCCTCGAATACCCGCGACTGCGCATTGGAGCGGTATAGAATGGCGATATCGCTACGGCTGGCACCCCGGTCGACCAACGACTGAATCTGCTCGACCACAAAGCGTGCCTCATCCTGCTCGTTGAGCGCCGCATACAGACGCAGCGGATCGCCGTCACCACGATCGGTCCAGAGATTTTTTCCCAAGCGCCCGTCGTTATGCGCGATCAACGCATTGGCGGCCTTGAGTATGGCGCCAGTGGAGCGATAATTCTGTTCCAGGCGCAACACACGGGCTCCGGGGAAGTCGCGCTCAAAGCGCTGCAGGTTCTCCACCCGCGCGCCGCGCCATCCGTAAATCGACTGATCATCGTCGCCCACCATGGTAATGCGTCCACTGTCGCCGGCGAGCAGACGCAGCCAGGCATACTGAATGGTGTTGGTGTCCTGGAATTCGTCCACCAGTATATGCTGGAAACGTTGCTGGTAGTGCGCCAGCAGCGAGGGGTTGTGCAACCACAGTTCGTGGGCCCGCAGCAGCAATTCGGCGAAATCGACAAGCCCCGAGCGTCGACACTGTTCCTCGTAGGCTTCATAGACGGCCAGCTGCTGGCGCACAAACGGGTCGCCTTTGTGCTCGAGATGCTGCGGGCGCTGTCCCTCATCCTTGCGCGCATTGATGAACCACTGCATCTGGCGCGGCGGCCAGCGGCTCTCGTCCAGCTCCATGGCTTTGAGGATGCGGCGGATGACACGATACTGGTCGTCCGAGTCCAGCACCTGGAACGCCTGCGGCAATCCGGCCTCCTGCCAGTGGGCGCGCAGCAGCCGATGCGCCAGACCGTGGAAGGTTCCTACCCACATGCCCCGAGTCGGCACCCCGACCAGCTGTTCGATGCGCCCGCGCATCTCACCGGCCGCCTTGTTGGTGAAAGTCACCGCCAGAATACCGTAGGGTGAAATGTTCTCGACCTGGATCAACCAGGCGACCCGATGCACCAGCACCCGCGTTTTCCCGCTACCCGCGCCGGCCAGCACCAGCAAGGGTTGTTGGCCGGCGGTGACCGCTTCGCGCTGGGCGTCGTTCAGCGGATCTATAATAAAGGACACATCCATCGCGCCATTCTATCAAAGCCATCGCGAGCGCAGCGGCAAAATGCCTAATTTCCGACGGGTTTAATTTCCGCCGGCAGGGGAATAGCATTCGCCCTATCGACAAAGTTAGCACTAGCGATAAAGGAGGCACCTATGTCCCAAGGCATTGACCCTCATGACAGCAGTGAACCCGGCTACATCGTCGCCTGGCGATCCAAGAAGAAATTCGAGGCCGGCAAATTTCTCGATGAGGTTATGACATTCGGCGAGGCACGGGAAAAAGCCGCCAGCCTAAGCGCCGGTGACCCGGAAAAAACCTATTGGGCGGAAGCACAACCGCAACAATACCAACCCCACTAACCCCTCCGCTGGGCCCCGTGGCCGGCCGATTCCGCCGGCCACGGGTGATACACTGGCTGCATGCCCGAGCGCATGCCTAACCCCGGCCTGGTCGCCGAACACGCTCTGTTTGCACCCGCCGCGGGCCGACTCGCGCAGCGTTATGCGCTGACGCGCCTGGCGCGGCCGCCGGCCAGCGGTTATTACCTCTGCCTCGGCGCCGAAGGCCTTGAACTGCGGCTGGCCGGCGAACACACCCACGGTCCGGTAAGGGTGGATTTCACCGCCGGTGCCATGGCTCATCGACGCCGGTTCGGCGGCGGCCGTAGCCAGGCGCTGGCCCGGGCGGTGGGCCTCAAACCCGGCTACAACCCCATTGTCTGGGACGCCACCGCCGGTCTCGGCCGTGACGGCTTTGTCCTCGCCAGCCTGGGATGCCGGGTCACCCTGTGCGAACGTTCGCCGATACTCGCAGCGCTGTTGGACGACGGTCTGCAGCGCGCCTCCCTGGACTCCGA
The DNA here is from genome assembly GCA_030148775.1 of Thiogranum sp. Classification (GTDB taxonomy): domain Bacteria; phylum Pseudomonadota; class Gammaproteobacteria; order DSM-19610; family DSM-19610; genus Thiogranum. Next base: position 48,557 of record JASBST010000057.1, read on the forward strand.
ACTGGCGCAGTGGGTCGAAACACGTTTGTCGCTGGTGCACGACGATGCCGCCGCCGCGCTGGCCGGGCTGAGCGCGGCACAGCGGCCGGACGTGGTCTACCTGGACCCGATGTATCCACCCGGTAAATCAAAGGTTCTGGTAAAAAAAGAAATGCGGGCCTTGCAACAGTTGCTGGGAGAGGACGCCGATTCGGCCGGGCTGCTCGATGCCGCGCTGGCGAGCGCGCGGCGACGGGTGGTGGTCAAACGTCCGCAGCGTGCCGGAACGCTCGATAAGCGCCGGCCGACGGCGTCGGTGGCAAGCAAGAAGACACGCTACGACCTGTACGTTACAGTATGATTCCTTCGTCCACACGCAACGCGCCGACATGTCAGCACGCTTTTGGGAAGACAGGCCACTCGATGCACTCGATACCGAGCAGTGGGAGGCGCTGTGCGATGGCTGCGGACGCTGCTGCTTACTGAAAATCGAGGACGAGGACAGCGGACGCCTGTTCTACACCAACGTGGTATGCGAATACCTCGACAGTGAGCGCTGCCGCTGCACCCGTTACACCGACCGCTGCCTGCTGGTACCGGACTGTATCAAGGTCACGCCCCAAGTGGCACGTACCCAGCGTTAGCTGCCGGACACATGCGCCTATCGACTGCTGGCCGAGGGCAAACCGCTATATGACTGGCACCCGCTGATAAGCGGCGACCCGGCCAGCGTTCACCGCGCCGGTATCTCGGTGCGCGACAAGGTCGTTTCGGAAAGCTATGTGCACCCGGACGAACTGCCCGAACATCTGGCTCACTGGCTGGACGAGAACCGTTAGATGGGGCGCGGTCTCAACGCCCTGCTGCTGGCGCAGTTCTTCAGCGCCTTCGCCGACAACGCAATCCTGTTTGCCGCCATCGGCATGGTATTACAGGCCGAGCAGATGCCGACCTGGTACATCCCGGCCCTGCAAAGCGTCTTTCTGGTCGCCTATGTGGTCGCCGCACCCTGGGTCGGGCCCTGGGCGGATCGTTGGTCGAAACCCCGGATTCTGCTGGTCGCGAATCTGATCAAAGCCGCCGGCGTGGGTCTGATTCTCGCCGGCGTCGAGCCGCTGCTGGCCTATGGCCTGGTCGGCTTTGGCGCCGCGGTTTACAGCCCGGCCAAGTACGGTATCCTGCCGGAGCTGGTGGCGACAACGCAGCTGGTGCGCGCCAACGCCTGGATCGAGGCCAGCACCATCGGCGCCATCATTCTCGGCACGGTGGCCGGCGGGCAGTTGGCCGATATCAGTGTGCGCGGCGCCTTCTGGATGGTGGCCGCGACTTATCTGCTGTCGTTGCTGCTGACGCTGCTTATCCCCCGTCTGGCGCCGCGCGGCGCACAGACACGGCAGGTGCTGCGGCAGTTTTCCCAGACCACACGCAGATTTCTGCAAACGCCACGCGCCCGCTTCGCGTTGCTCGGCGGCTGCCGGTTCTGGGGTGCCGCGGCTGTATTACGTGTGCTCCTGGTAGCCTGGGCGCCGTTGGTGCTGGAAAGCCGCTCGGCCGGTGATATTTCGCTGCTTGCCCTCTATCTGGCGCTTGGGGTGGTAGCCGGCTCGGCGCTGGTGCCGCGGCTGATTCCGCTACACCAACTGCAGCGTGCCCGCCTCGCCGCCTGGGCAATGGGTGCGGGCATTTTGCTGTTTGCGCTGGTGGACAATGCGTGGCAGGCGGCGCTGGTGCTGTTTCTGATCGGCTGCAGCGGCGGGGTGTTCATCGTGCCGATCAATGCGGCGTTGCAACACATCGGTCACGAGCATGTCGGCAGCGGCCGCGCCGTGGCGGTACAGAATTTTTTCCAGAATGTCGCCATGCTCCTGGCCGTGGGGCTGTACACCCTGAGCACGGCGGCCAATATCGGTCCGATCGCCGCGGTGCTGGGGCTTGCTGGCGGCGTGCTGCTGGCGACCCTGTGGGTGTCGCGACATCTGGCGCAGGCCACCGAGTAGTGGCCGTTCTAGGGGGCCGGCGCCGGCGAGGCGTTCATCAGCCGCGCACTCACCAGCGCGACGTCGATGGCTTCCTGGTCGATGACCTCGGGAATCAGCGGATAGACGGCGAGCAATGGCTGCGGCCGCTGACAGGCGGCGCGCTCCAGCCGCCGGCGGGTCGCCGCGCTGAGATTCTGGTGCGCCAGCAGGGAAGCGGCGTACCAGTCGTGATAATCCCTGACCAGGCCCTGCTGTATCTCATTGTCCCACTCTTCGCTGAGCAGCAGTTCGGGAAACGCCTCGGCCGCCAATACCCGGTCGATCTCGCCTTCCCCGAGTCGCAAACCGTCGCGACCACGGCCACTGCCGTCGCTCAGGCGTTCGAACCATTGCGCCGCGGGTAACGGCCGGGAGGCGATATTCACCTGGCTTTCGAGTTGGTCCCGGTGCGGGGCCGGCCGGCCGTTGCGTGGCTGGGTTTTTTCGTGTTCGACCAGCGTGGGGGAGACGAAAGCCATATCGGTCATCAGGAACGGGCGCCAGTGAGGATCTGTGACCTGCTCCATGTCCTGCGCTTTGTAGCGGGTGCGCAACAGCGCCAGCGGACGGCGGGTGCTGCTGTTGAGCAGCCACAATTCGAACCGATCGCGAATCGGAAACGGCACCGGCGGCTGTTTTTTCAGCGCCTCGACCAGATTGTCCGCGCCGATCAGCCGCACATCGGTGACGTTGTCCTCGGAAACCTGGGTCACGCCCCAGCGAAAGCGTCCGGAGGCGGTCTGCTGGCGAATACGCCAGGTCCTGCCATTGGTGGAATAGGCACAGGCGTCACCGACGTCGATGACCTGTATTACGCCGAGATAGGGTCCGAGACGGCGGACGCCGTAATAAGGGCTCATACCGACAACCGCGATAGGGATTCGCCCTAGTGTGTCAAAGCCGGGTAGGCACGACAAGTCACCCGCTGGTGAGCGGCAGCGCCGTCGGCATGGGTATCAGCCGCTGATGACGGCCTGGATCAGTTTCTTGTTGGCGGCGGTCTGCAGATTGGCGATTTTGGGTTTACTGCCGCCCAGATAGGCGTCAAGGGAAACCGTCGGCACTTTTTCCCGGTCGACCAGCGGATACATGGTGCACTTTTCACAGGCGCGCAGCATCGGCTGGGCGCCGGCAGGTGCCTTGCCGGCGGGGCGCTTGCGCAAATTGCAGCAGTTCTGCGTGCGCATGTAGGCCTGCTGGGGAATGCAAAAGAACATCATATCCTTAGCCACAGAATGTACTCCTCGTGAGCGCTTGATTCGGGTATTACGGTAAAGCGCGGAAGTGTAACATTTTTGCGACAAACAAGCAAGATTTCCCTAGGTAAATCAACAAACTATTTAAGTTACAGTGTGATAGGGATCGACCAGGCTCTGTGGGCAAAACAACACAAAATATAAAGCTTTTGTTCATTGCGGAAACACCGGCGCTCAGCGACCGGCGAGTTTCGCGAACGGCCCCAGGACGCCGACATGGTCGCCGATGAGCTTCAGCGTAATCAGGATGGGCACGGCCATCAGCGCCCCCATCACCCCCCACAGCCAGAACCAGAAGGCCACGCTCAGAAAGACCACCAGCGGATTGAGCGCCAACCGCCGCCCTAGCACCAGCGGCGTGAAGATCTGGCCTTCGAGAATCGTCAGTATGCCGAACGCGCCGACCACGAGCATCGGCTGGCCCAGACCGTCGAAACTCAACAGGGCGGCGCCACTGATCACGATGGCCGACATCACCGCGCCCAGGTAGGGGATGAAATTCAACAGCGCGGTGACGGTCCCCCAGAGCATCGGGTTCGGCATCCCCAACAGATAAAGCGCAGCCGCCACCGCCGCTCCCAACAGGATGTTGATCACCGTTATTGTCAGTAGATATTTGGAGACCTCCACTTCGAGCGTCGTCGTCAGGGCGAAGAAACGTTTCTGTTCCAGACTGTCGCCCAGCAACTCGCCGATACGCAGCAACGCCACCCGGCCCCAAGACAAAAAGAAGTACAGTAAGAACGTCACTATCACCAGGCCCGCCAGCAATCCCATGGCGTTGCTGTAAAGCATGTCCCGGACGTGCAGGCTTTTGCCTGCCGTGACACGCGCCGCCGCCCCGCCTTTATTGTCGACCGACGCAATACGATCGACTTTTTCGGCGGTTTTACTGACCTCCTCGACGGTTTCCTTCAGCGGCAAAACTTTCTCTTCCAGCCGTTCGAGCAGAATGGGCGCGCTCTCCATCCACTTTTCGATGGGATCGAGAACACTTGAGAGCATGAAACCGAGGCCGGCCAGCAGCGCCAAAACCACCGCGCCCGCTCCCAGTGCGCGCGGCACGTGGATGTGTGCCAGCCACTTTACCACCGGCGCCAACACCAGACTGATGAGAAACGCCAGCGTCAGCGGTATGAAAAAACTGCGAGCCAACGCCAGCGTATAGATAACCGCCAGGATCAGTAGGGTGATCTGGATGGCGCGCAGAGCGCGCCCGGTGGCCGCCGGCGTGCCGGGCAAGGTCTGCGGTACGCCCCCCAGGTCGGCGTTCTGCGGCCGCGACGGTGCAGCGGGCTCCCTGGTGTGCATGCCATTATCCTCGTTATACGCCCCCGAGACGACAAGGCGTGGCCGATGGGTTCAGAAAAAGCGTAGTAGAGAGGCGAAGGTAAGCATTCGGCGTAAGCTCAGCAACGAGCCGCGGGAGGACCCGGGTGACGATTTACCCACGCGCCGCGCGGCGACGAACCCGGTCGCCACACCCAGCCCCAGTCCGAGGGGCGATGTGGCGAAAACCCCGGCGCAATGGCGCAGTCGCCTACGCGCCAGATGCGCCTGCTCCCGTGCCAGGCGCGCGGCCAGGGTACGCTGACGTATAACCGCTCTAGTCGGATACATCGCCCAACCCCATGACCTCGCGCGTGCCATCCAACCCGATTCTCGCAATACAGCGACGCAGCAAGCCCCAGACCACCAATGCCGCCAGGGCGTGTACCAGTCCAAGCGCGGCCAGGGCCGCCGCTGTACTCCAACCCAGCTCAATCAGCTGGACCACCGCGGCGGCCACCAACAGACCCCAGCCGCAGAGGAGAAACACCGCCAGCGCCACGCCGAAGCCAAGGGCAAATGCGAGCATGAGACCGGAGTACCTGGCCTCGAGCGTCGCCAACTCGAGCAACCCGGCGAGCTGCCGGCGCCCGCTGTCGAAGACCTCGTGCGCACTGGCGCGCAATTGGGCGGCGGGCGAAGCGTCGCCGACGGGCGGTTCGGAATGCGTCTGGAAACTCATATAGCGTTCGTCCGCAACCCGTTAGCGACGGGTCAGGGTCCCGAGGAGCAGGCCCAGCGCGACCGCACCGCCGACAACCGCCAGCGGGCGCTCCTGCACCCAGCGCGAGAACGTGGTGTTGAGCTCACGCGACTTGTCGTGCATGCGCTCGCCCTTTTCGTGCAGCTTCCGCTCCAGGCGCTCGCCGGTCTCCGCCGCCTGGTCGATATGCTCGTGCAGCGCGTCGGCGACACGCCGGCTGGTCGATCCGTTACCACTGTTTTCCGGTTGCGTATGTGAATTCTGATTCATGTCTTTCTCCTTCGCTGTAGTCGCACTATAAATGCCGGGGACAATCCCCGACGGGTTTGGCACGCACCATCAGACGCCCGACTTGAGCTGATCTTTGACCTGTCTGACACCTTGGATGGTGCGCGCCACGGAAAGCGCTTGTTCCTTTTCGAAACGACTGTTGACAATGCCCTTCAAGGTCACGACACCGTTGCGAGTGTCGACATTGATCGCGTTGCCGTGGACATTGCGGTTGTACAAGAGGGCGCTTTTGACCTTGGCACTGATCCACGCATCTCCGACCTGTTGCTGCACAGCACGGCCTTCCCGGCTCACGCGTTCGGCCAGACCCGCTTTGTCGGGGTCGATCTGCAGACGGTTGTCCACCCCGAGCACATCGGTAGTATTACGTGCAATCTGCTCGGCCAGATCGGCTTCGGCACCCGAGGTGACACTACCGCTGAGACTGACAATGCCGTTTTTAGTATCGACGTCTATATCCAGTCCGCTGGTGCTGTCGTTCCACAATAATTGGGATTTCACTTTTGCGCTGATATTGGCGTCTTCGACTTTGCGCAGAAAACCCCGCTGCTGCTGGCCGAGTTTCTGTTGTTCCATGTCGGCCGAGGCCTGTGGCGCCACCTGCAGCCGGTTGACGACCTGACGAATCCCGTCAACGCCCAGCGCCAGCTCCTCGGCCAGATCGCGATCCACTTCGCTGTCGACGGTTCCGCTCAGCGTAGCCGCACCGTTTTGCACATCGACATTGATGCTGAACGGATTGAGGTGCGGGTTAAGCGCGTAGGTCGTTGTCAGCGAAGCCTTCGACCAAGTGTCCGAGGGCGCCTGTGCGCTGGCCCCTACCGTGGCGCTGAACAGGCCGAGCGCCAGCACGCCCGCGGCGATGCGGATTGCAATGCTTGTGTATCGCATGACTTACCTCCACGGAGTTCCGCTCCGAAACAACCCAACGGCACAACGGTCCCACTAGCGGCGGCAACGGCACATCGTCGCCATGGCTTCGGTCGTGCGCTAAACGCGGACCGGACATCGCCGTCCACAACAACAGATATCACGTTGAATGCCAACTATTATTTTCAACAACAGCTAGGGGATAGCCGAGACGCCCCGTGGTGATATACCCCGTTGGGTGTAATCACCCCGGCAACGGGTGCCTATTCACCCGGCCGTTCAGGCGTTTTCAGGTAGGGCGATGCCGTATTTCTGGATGCGGTAGCGCAACGTATCCCGGGTGGTATTAAGGGCCCTCGCGGTCGCGGCGACGTTGAAGTGGTTCTGCTCCAGCGCGGCGCCGATAATCACGCGATCCATCGCCTCCAGGCCCATGCTGCCATCCAGCGGAAGATTCACCCACTGTCCGCCCGCGGACACACCCGTCGACGCGCCAGTGGGGGCCGGCGTTTCGAGAGTGGAGGAGGGGTGGTGTACGGGCTGCAGTTGCAACCATTGCAAAGGAAACTGCTCGTCATCGGCAAACAGTACGCAGCGTTCGATGACGTTGCGCATTTCGCGCACGTTGCCCGGCCAGGTGTGCGCACGCAGCGTTTCCCAGACGCGATCGCCGATACGCGACACCGCCTTACCCGACTTGGCGTTGAACTCGCTGATAAACAACGGCACCAGCTCGTCCAGGTCTTCGATACGCTCACGCAGCGGCGGCAACTGCAGCTGGAATACACACAGGCGGTGGTACAGATCGCTACGGAATCCGCCTTCGTTGACGCGGCTCGCCAGGTCCCGGTTGGTGGCGGCGATCACCTGCACGTCGACATTGATTTCGCGATCGCCACCAACCCGCCTGAAGCATTGCTCTTCGAGCACCTTCAACAGCTTGGCCTGGAGATCGGTCGGCAGCTCGCCGATTTCATCCAGAAACAAAGTGCCGCCGTCGGCCTGCTCGAACAACCCACGCCGCCTGGCTTTGGCGCCGGTAAACGCTCCCGCTTCGTGGCCGAACAGTTCCGACTCCAACAGGTCCTTGGGCAAAGCCGCGCAGTTGACTTCCACCAAGGGCGCGTCGCTGCGCGGTCCGCTGTGATGCAGGATGCGCGCGGCGACGCCTTTGCCGGTGCCAGTCTCGCCGGATATCACCAGGGCGGTGAACGGCGCGCAAGCCAACCGGGTCAGCATATCGCGGGTGCGACGGGCGGCGTGCCCATGGCCGACGAAGCCATCGGGTGTGTAGCGGATACTCTGCGCCGATTGCTGGTCGCGCAGACGGCGCTGGGCGCGGGCACTGCGCATGGCGCCAGCGATCACCAGGTCCAGGCGATCGAAATCGACCGGTTTTTCCAGAAAATCGTAGGCACCGAGCCGCAGCGCCCGTACCGAATCGGCGACGCTGCCGTAACCGGTGAGAAAGATCCACTCGCCAATGGTATTCTGCTGACGAACCTCTTCGAGCAGATCCAGCGCGTTGCCGTCGGGCAGATTCATATCCGAGAGCACCGCCAGCGGCGCCTGCAACTGTTCCACCAGCAACCGGCGTGCGCCCTGATAGGTGTCGACTAGCGTGACCAGCCAGCCATCGCGCTCGAAATGGCGTTTCAGCTCGGTGCCGATGAGCGCTTCATCCTCGATGATCAGCAGTGTACTAGCCATCGCACGGCACACAAGGCAGGGAAAGGGTCACGCGGGCGCCGCCGCCGTCGCGGTTGCTCAAAAACAACTCACCGCCCAGATCACTGGCGAAGCGCCGCACCATCACCAGCCCCAGGCCGGTGCCGCCGACGCGCCAGGAGCGGAATGCCTGGACGCCCGCGGCGATGATCTCGGCCGGAAATCCCGGACCGGTATCCGTCACGGTGACGACTAGACGATCGTTTTCGCGACGCGCGAACACCGATATATCGCCCGGGCTGCGCCCCAGTATCTGGCCGGCGTTGAGAATCAGATTGAGCAATACCTGGCGGAAGCGGGCCTGGGGAAGAGAACAGATCAGATCCTCCTCCGCGCGGTAACGAACCGCGATGTGCTCGTAGAGCTGATAGGACGCAAGCGTGATCAGATCCTCCAGTTCCGCGGCGATATTCGTCGGCAGCGCTTTCTCCGGGCTCTGGCGCGCCTGATCGAGCAGCTTGTTTAGTTGCCGCGTGGCCCGCTTGACTTCGTTCATGATCAGATCGGCACGCTCTATAAGATCCGGATCCTGCATGTCACGACGCAGATTCTCCAACGCCATCTGCACGCTGGTGAGCGGATTGCGCAGTTCGTGCGCCACTCCGGCGGCCACCTCACCGACCGCGCCCAGTCGCTCGGCCTGCGCCAAACGGTGCTGCTGTTGCATCATCAGATGCGAAGCGCTGCGCACGGCGTCGGTCAACGACTCCTGACGCTGTTGCTGGGCGCGCTCGAGCTTGTGCAAACGCTGAACCAGGCGGTTGTAATTGTCGAGCAGGGGACGCAACATCGGATCGGCGTCGTCCACCGGCGCGCTGGTGTAATCGCGGCGGGCCAGCGAGGTCATCAGATGGCCGAGATTCTTCAATGGCGCGATAATCCGCTGGCGGGTATTGAGCCACAGCAGCAGCGAAACCAGCAACAGCGCCGCGGCCAGGCCGACGGCAATCCGTTGCGCCCGGCCGGCTTCGACGGCGAAGGCGCGCACCATGGACTGGTGGGCCACCAGTTCGTCGTTGCCGACTTCGCGCACCGCGCGCAGCGCTTCGTCCAGATGGAAACGATTGAGACGATCGAACTTGCGCAGTTGCTCGCGCGCGTAGGCCAGCTTGTCCGGGGACGTCTTCACCAGATTCGCCGTGGCCTGATTCAAAGCGCTCAACTGCTGCGGCAATGCCCGCCAGGTGTCAGCGCCAATGGAGCCGGTATCGGATTCGAGCAACTGAATCAGGGCGTGGCGCAGCGTCTCCTCGACGGCGTCGACCTGCGCCATGTACTGCAAATGTCTTTCGATGGGGTCGATGCGCTCAACGTACCGCCACGAACTGTACAGCAGAAGACCCAGACTCATCAGAAACAACAGCGCGACCGTCCAGGAAAGCAGCCACACTGCGCGTATCAGCAGAAACTGAACCCCGTATTGTCCATTATCGCCGTGGTGGGCGCTCACTGGGTCTGAGTAACTCTTTTCCAGCGTGTAGGACATCCTGGTTTTTCCTTGGCATACGTCAATAGAGGCTCCCCCGGGCACCGTGCTGATGGAGCGAATGATTATCACATCTGCGGTCGGCGCCCGACAACCAGCGCCACCACGAACAGAGCCAGAAAGACGAAGAACAGGATTTCAGCGACCTGCGCCGCCAGCCCCGCCACCCCTGTAAATCCCACGATGGCCGCCACCAGCGCGATGACCAGAAAAACTAAAGCCAATGGCGACATGATGCCTCCTCGACCACAAAGGCGTCTCATTTTGGTAGCCGCGATCCGCCCGCGTCAGCCCGCTGCCCGCCCGGCGTCGCCGGACGGCGACGCGGGGAAGGCGGCGCGGCCGCCTCATTGAGCACTGTCGATGCGATCCTCGGCTTCGTCCGCGCTGTCTTCATACTGCTTGGCGCGCTCTTCCAGACGGGTCTTTTCAAACGCGGAAAACTCGGCGCGGTTCAAGCGTCCGTCCTCGTTCTCGTCATATTCTTTCCACTGGCTGGCTAGCTCGGGGCTGTTTTCCGCCTCATTGGCCGTCAGCGCACCGTTCCCGTCAGTATCCAGCTGGCTGAAATCGGGCACGGAGGCGCTGATTTGCGATTCCACGCGTTGCGTGGTCTGCGCTTCGCCGTAATTGCCGGCGCAGGCAAGGGTGGACATACCCAACAGGGCGGCGGCGGCTGAAGTCAGTACGGTTTTCATGCTGTTCTCCTCGATCGTTGGCTTTGGTGTTGTCACTGCGAAAGTCGGTTGCAGTGACCATGCCAAAGCTATAAGAGGATGAAATTTAAAGACTAAATGACCATGCGTTCGTGCTTTCCCCGCACGGGCCCGGGGTAAATCACCCGGTTGTTGGGGCTAGCAACCCGTCCGTGGCACCGGCCACCGACGGGTCGCCACATCCGCAGCGGCCGAAGGGCAGGTAGGGTGTCTTTCAGGATCCGGGGGCATCCGCCGCGCGGTTCAAGCTACCCAACAGCTCCTGCAGTGCGTCCAGGTCGACCGGCTTGGTCAGATGATGGTCGAAACCGGCGTCCTGCGCGCGACGCCGGTCCTCCTCCTGCCCCCAACCGGTCAGGGCGACGATCCAGGTGTTGTAGTCAGGGAACCGACTGCGAATATTCCGCGCCACTTCGTAGCCGTTCATGCCCGGCATACCGATATCGAGCAGCACTACTTCCGGCGTATGCTCGGCAAACACGGTCAGTGCCTCCTCGCCGTTGTGCGCGACGCGCACGTCGGCACCGAGGATGTCCAATACCATGCTCAAGCTGTCCGCCGCGTCGCGGTTGTCGTCAACCACCAGAATACGTTGCGCTATCTCGGTCGCCATGTTCTCTCCTGTTCTGTTTCTATCGCTACATGCAGCAACCGATTGCGGACCGACCTTCCGCGGCCGATCACGATGCCGTTCCGGCGTCAGCGTCCGTCTCGTTGCATCTCCACGTCACCCGGCCTGTAGAAAACCGCTTTGGCGGCGGTGACTGCAGGATGCGTGCTGATTACCGGCCCATTGTGGCTTAACCGCCCCGTTTACGGCGGGAGCAGGAAGTATCTATCGGCAACCCAGGAAAGTCGAGTCGCCGCGTGTAAGACGGCGCTGAAGGCGATGCCGTCGGAGAGGTCCTGTCGGCCATGGCCCGAAACGCACGACATCGGCCCAGCCAGCCGCGTATCGCCATGAAATGATTGTACTATCGTCGGCTATCAACGGGCTCGACAGAGGCCGAAAGAGGGCAAGGGAAGGCGTCCGTGGAGCTGGAACCTATTCCACCGTCACCGACTTCGCCAGATTACGCGGCTGGTCCACATCCGTACCCTTGAGGACGGCGACATGGTAGGCCAACAGCTGCAATGGCGCGGTGAAAATGATCGGCGCCACACAGTCGTCGGTGGGTGCGACCGGCAGTACCCGGGTGCCGTCGCTGGTTTCCACGCCGGCCTGTTCGTCGGCAAACACCAGCATCATACCGCCCCGCGCGCTGACCTCCTGCATATTGGATTTCAGCTTTTCCAGCAACGCATTGTTCGGTGCCACCACGACCACGGGCATGTCGGCATCGATCAGCGCCAACGGCCCGTGCTTGAGTTCGCCGGCCGGATAGGCCTCGGCGTGGATATAGGAAATCTCCTTGAGCTTCAACGCGCCCTCCATGGCCACGGGGTAATGGGCGCCGCGCCCCAGAAAGAGGGCGTGCTGCTTGTCGGCGAAATCCTCGGCGAGTTCGCGGATGTGCACGTCGAGCTGCAATACCTGTTCGATCGCCCCAGGCAGGTGCTCCAGCTGCCTGACCAGAGAACGCTCCAGCGCTTCGTCGAGCGCAAAGCGCCGCCCGAGCACGATCGTGAGCAACATCAGCGCGGTCAACTGGGTGGTGAACGCCTTGGTCGAGGCCACTCCGATTTCCGGGCCGGCGCGCGTCATCAGGGCGAGATCCGATTCGCGCACCAGTGAACTTTCGGGAACGTTGCAGATACAAAGGGACTGGCCGAAACCCAGCCGCTTCGCTTCCTGCAACCCGGCCAGGGTGTCGGCGGTCTCCCCCGACTGGGAAATCGTCACTATCAAAGAGCTGTTTCGCACCACCGGCTTGCGATAGCGGAACTCGCTGGCGACCTCCACACTGCACGGAATGCCGGCCAGCGACTCCATCCAGTAGCGACCGATCAGGCCGGCGTGATAACTGGTGCCGCAGGCGATGATGTGCACACCCTGCACCTGATCGAAAATTTCCTCGGCGCCGGCGCCAAAAGCCGCCTCCAGCACTCGGCCCTGATGAAGGCGCCCTTCCAGCGTATCGGCGACGGCTCGCGGCTGTTCGTAAATCTCCTTGAGCATGTAATGGCGGTATTCGCCGCGCTCTACAGCGTCGGCGGTCAGCTCGGAACGACGCTCCTTGCGCTCGACGCGGGTACCGGCGGCATCATAAATGGTGACACCGTGCGGCGTCAGTTCAGCCACGTCGCCTTCTTCAAGAAACATAAAGCGCTGGGTCACAGGCAGGAGCGCTGCCACGTCCGAGGCGATGAAATACTCGCCAATGCCAATGCCGATCACCAGGGGGCTGCCGCGACGCGCGGCTATGATCCGATCCGGCTGGTCGCAACTGACGACCCCGAGCGCGTAGGCCCCCTTCATTTGCGCGCAGCTGCGCGTCACCGCCCGCAGCAAATCCTCGCCCTGGTCCAGATGATGGAACACCTGGTGGGCGATCACCTCGGTATCGGTTTCGGAAGTGAAACGGAAACCCTGTTGTTTCTGCGCCGCGCGCAACGTGTCATGGTTCTCGATGATCCCGTTGTGTACCACGGCCACCCGCTTGCCGCAGATGTGGGGATGGGCGTTGTTCTCGCTGGGCTTGCCGTGAGTGGCCCAGCGGGTATGCGCAATACCCGTGCTGCCGGAAATGGGATGCGCGGCATAGGCTTTGTACAGCTCGGTCACCTTGCCAAGGGTGCGCAACCGATCCAGCTGTCCGTCGGCATTGAGCACGACGATCCCAGCCGAGTCGTAGCCGCGATATTCAAGACGCTTCAGGCCTTCGAGCAGGATAGGGGCGACTTCCCGCTGAGCGACGGCGCCTACGATTCCACACATTCAGTTGGTTCTCCGGTTCGACTGAATCAGCATAGCGGCGTAGCGGTTCGTCACTGTAGGGCGCCGCTACTTCGGTTGCTTCACCGGCCGCTGCCAGCCTTCGACGGTCTTTTGCGGACTGCGACTGAGCGTAAGCTTCGCCGCCGGCACATCGCGCGTCACTGTGGTTCCCGCACCGATGGTGGCGCCGTCACCGACGCTGACCGGTGCCACCAGTTGGGTATCGGAACCGATGAACACATCGTCGCCGATCTGCGTCAGATGTTTGTTGGCGCCGTCGTAATTACAGGTAATGGTTCCGGCACCGACGTTGACGCCCGCGCCCATCTGGGTGTCGCCGATATAGCTGAGATGATTGACCTTCGAGCCGTCGCCGACGCGCGATTTCTTGACCTCGACAAAGTTGCCTATGTGGACCCGTCCTGCCAGCTCGGTTTCGGGACGGATGCGGGCGAACGGACCGATGCGACAGGCCGCGCCGACACGGGCGCCATCGATCACACTGTGCGCCAGCACCTCGACCCCGTCGCCCAGCACGGCGTTTTTCAGGCAGCAGTTCGGCCCGATGCGAACCCCGCCGCCGAGCTGCACCCGGCCTTCAAACACCGTGTTGACATCGATAAAGGTGTCGCTGCCGGCTACCAGTTCACCCCGCACATCGAAACGTCCCGGGTCGGCAAGCGTCACCCCCGCGCGCATCAGACGCTCCGCCTGGCGCCGTTGGTACAAACGCTCCAGCTGAGCCAACTGCACACGATCGTTGACGCCGAGGATTTCCTCGCTGTCGGGCGCAGTGACACTGTGCACCGGAACCCGATCGGCAACGGCCATGGAGACGATATCGGTCAGGTAATACTCGCCCTGGGCGTTGTCGTTGCCCAGGTTGGCCAGCCAGTGGCGCAGACGCGAGACCGGTGCCGCCACAAAACCGGTATTGATTTCATCGATACGCAGCTGTTCGGGGGTGGCGTCTTTCTGCTCGACGATAGCGGCAAGACCACCGTGCGTGGCGCGGACGATACGGCCATAACCATGGGGGTCGGCCACTTTGGCACTAAGAATGGACAGCGCGCCGGCACGGACCTGCTCGAGCATCGGCGCCAGCGTACGCGCGCCGATCATCGGCACATCGCCATACAGCACCAGCACCGAACCCTTGTCGGGGAGCAGCGGCATGACCTGATCCACAGCGTGCCCGGTCCCCAATTGCTCCTTCTGCTCTACCCAGTCGACCGGCTCGTGCGCCAGGGCCTGGCGTACCTGCGCCCCGCCGTGACCATAGACGACGTGAATACTGGCGGGCTCGAGCTGACGGGCCGTGTCGATCACGTGCGCCAGCAGCGCTTTGCCCCCGAGCGGATGCAACACATTGGGCAGGCTAGAGCGCATGCGCGTGCCCTGCCCGGCGGCGAGAATAATCACATGAAGGGTCATGCCCGCATCATACTGCAAAGCAATCTAGGAATCGAAGCCCGCTCTGCGGCATGGCATCAATGCATGCGCGGCTTGGCCACGCCCTTGACTTTCTTTTCTTCGGAGGCATCGCGAATGTCCGCGACCGTGACCGCGTAGGTGAGCACCCTGCCGGCGAACGGATGGATGCCGTCGACGGTCAGCTTGTCGTTTTCAATTTTTGAGGCAAAAAACGCCCGTATTTCCCCCTGATCATCCTGCGTCTGGACCGCGGCACCGACCCGTCGGAACTGCGGCGGTACGTTCTCGATGTCGTCGGTGGCAGTGGGCGCCGGGTCGTGGTGGCCGAAGGCCTTTTCCGGCGACAGAACAATCTCCACGGTCTTGCCAAGTTGGCAGCCTTCCAGGCCCTGAAGCAGGTCGTTGGGCCCGCCGTGGGCATAATACTCCTGAATATCCGGCGGCTGGAGCATGATGCCGGTATCGTCGAGTATCGAATAGATGATGGCCACCACCTTGTGGTTACCGACCGCCGCCGACGACTTGTTACGACCGTTGCGACTGACGGCTGCAACCAACAGGCGCATCCTCAGCTCTTGGTCGTCTTGCGCATGCGCTGGATGGTCTGCAACTTGGCCACCGCTTCGGCCAGTTCGGCCTGCGCCTTGGCATAATCGAAGTCACCGGCCTTGTCGGCGATAGCTTTCTCGGCCCGCTCCTTGGTGCGCTGCGCCTCGGCCTCATCCAGATCCTTGGCCCGCAGCGCGGTATCGGCCAGTACCGTCACCACATGCGGCTGGATCTCGAGCAGGCCGCCGGAAACATAGAAAAACTGCTCATCCTTACCTTCCATCTGTACCCTGACCTGGCCGGGTTTCAAACGGGTCAGCAACGGGGTATGGCGCGGCGCGATACCGACTTCGCCCATTTCCGCCGGGGCGAACACCATGTTGGCCGTGCCGGAAAAAATCTCCGCTTCGGCGCTGACGATATCGACGTGTAGAGTCATGGCCATAGTATAGAACCTCTTGGCGCCTTACAGCGACTTGGCTTTCTCCACCGCTTCGTCGATGGTACCGACCATGTAGAAGGCCTGCTCGGGCAGACTGTCATAGTCGCCGTTGACGATACCCTTGAAGGCGGCGATGGTGTCTTTCAACGAAACATATTTGCCCGGGGTGCCGGTGAAAGTCTCGGCGACGAAAAACGGCTGTGACAGAAAACGCTGGATTTTACGCGCCCGGGACACCGCCAGCTTGTCGTCCTCGGACAGCTCGTCCATGCCCAGAATCGCGATGATGTCGCGCAGCTCCTTGTAACGCTGCAGCGTTCCCTGCACCGCGCGCGCGGTCTCGTAGTGTTCACCGCCGACCACCAGCGGATCGAGCTGACGAGAGGTTGAATCCAACGGGTCCACGGCTGGATAAATACCCAGCTCGGCCACCTGACGCGACAACACCAGGGTGGCGTCGAGGTGGGCGAAAGTGGTGGCAGGCGACGGGTCGGTCAAATCGTCCGCCGGCACGTAGACGGCCTGGAAGGAGGTGATCGAACCGGTCTTGGTCGAGGTGATGCGCTCTTGCAGCACACCCATTTCCTCGGCCAGCGTCGGCTGATAACCGACCGCCGAGGGCATGCGACCCAACAGGGCCGAAACCTCGGTTCCGGCCAGCGTGTAACGGTAGATGTTGTCGATGAACATCAGCACGTCACGGCCCTCGTCACGGAAATTCTCGGCGATCGTCAGACCGGTGAGCGCCACCCGCAGGCGGTTGCCCGGCGGCTCGTTCATCTGACCGTAGACCAGGGCGACCTTGTCCAGCACGCCGCCTTCTTTCATTTCGTAATAGAAGTCGTTGCCCTCACGGGTACGTTCGCCGACGCCGGCAAATACCGAGTACCCCGAGTGCTCCACCGCGATGTTGCGGATCAGCTCCATCAGCGTGACCGTCTTGCCCACGCCGGCGCCGCCGAACAGGCCGATCTTGCCGCCTTTGGCGATGGGCATGATCAGATCGATAACCTTGATGCCGGTTTCCAGAATCTCGACGCTGGCGGCCTGCTCTTCATAAGTCGGCGGCGCGCGATGAATCGGCATCTTCTTGTCCGCACTCACCGGACCGGCCTCGTCCACCGGATTGCCCAGAACGTCCATGACGCGCCCGAGGGTACCCTGACCGACCGGCACGGAGATCGGCGCGCCGGTGTTGGCTACGCCAACCCCGCGCTTGACGCCGTCGGTCGATCCCATGGCGATGGTGCGAACCACGCCGTCGCCAAGCTGTTGCTGCACTTCCAATGTCAGACCGGCTTCGTCCACCGTCAGCGCATCATAAATTTTGGGCACCGAGTCACGCGGGAACTCCACGTCGACGACGGCGCCGATGATTTCAACAATACTTCCGGAACTCATGAGCAAGTCCTCACTAAAATAAAATTCGTTCGCGTTTCATTAAACCGCCGCGGCACCGCTGACGATTTCCGACAATTCCTGGGTGATAGCCGCCTGACGCGCCTTGTTGTAGACCAACTGCAATTCGTCGATCAGGTTGCCGGCATTGTCCGAGGCGGCCTTCATGGCGACCATGCGCGCGGCCATTTCACAGGCGATGTTTTCCACCAGACCCTGGTAGACCAGCGACTCGACGTAGCGCATCAGCAGCCCGTCCATCACCTCTTTCGCGCCGGGTTCGTAGATATAATCCCAGTGGTGGGCGATCTGTTTGTCGTCGTCGTCACCGATTACCGGCAGCAGTTGCTCCACATCGGGCGACTGCGCGCGCCGGAGCGGTGCGTATTTCCGATCATTTATGCTGGACTCGGCACGGCGGACACTATTTGCATGACCTGTTGCCGCTACCGTATACGGACGAGGTGGTGGAGCATGTGGCCCG
>JASBST010000023.1 GCA_030148775.1 Thiogranum sp.
CTCGGTTCGACTCCGGGCCCAGCCTCCATTTAAAATCAATAGGTTGCATTTTAGTCCTGGTCATTTTTTAGCCAGTTTCCGAAAATCACTCCGAAAATGATTCATTTCGGCGGCTCAACCTGCTCAGGTTTCCGTCGGTACAATGCAACCATCTGCGGCGATTTGTGGCCAGCCGGGTTTGCGTGGCTGGAATCGCTGACCCCCTTGGCCTTCAGATCGTGCCGGGTGAACCGGTTAAACACCAACCGGCATACCAGCGTTTCTAGCCTTGCTGTGGGCGGGTGGGAATCTGGCGGGGATGGGATTGCTCTCGATCCAGTCGCTGTTCGGGGCTGACGTGCGGTTTTAGTCAATCTTGATCGGTTTCTGCGTCTTCCAGTCGTAGTTGCCCTTGATCACCTTAGCGGCGTTGCCAGCGACGAAACAATTCGGATCGGCAAACCGCTTGGTGACGACGCTGCCCAGGCCCACCAGGGTGTTATCGGCAACTCCACTCCCGGGCGCAAACCTGACCGCGCTGGCGATGTAGCAGTGCTCGCCGATACTAATATCATGCTCCGGCGTGCTCGCGCCGTGGCTCCAAAACTCCGACCCCCGCCCGCCGATCCACGTACTCCGCCCGACAGCAATAGTTCCCATCACGTCAAAAAAATGGTCGTTTGTGATCAACACCCCAGGCTCGACGATCAGCCGCCGGGTGTAGTTGGCCGTCTCGAACCGACCTTCCAGCGCCCACCAGCCGCACGAAAACACGTTTCCCGATCCGATCCGGCAACCCGATAGCGACACGTCGATAGGGCCGGTGATGGCATTGCGCGCGCCCAGCCTGCTGTTACCGATCCGTAGCCGGTCGACGCATATCACCGTACCCCAGCCGATCACCGATCCCGTGACCTGGTAGCCTGGAATCAGGTTATAAGCTGCCGCTCGCAGCCGGCCGAAGGGCAGGTGAGCGATTATTGTGCAAAGCGTGTGCTTTAGTCTCATCCGGACCCTCCTTAATGATATCGATCGTATCGCAAATTGACGATATAAGTCATTGTCTGTATTGTACCTGTTTGTCCTGTTTTGTCCTGTGGATAAAACCAATGAATGTAATTATTTCAATCGGTTGCAGAGATAGAGCACCTTTTTGACATGGTGGAGTCGGAAGCTCTGGAGCATTCAGAAAATCGGAGTTTCAAGCACAAGTAGACACGGACTTAAACGCGCCGATTCCGAAAATGATTCAGCGTAAGTAGGTGAATAGGCTTGAACCTGCGAGTGATTGCAATCCGTGTACCTCGGTTCGACTCCGGGCCCAGCCTCCATATCGTTTTCCGCCGCCCGGGTGGCGAAATTGGTAGACGCAAGGGACTTAAAATCCCTCGGTGGCAACACCGTGCCGGTTCGATTCCGGCTCCGGGCACCAAATCCTTTGTTACCGAGTCTCGTTGTTAAATTTTCCGACGTTTTCGTGCGGTCGACGCCATATCGATTTTATTTATTGATTTTACAGTATAAGTTTTTTGTTTCGATGCTCGTGAAAAGGTCTATTAAGTTAAATGTCCGGGAAAATACGTATGAAACCGAATTAACACAAGAAGTTTGCGACATTATTTAACGTTTAGCATAATTTAAGGAATTATAAGAATAAAATGTACTGTCTTGTAGGAGAGCGCCTAAGCAGACTGATAGCATTTTGTTATTATTGACGGAAAATATTACAGAATAAAAAACCTTGATTTTTTTATTTCATAAATTTCATAACCCTACAAATTGGTATTGATTTTGCTTAAAAGCAAGAGATTACCTCACCTTGGACAAGGATTGCCGCTATCCGTGGCGATCGGGCGGGCGGCCTCCAGGGATCCGGGCAGATTGTATGAAATGTTATAGGGCGTGGTCTAAACTTTCATACAGCATATATAGCCCGTAAGAGATAGAAATTAAATTATTAAAAACTTTTTTGGATGGGTTATGAGCACTCGGTATAAGAATGAAAGCGTCAAATCTGGCGGAGGGAACGGTGTAGGTGTTTGGCTGGCAGTGATGGTGTTGTTATGGGCGGGTGCCGTCAGCGCCAGCCCGGAGCCGGCGCCCTTGGTGATGACAGAAGCTCAGCCCGTGGTAGTCGAAAAATCGGGTCCGGCCATCACCTTGGACAATCAAGCCGTGATCAGCGAAGCGGTAAGCCCGGCGCACGATATCGGTGCAAAAATCGACCCGGGTGTCGCCGAACCAATCGACCAGGCAACGGCGATAACAGACGAGACGGTTGCCGACGCGCAGGGGCAATCCGTCGCGTACATGTCGGCTGCTGCCGACACCGACCAATATGCGGCGCCTGCCAGGGTGCGTCAGCCTCCCAAATCTGCCGAAACCGCGCCGTCACTGGTGGCGGCCACTGTGGATCAGGACGGTCCCGCGCTGCCTTATGCGTTGGTGCTGGCGCTGATCGCGCTCATTGGTTTGGTCCCGGTATCCCGCCGTAACAATTATTGAACCGCCCGGACTTGGAACGGTATTGCGCCGCTGGCCAGGTTCCGTTCCAGTTCCCGGAAAAATGCTTCGTTTACCCAATAATTCCCGTTAGACTGGCCAGTTAAGTAAAATATCAACGTTGTCGTTAGCCTCTGTGCCTGGCCTGATTTCGGACCGGACGGGCGGCGCTGTGGGTACGCGCGGACAATTGCGGACAATTTAAGGAAAGACAATGGATGGTGGTCCGGTCGATGCAGTAACATTCCCCCGGATGGGTGGCGATGAATAATCTTCTGGCACTTGTGGCGGCGATGGCCATCAGCATGGTGCTGATACCGTTGATGTCGAGGCTGGCACCGCGACTGGGGCTGGTCGATGTGCCCAGTCAGCGTAAGGTGCACGCGGCCCCCATTCCCCGTGTCGGCGGCGTGGGGATCGTAGTCGGCAGCCTGGTGCCGCTAATGTTGCTCCTGGCGCCGGACAAGTTGAGCCAGGCCTATGTCTACGGGGCCTCGGTTCTGTTCCTGTTCGGATTATGGGACGACGTGTTCGAGATTGGGCACTATCCCAAGTTCATCGGACAGGTGGTCGCGGCGCTGATCGTGATTCTGTATGGCGACCTGTATGTGGTTCGCTTCCCCTTTGTCCCCGGCGGCGAGATTTCACCCGATCTGGGCATTCCCTTCACGCTGGTCGCGATCGTCGGCATGATCAATGCGATCAACCATTCCGATGGTCTGGATGGCCTGGCGGGCGGAGAGTCCCTGTTCAGTCTGGGCGCGGTCGGTCTGTTGGCCTTTTTTGTCTCCGGCGGCGAAGGCGCGTTGACGATCGCGTTTACCGTGATCGGCGGGATTCTCGGCTTTCTGCGTTACAACACCCATCCGGCGCGCGTCTTTATGGGGGATTCCGGCAGCCAGTTCATCGGTTACACGTTGGCGTTTCTGGCGGTGTTGCTGACGCAGCGGGTCGACGTGAGCCTGAGTCCCTCGGTGGTGCTGCTGTTGTTGGGGCTGCCGATCGCCGATATTCTGGTGGTTCTCGCCAAGCGGGCCCGCGGCGGGATGAATATCTTTCAGGCGACCCGCAATCATATCCACCATCGGTTGCTGGACCTCGGTTTCGTCCATCGCGAATCAGTGATCATCATTTATTCGCTGCAGATGATATTCGTCACCACCGGTGCCGTGTTGCGCCTGGAGTCGGATTTCGTTATCACGGCTGTGTACCTGACTTATTGCGTGGTCATCTTCGGTGCAATCAATTATGCCGAGCGCAGCGGTTGGAGGTTGCAGCGCACGCCGGGCGATCAGACCAAGGTCATGGCGCATGAAGTCCTCAAACATGTGTTGGTGGTTCTGCCAAGGCGCTTTCTGGCGATCAGTATTCCGTTTTTTCTGATGGGCGCCAGCTTGTTCGTGCAGTCGGTACCGGACGATTTCGCCAAGATGTCTTTGTTGGTGGCGGCGTTGATTCTGCTCGACCTGTTTGTCGGCAGCGGACAGCATTCGATCATGCGCCGGGCGTTGATTTATATCATTGCCGCCCAGGTCGGTTATCTGTGGGTCAGCTATCGGCCGGACTACTGGGAAGGCTTCGCCGACGTCGGCGAAGCCTTGTTTTTCAGTCTCATCGCGCTGGCATTCACCGCCGCGGTGAAGTTCTCGCCGCGGCGGCGCAAAATCGAATTCGAGCTTACGGCCACGGACTATCTGGTCGCTTTCTGTCTGTTGGCGGTATTGATTATTTCCCGTGGCCATCTTTGGGGCAGCGGCAGCGTGACTTTTGTCGTCCAGATGATCATTGTGTTTTACGCCTGTGAACTGTTGATCACGGAAAAACGCGGTGGCTGGAGCTGGTTGAGCCTCGGCTCCATGATCGCAGGCATCATACTCGGTGTCCGTGGGTTGTTGATGAACTGAATGGATTGGGTATGACTCCGGAATTCTGGCGCGGCAAAAAAATACTTCTCACCGGTCATACCGGCTTCAAGGGCGGCTGGTTGTCGCTATGGCTGCAGAACATGGGCGCCGATGTCTGCGGCTTTGCGCTGTCGGCGCCAACGCAGCCCAGCTTGTTCCGGGTCGCGGATATCGCCGACGGGATGCGTTCCGTTGACGGGGACGTGCGCGATCTGGCGGCGCTGGAACAACTGGTGGCCGAGTGCCGGCCGGAGATTGTGGTGCACATGGCGGCGCAGTCGCTGGTGCGCCACTCCTACGCCTATCCGGTCGAAACCTATGCGACCAATGTGATGGGCACGGTCAATCTGTTCGAAGCGCTGCGCCGTTGTCCCAGCGCCCGCGTGATCCTGAACATCACCAGCGACAAATGCTATGAGAACCGCGAATGGCTGTGGGGGTACCGGGAAAATGAAGCCATGGGCGGTCATGATCCTTATTCCAGCAGCAAGGGTTGCGCCGAACTGGTGACGGCGGCTTATCGGCAGTCTTATTTTGCGTCCGCCGACAGCCCGGTGGTGCTGGCCAGTGCCCGTGCCGGCAACGTCATCGGTGGCGGCGACTGGGCTACCGACCGTCTGATTCCCGACATGATCCGTGCATTCCTGGATGACGAAGCGGTGATTATCCGTAATCCACACGCCATACGCCCGTGGCAGCATGTGCTTGAGCCGCTGAGTGGATATCTCGGGCTGATCGAGCACCTCTGGGAGTCGGGCCAGGCCTTTGCCGGCGGATGGAATTTCGGACCCGCCGATCAGGACGCGCGTCCCGTACGCTGGATCGTGGAGCGGATGATCGAATTATGGGGCGACGGCGCGCGCTACGAGCTGGATACCCGCGAACAGGTGCACGAAGCCGGCTATTTGAAACTGGACAGCTCCCAGGCGCGTACGCGCCTCGATTGGTCACCTCAGCTGGATCTGGCGCAGGCGCTGCGGTGGCTGACGGATTGGTATAGAGCCTACCGGGATGGTCAGAATATGCGCAGCGTCACATTGGCGCAGATCGAAACCTATCAGGCCCTGTGTTGCGCCGCGGACCAGGGGACGTCGCCGTGAAATACACGCCAACGCCGTTAGAGGGCGCCTACATTATCGATATCGAATCCCACCAGGATGAACGCGGCTATTTCGCGCGTGTCTGGTGCGCCCGGGAATTCGAAGCGCACGGTCTGAACCCGGCGCTGCTACAGTGCAATATCGCTTATAACAAGCGCAAGGGAATCCTGCGTGGCATGCACTATCAGCGCGCCCCCTGGTCGGAGGTGAAATTGGTCAGGTGTACCCGCGGTGCCGTTTACGATGTAATCGTGGATCTACGGGAGCATTCGCCCACGCGCCTGCAATGGACGGGTGTGGAATTGACTCAGGACAATCACCGCATGCTGTACGTGCCGGAAGGCTTCGCCCACGGATACCTGACCCTGGAGGACGACAGCGAACTGTTCTACCAGGTGTCGCAAGTCTATACGCCCGAGGCCGAGGGTGGGCTGCGTTGGAACGATCCGGCGGTCGGCATCGACTGGCCGGATGTCGGCGAATTACTGATTTCCCCCAAAGACAGCGTCTGGCCGCTGTTGGGCGAAGCTTAGAGGAGGCCGCTGTTTCATGATTATTCTCGACAGGATGCTGCAGGAACGACAACGCGACAGCCGTCCGATCAAGGTGGCCTTGATCGGTGCCGGCTATATGGGGCGGGGACTGGCGTTGCAGTTGTTGCGCTATACGCCGGGCATGGAATTGGTGGCGATAGCCAACCGGACTATTGCGGAAGCCGAAAGAGCCTACCGGGAAGCGGGTGTCGAGCGCGTGCAGCGGGTGGATACTCCGGCAGCGCTCGAATCGCAGGTGCGCAAGGGGGCTTACGCGGTGACCGACGATGCACTCGTGGTATGCCAGGCCGGGGGGATTGATGCGATTATCGAAGTTACCGGCGAGATAGAGTTCGGCGCCCATGTGGTGATGAGCGCTATCGAACATGGCAAACATGTCGTGTTGATGAATGCGGAACTCGACGCCACCCTGGGGCCCATCCTCAAGGTCTATGCCGACCGCGCGGGCGTGGTTATCTCCAACGCCGACGGCGACCAGCCGGGCGTTATTATGAATCTGTTTCGCTATGTGCAGGGAATCGGCTGCAGACCTGTGCTGGCCGGGAACATGAAGGGACTGCAGGACGCCTATCGGACGCCCGAGACGCAGAAGGGCTTTGCCGAAAAGTACGGCCAGAAAGCCCATATGGTGACTTCGTTCGCGGACGGTTCGAAGATTTCCATGGAGATGGCCGTGGTGGCCAACGCCACGGGATTCACTGTGGCCCGCAGGGGCATGCTCGGACCGGCTTGTGATCACGTCAGTCAGGCCGCTGAAAAATTTCCTCGTGAATCCATGCTTGACGGCGGCCTGGTGGACTATGTGCTTGGCGCCCAGCCCGGTGGCGGGGTGTTTGTTATCGGTTATAACGAGGATCCGATCCAGCAGGGATATCTGAATTATTACAAGATGGGCGAGGGCCCGTTCTATGTTTTTTATACACCTTATCATCTATGTCACTTCGAGGCGCCGATGAGCGTTGCGCGCGCGGTGTTGTACGCAGACGCGACCACAGCACCGCTTGCCGGTCCGGTCGTGGAGGTACTGACGGCGGCCAAGAAGGACATGAAAGCCGGCGAGGTGCTCGATGGCATCGGTCGATTCACCAGCTACGGCCTTGCCGACAACGCCGAAGTCTGCCGGGCACAACATTTGTTGCCCCTCGGCCTGTCCGAAGGCTGTAAGCTCACGCGCGATGTCAGTCGCGACGAGGTGCTGAGCTATGAGGACGTTGTCTTACCCGAAGGAAGATTGTGTGATCGTCTGCGTAAAGAACAGAATGATCATTTCAGTTAGCCGCCCAGCGGGCGTATTCCAAAGGGAAGGACGGTGAAGAAGCCGGCCTGGTTGGTGGCAACGGTGGTCCCCGCATTGGCGGCCCTGCAGGGGGTGAGGAGAACCCAGGTTTTCCTGCTCGGAACGCAGCGATCCGGCACGACATTATTGACGGACATTCTGAGCCGGGCACCCTTGTGCCGGGCGTACCACGAAGGCAATAGCGCTGTGATGCTCGACATGCGTCTTCGGGATCACCCGGCGGTGGAGAAGGTGATCCGTGGCGAGTGCCGTCCCGTGCAGGTGTTCAAGCCCATTAACGACAGCCAATACGCCAGCGAGCTGCTCGACGACTACCAAAACCCGAAACTGATATGGATATATCGGGATTACAATGACGTGGTGAATTCGGCGTTGGTGAAATGGGCTCACTGGCAGCGTCAGATCGTCATATGGGTTTGCGAGCACTACGACGACCTTCGCAAGCCCGAAGACGAGCCGTTCAAGTGGTACGCCATCTATCGGGAACGGATGAGCGCGGAAACCCACCAGGCTGTCAGCGCCTGTGTCGGCGACGGCATCACTGATGCGGAGGGCGCCGCGCTGCTTTGGTACATGCGTAACAAATTGTATTTTGATCAGGCGTTGTCAGATGACGACAGGTGTCTGGTCGTCAAATATGAGGATATGGTCAGTACACCTGAGGTCCATATCGCCCGGGTGTTCGATTTTATCGGTTTCAGTTTTAAGAAGGACTATATCCGCGATGTGCGGACCACGTCCATTTCCCGTAAGCAGGCCCCCGCGCTCGGCGAGTCGGTGCGACGCCTTTGTGACGGGCTACAGCGCGAGCTCGATAACGCCTACGAACAACAGTCAGGAGCATATTTGTGAAAGCGGTTATCTTGGCGGGTGGTTTTGGCACCCGTATCAGCGAGGAAAGTACTATAAAACCCAAGCCGATGGTGGAGATAGGCGGCAAGCCAATACTCTGGCACATAATGAAGATTTACTCCGCGCACGGCATTAACGACTTTATCATCTGTTGCGGATACAAGTCTTACGTCATCAAAGAATACTTTTCAAACTACTATCTCCATTGCGCCGACGTGACATTCGACCTCGCGCACAATACGATGGATGTGCACACTACCAACGCCGAACCCTGGCGGGTCACCCTGGTGGAAACCGGTGATGAAACCATGACCGGTGGACGCCTGAAACGGGTGCGGGAGCATTTGGATGATGAAGCTTTCTGTTTCACCTATGGCGACGGTGTGTCCAGTGTTAATATTGCGCAGTTAATCGAATTTCACCGTTCGCAAAAGGTGCTTGCAACGCTGACCGCGGTGCAGCCGCCGGGCCGATTCGGCGCTTTCAGGCTGGAGCACGGCGACGCCAGGGTGGCATCGTTCAAGGAAAAACCCGATGGCGACGGTGCCTGGATCAATAGCGGTTTTTTTGTGCTGGAGCCGAAGGTGATCGATTATATCGAGGGCGACGCGACCAGTTGGGAAAAGGAGCCGATGGAGGCGCTGGCCAATGAAGGGCAGTTGTCCGCCTATCGGCATAAAGGGTTCTGGCAACCGATGGATACTTTGCGCGACAAACATGTTCTGGAAGATTTGTGGCATAGTGGCAAGGCGCCGTGGAAGATATGGTGAGCGGCAGATCGTGCCTCGGTGTGTTGTTGATTAGAGTTCGGGAGCGATAAATGGCTGGTGCGGGACAGAGAAACGAGGACGTGACGGTTATCGAACCGGCCAGTGGGTGGGAGTTTCCGGATTTCAGGGAACTGCGCGCCTATCAGGACCTGTTTTATTTTCTGGTGTGGCGGGATATCAAGGTGCTTTACGCGCAGACGGTACTCGGTTTTGCCTGGGCGATTCTCAATCCATTGATCCAGATTGTCATCTTTAGCGTGATTTTCGGCAAAGTGGCCAAGATTCCCACCGACGGTATCCCGTACGTCTTGTTTTCCACCGTGGCGAT
Organism: Thiogranum sp.; assembly: GCA_030148775.1. GTDB lineage: Bacteria > Pseudomonadota > Gammaproteobacteria > DSM-19610 > DSM-19610 > Thiogranum. Next base: position 9,287 of record JASBST010000023.1, read on the forward strand.
CATACCCTGGACGTACATGGCCGAGTCGATGAATACATCCAGCCAGAGTCTGGTGACCGGCCAGAATATGCTCGGGAAAGTTTACTTCCCCCGTCTGGTGTATCCGATCACGCCGATTCTGGCGAAGCTCGTGGATTTCGCCATTTCGCTGCTGTTGCTGGTGGCGGTAATGGTCTACTACCGTATCGAGCCGACGCTCAATCTGTTGTATCTGCCGCTGATGATCGTACTGATGATGATGGTGCCCGCCAGTATCGGTCTGTGGCTCTCCGCGCTGGCGATTCGCTACCGCGACGTGAAATTCGCCATGCCTTTTGTAATCCGTATGCTGATCTACTCCGCGCCTATTCTGTACACGGCATCGTCCATACCCGACGAATACCGCTTTTTGTATTCGCTCAATCCCATCGTCGCGGTGGTCGAGGGCTATCGCGCCTGCTTGCTGGGCCTGCCCATGCCGTGGGAATACATAGCGCCCGGTGCGGTCACCGTGTCGTTGTTGTTGGTATTCGGAACCATCTATTTCAGGCGGATGGAACGCGTGTTCGTCGACGTGATCTGACCGGGCGGGCGCGGATTCATCCGCTGTATTCGGTTTCCCATTTCAGCAGCGGACGGACAACGCCGCTGAGTTCTTTCGCCCAGTCGCCGCGCGCAGAATCTCCTTCCATGCTGTCGACCACATGGAAGCTCACGGTTTCCTGTTCCCAGAACTGTACTTCCTTGTACGGCTGCAAGGTCACCATGCCGGCGTTAATGAAAAATCCGCCTTCGGCCAGGAAGTTGCCCGGTATCCAGGCGGTGGCCACGTAAGTGCCTTTAGGACGCTTTTTGTTTCGCCAGGCCGGGTCCAGATCGAGGCTGACAAAGGCGCAGACCCCTTCTTCGTTAATGACATCGATATGGGGTAAAAGGGTGAAGCCTTCCGCGACTACATCGAAGGTCATTTCCACGCCGACCGCTTTACGGATATCGGTCGACGCGGCGGTTTCGCCGTTTTCCTGTTTGATGCGCATGCGCCGTAATCTGACCACATTGGCGCCGGGAGCGGTGGAGCTATCGGGCCAGGCGCGTTCGGCCGAGGTGTCGCTGCCCTAGTGCATGTATTTGGCCACAATGTCGTGCGCGGGGCCGTCGTCGGCCATTTGACCGTTCTTGAGCATGATCACCCGTTCGCACAAGCGGGTTACCGCGGGCATGTTATGGGAAACGAAAAACACCGTTCGACCCTCGCTGCCAACGTCCTGCATCTTATTCAGACATTTCTCCTGGAAGGCGGCGTCGCCAACGGCCAATACTTCGTCGACAATCAGTATTTCCGGTTCCAGGTGTGCCGCGACCGCAAAAGCCAATCGCACACGCATGCCGCTGGAATAACGTTTTACCGGCGTATCGAGGAATTTCTCCACGCCGGAAAATTCGACGATTTCGTCGAATTTGCGGTCGACCTCTTTTTTGCGCATCCCCAGAATGGTGCCGTTGAGGTAGACGTTTTCACGCCCTGTCAGCTCGTTGTGGAAGCCGGTACCCACTTCGAGAAGACTGGAGGTGCGGCCGTGAATTTCCACCCGCCCACGCGCCGGCGGCGTGATTCTGGAGAGAATCTTCAACAAGGTGGATTTGCCGGCTCCGTTGCGGCCGATGATGCCCACCACTTCGCCGTGGTTCACCTCGAAAGACACATTTCTCAGTGCCCACAGCACATTGGGATCGGCCGACGCGTCGGGGTTGTCGAAATCCAGATCGGAGAAATTGTACAAAGACCGGTATTTTCGATAGTTGGTGAGTGGACTTTTTACGGCGTCGACCAGAGATTTTAATAACGAATCCTGGGCATCCTCTTTGGCGCCGAGTCGGTAGACCTTGCTGACGTTGTCCACTTTGATTGCGATGTTAGTTGACATGTTTCCCTCGTGAATAGACTCGGACTAGCGCCAATACCGGTAACCGAACGTATGGATTACCCAGAATCGGGACAATATTCGCTGCTTGCGGTCTTTTTGCATCCGCATACGGTTGAAACTCAGCCGGGACATGAAGCGTGATCCTTTTTTATAGACTTCACCTTTACGTTCCGGCGCCAGATCCACCATCAGATCGAGCAATTCGCGAAAGTCTTTAGCCCAGGTTTTGACTTTTATGGCAAAAGTCGACTGGTCCTCCGGATGCTGCCGGAAACTCGCTTTCACGGCTTCAACGTCCACCCGTGGATACTTGGCCGCCAATTGCGCGATGGCGATACTATCGTGCACATAGCTGGGGGCAAACCCGCCCATCGCTTTGAGGTGGCGGCTATTGTAAAGCGTATTGCAGAAATAGATCGATGTTTTACCGCTGAACCAAGCGAGGAAAAAATCGGTGACGCCCAGTCCGGATACGCGGTTGGGGGCCTCATAAGTGGTGTTCCCGTGATTGTCTATGGTGCGCACGCCGGTGCGAATAACGCCAACGTCGGTTCTATAATCGGCCGCCGCCATGCAGCTCTCGATCATGTCCGCATCGATCAGGTCGTCGTCGTGCAACAGCAGCAGATAGTCACCACGCGCGGCCTCCACACAGAAATTGAAATTGCCCAACGGGCCAAGCCCCGGATCGTGGCGGACATAGCGGATACGTGGATCGTCGTAGCCCGCCACCAGCTCGCGCGTGTGGTCTGTCGAGCCGTTGTCGGAAACGATGATCTCCAGCGGTTCATATCGCTGTGCCAGCGCGCTTTCCAATGCCGCTCCCAGATGATCGGCTGCTCGGTTGTAGGTGGGGATGCCTATGGTCACCAACGGGCGTTCTGACATGCGTTAGCCTTTGTCCGGAGTTGTTATCAGCATGGCTTACTGGTTCGAAGATGCGAGAAAGGGCGGATTATGAATAAAATCTGAACGATTACAATTTCATATGATATGTCTGTAATATGGGAATCAATCAATATGGAATGTTCGCGAAGTTAACAGGCCGGCGCGATGGATCGTTTACCACTCGGAGATTATACAGGGTTGGGTCCTGGTTTATAGAAGCGGACCGCCCCGAAGACAGACCGCGCGGGCAGGGCGAATGACAGCGGATACTAAAACATTGTTTATAAAAAACAATTGGTTGACCAAGTAACGTGGGCATGAAAATCGCCCTGTTTCTCGATTCGTTTCCGAAAATATCGGAAACTTTTATTCTGAACCAGATCGACGGACTGATTTCGCATGGCCATCAGGTAACGATCTTTCCGCGCTCGGCGAGCGGCGAGTGCCTGGTGCACCCCCTGGTCGAGCAGCATCAGTTGCTCAGCCAGACACGTTTTCCGGCGGGCCCGGCGACGACGGCGATCGAGAAACTGTCTTTTCAGTGGCGGCTGGTCCGGATCAAGTGCTTATATGCGAAATCGGTTCGCCGTCTTCGCGAGCTGTTCGGCAAGTATCGGTACATGCCCAAGTTGCGCGGTGCGCTGGTGGAAGCCGAACCGGTCATTCGCGGGAACGGCGATTTCGATATTCTGTTTGCGCACTTCGGACCCAATGGCATTCGCGCTGGATGGTACCGCGAGGCCGGTCTGGTGCGCGGCGCGCTGGTCACTGTATTCCACGGTTACGATCTGACCCAGTACCTGCATCGAAGCGGTGCGGACGTCTATACCGCGTTGTTCCAGCGCGGGGACTTATTCCTCCCTATTAGCCGTTTCTGGCAGCGGAAGTTGCACGCTCTGGGCTGCCCCCCCAGCCGTACCCGTGTCCACCATATGGGTATCGACGGCGAACAATTTTCGTATCAGCCACGGGTCGCCGGCGACAGCCAGACGGTACGTTTGATCAGTGTCGCCCGCCTGGTGGAAAAAAAAGGTATCGAGTATGCGATCCGGGCGATCAAGCGGGTGGTCGACGTTAATCCGCGGGTGGAATATCAGATTGTCGGGGATGGCCCCTTGCTGAGGTCCTTGCAGAATCTGGCGCAGCAGTTGGGCCTGGAGCGACAGGTGCGGTTTGTCGGGGTCATGACCAGTCACCAGGTCGCCGCCGCTTTGTCCCGGGCGCATGTGTTTATCGCCCCCAGCGTAACCAGCCTCAGCGGGGATATGGAAGGGATACCCACGGTACTGATGGAGGCGATGGCCAGTGGAATGCCGGTCGTGAGCACGCGACACAGTGGTATTCCGGAGCTTGTGGAGGAGGGTGTATCCGGCAGGCTGGTTGCTGAAAAGGACGTCGAGGCGTTGGCCCAGGCGATACTTGGCATGATAGACGCGAGTGACGATTGGGCGCTGATTGGAAAGGCAGGGCACGAGAAAGTCATGCGGGAGTTCAACATTTCCACACTCAACGGTATCCTGGAGCGGCATTTTGTCGAGCTGAGCGGGGCGCGAGCCTGATGCGCGCTGTCACGGCGGGCCGGAATCGCTACTGGAACGCGTCGCGGAAAAGGTCTAAAATCATTGCGTTAGTGCGGTCAGGCAGCTACGGCGGCGGACCGGCATCAACGTTTCGGAACAATCACACCAAGGCAGCTAACCTACATGAAAATGAGTATTCGCAATACTGTCCAAATTCCGGTATGTGCGCTGGTGCTTCTCTCTCCCGGCATAGTTATGGGGGCGCTGGATGAATTTTCGCCTTATGTCTACACCCGGGTGGTCCATGACTCGAACCTGTTCAGGGTCTCCGGATCGCAGGAAGCGATCGCGTTGACGGGGGATGACAAAAAAGACGACACCATCAGTTATCTGGGGGCCGGGCTGAAATCGGATTTGAAGCTGAGTCGACAGCATCTGTTGTTGGATGCCGACGTGGCAAGGGTTAAATACGACCATTTTGGTAACCTCGACCATACCCGCGTTCGGGGACGCGGCGCCTGGGCGTGGCAGGTCGGCAACCGGTGGAACGGGAATCTGGGCTACAAGTATGAGCGAGACAGACGCTCGTTCAATCTCGACAGTACGCCGGAAAAAGACATGCGCACCACGCACACCGGCTATTTTGATGCGGGTTATCAACTCACGCCCGACTGGGCCTTGGTGGGCGTGGCGAACTATATCGATACTTCCTATCAAAAACGTCAGGGCCTCGACCGGGTTTCGACTTCCGGGCAACTGGAAGCGCAGTACCGCAATACGTTGAATACACGGGTGGGCATGCGAGTAAAATTCACCGACGTCGATCTCAAGAACGATCAGATCGTCAACAGCGTTCCGGTGAACAACGACTATAAACAGACTGATATCAGTGGCGTTTTGTATTGGCAGGGAACGGCCAAATCCTCGTTGGAAGCGCGTCTTGGCTACACGATTCTGCGTTATAACGAGCTGAACGACCGGGATTTCGAGGGCCTCAGCGGCCGGCTCACTTATTTTTGGACCGTGTCGTCCAAAACCCGTATGGACCTGTCGATATGGCGTGAAGCCTCGTCGCTGAGACGGGAAATCACCACCTATGTGCTCTCGCAGGGAGTCAGCCTGAAGCCCAAATGGTCGGTGACACGCAAGGTGAGTCTGGAAGGAGAGGTTTCGTTCGCGAACGACGATTTCAAGGGCGAAGACGGTATCCGGCAGTCGTTGGGCCAGGAAAAAAGAGAGGACGATACCTGGACGTACGGGGTCGCGGCGCGCTGGACGCCGGTCGACATGTTGAGCCTGAGGCTGGGCTACCGGCTATTGAAACGTGATTCCACCATTGATTCGAGCGACTACGACGATCAGCAGATTATGGGGCAGGCCAAGCTGAAGTTTTAGCGACGGCTAACACCGGCATCCCCTGGTTTTGTTGAAAAGCGGCTTGCGTCTTCCCGAATGAAGGTTCTGTATTATTGTCCGGAATTCTGGTCCAGGCACGGCGGCCGCACCCATGCCAGGGGGTTTTTTGCCGCGCTGGACAAGCTGCCGGTGGTTACACAGACGTTCCTCTATCCGCCCGAGAATGTGAGCGGGAAAAATGCGGGCCAGACAGACCGCGCGCGCCAGGGGAAGCTCTGGTTTTTACCTGCGACGGCAAGAAAAATCATCCAGTTTTTCAAGCCGCGCCCGGATTTGACCCGCTCGTTGATCGAACTCATACAACGCCGCGACTGCGACCTGCTGGTGATCAGGACCGGTACCCAGCCACCCTCGCTGAAGGGGATACAACGCGCCTGTCCAGGTACCCTGGTGTGTCTCGAAGTCAACTCGGCCTATTTTGACGAGAGTTTCCCGGATCTGTATTTCAGAGGTTTCTTTCAGCAGCAGGAAGTCAACAGGTTGGCCGGCGCCGACGCGATTTTCGTGGTTTCGGCCTATCTGCGGGACTATCTCGAAGCCAGGGGCATCCCCAGGAGGAAAATCGTCGTCAACCAAAATGGCGTCACCGCCGAGGTGACAGATCTCTCCGGTGTGCCGGACCTTAGAAATCGCTTGGGCATTCCCGGCGATGCCTTTGTCATCGGGTACATCGGTGGCATGGAAACCTTCCGTCGACTACCGGAAGTCGTGAACTATATCTCGGCGCTGAGACAGGCGGGCCACGAAGATATTTATTTGCTGATGGTCGGCGACGGCAGTGATATGGAGGCGGTGCGTGCCGCCGTCGAGGCCAACGCCGATGTCTTGCAGGGCACAGTGGTTTTGACCGGGTGGGTGGAACATACCGAGGTGCCGCGCTACCTGGCAACTTTTGATCTGGCCATTTTTCCGTTCACCAACGCTTATTGCAGTCCATTAAAACTGTTCGAGTATCTGGGTGCCGGCATTGCCACGCTCGGGCCGGACACCCCGGCGGTACGGGAGGTCTTTGAAGATGGCGTTCATCTGGCACTGGTGAAACAGGACGGTAGTGATTTTATCGACCGGTTGTTGCAGCTGAAATCCTCTCCGGAACTGAGAGCCAGGTTGAGTCGTACCGGTCAGCAACTGGTGTTGCAGGAGTACACCTGGGAAAAGAATGCTCAACGGGTAGTCGATCGCGCCCGCGAACTGGTCACCGATCAGTCCCGGTCATGATCTTATGAAGATTCTTCAGGTCAGTACCCAGGCACAGATTGGCGGCGCTGGCATCGCCGCGCACAGGTTGCATACCGGGCTTCGCGCGCTAGGGGCGGATTCGTGGATGCTGGTGAGCAAGGCGTCTCAGAACGAGGCGTTCGTACTCGCGCCCACCAGGGTTAGCGACAAAGTGCACGCGCGGATCGCGCCGAAACTCGATCTGCTTCCGGGGCGTCTTTCCAGGTTGGACAGCGACCGCATCTCGTCCGCTTGGGTTCCGAGTACCGCATTGTCCCGCATCCGGGAGGCGGCGCCCGATATCGTGAATCTCCACTGGATCAACGATGGTTTCATCCGCCTGGAGAGCTTGAAACATTTGCGCCAACCCGTGGTTTGGACGCTGCACGACATGTGGGCATTCTCGGGGGCGGAGCACTATCATGAGGACGAGCTGCGCTACCGACAAGGCTGTACGGCCGCCAACAAGCCCGCTGGTCAGATCGGCTGGGACGTGAACCGATGGGTCTGGAAGAGAAAAAAGCAGGCCTGGTCGGCGATGAGGGATATGGTGATCGTCACGCCCAGCCATTGGCTGGGACGTTGTGCGAAAGCCAGTGAGCTGTTCGGCGACAACAGAGTCGAGGTTCTGCCCAATGGGGTCGACCACCGGCGTTTTCATCCGATGGAGCGATCTGTCGCCAGAGATATTCTTGGCCTTCCGAAGGAGAAGAAAATCATTCTTTTCGGAGCCGGCTCGGCCACCAGCGATAAACGGAAGGGTTTTCATTTACTGGTCGAGGCGCTCAGGCACCTCGAGGCCCATGTCGACCAGTCCGAGTATGCGCTGGCGGTGTTTGGCGCTTTATCCGGGGACGCCGATTTCTCGATTGAGACCACCTATCTGGGGAAGCTTCAGGACGAGATCAGTATGGCGCTGGTCTATGCGGCCGCGGATGTTTTTGTGGCTCCGTCGGTGCAGGAAAATCTGGCCAATACCGTATTGGAATCCATGGCCTGTGGAACACCGGTGGTGGCCTTCGACATTGGCGGGATGCCGGACATGATCGAGCACCAGCGCAGCGGTTTCCTGGCTAAAGGGTTTGTCACTGAAGAACTGGCACAAGGGATTCGGTGGGTCGTTTCCGATCATCAAAGATGGTGCGGACTGTCCGAAAGCTCCAGAGACAAAGTCGTGCAGTCCTTCACTCTGGAGCAGGCGGCAACGCGATATCTAGAGCTGTATTCGGAACTCGCACCTGCCTAACGGCGCGGCATTGCCCTACCTTCGTCCCTTCTGGTTTTCACCGAAAAACAGAAATAGGGCGTATTATCAATAGGATAATACAGAGTTCCGCAAGGCGCCTAATGACGCTGCCTCCCTGAAATGTCGGAAACTTTTATAATTTATTCGTATTCTGGAATTGCGACAGCCGGACGATTTTTTTTCATATTCCTGTTGGAAGACCAATTCACCATCTTTATTATGGGATTTAAGCATATGATAGTGCTAACTAATAGATGCCTTTTCCAGGTATTCTACCAGTATTTATAGACACCGGTCAGGCGGGTACACCGTACGCCGATAGTAGACCGACACCTGGATTAGTCGATTAAGTTTACAAGGGGACTGACGGGTTCACAGACAGGGTTATACAGATGTTAATGTCTTACAGGGCCGATTGTTGTTTCCTTGCCAGTTAGCATTAATAAATAATGCGGACCGACATGATTTTTCAAGTCATACTGCTGCTTGCCAATAATATGGTACGGAAGGACCTTGGGTGGCGGTGGAGCGACATCATAGTGACGGTACGCGGTTAACTCGAATCAGGCTTGGGATCATATGTCACGCACAGGAGTCACTATGTTAAAAAACCGGGCAATGTTTTTGCTCCTCGGGTGGATCATCACCGCGTTGTGGCCGGCGCTGAATGTCGTCGCCGGAGAGGACTACCTTCTCGGGGGCGGGGATACTGTCACCATTACGGTCTACGACCAGCCTGATCTGTCCACGCAGGCCCGGATCAGTCAGAACAAAGGCACTATAACCTTTCCGTTGCTCGGTGAGGTGGCCATAGCCGGCCTTTCCACCGAACAGGCGGGCCGCAAACTGGCTCGGCAGTTGGAGCAGGGGGGCTATCTGAAGCACCCGCAGGTTTCGGTGTCGGTCAAGGAATTTTTAAGTCAGAAAATCCCGGTGATGGGGGAAGTGAACTCGCCCGGAGAGTATTCGCTGACCGGGGAAAGTCGTGTCGTGGATCTGATTTCCCAGGCCGGCGGACTGAAGCCCGACGCGGCGGATGTAATTGTCGTGGTGAAGAAGGAGGGCGACAAATCAGTACGGCACAAGATCGATATGTTGCGCTTTTACGCCGGTGACATGAGCCAGAATATTCATGTCTCGAAGGGCGATTTCATCCTGGTGCCGAAGATGGATACTTTCTACATCCATGGCGAAGTGAAGCGACCAGGCATGTACCGGTTGGAGCGGGGCATGACCGTGATGCAGGCGTTGTCCGTGGGCGGCGGACTGTCCGATCGTGGATCCCTTTCCGGTATGAAAGTGACGCGGACGAAAGAAGACGGAAACACCGAAAAAGTCGGAGTCGAGTTGACCGACAAGCTCAAGCCGAACGATGTACTTTATGTGAAAGAGCGACTCTTTTAGTCGCGCAGCGGGACGGATCCGATCTATGGCAACGAACGAAATCAATATTGAGCGATTTTTCCTCATACTGAAGATGCATACGCGTCTTATTTTAGGTGTGCTCGCGGCCACCTTATTTATTACGGCAGCCGTAACCTATCAAATGCCTAAAATGTACATGTCGACCGCCTCGCTGAATTTTGATTTTAGCGCCAACAATCCGGTTGACGACCGGGGGCGATCGGTGTTGTCCGAGGACAGCTACCTCACGACCCAGGTAGGTATTCTGGAGAGCCTGAACGTCGCGCAAGAAGTCGTGGACAATTTGTCGAGCTACGAGAGGAAGAGGGTGATCGCGTCGCTCGAGGCGGGCAGGTCGAGTATCGACAAGTTTATCTATAGTGTTCGCAATTTTTTCAAATTTGACGACGATGAAGAACCGGCCGCCGGCGGTGGCGAAGGCGTCGCGGCGGGACAGACGGAGTCCTTGACGCCACATAAACCCTACGACTGGTTGGCGCAGGCCATCAGAGGCAATCTGCTGATCACGCCGCAGATGAACAGCCGAATCGTGGAGGTCTCGTATTTTTCGACCGATCCCCGGATAGCGGCTTTGATGGCGGACAAATTCGCACGTGCCTATATCGACACTAATCTTAAAATGGTCATAGACCCGGCCAGAAAGACCAAGGTCTGGTTCGATGAACAATTGAAGGTGCTGCGCAACAATCTTGAGACCGCACAGGCCAAGTTGACGGCTTATCAGCAGAAGGAAGGGATCGTATCGTCCGATGAACGGATAGATATCGAATCGACCAAGCTGCGGGGGCTGGCGGATCAACTGGTGGCGGCTCAGGAAGGGACACGTAATGCGGAGTCGGAAAACAGAAAACTGCAGGAAGTGCTCGATCGGGGGGCTTCGTTGGAGACCTTCGAACCGGTGTTCAGCAACGCCGTGGTGCAGAAACTCAAGACCGATATACGTGCTATCCAGGGCCAGCTCGCGGAGTATTCCAACAGTCTTGGTGCCAACCATCCCAGGATCAAACGGCTGCACGGGGAGTTGAGCGCCGCTCGGGTGCGGCTGAACAATGAGATCAAAACCATAACAGACGGTATACAAAATGCCGCCGATCTGTCTCGGGAGCGGGAGAAGTCGCTCGAAGAGGCGATGGATCGACAAAAAGCTCTGGTTCTGAAGCTGAAAAATGAGCACGACAAGATTGCTGTATTACTGCGCGATGTCGATAGCGCGCAGGCGGCATATAACGCGGCGCTCAATCAGCTGAATACTACCAGCATGCAAAGTATGGTTGACCAAACGAACGTTTCCATTATCGACAAGGCGAGCATTCCCAGAAATCATGCCACACCCAGAGTGTCGCAGAACCTGGCGCTGGGTTTTCTCGGCGGCTTGATTTTGGGTGTCGGGATCGCATTGTTCATGGAAATATTCATACGCCGGGTTCACTCCGAAGACGACCTCATGGGAGAGGTCGGCGTACCCTTGCTGGGGTATGTGAGAAAATTAGAGGCTTGACTAGGTACCAAGTATGAAGATCAAGAACCTGATGGAGTTTCTGAACAAAAACCCGGAGGATCCCCAGTCGCCGCCAGAAGGCGAGTCGCGGGCGTCCGCTGGGGTTCCGCAGCAGGACGACAATATCGTATATATAGAAAATTCCCGGCTCGAGACAGTTTCAGGCAATGCCTCAAAAAATGAAATACTGGCGGGTGGAACCCAGTGGGTCGACGCCTATATGGGGGATATCCTGATATCGCTGGGCTGTCTCGATCAGAGCAGTATTAACAAAATTATCGATTACCAGCGCGAGAAGGGGCTTTATTTCGGTGAGGCCGGCGTTGAATTGGGGCTGTTGACGAAGGATGACATTCTCAAGGCGTTGTCCCGGCAGTTTGGCTACAGCTATTCCGGAGCCGATACGGCGGCATCCAAGGAAATGGTCATGGCCAGCGCGCCTTTCAGCGAAGTGGCCGAGGAGTTTCGCGCGATACGGGCACAACTGCTGAACGACTGGCTGACCGAAGAACGCAAGACCTTGGCGATTGTAAGCCCGGGCGCGCAGGAAGGGCGCAGCTATTTCGCGGCAAATATCGCATTGTCTTTCTCGCAGCTGGGCAAAGCCACACTGCTGATCGACGCGGATTTGCGCACCCCCCGGCAACACGACATTTTCGGTGTCGCGGGACGCGTCGGTTTGTCCGCGCTGCTGGCCGGACGGGTGAAAATGGAGGAGCTCGACAATCTGCCCGATAATGTTCCCTCGTTCCCCCATCTTTCCGTACTGAGTTGCGGTCCGGTTCCGCCAAATCCGACCGAATTACTGAGCAACGACAAATTTGCCCGGATTGTAAGACGATTGGAGGAATATTTCGACGTGATCATCGTCGATACGCCGGCGGCTTCCTATAAGGCGGACGTTTTGGCCATAACTTCCATCGCCGGCAATGCACTTATGGTGGCCAGGCGGGGTTATTCGCGACTCGACGATATGAAGGCATTGAAGAAGACATTGGAAAAGGCCAGAGCGTTGCCTGTTGGCGCGGTTATCAATCAGAACTAGTTTGAGCACGGAGCAGTGGCGTGAGTGCCGATACAATAATATTTTTGCATATACCGAAAACCGGTGGGCGTTCGCTGCAAAACATCCTTCTGCGCAGATACTCGAAGGACGAGGCCATCGTCAATGCTCATGGACGACTCGATGAGATAGCGGCGTGGCCGGAAGAGCGTAAGCGCCGGATCCGCTATCTCCAGGGGCATTTCATATATGGCGCCCACGCTGTATTGCCTCAGCAGTGCCGTTATATCACCATGCTGCGTGAACCGGTCGACCGTGTTGTTTCTCATTACTATTACATCAGACGGAGCGTGAACCATCCGCTCAATAAGATAGTGAATGATAACAATATGAGTTTGGACGAATATGTGACCAGTGGGGTGTGCGAGGAGGTCAGTAACGACCAGGCCAGGCTGGTAGGAGGTGTCTCCAGGGACGCGATGGTCGATCAGGAGGAGATGCTGCGTCTTGCCAAGCAGCATATCGATGAGGCTTTTATCGTTGCCGGCCTGATGGAGCGGTTTGATGAAACACTGCTGCTTCTACGCAAACGGCTCGGACTGAAAAACCTCTTCTACGGTGTTCGCAATCAGACCTTGGGCCGACCAGTCAAGGAGCAATTGTCCTCCCGGACCGTAGCGTCGATCAGTGAGCGGAACTATGCGGATATCGAGCTCTATCGATATGCATCGAAGAAATTCGAACAGCAGATCGAACAGGCGGGACCCGCCTTCGGACGTGATGTGCAGCGTTTCCAGCGCATCAATCACCCCTATAGCAGTCTTTTTCATCTGGTCAGGTCGGTGAAGAACAAGATGGTCGGTGGTCTTTGATTGTTACCGGAGTGTACCGTCAAAGTCATTTATTCAGGCTGTCCCGGCTGAGTTAGATACAGGTTGGACATGTATATGGCTTCAACAGGTGAATATCAACCCGACATAAACCGACCCGAGCAGCCGGAGAAGCAACGGGCAGTGATCAACGTTCTGCTGGTCTATCTTCTCATCTATCTGAGCGGTAGCTGGCGTTACAATCTGTTGCAGGATCCCCAGCTTGTAGCCGGATTTCTGCTCGCCATGGTCGCATGGTTGATGTTCAGCGACCGCAAGTTCAGCGAGGCCTTTTTGCTGTATGTGGCCGTATTCACCGGTTTGTTGCTCGCTCTCAGTCTTTATACCGGGGGGAGTTTGACGCTGACTTCGGCGATCTCCTCGGCGATGAAAATGGTCATCGCCTACCTGATCATAAGAACGGTCAGAGAGAAGTTCGTCGAAACCTACGTCAACGTGATCGTGTTTCTGGCCGTTGTCAGTCTGTTCGGCTATATGACCGATCGGTTCAATTTGTTTGACGGAATCATCAGAAGTCTTCCGCGGGTGAGTAACCTCGGATTCGAGGGCTTGTTGTACGTGTACCGCTTTCCCTGGCATATCGAGAGAAATAATTCCATTTTCTTTGAGCCGGGGGCCTATCAAGCCTTTCTAAACGCGGCACTATTCGTGCTTTTTTTTCTGAAGTTGGGCTTTAGCAGAAGAAAAACCCTGACATACATCGTAATATTGTTGGCAACCCTGGTGACGACGTTTTCGACGACCGGGTTCATTATCTTTTTGGCCATGTTTCCCGCTGTGCTGTACAAGAGCCAATTGCTAACGACAAAGGGCAAGTTGAAGCTGGTCGGCGCGGGGGTTGTCGTCGTCATGGTGTTTTCGGCCCAGTTCTATACCACTTTTTTGGTGAAGATAAACGACTACTTGAATGCCAACGAATACGAATTCACTTACAGTGCCCAAGCGCGAAGCGCCGGGACCAAAACCGACATTAAGGTGTTCAAACAACACCCGTTCGGCCTGGGGCAAAGAGATTACGCCCGGGTCTACAGCGAAGTCGGCCGTGTGGATCTTGAAAAGAAGGGTACTTCGCCTAACGGTGTGACGAAGATTTTCGCCATATACGGGTTGCCTTTCGCCTTGTTCATATTCGGCTCGTATTTCTGGGCGCTGAAGAAGTTACTGCGGGAAAACCTGCTGGTAATAGTCGCGTATGTGATGTTTCTCCTGTTTCTGGCCGGGGAGTCTTATTATATGGCCTCACCGGTGACCTTCGCGCTGATAGCGTCGGCGTTTATCTACCGCGCGGCGGACGCCAGAAATACCGAGCCGACTTATCAGGCTGTACCATAGGTTTCGACAATGTCCGCAAACCGAGCTGAATATGCGGCAGCTCTGCAAGATGACAGCGATATCAATGAGAAAACTAAGATTTCTTCATATACCGAAAACAGCCGGCTCGACGTTCTCGCGAATTCTGCGTAACCAGTATAAAGGTTCCGCTCAATTCGTATTCAAGGGTAAGAGGCTGCTTGATCAGGAGAGGTATGCTGCCCTGCCTGAGTCGGAAAGAGAAAGTATTGTCCTGTTCACCGGTCACGCGCCTCTTGTTACGGGGATAAAGGAGGCGGACGAGGCCCCCACTATAACCATACTCCGGGATCCGGTGAAGCGGGTTAAATCCTTCATCCAGCACGTTTCCGAAGGGAAAAGTCCCTATCTGCTCGATAGCTTTCCTCCGGAACGCTTCAATCTCGACGAATTTCTGGACAGCGGTAATACCGAGCTGTCGAATCTTCAGTCGCGCATGCTGGTCAATTATGAAATGTGCGGTAACGAGCTGGCGATCGGAAGCATGACGCCCGCAGAGATTCTTGAGAAGGCGTTGGATAATCTTTTCAATAAAGTCACCTGCTACGGATTGCAGGAATATTTTGACCAGAGTCTGATCCGCTTTTCCACTGTCCTGGGTTGGAAGATGCCCTATTACGAGTATATGAACAAGCGTGATACCCGTCATCTGCTGCACTTCGAGGACCGGCATATGGAAAAAATAAAGGCGCTGAATGATATTGACATTCGTTTTTATAACACCGCCAGGGACCGCTTTGTGAACTTCGTTGAAAACGACGCCGATTACAGGCGCGCCTATGAGAGTTTTCGCGTCCGTCAGAAGATCGCCTCTCCGATCATGAAGATTTACGGTGGCGCGGGGCGGTTTGTGAAGGCGAAGTATCGCTATGTATTCGGCGGCTGAATTTCCAATGGGACGATTCAAGGCGAAAGCCGGAGCATAATCATGGATCATTTCGGGGAAGCGGGCGAGGCAGCCGAGCGAAGACCTGTTTTCGTGGTCGGCATGAACGGTTCCGGCACGACGATGATGCTGAACTGTCTCAACGCACACAGTAAGCTGTACGGGTTTCCCAGGGAAACGCTTATTCTTCCTTATTTTATCGCGAAGAGCAGAAATTACGATCTCTCGGTACCGGAGAAGCTTCGGGAACTGTGGGATGACTTCCGTTCCCAGTCCTGTTTTACCTGGGTCAACGGCGGAGAGGCACCTCCCTTGCCGGACTATTGGGCGGAGCTCGCGCCGGGTTTGCCCACGGTGATCGACGAAACCTTCCTTTATTTCGCACGCAAGAACAACAAGCAGCGGTGGTGTGAAAAATCGCCCATGTATGCGCAACACATTCCGGCGCTGCACCGGTTGTTTCCGCACGCGAGCTTCATTCATATGATTCGTGACGGGCGTTCGTGCGCGGCGTCGTTCCAGCGCCGCTGGGGCTATCACCCCAACCGGACCATCTATCGTTGGAAGAATGTCATTGAAACCGCGCGGGTGGACGCCGAACAGTGCGGCGCCAATTACATGGAGGTTTACTACGAGCGTCTGACGCGGGATCCTGCGGCGGAGATGGAACGCGTGTGTCGGTTTCTGCAGCTGGAATTCGAACAGGAGGTATTATCCCCGAGCCGTAAGCCCCGTCACATGGGGTCGCAGGCCGACGTGATTACCGAGTCGAAGCCGAGATGGCAATCCCAGTTCGACGCCAAACGGATCCGTTCCCTGGAAAACATCGCGGGGCAGGTCTTGAACAACCTGGGTTATTCGGTCCAGTTCGTGAAAGGAAGTGCCGATCCGTCGATCCATCGTTTGCGTTATTGGGCGCTGCTGGACTATTCGCGCCGCATATCGGCGGTGGTCTGGGACGATCTTACGCGTCCCAAAAAGCACAAATGGGACAGTCTTGGAGGACGCATCGGGCGTGCTATAAGGCAGAAATTCACCAGTAAAATATAGCTGAATCATTCGGCTATCGACCATCATCTAATCCACTTGTAGTGGCTCAGTGATTTTGGCCACTTAATAAGGGGTGATACTATCACCCCATAAATTAAGTAGGTATGTAGTGGCTCAGTGATTTTGGCCACTTAATAAGGGGTGATACTATCACCCCATAAATTAAGTAGGTATTACTATGAGTACACGAAAAAGACGATCCTTTACAGCAGAGTTTCGGCTTGAAGCCGCTCAGCTGGTTGTTG
>JASBST010000031.1 GCA_030148775.1 Thiogranum sp.
GGCGCAGCTCGTGGCGAAGCTCGGTGCGAAAGCCGAAACCGCCCGCGAACTCTGCTACCGCCTCTACACGCTGTGCGAGCGTAAAAAGCGAGCGGCCGAGGCCCTTTCTTACAATGCCCTGGTGCAGAGTTGGCCGGAGATTCTGCGCCTGGCCCAAGCCTCGGCGGGGCTCGCCGAACCCGCGCAGGGTGATTTGCTTTGATTTGGCGGTAGTCAGCTTAAAATCCCGACAATAATACGCCAGAATAATTCCAATAATGACTTAAAATACTTACAATACAGGTCATGACCATTGACAAAAAACACATCCAGCATCGGGCACTGGAGCTCATTGCTGCGGACGGCAAGGGCGTGGGTCCGAAACTCGCGCAGCTATTCGGGCTGTCGCGGCAGGTGGCCAACGGCTACCTGCAGGGGATGGCGCACGACGGTTTGATTGAAGCCGAGGGCAGCACGCGTGCGCGCGTCTATCGCATGGTTGTGCTCAGGGACGTGGCGCAGTCGTTTGCACCGGATGGGCTCGAAGAGGATCGTGTCTGGCAGGAAATGCTGCTGCCGGAGCTGAAAGATCTGCCGGAAAACGTCGTGGATATCTGGCATTACGGCGCGACGGAAATGATCAACAATGCCATCGAACATGCCGGCGCGGAAACCATACCGGTCCGCTTGGTCCGCAATGCCTTGTTTTCCGAAATCCGCGTCGCGGACGACGGCATGGGCATCTTTGTCAAGATCCAGCGGGCGCTGGACCTTGTCGATGCGCGCGAAGCGATCCTCGAACTGGTCAAGGGTAAACTGACCACGGATCCGGACAATCATACGGGGGAGGGTATCTTCTTCACGTCGAGGGCCATGGACGAGTTTCATATCGAGTCCGGGCGGCTGCATTTCCGCCACGCGGCCGGCACAGCCGACATTCTCGAGGAGATCGAGACCGCAACGGTCGGCACGCGGGTGCGCATGCGGCTTGCCAATGACAGCCCGACCGATCTCACGACCGTATTCGACGACTTTGCGGACCCGGAACAATTCACGTTCGACCGGACGATCATTCCGTTGCGGCTGGCGCAGTACGAAGGACAGAAACTGGTGTCGCGGTCGCAGGCCCGGCGTATCGCCCACCGGTTAGAGCGCTTCAGGCAGGTGGAACTTGATTTCGCCGGCATCGACAGCATCGGCCAGGCTTTCGCCGATGAGCTGTTCCGGGTATTTGTCAAAGCGCACCCGGACATCCGCCTGGTGCCGGTTAACGCAGCGCCGACGGTGGACCGGATGATACGCCGGGTGGTGCGAAGATCATGAGCGAGATAAGGCAATAACATGGCGATCACGAATCACGAGCGCGTCGGCAAGGCGCTTGAACTGCTGAAGGCGGGCCTCGGTCCCTTCGTCGAGCGTGAGATCAAGGGCGCGATAGAATCGCGCCGTCTCGACGGCTATCAGATGCGCGACTACGCCGCGGATCCCGCATTGGCGAACAAGCCGGTACCGGAATGGGACGTGGCGGCCTTGCTTAAGTTGATGTGGGAGACCTGGAATGACGTGTTTCGCACGATTCTGGGCCCGGCGGAACGCGGCCTGGTCGGCGAGCTGCGTGGCCATCGGAACAAGTGGGCACACCAGGAGAGTTTCTCCAGCGACGACGCTTACCGCGCGCTTGATTCCGTCGGTCGCCTGCTGGTTGCGGTATCGGCACCCCAATCCGAGGATCTTGAACGGCTCAAGATGGAATTGCTGCGTGTGCGTTTCGACGAGCAGACGCGCGGCGAGCGGCGCAAACAGGCGGGGACGGCGATCGAGAGTGCGGCGGCGGCTCATCTGAAGCCCTGGCGCGAGATCGTCACACCGCACAAGGATGTCGCCAGCGGTCGCTACCAGCAGGCCGAATTCGCGGCCGATCTATGGCAGGTGCATCTCGGTGAAGGAACCGACGAATATCGAGACCCGGTCGAATTTTTTCGACGCACCTACCTGACCGTGAGCCTCAAAGGTCTTCTGGTCGGCGCCATCCACCGCCTCGCCGGCCAGGGCGGCGATCCCGTCGTGCAGTTGCAAACGAACTTCGGCGGCGGCAAGACCCACTCGATGCTGGCACTGTATCACTTGTTTTCGGGGAGCGCCGCGGCAGAGCTCGCCGGCATCGATGCCGTCATGCAGGAAGCCGGCGTGAACGAATTACCTACCGCGCGGCGGGTGGTACTGGTCGGCAACAAGATCTCGCCGGGGAATCCGGTCACCAAGGAAGACGGCACGGTGGTCCGCACGCTGTGGGGCGAGCTGGCCTGGCAGCTCGGTGGTAAGAAGGCGTTCGCACGGATCGCAGCCGATGATGAGAAGGCGACGAGCCCAGGCGACGTTTTGCGTGTGCTGTTCAAGGAGTATGGCCCGTGTCTGATTCTGATTGATGAGTGGGTGGCCTATGCGCGTCAGCTTCACGATCAAAGTGATCTACCGGCCGGCGGTTTCGAGACCCAGTTCAGCTTCGCCCAGGCGCTGACTGAATCGGCGAAGCTCGCCGGCAACTGTCTGCTGGTGATCAGCTTGCCTGCCTCGGATACGGCGGGTTCGCCGCATACGCAGGCGGACGATGTCGAAGTCGGCGGCCAGCGGGGCCGGGAGGCGTTGGACCGGCTGCGGAACGTCGTGGGGCGCATCGAGTCATCGTGGCGACCGGCGAGCGCCGAGGAAGGGTTCGAGATCGTAAGGCGGCGGTTGTTCGAGCCCTTCTCCGATCCAACGCAGTTCAAGCATCGGGACGTGGTCGCACGGGCGTTCGCCGAATTCTACCGCGCACAGCAGCAGGAATTTCCGCCGGAATGCCGGGACAGCGACTACGAGAAGCGGATCAAGGCCGCCTATCCGATCCATCCGGAGATTTTCGACCGCCTGTACACCGATTGGTCGACGCTGGTGAAGTTTCAGCGCACGCGCGGCGTGTTGCGCCTGATGGCCGCGGTCATCCACAGCCTGTGGGAGAAAGGTGATAGGAATCCTTTGATTCTGCCGGCGAACATTGCAATCGACGATTCGCGCGTGCAGTTCGAACTGACTCGCTACCTCACGGACAACTGGGTGCCGGTGATCGAAAAGGATGTCGACGGTCCAAGTTCGTTGCCGTTGCGAATCGACGGCGAGGTGCCGAACCTGGGTAAGTTTGCGGCCTGCCGGCGGGTTGCGCGGGCGATTTACCTTGGCTCCGCGCCGACGGCCGATGTCGCCCATCGTGGCCTTGAGGACCGCCGCGTCAAACTGGGTTGCGTCATGCCGGGGGAATCGCCCGCCGTGTTCGGTGATGCGTTGCGGCGCCTGGCTGGTGCGGCGACCTACCTCTATCAGGACGGTCCGCGCTACTGGTACTCCACGCAGCCGACAGTCACCAAAGTTGCCGAGGATCGCGCCGAGCAGCTCAAGCGCGACCCCGACAAGGTCGTGCAGGAATTGGGGGCCCGGCTTCGCGCTGATCTTCGCAGAGTCGGTGACTTCAGCCGCATTCACCCGTTACCTCAATCGGGTTCGGATGTGCCCGACGATCTGGTTGCGCGTCTCGTGGTGCTGGGCATCGATCATCCCTACAGCAAGGAGAAGGGAAATCCGGCGGAGGTCGCCGCGAAGTCGATTTTGGAGACGCGCGGTAATGCCCCGAGGCTGTTCCGAAACACGCTCGTGTTTCTTGCGGCGGACAAGACCCGGCTGCAAGACTTGGACGAAGCAGTGCGCCGTTACCTGGCGTGGGAGTCGATCCTCGCGGAGCGCGAGCAGCTAGACCTGTCGCCGCACCAGGTGAAGCAGGCCGAGACTCAGAAAGATGCCGCTTCCGGCGCGGTGACCGCCCGCCTGCCGGAGACCTACCAGTGGCTGTTGGTGCCGGTACAAAGCAACCCGCAGGCTTCAGTTGAGTGGCAAGCCATGCGGTTGTCCGGTCAGGACGCCCTGGCGGCGCGTGCCAGCAAGAAGCTGAAGAGCGATGAATTGCTGGTCACCGGTTTCGCCTCGACCCGCCTACGCATGGAACTTGATCGCGTGCCGCTGTGGCGAGGCGAGCACGTCGCCGTCAAACAAGTCGTCGAGGACTTTGCCAAGTACCTCTACTTGCCCCGCATAAGCGACCCACACGTACTGTTGAAGGCCATCGGCGATGGCGTTGCGCTGCCGACCTGGGAACAGGATGCGTACGCGTTTGCGGACAGCTACGACGAGGAAGCCGAGCGCTACCGCGGATTGCGGGTTGGCCGGGTGGTGTCGCTACCCGATGCCGACGCCCCGGGGCTGCTCGTTAAATCGGATGTTGCCCGTAGACAGATTGATGCGGAGAGCGCTAAACCACAGACAGGTGGCTCAACTAGGGGTGCAGACACCGGCGACCAGGGAGGCGGTATTCCTGGAGAAGGAACCACGCCCGACGGCGGCGCGAGCACGCCATCCTCAACTACCCAGCCGAAGCGGTTCCATGGTTCAGTGCAGCTCGATGCCGCGCGCGTCGGACGCGACGCCAGTCGGATCGCCGATGAGGTCATCGCGCACCTTGCTGGCCTCGTTGGCGCCAAGGTTTCGGTCACCTTGGAAATAGACGCAGAGATTCCATCCGGAGCGCCGAACCACGTGGTCCGGACGGTCACTGAGAATGGTCGAACGCTGAAGTTCACGAGTCAAGGCTTCGAAAAGGAGTAGTCGTCCGGCCTGCCGACGAAGCGCCCCAGGGAAGCGACGATGGACCCGAATGAAGTTGACGCGATACTAAAACGTGCGAGACAGGCAGCGATTGATTACTACCAGCTCGCTCGTAAGCCACTCGGAATAACATGGGAGTACGGCGCAGCCGAACGGCTCGGATCGGATTGGCTGGGGCTCGGACAGCTGGCTACGATGCAACTGACCAGCCAGGACGCTGTATACAGATCAAAGCCACAAGCATTCCACGTGAAAAGAAGCTCCTCGGCCAACGCACCGGTTCAATTAGACTCGACCACGAATGGGACGTTGCCGGGCAATTAACGTGGCGATCGCCTTATCCGCGCTCAGAAAATCCCACGACTGCTTACGCGCCAGAAACGTGGCGAGCTGGGTGGTTCGTAAGATGCTGTTATATATGGTGGCCAGGGACGGAATCGAACCGCCGACACGGGGATTTTCAGTCCCCTGCTCTACCAACTGAGCTACCTGGCCGTACTTGAAGGGCCTAATCACCGCCATCCATGGCGTTACCGTGGTGGCTCTGATGCGCAC
>JASBST010000032.1 GCA_030148775.1 Thiogranum sp.
GTCGGTGCGCTGGGCGTCGCCTTTGGTGCCGCGCTGGGTGCGCTGGTGCCGCCCAGCGATGCGGAGTACCGTATCTTGTGCGCGAGCAGCAATCGGCTGAGTGGCAAGGCCGGCGATCTGGCGGCCGAGAAATACGAGCGACTGCGGCAAACCGCCGAGCAGACCGCCAAACAGGTCTGAGCCGCTCCGGGGCGCAGGGGGGGTATCCCTCGTCCGGCCGCGTCCCGGCGTCATGGAGTGCTGTCGCCGCGGTGGGCTTATCCGCCGCTAGTTATCGCCAATCCCCAGGAGGCGATGACGGCGACCGTGAGCGTTGCCAGCGTCGCGCGACGATGGCGCTCGAACAGCGCCTGCGCCTGATCACCGAACTTCCACACCCCCAATGCCAGTCCGTAGTAGCGGATACCGCAGGCAATCACCGTGGCCGCCAGATAACCGGGCAGGGCGTAGTGGATGGCACCCGCGGCGAGCATGGCGATCTGGAAAGGTATGGGGGTGATGCCTACGCTGAGTACAAACCAGAAGCCGTGGTTACGGATCTGCTTCAGGGCGGCTTCGAACTGCTCCGGATCGCCGACCCAGGCGACCAATTGCCGCCCGAACAGATCGAACAGCCAATAGCCCGCCGCGTAACCGAGCAGGGCACCGACGAGACAGCCGGCCAGGGCGGCGCCGGCAAGCCGCCACAGGCAGGGTCGATTCGCCTGCATGGCCGGTATCAGCACCGCTTCCAACGGAATGGGGACCAGCGTCGATTCCGCCAGAGACGCGAAGAAGGTTCCGCCGAGCACGCGCTCGGAGGTGATGAGCCTTTTCAGGTGACGGCGTAAGTCCATGAGTTAACCCTGTTTTTCCGCCTGAAATCGTCCAGCTGATTATGAAGAGCATCCGTCAGCCTGTAAGTCGGAACACGACGACAGCCAACCAGAATCATATAAATCGACAATAGAGACGAGTAGATGCAATATATTGCTATTACTCGTAAAAAAAGGCGAATTGCATCATTCTGAAAATAATGTTATAACTCGTCAACTTTCACGAGAAAACTATCTTTTTGTCTTTAATTCGCAATTAGTGACGACTATGAAAATATCCGTTTTATCGACCGACGCCGCCATTCTCACCGAAATGGGGATACGCATTTCCCACCGCCGGCTGGAGATGCAACTGACCCAGGCGATGCTCGCCGAGCAGGCCGGTGTCGCCAAGCGCACCCTGGAGCGACTGGAATCGGGTGCGTCCGGGCAATTGTCGAGTTGGATCCGTATTCTGCGGGTTCTGGATCTGCTGCCCGGCCTGGACCGCCTGCTGCCGCCGGCGGCCCCCAGTCCGATGGAACAGCTCAAACGCAAAGGTAAACCGCGGCGGCGTGCCCGCTCGCGCCGCCCGCCCGAGAAGACCGGGGCCTGGTCCTGGGACGACGACGCATGACCAGTGTCGCCGAGGTCAGATTGTGGGGGCGTACCATCGGCGCGGTGTCACTCGACGCCGACGACGACGTGGCGGCGTTCGAGTACGACGCCGCTTTCGCCGCCAGTGGTATCGAGATCGCACCCCTGACCATGCCGTTGTCGCGCCGTGTCTATCGCTTTCCCGAACTGGCACGCGCGAGCTTTCACGGCTTGCCCGGGCTGTTGTCCGACGCTTTGCCGGATCGTTTCGGCAATGCGCTCATCGACGCCTGGCTGGTCTCGCAGGGCCGCGCGCCAGGTTCGCTCAATGCGGTGGAGCGCCTGTGTTATACCGGTGAGCGCGGCATGGGTGCGCTCGAGTTCGCGCCGGCGACTGGACCGCGCGCGCGCGAAGTCCGGCGCATCGACATCGACAGCCTGGTGGAACTGGCTTCCCGGATACTGAGCCGGCGGCGTGATTTCAAGACGAGGTTGCGCGACGACGGCGACGACGATCCGGCCCTGACCGATATTCTGCGCGTCGGCACCTCCGCCGGCGGCGCCCGCGCCAAGGCGGTGATCGCCTGGAACCGGCATACCAACGAAGTGCGTTCCGGTCAGATCAGCGCCGGCGAGGGTTTTGAATACTGGTTGTTGAAGTTCGACGGCGTCGGCGGTAACCGCGACAAGGAGTTGGAAGACCCGCGCGGTTACGGCGTGATCGAATACGCTTACTATCTGATGGCCACAGCCTGCGGCATCCGCATGAACGAATGCCGTCTGTTCGAGGAAAACGGTCGGCGCCATTTCATGACCCGGCGCTTCGACCGCCTGCCCGGCGGCGGCAAACTGCACATGCAGTCGCTAGGCGCGCTGGCGCACTACGATTTCAATCTGGCCGGCGCCCACAGCTACGAGCAGGCGCTGCTGGTGATGCGCCAACTGGGTCTGCCGATGGCGGATATCGAGGAGCAATTTCGACGCATGGCGTTCAACATTCTTGCCCGTAATCAGGACGATCATGTGAAAAACATTGCCTTTCTCATGGACAAGCGCGGTCAATGGTCGTTGGCGCCCGCCTTCGACGTGACCTATAGCTACAACCCGGGCGGTGCCTGGACGGCCACCCATCAGATGGCCCTCAACGGCAAACGGGAAAACTTCACCCTGGACGATTTCAACGCCTGCGCCAGCGCCGTATCGCTGAAACGGGGGCGCGCGCAAAGCCTCGTCGCGCAGGTGCGCGACGTGGTGTCGCGCTGGCACGAGTTTGCCGAGGCAGCGGGTGTTCCGGTCGACGTACGCGAACGTATCAGAACCGCACTGCGGGTGGACGATTTCGTTTGAAGTCATGCAGGCCGTCGTGCCCCCCATGACAGTGTCTCCGATATAAATATATAGGCGTCGCGGTCGATAACCCCTGTGCTGTGCACAAAATCATCCGCCTTTTGTTGATCGTCATGCTTACCGGCCAGGCCTCGGCGCACTCCGTGCGCGATAAGCCGGGGGTGACGCTGCGGGTCGGTGTGTGGGAAAATCCGCCGGCGGTGCTGCGCGACACGGACGGGCAGTGGCGCGGTATCGCGGTGGACACGCTGCGGGCCATTGCCGCTGAAAGACACTGGCGGCTGGTGTTCGTGCCCGCGCCCTTCGCCGAGCAACTGCGCAACCTCTAACAACACAAGATCGACCTGTTGAGCGCCATCGCCTATTCCGACCGGCGGGCGGAGAAATACAGCTACACCCGCAATTCCTTTCTCAGCAACTGGGGTATCGTCTATACCCGCCCGGGCGCGCATATCGGCTCGTTGCTCGATCTGGAAGGCAAGCGAGTGGCTGTCATGCGTAACAATACCCACGCGCAGGCATTCCGCGAACTGGCGGGGAAATTTTCCGTCGATCTGCAGATCGTGCAGCGCGACAGCTTCAGTGAAGTCCTGCAGGATGTGCGCGCCGGCAACGCGGCGGCCGGCGTGGTCAATCGCCTGTTCGGCGCCCTCAACGCGCAGCCATACCATCTGGCGGAAACCGGCATCGTCTTCAATCCGATCGACATGCGTTACGCCGCCCCGGGCGGCAGCCACCACGCCGTACTCGCCGCCATCGACGGTTATCTGCAGGCATGGAAGGCGGACAAGGATTCGCCCTACTACGAAGCGTTGCAGCGCTGGATGAACCCGGCCACCGTGCATCATTTTCCGCTCTGGCTGTTCTGGGTGCTGCCCGGCCTGCTGGGCGTGGTGCTGGTCATGGCCGGGCTGACGTTTCTGCTGCGCCGCCAGGTCGCGGCCAGAACGCGCGAATTGCAGGCAGAGGTCGACGAACGGCGCAAAACGCAGAGCCGCCTGGACCGTCTGGCCCACTACGACTCGCTCACCGGTCTTCCCAACCGGGTGTCGTTCGCCGACGGGCTGAATGTCGCCATTGCCGGAGCCAGCCGGCGCGATTACAAAATCGCCGTGCTGTTCGTCGATCTCGATCGCTTCAAGACCGTCAACGACAGCCTCGGCCACGATATCGGCGACAAACTCATTGTGCAGGTGGGGCAACGCCTGAAACGCTGTCTACGCGAGGAGGACACGATTTATCGTTTCGGCGGCGATGAGTTCGTCGCCACGCTGCCCGGCATCACCCGACTGAGCGACGTCGACCAGGTCGCCGCGCGTATGCTCCGTAGTTTGAAAGCGCCGATCGACGTGGATGTCACCGAACTTTACGCCTCGGTCAGTATCGGTATTGCGCTATATCCCGACGACGAGCCGAGTGGCGAGGGTCTGCTCAAGGATGCCGACGCGGCGATGTATCAGGCCAAGGCGCAGGGCGGCAACTGTTATCAGTTCTACAACGTCGAGTTCACCCAGCGCGTGCGCAAGCGACTCAGCCTGGAAACCCGTCTGCGCCACGCCCTGGAGCGCGACGAACTCGCCTTGCACTACCAACCAATCTTCAGCCTGGAAGACCGGGAGGTTGTCGGGATGGAGGCGCTGATGCGCTGGGAACACCCCGAGCGGGGACTCATTCCGCCCGACAGCTTCATTCCCGTGGCCGAGGAGACCGGTCTTATCGTACCGATGGGCGAATGGGCCCTGCACCAGGCCTGTCGACAGTTGCGCCAATGGGAGCAGGCGGGTCTGGGGACATACCACATGGCCGTCAATGTCTCCTCGCGTCAGTTCGAGCACAGTGAGATTCTGGCACTGGTCGCCGCCGCCTTGCGCGATGCCGGCGTCGCGCCGCAACAGCTGGAGCTGGAAATCACCGAGGGCATCTTTCTGCAACTCAGCGACAAGGTGACCGCGACCCTCAACGCGCTCAAAAGCGAAGGGGTCAAACTGTCCATCGACGACTTCGGCACCGGCTATTCCTGCCTCGGCTATCTCAAGCAGCTGCCGATCGATACCCTCAAGATCGACCGGTCCTTCGTGCGCAATATTCCGCAGGACGAACACGACACCCAGCTTGCCGCCACCATCATTCACATGGCCCAGGGGCTCGGTCTCGACGTGGTGGCCAAGGGCATCGAAACCGAGCAGCAATTGCAGTGCCTGCTGGCGCGCGGCTGCGCCAAGGGGCAGGGCTATTATCTCGCCTGCCCGCAGACCGCCGACGCCATCGCCCTGTGGCTGCAACAGCGCGCCGGGAGCGTGCTGTGCGAGCAGCAGAGTTGACGCTGTGAGGTGGGAATGCAAGGGATGCGGACGCTAGCGGTCAACGCAACGACAACTCACCTGATGCAGCGATTGATTGGCCGCGGCAATGCGGGATGAGGGGGCGTACGAGCGCGCCGGCTCTGATCGAGATATCAGGAATAGGTAACCATCGCCCGGTGACAGTGATCGGGCAGCGCCCACAGTGTTTCGGTGAACACCGTCAGGCCCTCGGGGTTGGCCCACATCTGCTAGCGGGCCTCGTCGATGATGGCCCGAAAACCTTTCTCGCAACTCAGCTCGAAGATGTCCTGACACTCGGCATCCATCGGCTTGCGTTGTTCCTCTGATAGGTAGAGCCAGGCGGCGAACAGTTCGTCCGGCTTGGTCTCCTTCATAGCCGCGACGTCCAGATCGGTGAACAGCCCCCGCTTATGGAAATAGCGGGCCAGCAGGGCATTGGGTATCTGCCGGACGAAGTTCTTGGTGGAGTAGTGCCGGGCTATGCGATCCTCCTGCGCCGTATTGTTCTGATTCCCTTGGATTATATGGGATGTTGCAGTACATTACAGTACATTCACAGTAGTTTGCCAGAACCGAGGGGAGCCATGGCCACCGCCAAGACCACCACGCTGACTTTTCGCATCGAACCGGAGCTGAAAGAGGCGCTGCGCACAGCGGCGGAGCGGGAGCACCGTTCCATTGCCAACATGGTGGCGGTGCTGATCATGGATTACTGCGAGCGTAACGATATTCCCGTCGAACCGGACCCGGCTTCCGGGCGCAAGGGGGTGGCGAAATGAACCCATCAACCAAGAACAACAAGCAGCAAGGGGCTGGATATGTCAGGTAACGGGAAATCAGGGAAGGCAAAGGCCGAAAGCCATGCCGGGCGCGGGGTGCTGAAACTTACCGACAACGAAAAGCGCGACATCATCAAGCTGCTGGAGGCGGACAAGCCACTGCCGGACAAGTACCGCTTTCTGCTGTTCGACGACAAGCGCGAGGTGGAACTGGTGTGGAACGGCAAGACCCGTGAGGTCTGCAACATCGTGCTGCCGTTTCAGACCATCGAGCAGGTGGACGAACCGCGCGCCGAGAAGCCCGAGGATTCCGCCCTTCAGTCCGACCTGTTTGCCATGGACAGCCGGGGCCGCCAGCTCCAGGGCTGGACCAACAAGCTGATCTGGGGCGACAACAAGCTGATCCTGTCATCGCTGAAGAACGGCCCGCTGCGCGAGGAGATCGAAAAACAGGGTGGCCTCAAGCTCATCTACATCGACCCGCCCTTCGACGTGGGCGCCGACTTCTCCATGGACATCGAGATCGGTGGCGACACCTTCACCAAGAAGCCCAACATCCTGGAAGAGATCGCCTACCGCGACACCTGGGGCAAGGGCGCGGATTCTTTCATCGCCATGATCTACGAGCGGCTGGTGTTGATGCGGGATTTGCTGGCGGAGGATGGGATACTTATGCTCCATATGGGCTGGAACATTTCTCATTCAGTACGAAATGTCGTGGACGAGGTGTTTGGGCAAAGCAATTGTATCAATCAGGCGATATGGAAAAGACAAGCAGCTCATAACGACACCCAACAGGGTAGTAGTCATCTTGGTCGTATACATGATGTGATTCTTATTTATTCGAAAGCCGCAAAGCACGTTTGGAATATGCAGTATGAGCCATATTCAAAAGAATATTTGGAAAGTGCTTATAGGAATGTAGAGGAAGGTACAGGTAGGCGATACAGAATTGATAATACGAGTGGACCAGGTGGTGCCAGTAAAGGAAATCCATATTATGAATTTCGTGGAGTAAAAAAATATTGGCGTTATTCGCAAGATCGACTTCAAAAGTTATTTGATCAAGGGCGCCTTATTCAAACTAAAAAAGGCGGAGACTGGGGATACAAAAGATATCTAGATGAAATGCCAGGAGTGCCAGTTCAAGATTTGTGGCTTGATGTTCCTGCTATTCAGAGTCAGAGTAAAGAAGGTACTGGTTATGGAACACAGAAGCCTGAACGACTGTTGGAACGAGTTATAAGCCTCGCATCCAACGAAGGCGATCTGATCGCCGATTTCTTCTGCGGCTCCGGCACCACCGCCGCCGTCGCGGAAAAACTCGGCCGCAAATGGATCGCCACCGACCTGGGCAAGTTCGCCATCCACACCACCCGCAAGCGCATGATCGGCGTGCAACGAAAACTAAAAGAAGACGGCAAGGACTACCGCGCCTTTGAAATCCTCAACCTGGGCAAGTACGAACGCCAGCATTATATCGGTGTTAATCCTGACCTGCGCGAGGAACAGAAACAGCAGCAGCTGGCGGCTAAGAAAGCGGCTTTCCTCGATATTATCCTGCGTGCCTACCGCGCGGAGAAGGTGGAGGGCTTCACCACTTTCAACGGCAAGCGCGCCGGGCGGTTAGTGGCGGTGGGGCCGGTGAACATGCCGGTCACCCGGCTGTTTGTCGAAGAGATCATCCTGGAGTGCCGCAAGAAGCACATCACCAGGGTGGACATCCTTGGCTTCGAGTTCGAGATGGGGCTGTTCCCCAACGTGCTGGACGAGGCGCGGGGCAAGGGCATCGACATCGCGCCGAAGTACATTCCCGCCGATGTGTTCGACAAGCGGGTGGTGGAGAAGAATCAGGTGGTGTTCCACGATGTCGCCTACATCGAGGTCAAGCCGCACATCAAGAAGAACACGGTGGCGGTGGAGCTGACCGACTTTTCGGTGTTCTATTCGCAGGATTCCATCGCCAATGCCGAAGCGAGCCTGAAGAAAAAAGGCAGCAAGATCGTGGTGGAGCGCGGCCAGATCGTGAAGGTGAGCCGCGACAAGGACGGCATCGTCACCCGAGAACAACTCACCCGGCACTGGACCGACTGGATCGACTACTGGAGCGTGGACTTCGACTTCGAGAGCAAGCGCGAGATCATCCGCGTGCAGAACCCGGACACCGGCGAGACCGAGGAGCAGTGGACCGGCGACTATGTGTTTGAGAACGAATGGCAGAGCTTCCGCACCAGGAAGGACCGTTCGCTGGAACTGACCAGTGTGGCGCACGAATGCCCGCCGGGACGGCGCAAGATTGCGGTGAAGGTGGTGGACATCTTCGGCAATGACACCATGACGATTGTGGAGGTGGCGATATGAGCCGCAAGAACCGCGAAATCGAGGTGATGGAAACCGCGGTCAAGGTATCACGCATTGCGGAGGAGGATTTCATCTCACTCACCGATATTGCCCGCCATCGGGACACGGACCGAACGGATGATCTGGTGCGCAACTGGATTCGCAACCGCAATACGGTCGAGTTTCTGGGAATCTGGGAGCAGATCCACAACCCCGATTTTAAACCCGTCGAATTCGACGGGTTTAGAAGGCAGGCGGGCCTGAACAGCTTCACCCTGACGCCGAAACAGTGGATCGAGCGCACCGGGGCTGTGGGTATCGTCTCCAGGGCGGGCCGCTATGGCGGCACCTTTGCCCACAAGGACATTGCCTTCGAGTTCGCCGCCTGGGTATCGGTGGAGTTCAAGCTCTATCTGATCAAGGAGTTCCAGCGCCTCAAGGAGACCGAGCAGGAGCAACTGGGCTGGGATATTCGCCGCAATCTGGCGCGCATCAACTACCGCATCCATACCGAAGCAATCAAGGAAAACCTGATCCCCGCCGAGTTGACTTCGCAGCAAGTCAATTTCGTCTATGCCTCGGAGGCGGATGTGCTGAACATGGCCCTGTTTGGCATGACGGCGAAACAGTGGCGCGATGCCAATCCGGGCGAAAAAGGCAATATCCGCGACTTCGCCAACGGCGCGCAACTGGTGTGTCTGGCTAATATGGAGAGCCTGAACGCGCATTTTATCCATGAGGGCGTTGCTCAACCCGAACGATTGATCCGGCTGAACCGGATCGCTATCCAGCAGATGCGCGTGTTGGTGGAAGATCAGGGCATCAAGCGGTTGGAGGAAAAATAATGGCCCTGCATCCCGATTTTCCCGACTCCCCCCACGCCATCCTCGACCCGGAAATTCGCTGGTTCCCGGCGGACGAGGCCTTGAGGGAAACCAGCGCGGATAAGCTGATGCCGCCACTGGTGCATCAGCTTATCCGCAAGGTGAAGGAGTTTCGTGACAACGGCTACGTGGGCGCGGCCGATACCAGCAGGAGCCTGCTGAACTGGTGGTTCAAGGAACCGCACTTGCAGACGCAGGCGGATCGTACGGACGCGCAGTTTC
This sequence comes from Thiogranum sp., assembly GCA_030148775.1. Lineage (GTDB taxonomy): Bacteria > Pseudomonadota > Gammaproteobacteria > DSM-19610 > DSM-19610 > Thiogranum. Next base: position 9,288 of record JASBST010000032.1, read on the forward strand.
AATACTTCTTCGCCCAGCGTGAGGCGCTGGAGACCATCATCTACCTGTATGACGTGGTGGGCACGAAGGACAAGTTCGATCTGATGCGCTTCGACAGCAGTGGTGCGGTGTCGGCGCAGATGTTCGATGAGAGCTGGCGGCGCTATGTGATCAAGATGGCCACCGGTAGCGGCAAGACCAAGGTGATGAGTCTGGCGCTGGCCTGGAGCTTTTATCACAAGCTGTATGAGCCAGATTCGGAACTGTCGCGCAACTTTCTGGTGATCGCGCCCAATATCATCGTGCTGGATCGAATCTATTCGGATTTTCAGGGCTTGCGTGTCTTCTTTGAAGACCCGGTGCTGCCTGATAACGGTTTCGATGGCCGCAACTGGCGCGACGATTTTCAACTGACCCTGCACAAACAGGACGAGGTGAACGTCACCCATCCGGTCGGCAATATCTTTCTGACCAATATACACCGCGTCTATGCGGGCGAGGACATTCCGCCCTCACCGGATGATGACAACACCATGGACTATTTTCTGGGCAAGCGACCCACGGGCGCGACCACGGATTCCAAAGTCGATCTGGGCATGATCGTGCGCGACATCGACGAGCTGATGGTGTTGAACGACGAGGCGCACCATATCCACGATGCCAGGCTGGCCTGGTTCCAGTCGATTCAGGATATTCACAATCGGCTGTTGCAAAAAGGGGGCGCGCTTTCTCTACAACTTGATGTAACCGCCACGCCAAAGCACAACAATGGCGCGATCTTCGTGCAGACCGTGGCGGACTATCCGCTGGTGGAGGCGATCTCGCAGAACGTGGTCAAGCATCCTGCGCTGCCCGATGCCGCCAGCCGCGCCAAGCTCTCGGAACGGCAAAGCGCGAAGTACACGGAAAAGTATGCGGACTATATCGACCTGGGCGTGATCGAATGGCGCAAGGCGTATGAGGAACACCAAAAGCTGGACAAGAAGGCCATCCTGTTCGTGATGACCGACGACACCAAGAACTGCGATGACGTGGCTGAGTACCTGGAAGGGAGATACCCCGATCTCAAAGATGCGGTGTTGGTGATTCACACCAAGAACAACGGCGAGATTTCCGAAGCGGCCTCGGGCAAGGCCAAGGAGGAACTGGAGAAGCTGCGCCAACAATCGAACGAGATCGACTCACTGGCAAGCCCCTACAAGGCGATTGTTTCCGTACTGATGCTCAAGGAAGGTTGGGACGTGCGCAACGTGACCACGATTGTCGGATTGCGGGCCTATTCGGCCAAGAGCAATATTCTGCCGGAGCAAGCCCTGGGGCGCGGCTTGCGCAAGATGTACCCCGGTGGCGTGGAGGAATACGTCAGCGTGGTGGGTACGGATGCCTTCATGGACTTTGTTGAGTCCATTCAGGCCGAGGGTGTGGAGCTGGAACGCAAGGCCATGGGCGAAGGCACCAAGCCCAAAACGCCACTGGTGGTGGAAGTCGATAGCAGCAATGAGAAGAAGGACATTGAGGTGCTGGATATTGAAATCCCGGTGCTGACGCCGCGTGTTTATCGTGAGTATAAGAACCTGGGCGATCTGGATGCGGGGGCAATGACATTCCAGCCGGTGATCTACCAGACCTTCAGCGAGGAGGAACAACGCGAGATTGTATTCAAGGACATTTCCACCGGCGAGGTGACGCATACCACGATACTGGATACCGCCGGAGTAGCGGACTATCGCAGTGTGATCGGTTACTTTGCTAAAGCCCTGATGAAAGAGTTGCGGCTGGTGAGTGGCTACGATGTGCTGTACGGCAAGATCAAGGCGTTTATTCAGGATGCACTGTTCAGCCAGGCGGTTGATCTGGAATCACCGAACACGCTGCGCAATCTGTCCGAACTGGCGGCCACCAAGACGCTGATCGAGACGTTCAAGAAAGCGATCAACGATCTGACCGTGCGCGACAAGGGCGACGCGGAAATCCGGGATACCATCAAGCTGCGTCAGACCCGGCCCTTTGTGGTGAAAGACCAGGGCTATCTGATGTCGAAAAAGAGCGTATTCAATCGCGTGATAGGTGACAGCCATTTTGAGCTTCAGTTTGCCAGTTTTCTGGAGGATTGCAGCGATGTGGTGTCTTATGCCAAGAATTATCTGGCGGTGCATTTCAAGCTGGACTATGTGAATGCAGACGGCGACATTTCCAACTACTATCCCGATTTTTTTGTGAAGCTGTCCGATGGCCGGATTGTGGCGGTCGAGACCAAGGGGCAGGAAGATCTGGATGTGCCCCTGAAAACACATCGGCTGCGCCAGTGGTGCGAGGATGTGAACGCTACCCAGTCAGATGTGACATACGATTTTGTGTATGTGGATCAGGAAAGTTTCGATAAGTACGCGCCGAAGTCGTTTGCTGACGTGTTGGCGGGATTCCGGGAGTACAAAGACTGATCTGACCGCCCGTCACGCCGCTTGCAGGCTATGCGGCAAGCACCGCGCCGGGAGTCCGGGCCGGCAGACTGGCTCGTTCGTGGAACTTTTTTGTTCACTGGACAAAGGCGTTCCGCTCACCCTCGGTCGAGTCTTGTGGGGAATTCTACTTCGAAACCAGATTAATTTACGGGGGGGATTACAATATCAGTTCAGATTCAGTTCTTAAGCTTCAGGAACACATGAATTGATGCGCCATTGTCGTATCCCACACACCGTGCATTGGGTTTCCTGGGGTTGTTCATAATCCAGCCCAGCCCCATTCAGCATGATCGGATCATTCCTCAAAGCATGAAAAAGGCCCTGCAAAACAGGGCCTTGGTTGGGCTGCTATGGTCTTGGCTGGTTTTCGCCGAGTTCTTGATTTGGTGGAGGCGGCGGGAATCGAACCCGCGTCCGCAAGTCCTCCGCCGTCGGCTCTACATGCTTATCCGCGTCTTTGCGTTTAGCTGGCGGCTACCCGACGGGCAGGGAAGACCGACAGCGATTCCGGTAGGGTTTTAGCGCTTGCGCCCCGGACGAGCGATCCACGCGATCCTGTATGGGATGACTCCGGTGATCCGGGCGTACAGGCACACGCCGGGCCGAAGGCTTTACACCGGTTTT
>JASBST010000046.1 GCA_030148775.1 Thiogranum sp.
TATCACTACTGTCCCGTTAACCGAACGAAAAAAGGCTTAAATCTCAATGAGCTGTTATAATGTAAGTGCGACCAAACACTATAATAGAAGGAGATTTAAGCCTTGGCACATCATAACACCGTATTTTCACAATTACTCAAATTTATCCCCAGACATGAATTCGAGACCTTGGCAAAACAGCACCATACAGGCCGATCTTTTCGGACAGCGTCGCGATGGTCGCAGTTCGTGAGCCTGTCAATGGCACAGTTGTCGGGGCGAAACAGCTTGCGTGATATTGTTGAAAATCTCTCAGCCCAAGCCCATCGCCTCTATCATCTGGGTAGTGCAAAGCTGTCGCGTTCCAATTTATCGCGCATTAATGACAGCAAGCCTTATGCGTTGTACGAAGCCTTATTTGGAAAACTATTGAGCCGCTGCCAGAGTGTTGTTCCTGGCCATGACTTCCGTTTTGACAACCCTCTGTATTCACTCGATGCTTCGACGATTGATTTATGTCTTTCTGTTTTCCCCTGGGCTGATTTTCGGACCACCAAGGGAGCGGTAAAACTGCATGTTGGGTTGAATCATGCAGGCTACTTACCCGAGTTTGTCACGCTGACCGAAGGTAAAAAGCATGACGTAATGGTGGGCCGCACACTGGAGTTCCCCAAAGGCAGTATCGTCGCCGTTGACAAGGGCTATAACGATTATACATGGTATAAGCAGCTGACTGATAAAGGAATATTCTTTGTCACCCGACTTAAAACCAACGCGCAATACCGTACGGTATGTCGTCGATCAGTAGTAAAATGCAAGGGCGTCACCTGCGATCAGACCATCGAGTTTACCGGGACTCAAACCGCAAAGAAGTGCCCTGTTCAATTACGCCGCATCGGTTATCGGGATGCAGAAACCGGAAAGCGTTATGTGTTTCTGACTAACAATTTCAAGCTTTCCGCTAGAACCATTGCTGAGATTTATAAGGCAAGATGGCAGGTTGAGTTATTCTTTAAATGGATAAAACAGAACCTGAAAATCAAATCTTTTGTTGGCACCAGCAAGAATGCCGTCATGACCCAGATATGGATCGCTTTGTGTGTGTATTTACTCTTGGCGTTTCTTAAGTTCCAATCGAAGCTGCAGAAAAGCACTCAACAGATCTTACGGTTGCTACAACTCAATCTGTTTGAAAAGCGAGACATGATGGCTTTGTTGCGAGGTGATCCTCCACACGACAATCAAGCCGATATTAATCAGATGATTTTATTGTGAAAGTTAACGGGACAGCAGTGGAAATTTATGTAAAAAACGGTGCAGTATGGGGGCAATTACGATCCCACTGATAGCAATGAAAACAAAGCCCGCATACAGCGCGAAAATACCGGCGAAGAGTTGGCCGGACGCCGTCTCGGGAAACACCGCCAACCCCAGGCCACTCAATAAGAAGCACGAGCTAAGTAATGCCTTCTGCCAGGGCATGCCTTCGAAGTAAACATGGCCAACCGTACCAACTGCGATTGATAGCAATAGAACCATTAAAGCGAACAACAAATGCTTTAAAACTCGTTTGCGAAACGATCTGGCGGAGATTAACGGTTGATCTCGGTTTTCGTACAAACAATGGACCTTTGAGGTATAAGGTTCGCCAAACCAGCGGCGGGCAGCGGGCGCGCAAACAACCGCATTTGCCGCAGCTTTCTATGATGGCATTGGCATGCGGCATTTGCCAGCCATCGTCCGGGGGCGATCCGGCGCAGGTTTGAACACTTTCGATGTGCTAACAGGACAAATCTCTCCAAGCAGATATTTTTAGTTCTTGTACTCCATTAATTCCACTGGCGCACCATTAACCTCTATAAAAGCAACAACCAACCCCTCACTTGGCGAATTTGGTTCTATGATCACCATCCACGACAAACGCCACGTGGGGCGCTGACTTGACTAGATCCGGATAAGGAGCCCCATCCCAATAGCGCTGCCACTGGATCCCATATGGATTATTTTCATAACCTGATACGGTGATTTTCAACTGCGGCAGATTTCACTTATTAGGCGTTTTTGATAACTCCTCTACCAACCAGTCCCGAAATATGGCGAGTTTTCGTAGATTCTCGCTAAAAGGAGAGGGCAACAAATAATATGTGAGACCAGGCAAATAACAACCCTCTCTGTATACTTGTAACCAGCCCTGCTGTAAGGCAGTTTGAACCAACACTGAGCTGACAAGCGCCATTCCCTGCCCAGCCAATGCCGCCTGAATAACGTGATGCTCCTGATCGAAATAACGGATTCGGGGAGCCTGTGTGTCGGCGCTATATTTGTACAGCCATTGCCCCCAGGTTATGGAAGGTAGATTCTTATTTTGCCATTGGGTTTCTATGAGCGTTGCGTTATTCAACCCTTTACACCCGGAAAGGTAATCTTGCGTTGCATACACACCAAAATATTCAGTAACCAGCTTTGTCGCCTTTCCATCCGGCTCATCGTAGTACCCATAGCGTATAGCCAGATCGATACGCCGATCTTTCCGCAGATCGTCGAGCTGTTCACCGGTCCTTATAGCCACTTGTATTTCAGGGTGCATTTTTTGAAACTGCACCAGCCTTGGTACCAGCCACATAGCTGCAAAAGACGCGGTGGTACTGATATTGAGTACAGTCTGAACACCGGAGATTTCTTCAAGGGTGGAGGCGATCTGTTGCAACGCTTGATGAGCGGTCTGCGCGAGTTTAACGCCTTCGGGAGTCAAGGTTATTGCTCGCGTTTTGCGCTCAAACAATAAGGTTCCTAATTTGTCCTCTAAGTTACGGATCTGATGTGATACAGCCGTCGGAGTGACATTCAATTCCTCTGCCGCTGCCTTAAAGCTACTTAGTCTTGCCGCAGCTTCAAATACCCTAATGCTATTGAGTTGGGGCAAAAGAGAAAACATTTGTCGGCCCATAGATGAGATATATTCACTTATAAGTGAGATACCACCATTTGTCAAACCAACTGAATCTAGCGTGTAATCCGCAAAGGCAATTTCTGATGAAGAGGATTTCATGACGACAATTCTTCACATAGACTCAAGCGCACGTAAGCACCGATCTGTCACAAGGGCACTAGGCAGGGAGTTCAAGCATCAATGGCGCAGCAAATACCCCAATGATAAATTCATCTATCGCGATATTGGCACCACTCCTCCGGAGTTCGTCTCGGAAAATTGGATTGCCGCTGCTTTTACACCCGAAGAGCAAAGAACAGATGAACAAAACTCTTTACTGGCTTCGTCTGATCTACTGATCGACGAAGTGGCTGAGGCGAAGATTATTCTGATATCAACACCGATGTATAACTACGGCATGCCGGCGTCGCTGAAGGCATGGTTCGACCAGGTAATCAGAGTCAACAAAACCTTTACCTTTGATTTAAACCGTGGTGATTTTCCATTGCAGCCCGCTCTATCGGACAAGACGCTGGTACTGTTAACGTCCTGCGGAGAATTTGGCTTTGAAGTGGGCGGAATACGGGAAGAAATGAATCATTTAAGTCCGCATGTGCGCTGTGTCGGAAAATACCTTGGCGTAGTTGAGCAACACGAAGTGAGAGTTGAGTACCAGGAGTTCGCTGATAAGCGACATGCCCAATCTGTTGAGCACGCCTACTCAAGCATACCCACGCTTATTGCGCGAATAGCGACAACGCTAACTCCGAACACTGGCGCTTAAACCCAGCCACCGATTTAGGCTGGTCTTCAAACGACACATTCACGCTCCTATCAGCACATCGGGATTGATCTTAGGGGCACCAGGTCCACGACGGAAAAACTAGGCGCAGGCTTCCACGGCATCTCTCCATACCGCCCACCGGCAAGGCTATATATACTAATTTCACTTTCCCTGCTGAGATCAATCCCGTTACGCATTAACATCTGACTCCAACCAGGATTAAAAGCGGTTTTCTTCCCAAACAGCTTTGTCAGCATGCCATTCGCCTCCTCAATCTTCACAGGCGAATTAAAGCCCGAAATCATTATTTTCAGTTCCTTCTCCCATTCGTCTGGCGTGGCCACCATACTTCCGACAGCAGAGGAATCCATATGCAGATACTTCTGATCTACCGTTTTAAGGGTACTTAGAAAGTGCTCGTATACGTCTTTTGAGCTAGCGGGGAGGGCAGAAAAGATATTTCCCCTGCGTTTCTCAAGACGAGATATCGCTTTTTCTGCTGTTGTAACCAGATAGGGGTATGGAGAGCAGCAGCTCTCTTCGCCGGATAGGTCGTCCATGGCTATTTCCTCTTCTTCATACAGAGCCAGCCAGAATATTGGAACGCCGTACACCTGACTAATGTACAGCCCCTCCTCCTGCCCTTCAGTCCCGATATACGGGGCGATACGACCACTTGAGTACAAGTTCGAACTATCGCTCATCATTGGCTCCTAACGTTTACCATAACCGATGAAAACAAGCAGAGCGAAACGGCGCTTATTCTCCTCAGAGTTGATGGCTTTGTTATGCGATATTTGCTAACCAACGCTCGCGTGATAGCCGATATAAGCAGTGCTTGCGTAGCACATGACCGATCGGAATTCCGGGATGTTCAAACGTCCCTTTTGATTCAATCATGCCCAGTCTTTCCATAACAGCCCGTGATCTAATATTTCCGACCGCGGAAAATGACACAATTTCGAGCAAGCCCACCCGTTCGAAGCCAACGCGAAGCGCTCCCCGCCCCGCCTCTGTAGCGAAACCTTTCCCCCAATGCTTTTCTGACAGCCGCCAACCAATCTCCACGCAGGGAGAAAATGGTAAATCCGGGCCGGGGATATGCAGCCCAACAAAACCAATAAACTCGAACGTAGTTTTTGTTTCCACCGCCCATAAATTCCAACCGCGTGTAGCGATTAATGCCTGGCAACGATCAGCCAACGCGTCACTTTCCGCGGGTGTAAGCGGCGCACGAAAGAACTCCATAACTTTTGGATCAGCGTTGAGTTCAGCGAAGGGCTCCCGGTCTGCGGCACACCACTGACGCAGCCGAAGGCGCTCCGTGTCAAACTCAATTGGCTCAGCCATAGCCGTCCCCGATTCTGTGGCGCAACACCTGATTCTGCTACTGAAGGCGACCGTTCCACTTGAGCGCCATCTCAGATGTCATTTCATAGAGTGGAAACCAATTATATTGCCTTCGTGCCATGAGCAAGAGCTCCATGACGCACCACGACCAAGCTGGTCGACTGCGCGAAGCGCAGCGTAGTGCACGTCAGAACCAGCGCCAATTATGCATTTTTGTCTGACCACACCGCAAATTCGTTACCGCTTGGTTCTGTAAAATGGAAGCGACGGCCTCCAGGAAACGAAAATATTGGTTTTACAATGCTACCGTTGGCGTTTTCAATTTTCTCCTGGGTTGCTTCAAGACCAGTGCTATAGAAAACTATTAACGCTGCCCCATTGCTTGTGGAAGAATGCAGTTCTGCTTTAAAAAAGCCGCCATCGAGGCCTTGGTTTGAAAACGCCGTGTAATCTGGGCCGTAATCCTGAAATACCCATCCGAAAACCGCTGCAAAAAAGTCCTTCGTAGCTTGGATGTTTTTCGCAGGGATTTCTACGTAGTTTATTTTTTCGTGCTCATTCATGACATAAATCCTTTCTTATGAATAACGCCCAAGCTCAGCGGATAGCAAAAAGCGCAGCTTTTTGACAATCCTCCGAGCTTGGTTATGCCGGATTTATCGGCACTGAACCAACGACTTTTTCTGCTTCATAGTAATTGTTCTTCCCGCTATCTTCATAACGCGCAACCACCCTGAATCCAGATTTCTCTAATGCACTTTCATAGACATCCTGGCCAAGGGATATGCACGTATGCCCAGTGCCTACATCTGTCCAAGTACCTACCTCGACCGGCGCGGTAAACAGAAAACTAGCTCCTGGACGAAGAATTTCTGATATCCGACCTAACATTTTGATCTGGTCTCTTTCGCAAAGAAGGAATATTAGCCCAATAGAAATTGCTGCATCGAACGTCCTACAAAAGTAATCACTTTCTAGTACCGTGGCGCATTGTACTGGTATATCGGGAAAGCGGTCTTTGAACACAGACAAGAGGGTCGGGGAGGAATCGATTGCCCATAGCTTCAATCCATTATCTACAAGGGTACGAGTAACTGGCTCGCCCCCGCCACATGCGATCTCTATTACATTAGCGCTGGGGCGGAGAGAGCACGCCCACTGATTAGCCACCCGAACGCCTACTTTAGAAGCGTCCCGACACTGCAGGAAACTCCGAGCGTGCTTTTCGTACGCACCTATAGAATCTGCACTCACGTCAGTTGCTCCTTTGTGCGGCATAACGCTCACCGTAGCCGGAAGCAGGAAGCGGGGCGACGAAAGAACGTCGCTTCCTGCTGCCCGTGTTGATGGTATTGTTAGGTTGCTGCACGCAGTTCTGCCATAGCTGAAGAAATGACACGAATCGACGAACGCACCAGGAGCCATACGAGACCTAGTGCGGCCAAGATGTCGGGCCAACCTGCACCAGTGAACCAAACCGCTCCAGCCGCCACAAACACCGACAGATTTGACGCGATGTCGTTTCGTGAACACTCCCACACGGAACTCATATTTACATCTTCGTGGCGATGTCGCCAAAGCAGATAAAGGCAAAGGGAGTTGGCGGCGAGGCCGATAAGACTGAACGTGCCCATGACCTCGAAGAGTGGGACGCTTGGCATGAAAAGCTTGTAGACAATTTGGGCAGCCACAGCGCAAGCTGCCAGGAAGATTAGTCCACCCTTGAACAGCGCGACCTTAGCCTTAACAGTAGCGCTCCTCGAAACGGCGTACAGGCTAAGACCATACGTCAAAGCGTCTCCAAGATTATCGAGGCTGTCTGCCAGTAGTGCCGTTGAGTTGCCATAAAGCGCGGCCACCACGATAACAAGGAACATAACCGCGTTGATGCCAAGCACAATTTTCAGCGTTCCTCGCTGTCTTTCACGGAGGGCATCCATGGAACAGTTGTTATCGCAACAGCCGCTCATTCTGAAACCTCATTGGGCAACATAACGGCCAGCGCCAGGGGCGCGCAGCGGAGCGCCCCAACCCGAAAGGAGCATACTGGGCGCTATTGTTAAGGCGTAACAGCCTCATGTTTACCATGAATATTTGCACGTCTGATACTAAACCAGCAAATTACAAATAAAACAAATAACATTACTGGCTGCCCTATATAAAACAAAACGAATACGTTTCCTCCGAAGAGCAATAGGATTATGACATTGGCAAGAGCCGACTTTGCCCCAGCCCAAAGCGCATCCTTTAGTCGCTGCTTCCATTTATACACGTTCTTTGAAACTATCTGGACTATTACATGAGCCAATAGGCTAATACCAATACTTACAGCCCCGTAGAACGGGACCAACCAATATGCGCCCTGAGTGGATGGAATAGGATTAAACACGCCTTATGCGCCTTAAGACCCAAGGTCGCCGGCGGCAATGGAGGATAGCGAAATTGCCGCCTGGTGCAGCGCCTTGTTCGGCCAAATCGACTAGAGGTGTCAACCGGGGCTCGGAAACAATGTTTTTTTACACTTTGCCGCAGTCAGATTCCGAAATCGGACTGCCACGGCCGCTTTCTTCCAGCTCATCGGTCCTTCTCCAAAACAAATCATGCATTGCCTGAGTCGCTCCGTTGTCGATGTTGGCACTTCGCACGATATCCAGCCGTTCGTCGAAGTCCCGCAAGTATTTGATATCCCGACCCTGGCGTGACGTCGGCGTTGCACCTCGCAGCCCTTTGCATTGATAGCATACGCCACGTTTGTTAACCAATGAACAAAGCCCATCGTAGCGTTGCTCCATTTCGTTCCGTGCCGAGGTCAGACGGTGGCGGAGCACTGAATCGGTTATGCCCAGCGCGCTGGCCGCTTCACGCGAGGTCATGCCCATGACCTCGCGTAGCACCAGAACAGCTTGGTTCTCAGGGGGCAAAGACCGGCCCACGCATGTAAAGCAATACGCGATGTGTTCCTCGACCTCATATGCGAACGCTGGATCGGAAATCACCCCAATAACTTCCGCCTGAAGCTCTTGTGACTTGAAGCATTCATTGGCGTAAACAACTTGGGCTTCTACACGCCACCGCTTTTTTTTACGCAGATGATCGATTGCCTGATGGACTCCGATTGAACACAGCCACGTGCCGAACCCAGCATCGGCGCGGAACGAACCCAGTGAATCCCACGCGCGGATAGTCGACTCCTGTACCAGATCGTCGGTATCTTCGGGCTGGCCCACCATTCGACGGATCACCGAACGCAATTTTGGTTGATGCTCAAGCAACAAAGCCTCAAAAGCGTTCCGGTCCCCCGCGCACGCGCGGAGAACCAGATCCCGTTGATGGGCAGTATCAGCGGAGGTCATGACTGAGTTGCCGAGTAGCTGGCCCTCGACTCTAGCCGGTCTTCCCATGCAGATAGGCCATCAAGCCCTTGGAACAGCGACGTTTTGGCCTTGCTTTTGGCATAGGCGATCATTGGCGCTAAAAACAGGTCGCACAGATAAATTTCACCGCCCAGCAGAAATAAGTTGCCTCGCAATTGCCGATCGACGATTTCCAAGTCTTGTCGTGCCGCAGCCAAAACCTCGTCGGATGGGTCATCAGACTTCAGCAGAGCCTGCACAAGATCACGGTACAAGTAGTCATTACAGGTGCTGATCCACTGGTGCATCTGCGCACGGGCAAGCGGCTCACTCGGGGTCAGACGCGTGCCATCAAAGGATTCATCGATGTAGGTGGCGATGGCCGAGGTTTCGTAAAGGATAGTATTTCCGATGCGCATTACCGGCATGCGCATAAACGGATGCAGTACACGATGGGATTCCTCACGGACCTCCAGCGGCTTAAGTTGGTAATCCACATGCTTCTCTTCGCAAATCATCCTCGCTGTCCGTACATAGGTGCTGCCCGCGAAGCCGAATAGTTCAAGGTGTTTCATAGCGTTCTCCCGACCGGATTCCTTAAGCAAGACGCTTACATGGGTTTAGACGAAGGGGCGTCAGGAAAACGCCAAGTTATTGATTTTACGACCTCCTACATCATTGGTCATGCGGCTACCAATATAGGCCCAACGCGTCGCATCAGCGGTCGAAAACGCGTAGTGGTTTGTCGATCGGACTGCGTGCGCTTGTGAGGCTAATTCAAGCTCATTATCCATGTTCTAACGGCCAGTCCAATTGGCCCTTGGCTGAGAAGCAGCACGGCGAAACCAGCAAGAGAAATGATTGCTGCCACCACTTGCCCGGCCCAAAAACCTAGCACTGCCCCTATACCCCCACCAACTAGCCACGCTAAATCATCAGTTGAATTCTCAGCGGCTACCACTGCCCCCATGAAACCTCCGACGACTAGACCAAATTCGGAAAATCCTTTCTTTATTTTTCCTTCTGAATCTCTGTGAATCTTGTATGAAATCTGGAGAATTGTGAGGCTGATCACACCTCCGATTAAAGCGCCGACGACGGGATCAACCTCTAACCATTTAGCGTAATCGTTACCGACTACTGCACCGCCACTGGCGAGAAAGAAGGAAGCTAAAGGATGAAGTCCGCCACCCTGCTGTTGATTTAGTTGAGAATTATCCATTTTTGAATCTCCGTTTCTGATTATCCATGTTTTGGGAAGCCTAACAGAGGCAGGGCGTTGTTGAATGCCTCGTTATAAACCATACCACACCCCCCGCTTGATGCAATTAACCTTGGGTACGCTACCGCCCTTGGCCGAAGGGAGTGAAATAATACACGCCCATCAGTGAGAACTGATTGAATGAGACCCTCGCCAATGCGTTGGTCACTCATCTCGAAGCCACATGGCTGTGGACATTTGATGGGGCGTTGTTTGAAATCTCCTATGCCTTTTTCGGATGCTACGCATCTTTATTCTTATTCTTGTTTGCTAAGAAGCAACCTGTGTTTTCTGGTGTTTGTTTATAGGGTTTATAACGACCAAGGCAAGCGACGGCGAAGCCGTCTGACTTGGCCGCCTGGTTATGCCGCAATACCTTCAAAGGTCAAATGACGCACATTAGTACGCTGTCCTGGGAGACTTTAGAAACCAAACAGCCTTCTCCTTTCCGAGTTAGCTGAATATGATTCGCTAGCTCTCGCTTTACAGCTTCGAGATCGCTATCGGCCGCAAGAACATATTCTTCCAATATAACGCCTGGCAACTTTGACTCCTTCAAGATGCATAACATCGCAAATATCAGGCGCGACGTAGGGGGCGTCCTGGTTAATTTGCCTTGTTATATCGTTTCAACCACAACACCCTTTGCCTTCAGAAAAGACGCCAACATATTCTATTTCACCCGACAAACGCTTAATATAGTATTCGGGGTCCTCGTGAAAAACGGTTAGGCAATGTGGGCACTTACAGAAATACAATGCGTCACCTTCATAATTAATTAGCACAGCTTGATCGATTGGTTTTTCAGCCAGACAACTCGGACACACAACAAGTTTATTTGTTTCTTCCGACAGAGCTTTGGCGTTTTCGCGAAACATGGTGGAACACTCTTCGCAACAGAAGGAATGCTCTTTTCCTTGGTATTTCCATACAACCGTGTTCTCTCTGGTAATCCCTAATCTTACTAGGGAGCACCCACATGCAGGGCAAATAGGTGTGTACATTTTATGCCTCGTTTATGTAGAACGCCCGCCATAACCGGCAGTGAAAAGCGGGGAGACGAAGGCGCGTCGCTTTTCACTGTACGAGTTGATGGCGTTGTTATGCGTCTTTATATGTTTTTCGCCTCTTCCCATAACCGTTCTTTGCCCATTGACTGATACCATGCCTCGAATCTGGCACGGTATTGCTTAAATTGTTCAGCAAGATCCCTTCTTGGATCTTGGCTCAGAGAATAAGCCATGCCTTCTTTAAACCAGTCCGGACTACGCCACTGCTTATACGCTCCCAAGCGCTCGGCTTGGATATGGTGAATCATTTCATGACGCAGGTAGTATGGACTCCAGGCTCCGGACTAACAACAATGCCAAACACCCCCACTGTATTAGCCGATGACTTATTGAAACCGAATGACCGAAAACAAGCTTCCGTTGAACAAAAAATTACCCGTGGCCTCTTTTCAACAGGGGCCACCGATGAGACGATAAAATGTAGAGCGTCATCGTACAAGCGCTCCGCTTCCCCGGAACGAGTAGTGTCGTCAGTACAGATAATCTCTGTGGCACACGAAACACCCGTAACCAGCTGCGGCGCAAGAACCCGCATGGGTTTATACAAGAACCATACTACGGCGGGCGTGAAGAGAAAGGCAACGAGGGGTAGTGTCAATAATCTTTCGCACTTTTAATCGGCGGCGCTCCATGAGTTAAGCCGAATGTTGTTGCTCCAATGATTGTTTCTCCAGTGCTTCCATCGAAAGGTAACGACGGGTTCCCCATTGGGTACCTGCAATATGACGAAGTCGTGCCGCAACCAACATCAGTGCGGAGTTGCCATCGGGGAATGCGCCCACCACCCGAGTTCGGCGCCGGATCTCGCGCATGATGCGTTCCAGTGGGTTGTTCGTCCTCAGACGTACCCAGTGGGTCTGCGGGTATTGGTAATAGGTCAGTGTTTCGTGGATAGCGGTCTCCACTAACGCTGCGGCTTTAGCGAGCTTCATGTGGCGTAGCTCCTGAACGATTCGGTCGGCTTTCTCGGTGGCCGCATCCAGGCTCTCCTGGGCATGAATGGCCTTCAGCATCAGGGCAACCTGTTTCACTTTAGTACTGAGCACATGGCTGAACACGTTACGGTAAAAATGCACCATACAGCGCTGCCAGTCGGCCGCCGGGTAGTAGTCTCCGACCGATTCCACCAGGCCCAGACAGGCATCCGAAATGATCAATCGCACCCCCTTGAGGCCACGCTGCTTGAGATGAGACAGAAAACCACTCCAGCCCGCTTTGTCTTCCTTGTGGCCTTCAGCCACCCCCAGCACACGCCGGTAGCCGTCCGTACCCACGCCTACGGCTACCAGTACCGACACGTTCTTGATCTCTCCGGCCCAGCTGCGCTTGAGTACAATACCGTCGAGGTACACGTAGGGATAATCCCCTTCAATGGGCCGGTTACGCCAGGCCTCAATATGCTTGTAAACTTTCTTGTTGAGATTGCTGACGGTACCGGAACTCACCCGCGTACCCCACAGCGCCTCGGTGATATCTTCCACCCGGCGGACCGAGACCCCCGCCAGGTACATCTCGATCAGCGACTCCTCGATTGAGGCCTCACGACGGCGGTAGCGTTCGATTATCGCCGTTTCGAAGGTCTGGCGGCGTAGTTTGGGCATCTTCAGGTTCACTTCACCGGCCTTGGTGTGCAACTTGCGATCATAGTTACCCGCTCGGGTATCCACCCGGTCTGGACTGCGCTCGTAGCGCTGAGCGCCGCACAGCGCATCGGCTTCAGCATCCAGCATGGTGTTCAGCGTCTCCTCGACGGTGCCGCGTACCAGTTCACCCAGGCGGTCCTGGATGCGGCGGTCATCAATTTGCACAACTTTGCCCAAGGTTTTGCTATCGTTAGACATGGTGGTGGTCTCCTCTGTGGCGTTGAAATGTCGCAATTCCAACTTAACCACATGGGCCACCGCCTCTCAAATGTGCGAAAGATAATTTACGTTATCCAAAACTGTGGGCATAAAAGCGTGCCCATACCCTTTCAGCGACATGATTATAGAGAGATTTAGATTGGGCACAGAGCGACAACAGTTCGATGGCTATTACTTTACCCCTAACGATTCTGGAACAGGACGGAAAATGGTTCTGGAAGGACCATGGAAACCCCAGTACGAAGAAGTCATCAATAACGAAAACATCACAGGCCTTCGCCTAAGTCATTCAAACGGATGGGAAGACACAAACATCCTCTTCATCCATAACTTAGTGACGCTTCATGACCTGGAAATCTACAACTGGAATATTACAGATATTTCACCAATTGAAACGTTAGCCAAACTAGAGAGAATTAGCCTGGAGTGCAACTACCGAAAGCCAATTAATTTCACAAAATTTACACAGCTTCAATATTGCTTCCTTCGATGGCGACCAAAGTCAGATAGCATTTTTTCCGTACCTTCATTGAAAGCCCTCAATATTGTCAATTACCCCTATGAAAATTTGAAGCTGCTAAAAGCACTCCAACAACTCACTGAACTGAAACTAACTTCAAATAAATTAAAAAGCTTGATAGGAATATCCAACCTAAAAGCACTACTCTCAATTGACATATACCGGTGTACAAAACTCGAATCACTCGAAGATATTCAAAGTGCCGCCCAATTAACCATAATAGAGTTTGAGTCTTGTAAAAAACTAAGGGATTTGAAGCCATTAAGCAGCTTAACAAAGCTCACCAAGATCTCACTAAACAATTGTGGAAAGCTTCATTCACTACAACCGCTGGAGCCCTGTAAGCAATTAACAGAACTGTTTTTTATAGAAGATACAAGTATCGAAGATGGCGATACAGGAATTTTTATGGCTCTCCCCGCATTAAAAACAATGTGGTTTGCAAACAGAAAGCACTACTCATATAAACGCGAAGCAATTAAAGAAATAATAGAAAATCGCTAAATCTATCACTCCGTTGGTTCGCTCCATTCAGCATCAAAGCCTTGCTTTATTAGCTGAAGCACATGGTCGCTATTTTCTCCCACGTAAGACTTGGAAATATGCCTCGCCAAGTCAACTAACATTATTCCCCATGCTGCGGGATTTTCCCAAACATCCGTAGCAATCGATATATGCTGTTGTCCAGAAGCAGCCCAAACCCTTATAAGCTCAACAGCATTGTCATCATTTTTTACCGAGTCGGGCACAAGTAGTGTTTGCGTCATAATATTATTCCAATAAGTGCTGACGTTTCGGACCAATGGGATCGACCTTATTAGAAACATCAGGGGAACGTCGAGCTGGAACACCACCAGTCAATTCCTGTATACGGCGATGCTCTGCTATTTCCCTAGCAGTCTTCCCACCAGATACCTCAGTGCGACAAACAGTACATCCAGGTTCAAGTTTACCGGCCTTTTCATGTTGTTGAAGCCGCTTACTAATATTTCCTGACTGGCCTACATAAGGCTTGCCAGTAACTTTATCGGTGAACTCATAAATTCCCTTGTTGGGTGCTCCCTTTGTAACACGCGCCCCAACGTCCATCGCACGATCACCCAGCTTGGCGACCGTGCCCGCAGCCCCGAACGCGAAGGGAAGCGCTGCACTGAACGATGCCGCTGCACCAAAACTATCACCACGAAACAGAGAAATCAATCCGCTGGCGCTATCGGCCAGGATCGAGAACGGTGCCAATATCGGTACCGCGATATCGGCCGCTCCGATAACATCCAGCGTAAGCTGGACCCTGTCTAACATCCGCGTGAAGAAGGAGCTATCGGACGCGACGTTGGACGGATCCGCCACAGAAAACGCGCGGGTCTCGACAGGCTCCCTATAAACGAAATCATTATCCGACAAGACCGAGTCGGAAAAGTTGTCCTCATTGAAGGTAAACAGGTCTGCACCGTTTAAGGGATTGCTGAAATCCTCGTAGCCGAAGCGCAAATCATCCAGGTTAAAACTGAAATCACCATTAATTTCGACACCATCTAAAAAACCGCCTGAGGAATGATAGAAATAACCTGTCGGATCGGTATACGACAACGGATTATTTCGCACATAGCTGTAACGATTGAGAGATTGCAGATCGCCGACGTCCTGCACGAAGGGATCGGCACTCAGAAAGCGTCCTAGTTTCGGATCATAGATCCGGCCGTTCATGTGTACCAGCCCGAAATTATCCAACTGCTCATGGCCGGTATAGCCGCGCGGCGTCGGCCAGGTGCGAGGCAACTGGCTGGGCGAGGCCGCTCCCCAGGTGTCGGCGAGCCTTCGCGCGCCAAAAGCATCGAAACTCATTTGCGCTAGCACAAAGAAAAATGGAGAGTCCTTGTAACGGTAAGTTACAGCATAGACCGACCCCAAATTGTCGTAATGGAGATATTTTTCATAGATGTTGGTAGTGGAATCTTTCTTGACATTACGCTCGTATTGCAGAACAGCTTCGCCATCGACATAAACGAAGTAGCGGAAGACGGTCCCGCTCCCGTCTTTAAATTCTTCATAGTAGTTATCAAAGTATTGCGTACTTGAAATCTTTCCTTCGTAGATGTCGCTGTGAAAGATGCGCGCCCGCGCCTCGTCGTATTGAAACGACGCGACTGCCATACCATTTGGAAGATTCTCCGTTATTCCCTTCACCTTGTTGAAAGAAGTCCAGGTTTGATTCCTGCCACCTGCCGTTGTCATATTTCCGTTGGCGTCGTAGGAGTACCTCTTCCCTCCGGCGAAGGTCACGGCGTGAGCACCCGCTCCATTTTCTCCGTAACGATAATCGCCTACACCGTTCTTTTCGGTGATATTTCCCTTTACGTCATACCGATAATTTTTTGCCCCCATACCGACTACATTTGCGACAATAAACCGGTTTACCGAATCGTATTCGAATGTCTCCGTCAGATTGGCGTTGACGTCTTTACGTTCGAGTAAATTTCCGAGCGCATTATATTTATATGTCAAAAACTGCGTATCCGAAGAACTGTCCACTCCCGTGCTGATTTGTTGCAAGCGACCGCTAAACGGCTCATACAAGCGCACTGTTTGCTGGCGATTACCCACTGAAAACAAGGTCACATTTCCATCAGCGTCGGAATCGTCGGCACGCCAGAACACCTCGGCGCTGTCGGCGCCGTTTTCTACCTGGCTAAGATAGCCGTAAAAGTTGTAACGGTAGTTAACCGAAAAGCCATTGGGATAGCCAAGCCTCGCCAAGCGTCCCGCGTAATCATAGCTGCGCGTCATGCTCAGTGTGTTGCCGTAGCTGGTTCGCTTATCATCCGTCAATCGACCCGCATAATCGTAAGTAAGATTCTTGCGGAAATGGGGAGTATTTACTTCAACAAGACTTCCCTTGGCCATATAACCGGCGTCATAAGACCAGGTTGTCCGCCCTTCCGGCTCGTCCCTTACAATCACCCTGCCAAGGCGATCGTAGTTGTAGATGACTGACTGGTTTTTGGAATCTTTCTGCTGGCGCAGCTGTCCGAGCGCGTCGTAGCTATATTCCCAACGCCCCATATCCGAATCAATAGTGACCGTCTTTCGTCCCAATATGTCATATTCAATCCGCGTGACATTACCTTCGGCATCAATCGTCCGCAGAAGACTTCCGGCAGCGTCGTAATGTTTGTATAGCGCTTGGTTGTTGCTGTCGATCACTGCTATTTCTTCGCCACGACTGTTATATTTACTGGTAGTTGTCTGGTCATAGCTCCCAATGTCATCGAACAGTCGAGTTGTCTTCGTTGACTTGGTATAACTCATCTGGATATTTCCACCATCCGGACGATGGATGGCAATTGGACGATTCAAAAGATCGTAAGTGAAATCGCTCCAATAGATGGTGTCGCCGAAAAAATAATTCCTGGACTGCCGGGCCACACGACCAAATCGGTCGTATTGAGTATCTTTGGCGATCGTACGGCCATCAAAGCCGGTAGTTTCAGTTCTGACCTCCCTTCCCAAGGCGTCATAGTAGGTGATTGTCGTCGGCTCACCGGTTTTCCATAACGTGGTTCGCCTCACGGCGTATGCCGGACAGGACGCGTCGCACCACTCGCGTTTCCACAAGACCTGCGTACCGTCCGGATTCTGCTGAGTGATCGGACGACCAAAGACGTCGTATTGCCAGAGTGTGACCAGGGCGTTAGGGTCTGTGACTTGTTTCGGCAAACCGAAACGCAGATCCATCAGCGCTTCGGTATAGTGGCCGACGGCGTTTGCCGACGACTGTGTGAAAGTACTGTCGACCGCAAGCCTACTATAGTCGTAAGATTCTCGCTCCCGTCGCATCGTTATTGGATAGTTCGCCTGACCTGAATCAGTAAAGGTACGCGAGGATAGGTTTCCGTAGCTGTCATAAGTGTAGGCTGTACGGAGCTTTAACTCCGGATCTTCTGGTTCGTCTATTTTTGCCGACAGATCGCCGGTTACTGAGTCGTATTCGAACTCCGATGTTTGCACGATTACATCTCTCTCGTCTCCTCTCAATGTAACCTCAGTTCGGGTCGGAAGACCGATAAACCACTGATAGGGGTCGTTACTGAAGGTACTTCGCGTTACCTTGGTAAACCTCGACATCGCGCTCAGATCCAGATTCATCACTGATTCCGTGATCTCACCGGCGTTACCGTATTCATCTTGCAGCCCATTCCTAGTGTCCACCAAACGAATTAGACTGCCGTCCAGTTCATAGGTGGCAACGCGGTTAGACCATAAGTCGACACGATAGACCCCGTTATAGCGTAATTCTGTTGGTCTCCATTCGTTGGTTGTAGTTTTGATCAAGGTGCCGTTTGCCTGCTTCTTTTCGACGCTGACAGGAAACCCAATGGTAACAAACACACCCGCGAGGTCAGGACTATTGACGAAACGTTGATCGTATTGCGTCGTGCTGACTATACCGGTCTGTTCATCGGTAGAAATAACCTTTTGGAATCCGAGAAAGCCTCTTCCTTCGCTGTTGAGACCAGCATCCTCATAATGATAGCTAGCAGTGGAGAGACCACCGATACCGTCCGTACTGGTTATGGACGACACAGCGTATATTGGCACTTTGATGCAGCGATTGGGATACGCGGCGGCGGTGCCTGGGGTCCAGCTACATTCGCTATTCACGGTGTATACTGCCGGATCTGTCAAGGGCGCATAGCCGATACTCACGTTATTGTTGTAGCCATCACTCAACCGCTCAATCATATCGGGTTGTGACAACTCCCGATTCTTGGGTAGCGACCTTTCAGGTATGCCAACGTAGCGCTCCAACTTGATCAAGTTTTGTAGATAGGTTGTATTCTTAAAATCTGGAAGCCGGTATGGACAGGCCAAATCGATCAGGCCATCGCCATTGGCATCGACTGGAAGAACCGTGGCGCAATTGCTTAGATCGATACTCTGCTTGACGCTCATCGCCTCCCATCCAGAGTAATCTGTTCCGGATGATCGCTTTATATAGGTGGTCGTCGATCCGCCCTGCTTTATCGGACAAATCAAGTCCGCTCGTCCGTCACCATCAACGTCCGCAGACATCAGCCGTGCGCAGGCCCTGGTGTCGTAGATATCACCCCCCAAGTTACGCCACCCGAGGTAGGCCGCGCCAGTAGAAAGACTCACGTTGATTTCGTTAGCTCGCGCGCAGATCATATCCTGGAGGTTGTCGCCATTCACGTCGCTTTGGAGGAGTGCGTTACAGTTATCGAGCTTGAAACTGCTTTTTCCTGGAGAGACGTACCAGCTCTCCCAGTTTCCGTAGCGCGTGCCGAGCGAACGTTGAACATAGGTAATCTGCCCGCTATTGCCGCTGGTATCCGTATCCAAAGCGCAGACTATATCGGCAAGGGAGTCACCGTCGACATCGCTTGTAGATAACAGACGGCAGCGGGAGATATTGTTCGGAAACTGGGACGCGCTCCATTGCTGCCAATTGGTGAATCCGCCATCGGTGGCAAGCTCGACGTAGGTAGCGCTGGCCCGTAAACAGACGAGATCGATTCGCTTGTCACCGTTGACGTCTGCCAGCCGCGTCATGAGACAGCCCGAAATTCCCCCTGGTGGAGGATTCGGATTCCAAACCATCCAGTCAGTATACTGATTCGCCTCTGAGAGCTGGACGTAGGTTTGTCCGTCGGCATGCAGGCAGACCATATCGGTCAAACCATCACCGTTCACATCGCCACCTGTGAGGGGTTTGCAGGCATTGGCAGAAATACTGGCGCCGGATCCGTCGCGATAGACGACCCAACCCCGGTAACGGCCGCCTTCAGACAACTGCACGTCGGTATTACTGATCGTTTTCCCGTTGTAGACTGTACTGAACACGCAAATCAGATCGGTTAGGCCGTCTCCGTTCACGTCCCCCTGCGTCAGAACCTGGCATTCTATACTATCGTCAGCGGTTCCCGCCGCTGCGCCAGGAAGAATAGGAATACTACCGACCGGGCTCTCCACCCAGTCCAAGTACTGCGGAGCGTTGTCTGTCCAGTCAAACACAGTAGGCCGCATACAGTCCGAGACACCGGTAGAGTCGAAACCGCAGCGAGTAAGGGCTTTGAGCACGCTAGCGCCGTTTGTGGCGCTTACACCGTAACTCAGCTGGTACTCAGTCAGCGGGGATCCGTTCGCCGTCAAACTGATAGCCACCTTCGCCAACCGTCTATTCAGGACTCGAAGATCCCCGAAAAGATACGAAGGCTGCGGATCCGGTCTCGACTCGTAGATGAACTTAATCTCAATAGCGGGTGACAGCGTGTTAGTGCCCGCGTAGCTGATGGTACTGACGCGGGGGTTTTCTGTGGCGCCTCCCTTTTCGTACTGGATGAAGATACTGTTACCTGACCGATCGCTGATCTTACTGACCGACCACCGGTAGATGATATTACGGGAAGATGCGGTGTCGCGGGAGTTGGGCGTTCCCCCGTATTCGATAATACGCCTATCTTTGGTGTAAACGGTAAATCCGCAAGGCCCCCCGCAATCGCCTCCGTTCTGGACTATTTTTGAGGAGGTGTCTTTCTCCGTGCGATATTCAGTACCTCCTGTGCCATAGCCGCCGGAAACATTAACCAGCCTCGATTTACCTAAGCAAAGGCGGTCGCTGCGGTCGAGTTTCACGCCCCGCGACACGCCATCCTGCGCAAATGTTGATCTGCAACGGCTAACACTGGATAGGCCGTCAACCGACCAACCGACGCCCAGAAACCCGTTGCGGGCGCGACTGCTATAGTTGAGAGCCAGCTTTGGTGTCATGCCACCGATGCCGGGGGGAACTTCTATGGGCACTGTGTACCTTGCGGCACCCGAGGAGTTAACAGAAAAGCTCCCCGAGATCGCTCCGACCGCCGCTATACTCTTACCAGAGTAAAATGGCGATGCACACAGAAATAAAGAAATGATGAACGCGCAAAGTACGTGACTATAACGGGACTCCCTCATTATGACTCTCTCCCTGTCATTATGGTGTTTGTTTGAATATTTTTATTTATCCTGCAACAGGCATGTTGCAGAATTTTTACCGAAGAGGAGATTTCTCCCTAAAATGATCTCTAAGTGAATTTTCTCAAACGACTATAAATCAGCTAAGACGGGCCCTAGGTCACATCACCGTCTACGCCGACGGTCTTGACGCCGCTGAATATAGAGTGACGGGATAGAATCCGATCCATCACAGCTTGTGACGGGCATATGGCTGGTAAATAGCTATATGGACATACCGATAGATTTGGTTGGGCGGCGGCCGTAAAGAAGTGGTAACTACGGCGAATCCAGTCCTAACGAAATATTTACATTTAGTCGCCCGACCTGTCAGTTCTTACAGTATGCGTCGGCAACCGACCCTCTGCACAATGTAGTACTACAACAATCAAACGATAAATTAATTCGGATTCGATCGACAATGAACAAACACACCTTCAAAACGCTTTGTATCGCGCTATTCGCCTTGGCAATTTCCGCATGCGCCGCGACCGTGCAACGGGAAGTCACACAACCGGTTGTTAATTCGTCATTCAATGACAACAATGTTTTTATCTCGGTCGCGGAAAATCCGACATATGCCGATAATTCCCGCTACCGAAGTAGTATGCGGGAGCTGATCAGCGCAATAAAAACGAAAAACCCTTCCGTTCAGGACCTGTCCGGCTCGCCACACGAAGGTATCACGGCTGTCATAACGGTGGAGGATTTCAAATATATCTCTACCGCGGCGCGTTTTGTAGGCGGTATTATATCCGGCAAGGCACGACTGCAAGTCCGGCTGGACCTGTCCGATCTGGCGACCGGAAAGAAGCTCGGTGAATCGAGAATGGGAACGACTTCAAACAATCTACAGGGAATTCTGGGCGCCACGACCCCACGGCAGATCGACGCTGTCGCCGAGCAGATTGCGACGCTGTTGAAAAACCCGTGAGCGCGACTGCGCGTCCTTAACCGAAGGAGTATACGCATGAGAGGTCTGTTTTTAGCTGTTGTGAGTCTATGCCTGACAGCCTGTATCAGCGACAGCGATGGAAACGACGCCGTCAATCTCGGATTTACGGCATCCTCCGGGCTGCAAACCGGTATCGATAACCAACAGATTCGGGTGCTGCGCAATGCCGCCGATTACGCCGCGCTGATGTCGCAAATCACGGTAACCGGGACGGCGCCGAATCCTGACTTCAGCAGCAAGATGCTTATCGCGGTACTCAGCACTCTGGACTCGTGCTATACCCTATCGGCGAAATCAGTGGTAAAGAGCGGAGACTTTGTCACGGCGACTGTTGGCGTCGCCGGACCGGCCGCGGTCTGTCCCGCGGTCGTCGGCCGGGATTATCTGTTCATCGAAGTCGACCAGACGCCGGGCCAAGTGTCCGTACGGCATGAAGCGCAGTAAAAAACGTCGACACGCGATTGACCGGCGCCTCAGCCCATCCGGTCGGCGGTTCTGATCTCGTCGAATTGTGTAACAGTTTTCTTTAGCGGACGGCGTCAACCGGTTTTAGCGGACGACGCGCTTCGTATTGTCGCAGTCTAGGCACGCCGCGGGAGAACCTGGCGGGGATTGCACGAACGGATTTAATTCATCGGTCAGGTCCACGGAACGCGGTGCGGGTGTCGGTTTAACTTTCCGTGGTTTCCTGGCGTACCCGGCCGCGCCGGAACTAACAAAGCCCGTCAGACACTAACCCTGTTTTACCGGAGACATCCCATGCCCGAAAACTATCCACGCGTCGCCGCCATCACCGGCGCCACCTCCGGCATCGGCGAGGCCACGGCGCGGAAATTCCTCGGCACCGGTTACGCCGTGGTCGGCAACGGCCGCAACGGCCAGAAACTCGAAACCATGGAAGCGCAGCTCGGCGCGGCCTTCTGTGGCGTCGCCGGCGATGCCGCCGACGAGGCCGTACTGGAACGGCTGTTCAGCGCCGCCAGCGAACGTTTCGGCGCGGCGCCCGACATCGTGGTCGTCAATGCCGGCCGAGGACTGGGCGGTTCGGTGAAAGACGCCGATCTGAACGAATTCCAGTCCCTGTTGCGCGTGAATCTCAGCGGCGCACTGGCGCTGTTGCAGAAGGCGGCACGGCAGATGGTGGAGCGTCAGCGCGACGGCTTTCCCGGGCGGGCCGCGGACATTGTCATCATCGGCTCGGTAGTCGGGCGCCACGTCTCACCGTTCAGCGCCGTCTACGGCGCGTCAAAGTTCGCCGTGCATTCGCTCGCCGAGGGTCTGCGCCGGGAGATCGGCCCGCTGGGAGTGCGTGTCAGTCTGGTGGAGCCGGCGGTGGTGCTGAGCGGGTTTCAGGCCGTTGCCGGCTACGATCACGCCATGCTGCAACATTTCGAAGAGAAGTTCGGGCCGCTGCTAATCGGCGAGGATATCGCCAACGCGATCGGCTATATCGTCGACCAGCCGCCCCATGTACACATCAGCGACATTGTCGTGCGACCGACGCGGCAGGATTATCCCTGAGCATCCGGACCGCGTGTCTTACGCGTCTGATCGGATTTTTAACAATTAAGTGATTATTTTTGCCCGATGTCTCCATTCGGGGACACCTTTTCGCCTACACAAAACCGGCCGATTCTGACACCAATTCCACGCATAAATTGAGAAACTTCAATCAGGGGTCGGGGAAGCCAAGTGGGCCCCTGTACACGCGTCACTGCCCGGGCGGACAAGCTGCCGGGCTCACGCTTTCCGTCGCGCGTTCATACCAATCAAGGAATGACATTTACTTATCATCAAAGAGGTGAAGATGATCACTTTACATAAAAAAGTCGCAGCACGGTTGGCAGCGCTGCATCTGGTTTTATTGTCGCAGGTTTCGATCGCCGATTCGGCCAATATGGGGGTAGAGGACAGCTATTTTCTCAACGGTTCGGGCGAGGCTATGTTTTTGCTCGGCTACTACAACTGGGCATCGCCGGTGGACGGCGCCTACATCGATCATCCCACCAGTTTTCAGTCCCTGATCGACAATGCCGTGCGCTACGGTCTGAATTACGTGCGGGTCAGTCTGGGGGTCAACCGCTTCACGGCCAGGACCACGCCCGCCAGCTGGAACCGCCGTGAGATGCCGATTCCCTTTCTTTACCAAAACGACGAGGCGGATCTCGATCGCTGGGATCCCGCATTCTGGAATGGTCTGCGCGTCGCCCTGAGCGCCGCCCGGGACAAGGGCGTGTATGTCCATCTCAGTCTGTTCGACAATGTGAATCTGTCCGGCGGTGACGTCAAAAAGAACTACGACGATGCCTACCGCTGGAACAACTCGCCCTGGAATCTGCACAACCAGATACGTAACTTTTTCGGCGACATCGATCGCGGTGCCTACGGCGCCAACGAAGACGGTGAGTTTTACGACACACAAAACTTTATCGATGGGGATGCGCAGGCCAGACCTTCGACGCTGGGCGACTACCAGAAACGCTATATCGATAAAGTACTGGCCGAAACCGCGGACTTCGACAATGTTTTTTACGAAATCGGCAACGAGTTGAAGGCCACGACGCCATGGCAATCGGCCGTGCTCGATTATACCAAGGCCCGGACCGCCAAACCGGTAACGCTGAACAACCATGTCAAGCGCGATCTGGCCGGCCGGGTCGCGACCCTGCCCGACGGGCTCGACGGCTTCGCCGTGCACAAAGCCGACACGGCGGCGCAGCTGAAAGCCACCGTCGATTATATGAAAACGCACGGCCCTCGGGTCCCGGCCTGGGATGACCCGGATGGTCCGGCGCTTGGCGAAGCCGACGCCAGCGAGAGCCGGCAGGCGGCCTGGTATGCCTTGACCGGCGGCGCGGCGATGTGGGCCGGGTTCAGTTTCGACTATTTTGCCGGCGAGAGCGGGTTCGATCCGGTCAAAGCGTCCTACTACCAGAACCTCGGCGCCTTTATCCGTCACAACCGGCTACGGCTGGCGGCGATGACGCCGCGGCACGATCTGGTGTCCAATGGCGAGGTGAATTCGCTGTTGGCCGCGCCCGGGCAGCAGTATGTCGCCTACATTCTGAACGATGGCCGCGCTTCAGTGGACCTTTCCGCCGCCACGGGTGAATTCGCCGCGGTGCGCTTCGATCCGGTCACGGCCGACTACACCGCCAGCCAGAGGATCGAGGGCGGTCGACGTCACGAATTCGGCAAACCGGCCGGCGCCAACGATTGGGTCGTGCTGATCAGCCGTGTGGATGCCGCCAACCGGACCCCGCAGGCGACCATCGATACACCGGCGGCCGACATCACCATCGACGCGGGAGACAGCGTCCGCTTCAACGCATCGGGCAGCGATCCTGACGACAACGCGCTGCGTTACACATGGAACTTCGGTGTGGCCGGCAGCAGCTCGCTGGAAGATCCTGACGACGTCATGTTCACCGAACCCGGAACTTACCGCGTCACGCTCAATGTCAGCAACAATAACGGGCAGTCCGATCCGACCCCCGCGACCCGGACGGTGACGGTATTGCAGGCCGGCAACGAGTCTGAGCTGTTGTCACACAACCGCCCGCTGCGCGCCTCGTCCGTGGAGACGGCCTCTCTGCATGCGGCCATGGCAGCCGACGGCGATCGCTCCACCCGCTGGGCCAGTCAGGAGGGCAACGATCCGGAATGGATAGTGGTCGATCTCGGCGCCAGCGCCGAGATCGACCGTGTGGTGCTCGACTGGGAGCGCGCCTTCGCCAAAGCCTATGCGCTACAGGTCTCGGACGATGGCGATACCTGGAAAACAGTCTACCGTCAGAGCGCCGGCGACGGTGACCAGGACGAAGTGCGTATCGACGCCGAAGGCCGTTATGTGCGCATGCTGGGCGAACAGCGCGCCACCCAGTGGGGTTACTCGCTGTGGGAGTTCGAGGTCTACGGACGTTAGCCGGCCTCGCCATCGCCCAAACGGCCCGGCCCGCGGCGTTCAGACGCGGGCCGGGGCCTCCGCTCAAGCTCCCCTCGGGCCAAAACCCCGAACAGTCCACAAACCCGGGCTCTACCCTGTCTTCGCCTGACCCACTTGACGACTGTGTCACATTCCTTTCGTGGCGCAACCGGGTGATCTGCCGCTACCCCTTTCGTCACAGCGGGCGACGTTTTCGGTCAGTGCTGTCGCGGATCACAGACAGCCTGCCGCCCCGAACTTTCCGGGTTTGCGCTAACCCCAGGAAACGGAACCCAGTTTTACCCGTGGCACAGTAATTGCGAATTTCTCCGGAACCAGCCAATGCAGGATGTTTTATACATGACCCTTTCAATACGCGCGACGCTGCGCCGGACCCACCGAGTCCTACCGTTCCTTTTCTTAAGCCTGCTGGCGGCCTGCGGCGGCGGGGGTGGCTCCGATTCGGGAGCGACTCAGGCCCAATCGGCCGAGCGGGTGGCTATTACCGGCGCCGGCGTCAAGGGGCCGCTGGCATTTGCCAGGGTGGAGGTGTTCGCCCTGGACCCGACCCAGGACGGACTGTACGACGCGACCGCACCGTTGGCGACGGCGACGACCAACGCCTACGCGCAGATCACCGGTCTGGCGGTTCCGACCGATACGCCGCCGCCATACATCCTGGTGGTGGACGGCGGTTCCGCGGTCGACCGCAATACCGGCCAGGCGCCGGTCATCCGCAAACTCTACACGGTGATCACGCGCACCGCACTGAACTCGGCCAGCCCCGTGTACGCCACGCCTTATACCTCGCTGGCGTACCAAATGCTGGCACAGAAAATCAAAGCCGACGGACGCCTCCCGCGGCAACTCGACGACCAGCTCAGCGCCTTCAACCGCGACATCGTCAAGGCCCTCGGCTTCGGCATGCCGGACACTATCGATGTCTTCAGCACACCGCCGGTGATCAATGATCGCACCACCGATAGCGCCGAGCAGCAGCAGGTGGTGGACTATCGCGCCGCCATCGAAACACTGTCGTCGCTGCTCCATGAGATGTTGCGCGCATCCGCGGCAGCCCCGAGCGCGGACGAACTGCTACGACGCCTGGCGCAGGATTTGAACGACGACGGTGTCATCGACAACCGGGCCAATGGCAGCGTAATCGGCGGCATCGACACGCAGATGCTGAGCCGCGATCCGTCGCAAGTGCAGATCGCCAACAGCGCCTACCGGGTAGCGGATATCGTCACGCTGATCGATGACGAGCGCGCCCAGGTTGGCGACGACAGCGGTGTTTATTTCCACAAAAACCGCATGCAGGTCGCCGTCCGCCCCGCCGCGCTGGATGCCGGCGATGACATCCCCCAGCCAGACGTGGCCGAACCAACGCCGGCACCCGCGCCGCAACCGGTGACGCCACCTGTCACCGACCCCGTGCCGCCGGCCGCCCCGCCCGAGACCGAACCCGCACCTGAGCCTGAGCCTGAACCGTCGGCGCCGCCGGTGAACGATCCCGTACCGAGCGTACCGCCGGTGGCCGCGCCGCCGAATCCCCCGGTCAGCCAGCCGGCACCGAGCCAGGATCCGGCGGATGACGCGACGCCGCCGGCGCTGGTGGCGGTGCTGAAGTTCGACGATGTGAAACAAGTCAACGGTTTCGTCAAACCCGGCTGGCAACGCCTGGTCACCTATTTGCAGACGCGCAACATCAAGGCCGGCTTCGGCGTCATCGGCGAATCCCTGGCCAACGCCACGCCGGCCTATCTGGCCTGGATCAAGACCCTGCAGGGCAGCGGCCTGATCGAGTTCTGGTTCCACGGCTGGGACCATCAGACCTACAGCAAAAACGGCGTGCGCTATAACGAGTTTGTGCGCCCCTACGCCGAGATGGCGAAACGACTGGCCGACTCGCAGCGGCTGGCGAAACAGAAACTCGGATTCGCCTTCACCACCTTCGGTCCGCCGGGCGGTGCAGGCAAGGGCAGCTTCAACGCCGACACGCTGCGGCTAATGGTCGACGATCCCGACATCCGAACCATGCTGTACCCGCAATCGATGAACGCACTCGGTCGCGAAGCCGAGGCCTCGGCCGACGGCAAGTTCAAGATCCTGGATCGGGTCGGTGCGGTCAACATCGAAGGCTCGGTCGGCGATCCGGATTTCGTCCGCTTCCGCGACGGGTTCAAGGCCAATCCGCAACGACGTTACTTCGTCCTGCAGGGCCACCCGGCCAACTGGGACAACGCCCGCTTCGCCGAGTTTGAACGCATTATCGATTATCTGGTGGCCCGCGACGCGGTGTTCCTGACCCCGACGGAGGCCGCGGCGATTCTGCGCTGAGTCGAGACCGGATCAGCTGCCCAGGTCGGCGGATTTCAACGCCGGCACCTGCGGCAGCGGGAAGAACACTTCCTTCAAATAGGAATGAGGATAGTTTTCCAGCAGTGTCTGTGCGATCCATCCACCACCGTAGACCGACAAATGATGTGTGTCGAGATAGTTCGGCCGGCCGAATTCATCGCTGGCGGCGACCTTCTTTCCGACCTCTCGCAGCAACGCCTCGACGTCGATATAGCGAATCTGCTCGGTCGAAGCGTAATGCTGCAGCAGAACATTCGCCTCGCGGTACGACTCGTCGACGTCGATCTCCAGTTGGCCATTGCTGGCGCCGGTCAGCCGGTGATAGTTGAACACTTTATCGGCGCTGGCCCGGTAGCCGTGGATCCGACCCAGCACCGCGACGGGTTTGTCCGCGGTCCGTAATTTGGCGAAGAACGCGTTCATGGCCGTCACACCGACATGGTTCTCGTTGAAATAACGCGCAGTCCATTTCTGCGCGTAGAGAATGCCGTCATAGTCGCCCAGATGATCGAATACGTACGTCCGCACGCGTTCGCATTTTTCACTTTTGACATGGGGATAACAGGCACCCGCCGACGCCAGGTCCACCTGCACCCCAAGCGCGGTGCCCAACTCGCTGACCATCTGATAGTAGTGTTCGGCGTGCGAGTTCCCGACCAGCAGATAGCGTTCGGTGGCGTTCGGGACGTCGGCGGCATTGCCCTTGCAGCCCAGGCTGACGAAGGACGGGCATTTGCTTTTGTCGATATGGTAAAAGGCCAGGCGTGGATTCAGATTGTCGTCCAGAAAGCGCTGCGGCGCGCCCTTGGTATACAACACCCAACCGGCCAGCCCCGACAGCAACACGCCAGGCAGCAGGAACACATAAATAAAGGAATGGGCGAACGAGTTCTTCATGCGCCGCACCGGTTTCTCCACCCAGTGATAGGAAATCAATGACATCATCAAAGTGAAGGCGACAATCGCAACCACACCCAAGGTCGAAAAAGAAAATTCGCTGTCCCCACCGAGATCGAACACGTACTTTGACAAAGCTATGGTCGGCCAATGCCACAGGTAGATGGAGTAAGATAGCAGCCCGATCAGTACCAGCAGTTTGACCGACAACAGCTTGTGCGCCGCGCTATTGCGCGAAGGCGCGATGACCAGGGCCGCCAGGGTGCAGGGCACCAGCGCACTGACCCCCGGGAACAGCACTTCGCGGTTGAACAGTATCAGGCAAAGTATCAGTCCCAGCATCGCCAGGTTGGACACCAGGGGATGCACGCGGAAGTCCTTGTATTCGATCACCAGCACCGCCAGCGCCGCGCCGATCATCAGTTCGTTGGCGCGGGTGGCAAACAGGTAATAGGACCACTTGGCGGTATCGGGCTGCGCGGCCATCACGCTTCCCACGACCGCCGACAGCGCAATCAGCAATGCGAACACGATCAGCAAGGTGGTGGCGCGGGAGTTCTCGAACTTGGCGCGAAGATAAAACAGCAGCACGATGACCAGCGGCCAGAAAATATAAAACTGCTCCTCCACGCTCAACGACCAGGTGTGCAGCAACGGCCATTGCTCGGCGTTATTGGAAAAGTAATCGCCGCTGCGCATGGCGTAGTTGAAATTGGAAATAAAAAATATGCTGGAGATGACCGAAATGCCGAACTTGTAAAAATCGTAGGGCAACACGATCAGATAGGCCGCCACAATGGTGACGCTCAACACCAGAAAATACGCCGGCAGAATGCGGTTGATGCGACGGCGATAGAAGTTGCCGTAGCTGAACGCCGAGCTCATACGTTCCCGGTAAAGAATGGTGGTGATCAGATAGCCGGAAATGGTGAAAAAGATATCCACGCCGAGATAACCGCCGGGCATCCAGTTCTTGTTGAGATGAAATACAAAGACGGCCAGCACGGAGACCGCCCGCAAACCGTCGACGGCGGGATTGTATTTCAACAGCGTATTCATTGACTGCCCTCTCCCTGGACTTTAATTAGAATCGATTGATATTTTTCCAAAAACCTTCCCATCCAGCCGCAGTATCGGCTCGGAGGGGAAATTCTTCAAGCGACGGCAGACCGAACACAAGCGCTCCGAATGCAGCCGACGGCGCCAGTGCGCGGCCGTAATGGTCAGAAAAATCGGATGCTTAGCGCGCCTGCGATGGCTCGCGGCTTGCCCGCGGCCGGCTATCGGATTATCGTAGCCGCTCACAGAAATGATAAGGAGAGCCTCCATGTCCCTTCACCCTATGCTGTTTGCCGTGTGCCTCGCCTTGGTCGCCGGCATGGCGCACGGTGCCGACGGGATGATCGCGCGCAAAAGCCCCGACAGCGTGGCGGCAACGATGGACCGTCTGGAGAACATCGTCAAACAGCGCGATCTGCACATCTTCGCCCGCGTCGACCATAGCGCCGGCGCCGAACGCGTCGGCCTGAAGCTGCGCCCCACGCAATTGCTGATCTTCGGCAACCCCAAGGGCGGCACACCCTTCATGCAGTGCGCACAGACGGTGGGGATCGATCTGCCGCTCAAGGCATTGGTGTGGCAGGACGAATCCGGCCAGGTGTGGGTGGGATACAATGATCCGGCGTACATCGCACGGCGACACAAGGCCAGCAATTGCCCGGTGGTGTTGAAACTGCAACAGGTCCTGGCCGACGTCAGCAAAGCCGCGGTCGCGCCCTGAGCGCGGCGGCCGGTTTCTGAACGGCACGAACAACCGCGCAGCCAAGGCATCGCGAGACCTGGGCCCGCCCCTATGATTCCGCACTCTGTCTCATTCGTCGGTCTTGTTTGCACCATACTGGTGCTGACGGCCGGCCTGTTCGCCCCCGCCTCCGCCGCGGAGACAGCAGCCGCGACGCGAGACCGCGCCGGCCTGGTGCCAAACGCGGGCGCAAGCGGAGCCGCCGCCCAACCGCCATTGGCGGTGGTGCTGAAATTCGACGACCTTAGAGAAGTCGACGGCGTGATGCCGACGGGCTGGGAGCGGCTGGCGCACTATCTGCGCAGGACCGGCATCAAAGGTGCGATCGGTATTGTCGCCGACTCGTTGCTGCAACCCACGCCCGCCTATCTGCACTGGATCAAGGCCCAACACGCAGCCGGACTGATCGAATTCTGGTTCCATGGCTGGGACCATCTCAGCTACACCAGCGATGGAATGCGCTACAACGAATTCGTGCGCCCCTACCGGGACCAGGCCAGCCGCGTGGCACGGTCACAGCACCTGGCCCGGCAAAAGCTGGGCTTCGATTTCAGCACCTTCGGCCCGCCCGGGGGGCCGGGCAAGGGCAGCTTCAACGCCGATACGCTGCGGTTGATGGTGCGGGATCCGGACCTGCGCGTCATGCTCTATCCGACCCGCCTGGACGCCGCCGGCCGTGCCGCGGTAGCCACGGCGGCGGGCAAGCTGACCATACTCGAACGCGTCCACGGCGTGGATCTGGAAAGTCCGATCGGCGTGCCCAATTTCGATAACGTTCGCCGCGGCATCGAGCAGCACCCGGAACGCGGCTATTTCATTCTTCAGGGCCACCCCGCCCGTTGGGACACGACGCAATTCAGCGAATTCGAACGCATTGTCGACTATCTGATCGCCCGTCGCGCAGTCTTTATGACACCGACGGAACTGGCCGCCGCGCTGCGGCGGCTGCACGTACCGCGCACCGCCATCAGCGACGCAGCAGCGCCTGATTGAGCCGGCGATAACCGGCCGGGTTCAGATGCAGAAAATCGGCCGCGTAGGCAGAATCCAGAAAACCGTCGGGACGCGCCAGCAGCACCGCGGCATCAATCACCCGCACGCCCGGCGCGGCGGCGGTGCGCAGGAAATCGTTGATCTGCGCGAGCGCCTCGCCGGCGCTGGTGTTCCACAGGCGTCGGCGCAGCAGTGACGGCTCCGCCGGGGGAAACACCGTGGTGAGCACAAGCTGAATCCGGTCTTCGCGGGTTTTTCTGATCAGGGCGTTGATATTGTCCTGGTAGCGTTTCACCACCGCCGCGGCCGATGTTGGTGACAAGCCGACCCACTTGATGTCGTTGATTCCCACTTGCACCAGCAGGTTCCGTGGCCGCAGCGGCTTCACGTGGGCCTCGTAACGCCCCAGCACCTGGGTCGATGTCTGGCCACCGATGCCGGCGTTGACGAACGCCGGCCGTTGCCAGCCCGCCGGCGCAATCCACTGCTTGGCCCGCGAGTCGCCGAATACCAGCCAGGTCGGGCGCTGCCCCTGCGCGACACCCGGATCGAATTTATCGCGTTCGACTGGATCCTGGCGCAACAGATTGATCCGGGTGTACAAGGTCTCGCTCAGCCGCCAAAGATAAGCGTTGCCCGCCAGCGACAACAACAACAGCGTGGCGAGAAAGGCCAGCGCCAGTGGTCGCTTCTTGTTGTGCGGTGAGGGTGCCAAACTGATCTTAGATCGCCGGTGGCCGCGGACGGCGGCCTTCTGAGTCAAGTCAATCGATGCCAAAACAATCGGACCGCTGTCCGTCTGCGGCAGAGCGACTGTAGCATAGGCGCGAACAGACGTCTTCCAGCCAGCAGTCTGGGCGCTTCGGCCGACCGGCAGCGAAGGTCCCAACAGCGCACTCCGCCACCCAGCCCGCGGCGGCCACGGCAAGATCCCGCTTCCAACCTAGAATCAACATGAATAATTTACATTTATTAATTAATTTAAATAGAAATATTTTAAACATCGTTGTGTCTGCCAAGGGCAAGATCCGGCTTGTCGGCAGGCCGCCGCCAGCCTATCGTTGCAGACCATGTCCGATTACACCCGCATCGCCCGGGCGGTGGAGTTCATCACCGCCAACACCACCAGCCAGCCGACGCTGGAACAGATCGCCGCGCATTTGAATCTGAGTCCGTTCCATTTCCAGCGCCTGT
The DNA here is from genome assembly GCA_030148775.1 of Thiogranum sp. Classification (GTDB taxonomy): domain Bacteria; phylum Pseudomonadota; class Gammaproteobacteria; order DSM-19610; family DSM-19610; genus Thiogranum. The sequence goes on from JASBST010000046.1 coordinate 32,249, forward strand.
TCTGTCGCTGGACCGGTGTGACACCCAAGCGCTATCTGCAAACGCTGACAGTGGAACGGGCCAAACACCTGCTGGCGCAATCGCGCTCCGTGCTCGATGTGTCCGAGTCGCTGGGACTGAGCAGTAGCTCGCGGCTATACGACCATTTCGTGCAGCTCGAAGCGGTAACGCCGGGCGAATACAAACAGCGCGGCGCGGACCTGTGTATCGAACACGCCGTCTGCGAATCGCCGTTTGGCCATCTGTTCGTCGCCACCACGCCCCGCGGCGTGTGCAAACTGAGCTTCCTGGACGACGAAGCGCACGCCACCGCGCTGGCCGATGAACTGCGTCGTTACTGGCCGCTGGCGACATTGCGCGTCAATCCGGCGGCGGCGCGCACAGTCGTCACCGCGCTCTTTTCCCGCGACACGCGTCCCGACCGGCCGCTGTCACTGTATGTGTCGGGCACCAATTTTCAGATCAACGTCTGGCGCGCCCTGTTGCGTATCCCGCCAGCCACCGTGGTCAGTTACACCCAGGTTGCCGCGGCGGTCGGCCGGCCGCGCGCGGCGCGCGCGGTGGGTAGCGCGATAGGCGCCAATCCGGCGGCGTTTCTGATCCCCTGCCATCGCGTGATTCAACAAAGCGGCCGGCTGGGTGGATATCACTGGGGGGAAACGCGGTTGCAGGCCCTGCACGCCTGGGAGAGCGCCCGGGCCGAGACGCAGGCCGCGCACGACACCTAGACCAGCCACCAGCCGAGGGGGTTATAATCGCCTCATGTCCAGCCGAATCGACTTCAACAACCGCTCGGTCGCCGGTAGCTACGACGATCTGCTGGTGCCGCTGTTGTTCGAACCCTGGGCCCGAGAGTTGGTCTCGGGCTTCGCACCCTGGGACGGTTTGCGTGTGCTCGACCTGGCGACCGGCACCGGCGCGGTGGCGCAACAGCTGGCCGCCGCCGTCGGTGCACAGGGCCAGGTCGTCGGCGCCGACCTGAACCGCAGCATGCTGGCGCTGGCGGGGACGCGCTGCGCGCCGCTCGCGCCCACGGCCGGATTCGTGCAGACGTCCGCCCATCCCCTGGCGTTGGGTCCGCAAAACTTCGACGTCGTGGTCTGCCAGCAGGGGTTCCAGTTTTTTCCCGACGCGGCCGCCGCCGCGGCGGAAATGTTTCGCGTCCTGCGTCCCGGGGGGCGTCTGGTGGTGAGCGTTTGGCGGCCGCTGGACGAGTGCCCGTTCTTCGACTGTCTGTGCACGACACTGGACGAGATCGGCGTGCCGGAACTGGCGACGTTGATGCGCCAACCGTTCGAATTCATGTCCGAGGATGCCTTCGGCGCGCTGTTTGTCGCCGCCGGCTTCCAGCAGGTCCACATCGCCCGCGAACGCCGGCCGCTGCAAATTCCGCACGGCATGGCGCAAGCATTGGCGCTGACCTATGCCACCCCGGTCGGCCCGCAACTCGCCGCCCTGGCCGCCGCCACGCGGGAGGCTTTCGAGCGGCGCTTCAGCGAGCGCCTGCGTCCCCTGCTTGGCGCGGCGGCGTCCGCGGGTGATATGGCCACCTCCGTCCTTTCCGCCACGCGACCCGCCTGAGCCCATGCGCGGGTACGCCGGTTTGGTAATTTCCGCCTACGTGGTATAAGCTTAAGCAAAATACTACAAGTCTAGTTGGGTCCTGGTTGGAGCAAGGGATTACCGCGCCGCCGCTCGGCGTTGCAGTACGGAGGGAATATGAAGGCACCCAGTCATCCGGAGCAGTCTCGCAGACTGCAGGCACTACGACGCTACGAAATTCTCGACACCCCGGTCGAATCCGACTTTGACGATATTGCCCGGCTCGCATCCGAGATCTGTAAAACACCCGTCTCTGTCATCAATTTTATCGACGCCGACCGCCAGTGGTTCAAGGCCGAGGTCGGTCTCGGCGTGCGCGAGACACCGCTGGAAACCTCCATTTGTTCTCACGTTATTCTAGAAAACGACTTCGTGCAGATCCCCGACACCCTGCGCGACCAACGCATGATGGACAACCCGTTATGCACCAGCCGGCCGGGTTTTCGTTTTTACGCCGGCGCGTTGCTGAAAACCGAAGAAGGCCTGCCGCTCGGCACCTTATGCGTGCTGGACCATCACCCGCGCTCGCTGACACCGGTGCAGCAGCAGACGCTGCGGGTACTGGCCACCCAGGTCATGAAACAACTCGATCTGCGCAACGCACTGCGGTACCAGGCGGTGCTGCGCCGTGAAATCGACCACCGGGTGACCAATTCGCTGACCACCATCTCCTCGTTGATCCAATTGCAAAAACGCCAGGCCGACACACCCGGACTGCGCGACGCGCTACAGGCCATCGAACAGCGCATCCGCGCCATCGCCCTGCTCCACCGCGAGCTGTGCCAATCGGAAACCATCGAAGCGGTGGATCTGCGCCACTTCATGCGTCGCATCGAGGCGCTGTTGCAGAAAAGCGCGCCCACCAACATTCAACTGGAAATCGACGTGGACGCGGTGTCGGTGGCCACCTCGCAGGCTTCCAGCATCGGCGTTATCACCAACGAATTCGTCAGCAATTCCTTCGCCCACGCGTTCCCCGATCAGCGCGCCGGGCATATCGCGGTTCACGGCTGCATGGATGAACGCGGCATATTCACGCTGCTGTGCCGCGACAACGGCGTCGGCAGCACGGGCGACGCGAAACCTGCCGGCGACAGCGGCCTGGGCATGATGATCATCCAGGCCTCCGCCTCCCAACTCGGGGGCGAATGCCAGATGCTGGACAGTACCGAGGGCTATCAACTCAGTATTCGTTTTCCGCTGGCGACGGCACCCCCCCCGACACTAGGCGCCAGCGCCTGAAAGGGCTCCAGGGAAGGCACGGCGTGACCGGCGGCCGTGGGGTGCTTTGGCGCGGGATTGCACTGCCGGCTCGACTGGCGAAGGCCGCGCTTCGCGCAGCGGTCAGGCACACGGCGCTGTACGGTCGCGGCAGAGTTTTTGCTGAACCGGGCCACGTCACCCGGCAGCTTCCGACAGGGATCCGCTGAACCGAAGCAGGTAAGGTTGCACCCGCACCCGACATTAGGTATCGGCTGTTCTAAACTAAAATCATACCAATCTGTCTATTCTTTCGGAATCGCTGTCGATCCGATCCGCACAGAACAAGGGGTACCACCATGAGCGATCTCCTGATCAAGGAAGCCAAAAAAGTCCTCGCCGGCAAGGCGGGCCGCCTGGAAGACGAGGAGCTGGAATATCTGGCGCGGGAAATCACCAAGCTGGGGTTCAAATTGGGTTATGCACGTGCCTACGCCGCCGGGCCCAATCTGGTCCAGCGCCTGCTGCACGAACTCGAACGCAAGGAAAACCAACTCAAGGAGATCCGCAAAGCCCTCGGCTTATAGCGCGCCGACGCCGATGCGCCGCCCAGACGTCGATTGGCGATATTGGCGCCGCGCTGAGACAGCCGACGAACCGGTCGGGCGAACAGCCCGACCGGTCGTGACCTTCAGTCGGTTATGGCGGTGTCTACAACGGGCAGTCCGGCACCGGCGTCGGCATGATCCGGGCATCGTATTCCGGCGTCCCCGGCAGGCCCCAGGTGCTGTCCGGACTGGACTTGCTGAAGTAGCTCGCCACGGTACCGCACAACGGCTGCATCACCGCAAGACCGCCGTAGCTTTCGCGTCCGGGCAACGGTTTCTGCAAACGGATGCGGTGTGCCGCCGGATTGGCCGGTCCGCGCCCGCGCGCGATGTCATATTGAACCTCGTGCACGCGCCCTCGCGCGATGTCATATTGAACCTCGTGCGCGCTCGAGGCCGGCTCCGCACCCGGATCCTGCAGGTATTTCTCCAGGATCTGCGTCAGATCGATCTCCACACCCTTGACCACCGGGTGGCCGTCCACCCAGACGGTATGGCCTTCGCTGTCGGTTTCCAGCGCCGGTCGACCGCTGGCTTCGAGCCAGGCGCGGCCGGTTTCCGGGTTCATGTTGACCGGCAGCAGATAAGGCGCCTGAGGAGACAGATCGGTGCCCGGCACCACATCGGCATAGCCGCGCGGATTGCAGTTGGGGCAGTTGTTAAGAGTGAACGGCGCGCGCGCGTAGAAATATCCGGCCACATCCATCACCGGCATGTGATTGACGCGGGTGTGACTGGCCGGCGCGGCCCGGTGCGACCAGGCACCGGTGGTCTCGTCGATCACCAGATCGCGATAAGCCGCCTGTGAACCGTCCGGCGCGTTGGCCGCCCAGGCCGCAGTCCAGTCGCCCGGACGCTTGCCGGCGGCGAGCGCGGCTTCCGAGGTACTGGCGTCGTTGATCTGAATTTCCTTGCTGTAGGACCACTCGCCGCTTAGCGCATCCTGGGCGCAGACCCTCGCCGGGTCCAACTCGGTGGGCGGCAACCGGTCGCAACTCAGTGTCACCGTGATGCCGCGCGCCCGCGAGTCGCCGGGATAGACGCCGGGGGTCGGGCCGCGACGCACCCAGTAGGGGTCGAAACTCAACCTCGGGCCGCTGTAGGCGAACATCCAGCCACCGGCCCAGCCTTCGTTGTTGTACGGGTTGGACTTGACCTCGGTATCCATCGGACTGGTGCTGAACACCGCCAGCGACGAGTTGTCCACCTGGTTGCGCAACTGGTTGGCGTGGATTTTCCCGGCCTTGCCGACGCGCGCGCCGATCGGCACAAAATGATACAGATCGTTTCGCGTGATCGGTCCCGGCTGCACGTGCGTGCCATAGCGAAAGCCGCGCACCGTCGCCAGATCGGAGCCGGCCCACCAGCGGATGGCGTCGGCGATCCAGTCGTGCGAGGTACCCTCGATGGCCGCGGGCATGGCGTCGGGGTCGCTACTGAACAGCGCCTCGTCGGTGAAGCCGCTGCGGTGCAACGCCTTTTGCGTACTGCCCACGACTTCGTCGAGCGAACCGTTCAAATAGGTATTGGCAAAGGGGTTGCGATGAAAGGCCTCGCGCAGCACCGGATCGGCGGCGTAACGGGCGAATCGGGTGGTATAGGGCGCCCGCACTTGCGCGACCTTTTTAGCCACGGTTTTGTTGGCCTTGATGCCATCGTGAATGCGATGGGGTTTGAACTCCCAGTCCGTCACCTTGCCATTACGCAACTCGAATTTGATTTCACCGATCATGGTGCCGTCCTGGCCTTCTTCCAGTAGCAGCGTAGTGGCGGTGCGACTCTTGTTCGGCACGCGGATCGGATGCACGGTTTCCTCGTGCATGTCGGAGTTGAGAATCAGATCGATGTGATTGTCGCCGTCGAGCGCATCGAAGGTGCTGACCATCTCGATATTGGCGCCGACCTCGATCTCCGTGATCAGCACCACCAGATCGACACGTTGCGCCCGCACCTCGGCGACAAAGCGCGGTACCTCTTTGGCGCAGTCGGTGAACTCGATGCCTTCTACCACCCAACGGCCGACCACCTGCGGTCCGCGCCGGGTGGTGCAACCGACGATCCCCACTTTCACGTCACCGACGGTCTTGATCGCGTACGGGGGCAAGATACGCTCACCGTTGTCGGCATACCAGGCGTGCCAGTCGTTGTATTCCTGCGCGCTATGAACCCGCGGCAGCGTCGCCGGAATCCCCGCGGGAAAGGCCGGACTGGTCACCACAACGCCATCGGCGTCAACAATGCGACCGGCGCCATCGCTCGGCGCGGTGTTATAAAGATTGGCCGCCAGCGCGCCCCAGCGATGCCCCACACCGCGCCTGCCGCTGCCGGCGCCGAACAGTTCCTTGAAACGATCGGGGCCGTAGACATACTCCCAATTGCCCGGCGCGAACGCATCGACGCCGAACAGATCGACCACATCTACCAGCGCCTGACCGCGTGAATACAACGCTTCGCCGGAACCCTGGATGGTGTCGCCGGTATTGATCAGCAACGACTTGTCGGCCGCTTTGCGGATCGACTGGATTTTGCTGTACATGCGCGCCAGTCCGCCCTCCATGCGCCCGTCGCCGTCGCTGCGCAGATTGGGTCGGGCGACGGTATGGCCGTGCAGGTCGCCCATGTGAATCAACGTAATCTCCTTTTCCTTACCCGGCCCGGAACCGGATCTATCCTTACCGCCGGCGATGGTCGTCGTGACCGCCAGCGCCAGGGCGGTGGCCGTTATCAGTGCATGCGTTTTCATTGTGTGCCCCTCATCGTTCTTATCGGCGCCGCGATTGGCGCTGAGGATAGATGGGGCGGCGAGAAACACTATTCCATAGCTTTATTCGATGGTGCGCGAGGGATAATCGCCTTTGGTGCACGTGCCACCTCCGCCTCCATCCGGTTACCGGCGCCGAGTTTGAGTGCCTCTAGTCACATAGTCCGGTGACTGTACCCCGCGCCATCACACCGCCGCTGCCAAACGCGGCCCGGCATTAGACCAAAGTCTAATCACAGCAGAAAAATCGGGAAGAAAATCGCCCCCTGCCGCATCTACCTGTCACTTGTTACAAGTTTAATTTGCCCCGCCACCCAGGCATCTTGGCAAATGAATTGGGGGGAACAACCTATGCTGACATCGCGTCGACAGCCGGCGATCATCCATTGTTTGGCGTTGCCGCGCCGGTCGTGCCGGGCCACGGCATGAAACTGCAAACGGACTTCGCCGCCTTTCGCGCCGCCTTTTCCCGTCGCGAGCGCTATCGGCTGGCCGGGAAATTCTTCCGCTTCAATATCTACCGGTCGATGGAAGCCTATGTGGGCATCAGTCTGATGGCGTTCCTGCTGCTGCCCTGGCTGGCGCAGCCGGTCGCTCACTGGCTACTGAGCGGGAATATGCTGGTGGTGATGTTGATCGCTTTTGCCCACTCCGGTCAGATGGTGGTGGCGAAACCCCGCCTTTGTCTGGCTTCCGCACTCGAGGCATTGGGACTGTGGGTTTGCTATAAATGGTTGTTGTCGCCGTTCTTCGCCATCCCCAACTTCTGGGCGCTGTGCGCCTTCCTGTTCGTGCTGCGCTTCTGGTACCGGGAAGAAAGAGCGCTGGCCTTCCGCGCCTTTCTGCGTTTCAGGGAAACCGAAAATACCCGTCGCTTGCTGTCCCCGGATCCCTCGGGCAACGGCTGAACGCACACACCCGCCGGGACGCCGCCCCTTTTCATCCCGCGGCGATGCCGCGCAACGCCTCCCGGGTATCGATGTCCACCAGCACGCCGCTGTCGTCGGTGTCCAGTGTGACCAGGCGCTCGGCGTGGGTCGTCAGAATGGCGCGCGCCCCTTGATCGTCGTCCAAGGCCAGCAAGGCGGCAGCGTGACGCGCGCAAAATCCCACCGGATGACCGCGCCGGCCCCGACAGCGCGGCGCCACCAGCTCCGCGCCAGCGGCCAGACGCGCGGCCAGCTGCCGGATCAGCGGCGGTGGCAGATAGGGCATGTCACCCAGCGCGATCAGCCAGGCGCCAGCGTCCGGCGCCGCACGCACGCCGCAGGCGATACTGCTGCCCACGCCGCGCTGGGCCCGCGCATTGACGACGACACTCAGTCCCGCCGCCCGCAGCAACCGTGCCACCTCGTCGTCGCCGTCGGCCACCACCGCCAGCCTGCGCGGCAATGCCTGACACAGACGACGGGCACTGGCCAGCACCAGCGGCGTACCGTCGGGGAGCGGGTGCAGCAATTTGTTGCCGCCAAAGCGCCGCCCGCTTCCCGCGGCCAGCAGAATACCGACTACCGCGTCGCTCATGCGGCGCTGGCGGCGCGTGCGCCAGCCTGAACAGCGCGATGTCGCAGGCTGGTGATCTCGGCCAGAATGGAAAGGGCGATTTCCGGCGGCGAATGACTGCCGATCGGCAAGCCGACCGGTGCGTGCAGGCGCGTCAGTTGCGCTTCGTTCAGGCCCAGACCACGCAGGCGTTCGCGACGCGCCCGGCAATTGCGCCGCGAACCGATGGCGCCGACATATAAGGCCGTGGATTGCAGGGCTTCAAGCAACGCCATGTCGTCGAGTTTGGGATCATGGGTCAGCGCCAGCACCGCCCAGCGCGCGTGCGTGACTTGCTCGCGCACCGTATCGTCGGGCATACCGTGCAGGCGTTCGCAGCGTTCCAGGCCTGGTTGCGCCTCGCTCGTGCGCGGGTCACACACCTGCACCCGATAGTTGAGCATGTGCGCCATCTGCGCGACGTAGGCCGACAACTGCCCGGCGCCGATCAGCAGCATGCGCCACTCGGGGCCAAAGGTTTTGCGCAGATGTGTGGGGGTGTATTCAAAATCGTCGGTAACCGCGTCGTCGTTTTCATTGGCGTACGGGTGCAGGCTGACTTCGCCGGTGCGCAGACACACCCGCCGCGACAGCACCCGGCCCGACTCGATGACGGCCAGCAGGTGTCGCAGCGGCGCGGCGCTGTCGAGCTGCTCGATCAGCAATTCCAGCCGCCCGTTGCACGGCAGTCCCAGACGCGTGGCCTGTTCGCGATCGATACCGTAATCGACCAGCGTCGGCGCCTGTTCGCTGAGTTCGCCGGCAACGTAGCGCGCCAGCAGATCCTGCTCGACGCAACCGCCCGAGACCGAACCGCAGAACGTCCCGTCACGACACATCAACATCAGCGAACCCAGCGGCCGCGGCGACGAGCCCCAGGTGCGGGCGACGGTCACCAGCGCCGGCCGCCTGCCCTGTTCGATCCAGTCGATAGCGCGCGCGAGGATTTCGCGGTCGCCGTGGTGCAGCGGGGCCGCGGCGCTCAAGCCGACAGACTCAACGGCAGGCGGTCGAAAGCGCGACCGCTGGCCGCGCGCAGGGCATTGGCCACCGCCGGGGCGATCACCGGGGTGGCCGGCTCGCCGACACCGGTCGGGGGTAGTGGCGAGGGCACGATATGGACTTCCACCTGCGGCATCTGGTCGATACGCAATACGCGATAGGTATCAAAATTGCCCTGCACCACGCGCCCTTCCTCCAGGGTGATCTCGCTGCTGAGCGCGGCCGACAATCCGTAGCCCATGCCGCCTTCCATCTGTGCGCGCACGATATCGGGGTTGACCGCCAGGCCGCAGTCGACTGCGATCACCACCCGATCGACGCTGTAACTGTTGTCCGGGTGCAGGCTGACCTCGGCCACCTGGGCCACGTAACTGTTGAACGATTCGTGTACCGCGATGCCACGGCCGCGGCCCTTGCCCAGCGGCTTGTCCCAGCCGGCCTTCTCGGCGGCCAGGTTTAACACACCGAGGTGGCGCGGCTGCTCACGCAACAACGCCTGACGGAACGCCAGCGGATCGCGTCCCGCTTCGGCCGCCAGCCGATCGATAAAGGTTTCCACCGCAAAAGCCGTATGAGTGGAGCCGACCGAGCGCCACCACTGTACCGGCACCGGCAGCTCGGTGGTGTGCAGCTCGACGCGCAGATTGGGAATGGCATAGGGCAGATTGGCCGCGCCTTCGACCGAGGTGACATCGACGCCGTCCTTGACCAGCATGCCTTCGAAGGCCGTGCCGGCGGCGATCGACTGACCGACAATCCGCTGCCGCCAGGCGACCGGATTGCCGCTTTCGTCCAGCGCCGCTTCCAGCCGGTGCAGATAGAGCGGGCGATAATAGCCGGCGCGCATGTCGTCCTCGCGCGTCCACACCAGTTTCACCGGCTGCTGGCGGCCGCCGGCCTTGACGATGTTCGCCGCTTCGACCAGATAATCCGACTGCGGATTGGCGCGCCGGCCGAACGAGCCGCCGGCGTAGAGCATATTGATTTTCACTTGTTGCGGCTCGATGCCGAACACCCCGGCGACTGCATGCTGATCGGGCGTCTGGTATTGATCGCCGTTCCAGATTTCCACCCCGTCCGCGGTCCGTTGCAGCACACAGTTCATCGGCTCCATGGCGGCGTGCGCCAGATAAGGGAAACGGATTTCCGCTTCGATCCGCCGCGCCGCGCCGCGCAGCGTCTGCGCGCTGTCGCCTTCGTTGCGCGCCACACTGCCCGGCTGCCGCGCCAGCTCGCTGTAGCGGGCGAAAATCTCCTCGCTGCCCTGTTTGAACGCAGCGCTTTCGTCCCATTCGATGGTCAGCGCGTCGCGGCCTTTTTTCGCGCTCCAGAAATCGCGCGCCAGCACCGCCACACCGGTGGGGATCTGCACCACCTGTTCCACGCCGCTGACCTGCCTGGCTTTGTCGGCATCGAAACTTTTCACCTTGGCGCCGAAGCGCGGCGGGTGCGCGACCAGCGCGGTGAGCATGTCCGGCAGTTGCACGTCCTGGGTGAAACGGGCGCTGCCGTCGGTCTTGGCCTTACTGTCCTTGCGCGGCAGCCGGGTGCCGATCAGGCGGTTTTCGTGCGGATCCTTTAGCATGCCGTCTGCCGGCACCGGCGGGCGCGCGGCGCTGTCGGCCAACTCGCCAAAACTGGCCTGACGCTGGCTGGCGGCATGGCGCAACACGCCGTCGCTGACCTCGATTTGATCTTCGGGCACATTCCATTCCTGGGCCGCGGCGCTCACCAGCATGGCGCGCGCGGTCGCCCCGGCCTTGCGCATCTGCTCCCAGGAGTTGGCCATCGACGTGCTGCCGCCGGTGCCCTGGGTGCGGCCCCAGAACAGATTGTTGTAACGCGCGGCGTCGGCCGGCGCGGCCTGCACCCGCACCTGCGGCCAGGCGGCGTCGAGTTCCTCGGCCACCAGCGTGGCCAGGCCGGTATAGCTGCCCTGCCCCATCTCCAGGTGCTTGGCGATGACGGTCACGCTGTTGTCGCCGCCGATGCGCACGAACGCGTTGGGTTCGAAACGGCTTTCGGTCAGGACCTTGCCGCCGGCCTTGCCCGGGCCGGCCTGCGCCTGTTCCCCGGCCGGCGGCGCCTCGCGTTCGCAGCCGGCCAGTACCATACCGAGGGTGAGGCCGGCACCGGTGCCGGCGCCGACCACCAGGAAGCGGCGCCGTGCAAGATTGATGTCGCGTTCTGTCTTCATGCAGTGGACTCCTTTACACCAGCGCCTTGGACGCCTGTTTGATCGCCGCGCGGATGCGCGCATAGGTGTTGCAGCGACAGATGTTGCCGCTCATGGCGTCGTCGATATCCTTATCGGTAGGATGCGGATTGCGGCTCAGCAGTGCGACCGCCGACATAATCTGTCCCGACTGACAGTAGCCGCACTGCACCACGTCCAGCGACTCCCAGGCGGCCTGCACCGCCTTGGCTGGCGCCGAGCGCAACCCTTCGATGGTGGTGACCTGCCTGCCGCCGACCGCAGACACCGGCGTGACGCAGGAACGGGTCGGCTGGCCGTCGAGGTGCACCGTGCAGGCGCCGCACTGGGCGATGCCGCAACCGAACTTGGTACCGGTCAGGCCGAGGTGGTCGCGCAGCGCCCACAACCGCGGCGTGTCGGGCGCCGCGTCCAACGCCCGGGTTTTACCGTTAAGGGTGATTTCAATCATACGGAATACTCCTTGTGTATCTGGCATGGCTGATCCGCGCCCTTGGCGGACCGCCGGTAGTTCAGGGCAGGCGGCGCAGCTCGACGCGGCGGTTACTGCGCAGACCGGCGCGGGTATCGTTGCTCGCCAGCGGCTGACTGATGCCATAGCCGCGCGCGCTGATGTGCGTCGGATCGAGGCCGTGCTGCACCAGATAAGCGCGCACGCTGTTGGCACGCAACTGCGATAACCATTGATTGTAGACCGGATTGCCCTGGGCGTCGGCGTGACCGGCCACTTCGATGCGCATGTCGGGATGCTGGCGCAACACCGCAATCACGCGGTCGAGCACACGGCGGGCGCCTGCGGTCAACTGATGCGAATCGTAACGGAAATTCACCCCTTCCAGCACCAGCGTCTGCGCCGGCAGACAGCCGCTGGCGTCGACCCTGTCGCCGGGCAGCGACGGACACAGATCGGCGCTGTCGGCCACGCCATCGTTGTCCTCGTCCGCTTGGTCCGCTTGGTCCGCTTGGTCCGCTTGGTCCGCTTGGTCCGCTTGGTCCGCTTGGTCCGCTTGGTCCGCCTGAGCGGCCGGCGCACCGCGCTCGGTGTCCACCGCAGCTCCACCGGCGTGACGTCTCTGCGCCTCCAGCGCGCCCATATCGATATCCGCCGCCGCGCGCTCGACATTGGCCAGCCGGTCCTCCAGCGCACGGATGCCGGCCAGCGCCCGGGTCAGCTGATCGATACGCGCGACACAGGCCTGATCGCGCTGCTGCGCCGCCGATTGAGTCGCCTGCAACTGCCCGCGCGCCTGTTCCAGTTGCCGGCGGGTGTCGCCCAGCTCGGTCTGCTGGCGGGCCAGTTCGGCGCGCAACCGCTTCAACTCGGTGTGTAACTGCGCAGCCTCGTCGTCGGGTGCCGAGGCCGGCGACCGCTTTTCCCCGGGTTCCGGGGCCGCGGTCTGCCGTTCGTCGGGTACCGACGCTGGAGTTTGCTTTGCGTCGGTCGCGCCCGCCCGTGGGGGCGTCTGATCGGGAGCGGAGCCCGACGGCTGCGCCTCATCGGTGGTGGGCGACGAGGCGGCGGCCGACGGCGGCTCTGGCTGATTCCCGGACGGCCGGTAATAACCCGGTGGCGGTGGATAAGAGGTCGCCGCTGTGGCCGCGGACGTTGCGGCAATAGCCGCCGGCGGCAATGACAAGTACACCACGGCCGACAAGGGCGTCAGGGCCAGTACAAAAATACGCAGCGCTTTATGATCCATGTGAATTACCCTAACGCGACAGCGCCGGCGATTCCAGACAACGCTCCCAATAAGGCACGCCGGCAAAGCGCGCCTGCAGAAAATCCACAAAGGCGCGCACCCGTTGCGACAGATGCCGCGTCTGCGGATAGACGGCGAAGGCGCTCAGTTGGTGCCAGTGGCAGTCGGTGAGCAACGGCACCAGTTCGCCCTGCTCGATCGAGCGGTAGCAGATGAACAGCGGCTGCAAGGCGATGCCGTGGCCGTCGACCGCGGCGCGGCGCAGGAAATCGCCGTTATTGGCCCGTAACAGCGCCTGGATACGCACCTTCGCCGGTTGCCCGGCCGGGTCCCGGTAGCGCCAGACGCCGGGATCGCTGAGATGGGTATAAGTGAGACAGCGGTGCGCTGCCAGCGCCTGCGGGTTGTCCGGCGTACCGTGTGCGCGCAAGTAGTCCGGGCTGGCGACCGCGACCAGGCGCACCGGGGCGATGCGGCGGGCGATCAGGGTGGAGTCGTCCAGATCGGCGATGCGGATGGCGACATCGAAACTCTCCTGCAGGATGTCCACCTGGCGGTCGTTGAAATCCAGGTCGAACCGGATCTCCGGATGCTGGCGCAGGAAGGTGTTGACCGCGTCGGTCAGATGCAGCAAACCGAAACTCAGCGGCGCGGCCACGCGCAGACTGCCCGAGAGCGCGCCGTGCTCGCTCGACACCGCCAGCTCGGTCTCCTGCAAATCGGCCAGCAGGCGCAGGGCGCGTTCGTACAGGCTGCGGCCGGTATCGGTCAGGTCCATGCGTCGCGTGGTGCGGCGGAACAACTGCACCCCCAGGTGCTGCTCCAGGTCGGCCAGACGGCGGCTGACGGCCGACTTGGCCAGACCTACGCGCGCGGCCGCACCGCTGATGCTGCCCGCCTCGACCACCCGCACGAAATTCTCCAACGCCTCGAATCGGTCCATCTTGTTTCCCCAAATTGTTCCTGATAGGCGAACAATATATTCTTCATAATAGTGTTTATCCGCGCAATATCAACAACTACAGTCTGTCTCACCGACAACCAGTGAGGACGACCCCATGTCACAGTCTAATCGAAACCCCGGACCCCAGGTGCTGCAGGTCACCGCCAGCGGCCGTTACGCGGGCTCGGTCACGCGCACCCTGGCGGAGCACTTCGTCACTACCCTGCGCCGGCACCACCCCGAGGCGCGGCTGCACGAGCGCGATGTCGCCAACGGCCTGCCGTTCGTCGACGCCGACTGGATCGGCGCCAACTTCACGCCGGCCGAACAGCGCAGCGCGGCGCAACGCGCCATCCTGGCCGAGTCCGACGCCCTGGTGCGGGAACTGATGGAAGCGCGGATCATTGTCATTGCCGCGCCGGTCTATAATTTTTCCATTCCCGCCAGCCTCAAAGCCTGGATCGACCTGGTGGCGCGCGCGGGCCTGACCTTCCGCTACAGCGATCAGGGCCCGGTGGGGCTGCTCACCGGCAAAAAAGCCTATGTGGTGTTGGCCAGCGGCGGCACGCCGATCGGCAGCGACATCGATTTCGCCAGCGGCTATCTGCGCCACGTGCTGGGGTTCATCGGCATCGACGATGTCACCCTGATCGCCGCCGACCGCCTGGGCCAGCAGGCCGGGGACGCCGTCGACAGCGCCGAACACCAAATCGCGCAGGCCGTGGCCGCGCTCGCACAGGCCGCCTGAACGCACAAGGAGCACAACCATGAACCCACGCAGACTCGACAAAATCATCCGCGCCAACGCCGTCAGAGAAGGCGCCGGCGTCACCGTGCACCGCACCCTCGGCACCCCGGCGCTGCGCAACCTGGACCCGTTTCTGATGCTCGACCACTTCGGCAGCGACAACCCCGACGAATACATCGCCGGGTTTCCCGAGCACCCGCACCGCGGCTTCATCACCCTGACCTATATGATCGACGGTCATATGCTGCACCGCGACAGCGTGGGCAACCGGGGCGACCTGAAAGCCGGCGGCGTGCAATGGATGAAAGCCGCCAGCGGCATCATCCACTCGGAGATGCCGCAGCAGAGCGCCGGCCTGATGCGCGGCTTCCAGCTATGGATCAACCTGCCCGCGCGCGAAAAAATGAGCCCGCCGGCCTACCAGGAACACCCCGCCGAGGCCATCCCGGTGCACACCGGCAACGGCCCGAGGGTGAAAGTACTGGCCGGCCGTTATGGCGAGTTGAGCGGACCGATCGACGACCCGCACACCCATTTGCAATACCTGGACGTGACCCTGGACAGCGGCGAGGGCTTCAGCCACACACTGCCCGCCGGGCAACAGGCATTCCTGTACGTCTTCGAGGGCGACGCCAGCGTCGCCGCCACCGCCCTGCCACGGCACACCCTGGCCGTGCTGGACGACGACGGCGACAGCCTCGTGGTGCAGGCCGGCGCCGACGGTGCGCGCTTCATCCTGGTGGCCGGTCAGCCGTTGGGCGAGCCCATCCGCCAGCACGGCCCCTTCGTCATGAACACCCAGGCCGAGATCGACCAGGCGCTGGCCGACTATCGCGACGGCGTGCTGGTGCAGGAATCGGCGCCGGCTTCCTAGCCAGCAGCGGCAGCCCCAGCAACGCACTGCCGAATAACCAGAGCGCCGCCGGCACGGGCACCGGCTGGTTGTATTGCACATTGTCGATGGCCCAGTAAGCGTATGACGTCAAGCCGGGAAAATCGGGATCCGGCGTGACGTCATTGCCTGTCAGCAACTGCAACTGATCGATCCCCGTCCAGTTGGCGACGAACAACCGCGGCGTCAGGTCGATGAACAAACTGCTCTGATAAAGCTGGGCGCCGTTGTTGTAGCCCTTGAGCGTCAGCGTCTGCGACCCGTAGACGCCGGCCACCCAGAGACGGTTCAGATCGAAGGTGTCGTCGAGCAACAGATTCAGCGGCGTGTTCGCGCCCCCGCCGGCGCCGCCGTCCCAATACAGATTGGCGAGCGAGAACCCCTCGGGATTGATGGCCGCCCATTCGCTGGCGGTTTGCTGCACCAGATTGTCGGCGCCATTCGGCGGCGCGTCGAACGGATTGGGTTGATAGGGGGCGACATGATCCAACACGAACTGCTCCGTGCCGCCCCCGTTTTCGAACGTGAGCACCGCCGCATGGACGGCGAAAGCGGCGACGAACAGCCCCGCCCCCAGGGAGACGTTAACGAACGGTGTTACAAGCGCTGGGATGGACATAGGACACCTCTCATTGTAGTTATATAGGTGTTGTTGCCTGTCCAGCCTAGCAGCCGTGCACGATTTACGGAATCGGAGCGCGCGGGCATCGGCTGTAGGCGGGCGGCCGACGCCGGGGCAAATAAGTCAGCGAATTCAGACGCGCTGTTTTATTCGATGACAACGTACAAGGCATTGAAATAATTGGTATTGGTATCGCATGCACCGCGAAAACCAATAGTCATTCCCGACAGCTTGGCAGACAACACGGCGGACATGATCTCCTTCAAGCCCGGGACGTCGGATTTCACCTGAACATAAGTGGCACCGGCGCAGCTCGCCGAGGACCACTTGGCTTTTCCGGCTACAAACAAGGTTTAGGAGGTTCCGTCGTATTACTCCATCTGCACCGTAGTCACCTGACAAATGTCGCCGATCGCTGTTTCCTCGTATCGCTCAGTGCCTGGTACCGCCGTTTCGCAAGCTCGGTGTCTCGCTTTGCGGTCTTTGGCGTTTTCTTCTGGAACGCATGCAAGACGTACACGGCGTGTTCGAACGATTAAATTGAGCCGCGCTGATTTTAGCGTCGGCTCGAATGACTGGTTATGCCGCAGACTCCTGGCGGACATCCCAACCAGGAAAGACGAGAACTGCGGGATGACACTTAAGCGCCCTGGCAAGGATCTTTGCCCTCTCCACTCCCAGGTTGACACGATCATTCTCAATGGCAGAAATGGTGGATTGAGGAATGCCCGTTAGCTCAGAAAGCTCATTCTGACTCATTTCCTGTAATTCACGGAGAATCCGAACCGACTCCCCGACAGAGACATCCACCAACTTCTTTGCTTTTCGATAATCTTTCATCTTACTTCCTCCGATAATCGTGCAGAGTCACGTTAACTACCTGAACTAAAACAAGATCTTTCTCGATTTTGTAGATGACGTGATACTGAATGTTTAAACGGGATGAACGATGCCCTTTCCATTCACCACGAAGAGCCTCGTCTCTAAAGCCTCTAATTTGCTTCAGCCCATCAGGGCCACTTATCAATATGATATCTTTCCATTTTTCATATCTTTTGAGCACCTCAATTGGTAGCGACGCAAGCTGCTTTACGGCCTTCCTGTGCTCGTATATTTCCCACATACCTTAATTAGTATATATACGCTATATGGTATGTCAACCCTGCGGCATAACGTTTTGGCTCAAGCGCGCATTTATGCGTCGCTTGGAGCCGTTGGTTATGCAGCCGACACATCGAGCTTCTTTACCTGCTTGAGATTGACATTCCTTCGCGCATGCCAAAGATCGTACTGGTCTTGCATAGCTAACCAACTTTCCGGTGAACGACCAAGAGCCTTGGATAGCCGCAATGCCATTTCCGGCGAAACGTTGCTCTGGCCGTTAAGCAACCGGTTCAGCGTGGAAGGTGATACACCAAGATTTTCTGCAACCTTACGAACACTCAGCTCGTACGGTGTTACATATATTTCCCTAATGAACTCGCCCGGATGAGGCGGATTATGCATGCCCATCAGTGATAATCCTCATAATTAACTACATATGCATTACCATCTCGAAACTCAAAGGTAATACGCCAGTTACCACTAACCGATATTGACCAGAGACCTTGACGATTCCCTTTGAGTGGATGGAGCCTGAATCCAGGGATATCCATATCCTCGATCATGACCGCAGTGTCCAATGCAGCCAATTGAAATTTTAGACGTTTTCTATGAGCCGTCTGAACGCCCGAGGCATTTCCAGTCTCATAGAAACGGCGCAGTCCTTTGTGCCTGAACGACTTAATCATTGGCGAATTATAGCACGTTGCGCATCACGCAACAACCCGGCCTGGATTAGGCAGCATAACGTCGCGCATGAACGGCCGAGCGTAAGCGAGGTCCGGCGCCCTGAAAGGGCGCGCATTCGATGCGTTTGTTATGTGTTACGCCCATTTTATCTTCAAGTCACGTGCACGTTCTGCACAATCTCGAAGATACAAATTAATGAGACTTTGATAAGGAATACCCTTCTGCTCAGCCAATGCTTTGAAATACGAAATTGTATCTTCGTCAAGCCTGATAGTGATCTGCTTCTTCAGCTTCTTTGCATAGGGATTCTTTTTCGATTTTGAAAAATCGTAATGATCACGCATTTCTAAAGCCCTCATACTTGTGTCGCTCGGAGCGGTCTGCTTTACGGGCTGAAATAATACGAA
This sequence comes from Thiogranum sp., assembly GCA_030148775.1. Taxonomy (GTDB): domain Bacteria; phylum Pseudomonadota; class Gammaproteobacteria; order DSM-19610; family DSM-19610; genus Thiogranum. The sequence continues at coordinate 50,282 of JASBST010000046.1, forward strand.
TGGTTTCCGGCTCCTCTCGATAGCAATGACAGACGACCAGTAATCGTAACCGTGAGCTCAGACCCAGGAGAACGAAACGGTCCTCTTCATCTGAGTGGTCAGGGTCGGCCATAAAACGGGCATTTTCATCAAAAAATGCCGTCCTTGCTTCCTCGAAAGAAACGCCGTGCTTCTTCCGATTTGCCGCATCCTTTCGGCGATCCCATTCGAAATTGAGCCCATCCATGGCCATATATTATAATTATATTGTAGTTACATGCAAGAGGGCCGGTAACCTCCTATTTTTCTGACACATAACGCTCGCCATAACCGGCTGGCAATGGAGCGCAGCGGAATTGCCAGTCCGAGTTGATGCGGTTGTTAGGCACTTAATCAATACCGATTCAATATCTGCTGCCGCTTTCGCTCATACTCCGCGTCCGTGATGAGGCCCTGGTCGCGAGCACGCTTAAGCTGCGCGAGCTGCTCGGCAAGACCGGGGCCGGCCGGCGTCTTTGCTGGCGCATCGGCCACCGGCGCAGTAGCTGCCGGCGCGGGTGCTTTTAGAAGGACGCTGTCGACTTTCTGCAGCGCCAGCATCACGCGGTAGCTCTGCTGAAACTTTGATAGCGATTGTAGATCGCGCCGATTGTGCGCGTAGTCCGTCAAGGCAGCAATCGAGGCGATCCGGTTCTGTTCTTGCGGATGCGTGGCGAAAAAGCTGTCGAGCTTTTGCTGTTGCATCGCAAGGTTGTACCGCTGGACTGTCTGATTGTAGTGAAGTCGTCTCGCTTCGGCATCTCGACAGATGGCATTCACCTTGTTGGCGTTCTCCTGAGTTTGGTACTGCCGGGACGAATTGTATTGTTGCGTCCACTGCTGACAGGTAGTCTGAGCCTGTTGAACCTCCTGGCGCATCTTCACCAGAAGCTGCTCGTTTTCCTGCTGGGTCTTATCCTGTTGACGCTTGCCGCGGCTGAAGAAGTCAGCCCCCCGCAGGGGATCAAAGCCAACGCGGCGCGTGATGGCGACAGCGATGGCGTCGGCTTCTTCCTCGTCCCCGCGGCTATAGGAGGTAGTCGCTATCTTGGCGAAGTCTAGGTAGTCGTCCTTGTGCTTTTTCGACAGCATCGCCGCCAGGACTGCGAGACCGGCGATGGTGGAGGTGACGTCTTCCTGGGCGCGCGCCCGGTGTTTCAGCAGCGAGTGACCCAACTCATGGGAGAGCACAAAGGCCAGCTCATCATCGCTGGTCGCCTCGCCGATCAGGCCGGTATACACGTAGACGTACTTGCCACCGGTGACAAAGGCGTTGGCAACGGGCGGATCGGTATCGAGTATGCGCACGACCCAGTGCGAGGGGTCTTCGCCCATGGCTTCGAGCAGCTTTCTCACCATGGCGTTTGCCCGGGCAGAGCGCTCGTCCGTGACCAAGTAGACCTTACCGCCCTCCATGTGACCCGCCGACATGAGCTTGTCATCGAAATCGCGCGCCTCCTTGACTAAGTTGGGCGGGATCGGCGATTTCAGCGCGGCGACGATGGCTTCGACGCTGTGTTGGTCTTTTAACTGGGCTGAAACGCTAAGGGGGGAAAGCGCCAACCCAAGGAACAGAGCAAAAATCGTCAACGTTGCACGGTGTGCGCCAATACACATATTCAAACCTCCTAGTTTCTACCGGTCAACATGACCAGTCTGTCTAAAGCGCTAACGCGTGAGTACAGCCTCCACGACCTTCGCGCCGGCCGACGAAGCGCGGCGTAAGTGGCGCCCTGAGTAAAGAGAATATTCGGCATTTGATCCATGCTATCTGTAGAACACCGCAATCAATGCCACCAAAGCACTCAGCGTCGAACCGATAGCAGCGATTACCGCGACAATCCATAGTCGATGCTCCCGAATATGTCTTTCGGCTTCTATTACTCGGCGTTGTATTTCTTGCTCGGAAGCCTGAAAGGGCACGTTGCCTTCGCCTGGAACGAGGCAGCCACCCTCGCCATCGACGACAACGCCGAGTTCTCTCGCCCTTTTGAGAAGCAATTCGCCTGTCGGTAGTGTTTTCATATCTTCGTGATGATTCTGGATGCCCAACGTCTGAAGCCAGCCGCGCGCGCCAGCGCGTCGAGCTGGGCTGATTTGCTAGCCGTCATTTTCCGCACCTTCTCCACAGAACACGGATACTTCGATATGGCCTATACGCAACATATTGGGCCTATTTGTACCCCAGATGTATTGCTCGTCGTTGCTATCTTCAAACGGCACAGTCGTTAGTCCTAGATTCACTTTACCATTTACCCCTGGATTCAGGAGCGATGCCAGTATCGTTGCATTTAAGGGTAGCGCACCACCATGAATAAACGGCTCGCCTCGTTCTCCTTCAACATGCGCAAGAAACCCCACATCCCGACTCGTAAGCTCTCTGTCTAGTTCTTGCGCGGTCCGCCATTTTGAATCGCCCCGGGTTTCGTGGAGGCTGTTTGGTTTAAGTGTCAGGCAGCAAGCGGGTCCTTCTCGGCGAGCTGCCGCCAGTAGTTTGCCTCAGCCTCGGCCGGCGGGATATACCCGAT
>JASBST010000047.1 GCA_030148775.1 Thiogranum sp.
GGAGCGCATCAAGAAACGGATCTACAAAACCCGTGATCTGGCGCGCGCCGATGTCTTCGATTACATCGAGTCGTTTTACAATCGCACCCGCCGACACAGCCACCTGGGCGGGATGAGTCCCGAGGCATTCGAGAATGCCTAACAATGAGGCTGAGAGGTGTCTACGGTTCCGGGGGAAGTCCACGATAATGGGTAAACGGAGTGTTTATGGCAGAACGAAGAAGATACAGCCGGGAGTTCAAGCAGGGCGCAGTTGAACAGTGTCAGCAGTCGGGTAGCAGCTGTGCCCAGGTGGCCCGGGCGGCTACAGCTTGCGTTCGTGTGGCGGCTTTGTTAATGATGGCGCTGACGAGATATTCGCGGGAAGCCGGTGTCCACACGCATCCAACAACTGGTTGACGAGCTCGCCGTCTGCCTGCAGGCGCGCGACCAGCGCCTGGCGGCGGCCGAGTCCTGCACCGGCGGCTGGGTGGCCAAGGTGTGTACCGACGCCGTGGGCAGTTCGGCCTGGTTCGACAGCGGTTTTGTCACCTACAGCAACGCGGCCAAGCAGCGCATGCTGGGGGTGGCCGCGGCGCTGCTGGAAGCCCACGGCGCGGTCAGCGAACCGGCCGTGCGGGCGATGGCCGCGGGGGCGCTGGCGCGCAGCGATGCGCATTGGTCGTTGGCCGTCAGCGGCATCGCCGGGCCCGGGGGCGGCAGCGCCGCCAAGCCGGTCGGCACCGTCTGGTTCGCCTGGGCAGGCCCACAGGACCGGCTCGCCAGCCGCTGTTGTCACTTTGTTGGCGACCGAGAAGCGGTGCGGCGCCAGTCGGTGGAGACGGCGCTCGAGGGACTGCTCGCGCATTGCCGGGACAGGGCGTGAGCAATGACGCGCGGGCGCCCGCCCGGCTGTTTTTCGCGCTGTGGCCGGACCCGACCACGCGGCGGCGTCTGGCGCAGGTGGCGCGCGAACACAGCGAGCAGCCGGTGGCGAGCGAAAATCTGCATATGACACTGCACTTTCTCGGCGCCTGTACGCCGGAACAGATCCGCTGTTTTTCTCAAGTGGTTTCTGAAATAGAGTTCGAATCTTTTGAAATGAAATTGGATTATGTCGATTTTTGGGCCCGACCGCGGGTCCGCTGGCTGGGGGTGAGCCGCCCTCCGGCGGCTTTGCTCGATCTGCACCGGAGCCTGGGCGCCAGCCTGGTCAAATGTGGCTATCAGGCGGACGATCGGGATTTTGTCGCCCATGTCACGCTATCCAGAAAGGACAGGAATCCCGGCCGCGAAATCCTGCGCCCCGGGGTGCTCTGGTCAGTCAGCGAGCTGGTGCTGGCGCAATCCGTCGGCAGCGCGGCGGGTGTGCGGTATCGGGTCCGAGAGCGCTGGAGCGCGGCCGCTTGAGCCCCGGGCCGGTCGGGGCGCGGGAAAATTTGCATACTGTTTATTTTTACAGTAGTGTGCCAGTCAGTCTGAGGCGGACGGCAGGAAAGTCCGCCGGGCGGCACGGCCGTCCACCGAGGGGCAGGGAATGCCCGTAACATGTACCCAAGCGGAGGAACACTGATGGATGACAACAAACGCAAGGCGCTGAGTGCGGCGCTGGGCCAGATTGAAAAACAGTTCGGCAAGGGCTCCGTGATGCGCATGGGCGACGTCGGCGCCGCCCGCGACATCGACGTGGTGTCCACCGGATCACTGGCGCTGGACGTGGCGCTGGGCATCGGCGGACTACCGCGCGGCCGTGTGGTCGAGATCTACGGCCCGGAATCCTCCGGCAAGACCACACTGACGCTGCAGGCCATCGCCGAGGCGCAGAAAGCCGGCGGTACCGCGGCCTTCGTCGATGCCGAACACGCCCTCGACCCGACCTACGCCGAAAAGCTCGGCGTGCAGATCGACGATCTGCTGGTGTCGCAGCCGGACACCGGCGAACAGGCGCTGGAGATTGCCGATATGCTGGTGCGGTCCGGCGCGGTGGATATAGTCGTGGTCGACTCAGTGGCGGCCTTGACGCCGAAGGCGGAAATCGAAGGCGAAATGGGCGACTCGCACATGGGTCTGCACGCGCGCCTGATGTCGCAGGCGCTGCGCAAGCTCACCGCCAATATCAAGCGCTCCAACACCCTGGTGATTTTCATCAACCAGATCCGTATGAAGATCGGGGTCATGTTCGGCAATCCCGAGACCACCACCGGCGGCAACGCGCTGAAATTCTACGCCTCGGTGCGTCTGGACATCCGCCGTACCGGCGCCATCAAAAAGGGCGACGAAGTGGTGGGCAACGAGACCCGGGTGAAAGTGGTGAAAAACAAAATGGCGCCGCCGTTCCGCCAGGCCGAGTTCGAGATTCTCTACGGCGAGGGGATCTCGCGTCAGGGCGAGTTGATCGATCTTGGCGTCAAGCACGACATTGTCGACAAGGCCGGGGCCTGGTACAGCTACAACGGCGAGCGCATCGGCCAGGGCAAGGACAATGTGCGCAACTTCCTCAAAGACAACCCCGAGATCGCCGACGACATCGACCGGCAGTTGCGCGCCAAACTGCTGGCAAAAGCGCCGGCACGGGAAGAATTACCGGACAATGTGGAACAGCTCGGATCCTCCGCCGGTTAAGAGCGAGGCCGAGGCCATTGCCGAGGCGCGCGCACTGGCCTTGCGCCTGCTGGCGCGGCGCGAGCACAGCGTCCAGGAACTGCGCTTCAAGCTGACCGGCCGGGGCGTGGCCGAGACCGTGGCCGCTCAGGTGGTCACCGCCTTGTGCGCGGCCGGTCTGCTCAGTGAACAGCGTTTTGCCGAGGCTTATGTGCGGGCGCGCTTCGAACGCGGCTTCGGGCCAGTGCGTATCGCCGCCGAGTTGCGCGAGCGCGGCCTGGACGCCGAGCTGATCGAGCGCGCATTGGCCGCCTCCGGGTTCGACTGGGCGGCGGCGGCGAGGCGTCATCGGCATAAGCGCTTCGGTACGTCGCCGCCGGCGAATTTCGCCGACCGTGCCCGCCAACAGCGTTTTCTACAACAACGGGGTTTCAGCCATGAGCAACTGCGGGCCGCGCTGACCGCCCCGGCCGAGGTCGAATTCCCCTAAGTAACATCAGGAAGCGCTTGTACTTTTTGGTATATATCCTGTACCTTTTCGCGCCATGAGCCGCTCGCACAGCACCACCGCCATCCGCCAGTCATTTCTGGATTTTTTCCATGCCAAGGGGCATGAAGTGGTGCCTTCGAGCCCCCTGGTGCCGGCCAACGATCCGACCCTGCTGTTCACCAATGCCGGCATGGTGCAATTCAAGGAAGTGTTTCTGGGCAAGGAGCAGCGGGCCTACAGCCGCGCCGCCAGTTCGCAGCGCTGCGTGCGCGCCGGCGGCAAGCACAACGACCTGGAAAACGTCGGCTATACCGCCCGCCATCACACCTTTTTTGAAATGCTGGGCAATTTCAGCTTTGGTGACTACTTCAAAAAAGACGCCATCGCCTATGCCTGGGAGTACCTGACCGAGGTTATCGGCCTGCCGCCGGAGCGGTTGTGGGTGACGGTGTTCACCGAAGACGAGGAGGCGGCTTCCATCTGGTTGAACGACGTCGGCGTCGATCCGGCGCGTTTCTCGCGTATAGGCGCCAAGGACAACTTCTGGTCGATGGGCGAAACCGGCCCCTGCGGCCCCTGTACCGAAATCTTCTACGACCATGGCCCCGAGGTTGTCGGCGGTCCGCCGGGTACGCCGCAAGAGGACGGCGACCGTTATATCGAAATCTGGAATCTGGTGTTCATGCAGTACGACCGCGATGCCAGCGGTACGCTGCACCCGTTGCCCAAGCCGTCGGTCGACACCGGCATGGGCCTGGAGCGTCTGGCGGCGATCCTGCAGGGTGTGCACAGCAACTACGAAATCGATCTGTTCCAGAACCTGATCGCCGCCGCCGCCGAGGTGACCGGCTGCCGCGACCGCGACGACAAGTCGCTGCGTGTCATTGCCGACCATATCCGCGCCTGTGCGTTTTTGATCGTCGACGGCGTGTTCCCGGCCAATGAGGGGCGCGGTTATGTCTTGCGGCGCATTATTCGCCGCGCGGTGCGCCACGGGCACAAACTCGGCCAGCGCGAGAGCTTTTTTCACCGGCTGGTGGCGCCGCTGGTCAGGGAAATGGGCGACGCCTATCCGGAGCTGGTCGCGCAACAGTCGCAGGTCGAGCAGGTGCTGGCGCAGGATGAGGCCCGCTTTGCCGAAACCCTCGACAACGGCCTGAAAATTCTTGACGACGCCATTACCTCGCTGCAGGGCACGGAACTGGCCGGCGATACGGTTTTCAAGTTATACGATACCTACGGTTTTCCGGTCGATCTCACCGCGGACATCGCCCGCGAACGCGGCCTGACGCTGGATATGACCGGTTTTGAGCGCGAGATGACGGCGCAGCGCGATCGGGCGCGTGCAGCCAGTCAGTTCGCCGTCAGCGACACCGGCGCGCTGGCCGTCAGCGGCAGCAGCTAGTTCACCGGTTATGAACGCTAGGCCGACCAGTCGACCGTCGCTGCCATTTTCGTCAATGGCCAGCCGGTGGACCTCCTACAGGTGGGTGACCAGGGTATTGTGATACTGGAACACACACCTTTTTATGCCGAATCGGGCGGTCAGGTCGGCGACCGCGGCGTCCTGCGCAAGCAGGGCGGTGTGTTCCGGGTGCTGGATACGCGCAAACAGGGCGAAGGCGCGATCCTGCACATCGGCGAGCTCACCCAAGGCGCGATCGCCGTGGGCGACCAGTTGGAAGCGCTGGTGGATAGCGATAGGCGCGATGCCACCCGCCGTAACCATTCCGCCACCCATCTGATGCACGCGGCCTTGCGCCGGGTGCTCGGCGAGCACGTGCAGCAGAAGGGTTCGCTGGTGGACCCCGACCGGCTGCGTTTCGATTTTTCCCACTTTCAGCCGCTCAGCGAACAGGAGTTGCGCCGGATCGAAGCCCTGGTGAATGAGCAGATTCGCGACAATTTGCCGGTGGAGACCCGCGTCATGCCGGTCGATCAGGCGATGGCAGCCGGCGCCATGGCGTTGTTCGGCGAGAAGTACGGCGACCAGGTCCGGGTGCTGTCGATGGGCGATTTTTCCGTCGAGCTGTGCGGCGGCACCCACGTCGGCCGCACCGGCGACATCGGCCTGTTCAAGATCATCGCCGAGGCGGGCGTCGCCTCGGGTGTACGCCGCATCGAGGCGCTGACCGGCGAGGGCGCGCTGGCGTACGTGGACGAGTTGGAAAAACAGCTCACCGAAGCAGCCGGTCTGCTCAAGGGCGGGCGTGACGAGTTGGGTGCACGTGTCTCGCAGCTGTTCGAGCGCAACCGCAAACTGGAAAAGGAACTCGAAACCTTGAAGGCCAAGCTGGCCAGTTCCCAGGGCAGCGACCTGGCGGCGCAGGCCGAGGAGGTCGACGGTATCAAGGTGCTGGCGGTGACGCTCGAGGGCGCCGATGCGCGGGTGCTGCGCGACACCGTCGATCAGCTGAAAAACAAGCTGGGCGCGGCGGCGGTCATCCTGGCGGCGGTCAATGGTGACAAGGTGTCGTTGGTGGCGGGGGTCACCAAGGCGGAAACCGCGCGTCTCAAGGCGGGCGAACTGGTCAACCATGTGGCCACGCAAATCGGGGGCCGCGGCGGCGGCCGCCCGGACATGGCGCAGGCCGGCGGCAATCAGCCGGAAAATCTCCCCACGGCGCTGGCTTCCGTGGTCGACTGGGTGCGCAGCCGGCTTGGCGGCTGATTCATTGTCTGATTTGGCACAAACAGTTCCCTGTAGCGCGATTTTATAGTTTAATTCCCGCTTTTCGCGCGCGATTTCGGCAACTATGGCTCTTTTCGTACAAAAATACGGTGGTACTTCGGTGGGCACGCCCGAGCGGATTCAGGCGGTCGCCGACAAGGTGCTGCAGTACCGTAATCAGGGCCACAAGCTGGTGGTGGTGGTTTCGGCCATGAGCGGCGAAACCGACCGCCTGCTGGGGCTGGCCGCCAGTGTCTGCGAACGTCCCACACCGCGGGAGCTCGATGTGCTGCTTGCCACCGGCGAGCAGGCGACGATCGCGCTGCTGTCCATGGCGCTGCAGGCACGCGGCTGCGCGGCGCGCTCCTATACCGGGCCGCAGGTGCAGATTCTTACCGACGACGCGCATAACAAGGCGAGAATCAAGGACATAAACGGCCAGAAGGTGATGGCGGATCTGGCGGCCGAGCGCGTCGTGGTGGTGGCCGGCTTCCAGGGAGTGGATGAAAACGGCAATATTACTACCTTGGGCCGCGGCGGCTCGGATACGACCGCCGTGGCGCTGGCCGCGGCGCTCAAGGCCGACGAGTGTCAGATTTTCACCGATGTGGACGGTGTCTACACCACCGATCCCCGGGTGGTGCCCCAGGCGCGGCGCCTGGAGCGCGTCACCTTTGAGGAAATGCTGGAAATGGCCAGCCTTGGCTCAAAAGTGCTGCAAATCCGTGCTGTCGAGTTCGCGGGCAAGTACAATGTACCGCTACGCGTACTGTCGAGCTTTGAGCCCGGTGATGGTACGCTGATCAGTTACTAGGACGAACGAATGGAACAGGCCCTGATTTCCGGCATCGCGTTCAACCGCGACGAAGCCAAGCTGACGGCGCTGGGTGTGCCCGATCAGCCCGGCGTCGCGCACCTGCTGCTGGGGCCGATCGCCGAGGCCAACATCGAGGTCGATATGATTGTGCAGAACGTGGCGCCGGCGGGGGACAGTACCGATTTCACCTTCACCGTTCACCGCAACGACTATCCACGCGCACTGGAGATATTGCAGCGTGTGGGCGGCGAGATGGGCGCGCGCGAAGTGGTGGGCGACCCGAAAATTGTTAAGATCTCCCTGGTGGGCGTGGGTATGCGCTCGCACGCGGGCATCGCCTCCACTATGTTTCAGGCGCTGGCCGCGGAGGGCATCAATATCAGAATGATCTCCACCTCGGAAATCAAGATTTCGGTGGTGGTCGACGAAAAGTATCTCGAACTCGGCGTGCGCGCCTTACACGACGCGTTTCAGCTTGAACAGGCCGTTTCCGCCTGAGGTGGCGGAGACGCCTGATACGACCCAAAAAAATAATCAATAAAAACAAAAAACTTTCTGGGAGGGTATAGTTTTAGAGGTGGTGGCCGACATTATGAATGTTGGTTGCTCGCCGGAGCCATGCCGACCGCGATAACCGTGAGAGTTGGTTGCAACAGCA
>JASBST010000048.1 GCA_030148775.1 Thiogranum sp.
GTAATCGCCGGCTGTGAGCCGGGCGTCGCCGCCATCCACTTCGATGCGCACCGGATGCGTGCGCGTACTGGTGTCGACCCGGGAGTACAGCTGAATCACCCGCCCGTCCAACCACTGGCGTCCGTCGCGGCTGACGCGCACCGGCGTGCCCACGCTGACTTTATCCGCGTCCAGCGGATTGAGCTGGGCTTCCACCCAGGGTTTGCTGATGTCGGTGATTTCGAACAGCACTCTTCCGGGCGTCACGTATTCGCCGAGCACAAAAGCGTCGCTGATCACTCTGCCGGGCTGGGGCGAAAACAAATCGAACTCACCGGTGGCGCGGGCACCGTCGGCGCCCTTGAGCAGCGCGGTGATCTGTTTATCATTCATGCCATAGGCGCGTACTGCGGCATAGGCGCGTTGACGAGCCACTTGCGCGGCGATGTAGCGCTTTTCCGAAACCACCTTGCGTCCCAGTTGCTTCACCCGGCGCCACTCCTGATCGGTTTCGATCAGATCTCCCTGCGCCTGCGCGACTTCGACGCTGGACAGGGTCACCAGCGGCTGCCCTTTTTCCACCTCATCACCCAACCGGGCCCGGCGGGCGATGATCTGCGCGCCCACCCTGGGTGTAATCTGCGCCGAGCGGTAGGCGTTGAGCTGTACCTCACCCGGCGCGGTTACCGTTTCGCGCAGCGGCCGGCGGGTGACCGGCGCGGTTTCCACACCCTGGGAACGACGCTGCGCAGCAGTCAGTTTGATGCCACCTTGTTCGTCGTGCCCGTCTTCATCCGCTGTCGCTTTCGCCTCGCCTGCGTGCGCCGGTTGTGGCTGCTCGGCGGATACACCGGTTGGCAACAGGGCGCCAAGGCAGCTAAGGCTTATTATTAATGCCTGAATAACTGTTAAGTTCATTCGTCAAATCTCCGCAATTAGATTGTTGCTGTCGGGGCGCGCGTCAGCGCGAAACCGGTTGGCCCAGCCAGGCATCCACGTGGCCGCTGGCGACCAGCCAGTCGGCCCATGCTTGCCAGAGGCGGCCGTGCACTTCCAAGGCGTTGGCGCGCGTGTCGAGTGTCTGATTGAGTTGCAACAGATAGTCGGCCGTACTCATCTCCCCGGCACGCCAGATGCGTTCCAGAAGATCCACCTGGCTGCCCAGGCTGGACTGGCCGGTACGCTGCCACACCTCCCAGGCACTGCGGCTCAGGCGATAACGGTTAGCGGCGGAGAGCAGGCGCGAGCGCGCCCGGCGATAGTTGTCCTGCAGCGATTCCTGCGTCTGCGACAGCTCGGCGGCGGCGACGTCCACTTCTGCGCGAAAGTTGTTGCGAACGTAGAGCGGAATACTCAGCGTCAGCCCGGCCAGACCGAAACTATCGTCGTTACCGTTGCGAAAAGCCTGTTCCTGGCCGGCGCGAACGCCGACGGTCGGGTCCGGGCGGCGCTCGCGCCGGCGCAATTCAACCGCGGCGCGAGCGGCACCGACGCGCGCCTGCTGTGCCTGCAATTGCGGCAAACGCGCGAGCAAGGTATCGGCTTCGAAGGGTTCCAGCGCGGGAATCGTCTGCGGCAACGGCGGCCAGTCGGCGCGCAGCTCCCCGGTCAGCGCCGCCAGCGCCTGTTGCGCTTCGATGCGATCGGCGGCGGCCTGCGCAAGCTGCAGGCGCGCCCGGGTCTGTGCCAGCGTAGCCAGATCCAACGCCACCTGATTGAGATCACCGGCGCGGCGACGCTTATCGGCCAGATCGAGAAAACGCTGCATCAACGTCAGGCGTTCCTCGGCGAGCCGGTGCATCGCCACGGCGGTCTGCCAGCCACCCAGACCGGCGAGCAGTTCGCCCGCCACCCGCTGGCTGAGCGCCATGTAGTCGGCGCGCACCGCCTCCAGTTCCGCACCGGCGACATCGCTGCTGGCGCCGCGTTTATCGGCCCAGTCGAGTGTCTGGTTCAAGCCGATTGAGCCGGCACGTGTCTCCGCCTGCTCGGCGTCCAACTCGAGCTCCGGATTATAGAGCGGACGCCCGGCGCCCCTGAGGCGCGCCTCGGCCGCGTCCACCGCCGCGCGCGCGGCGCGCACGGCCGGGTTTTGCGCCAGGGTCTGACGGATCAGATCATTCAGCGCCGGATCGGCCGCGGGCTGCGCCGCCACCGACAGACTCGCCAGTGCGAGCCAGGCAGCCAGGCAGGCTGAGGCCGGCCGCCGGAAGAAAAAGGGTCCCATGAATCATTAGTCTCCACACAACAAGGTCAGGACACGCCACCGCAAACGGAGCGCACCAGGTGCCTAAAGAAAGAGACTTATATGTTGGGGGGAGGAAGCGGGGGTTCGTTGTCGCGCGAACTCAGCGCGGCAGCGACCGGCAGGAAAACTGCACACTCCGCTGCGGACAATGCCGACAACAGATGCGGCGTCAATCCGACGTAATGAGCGCTGCCGTGACAGCAGTGGTCGCAAGGGACTTGTTTCAAATCGCCGGAATCGGGGGTGGCGCCGTCGCCGAGGTGTCCGGCGTGCAGATCCGCGCCAACACTCAGCGCCTGATCATCCGCATGTAATACACCGGCCTCGACCAGATCCGCCGCCCACGCCAGATTGGCGAAGAGGATGAAAAAGACCAGGAACTTGGCGATCAGCTGACGCATAAGCCGCTACCTTACCCCGTCAGGCGACGAAGATCAACGAATGCCGCCGGCAGAGACACGTGCCCTTGAAGGCACCCGATTTCATTCAGGCTGTCTGCCATTACGCTTGTCAGGGTTATCGAGATCATCAATGATGGGGCAACCGGCAGCTGCGCCGCGACACATATTCACCAGCAGCAACAGTTCCTTGCGCAAGGCTTGCAGAGATTTCAGATGGGCCTCCACGGCTTTGAGTTTATTGTGCGTCAACTCACGTATCTCATCGCGCGCTGCCTGCGGCGCGGCGCGCATTTCCAGCAAGCGGGCGATTTCCTCCAGGGAGAAATTCATCGTTTTGGCCCGCTGGATAAAACGCAACCGCGACAGGTCGTTTTCGCTGTAGAGGCGGGCGCCGGAAGCCTCGCGGCCGACGCCGGGCAACAAACCGATTTTTTCGTAATAGCGCAGCGTATCGGCGCTGAAACCCGTCAACCCAATCACCTCGCCGATACGATAACTACGGCCGACTGTCGGACGCCGCGCCCGCGCAGGCGGCCGGCGTTTAGTATTTGATGAAGAAGAAGTACTCATTCAATAAATACAATCCCGTGAGAATCAGTGTGACACCGGCCACGTATTCTAGCGCTTTTTGCTGCCGCGAAAGTATCCGTAACGACTCCAGCCAACCCATACTCCAGGCGCCGAGTAAAATCGGGATACTGCGGCCGAGCGCGAAAGCCAACAACAAGGCAAAACCGAAGGCCACCGAACCGACCGCTGCGCTGGCCGTCAGCGCCACCAGCAACGCCGGCGCGCAAAACGGGCAGACGGCCACGGAAAACGGGATGCCCAGCAAAAAAGCGCCGCCGGCACCGCTAACCTTCCTGGCGCGAACAGAGACCCAGGGCAGGCGCAGTTTCAGCCAACCCGGCCACAACAAACCCAACACCACCAGCAGCGGCCCGAGCAACAAACCCCATTCGCGCCCGAGCACCGCTTGGACCCACTCGCCGCCAAGCGCGGCGGCCACACCCAGGCTCACATGCGTCAACAGCATACCGAAGACAAAGGCGCCGCCGAGCCGTAGCGCGCGTTGTTTTTCCTCCGCCTTGGTGACATAGGCGAGTACCACGGGAATGGAAGCGAAGGAAACCGGATTGAAACTGAACACCAGACCCGCCGCGAAACCCAGCCCCAGCGCCGCCGGTCCGGCCTGTTGCAGCGTCGCCGCAAGGCTCTCGGCGCTTAAATCGAGGCTCGGCAACAACAAAAACAGTGCCGCGCCCAACAACAGCACTGCGGTAAGATACGGGCTACCTTCGGCGGCACGGCTGAGCAGATCGCGCGTATCCGCGCGCACCCCCGCCAGCGAGCTGAACACCAGCGGCGCGGTAAAAAAACCGGCGAACAGCAGGCCCGCCAGCGCGGCGAAGAACAACGAGTCGACCGCCGCGGCCAATCCCGCCACCACCACAAACAGGGGGAGCGTGCAGGCCGGCAGTGTCAGACCCAACTGAATGGCAAACGGCAGCGATTGCCCGCCCGGCAGTAGGCGGGCGAAGGCCAGATGCGGCACCGGCAGATAAGCGAAACGCGACACCAAATACAATGTCGCCATTAGCGCAAGCACCAGGCTCGGCAACCAGGCGGGCCACTGCGGCGCCGGACTAAGCGCCACGATCGCCAGCAGCAACCCGCTGCACAGGGCGCTGCGCGCCAACCAGACCGCCAACAGGCTCTGACAACAGCGGCGGCGCGGCGTCTGATGCGCGCGCGCCGAAAACAAGGTATGGGTGGCGATCGTGCAGGGTTCGAAAAAAGCCAGCAAACCCAGCAGCGCGGCGCTCGACAACAAAGCGATACTCATGTCGGTTGCGCCGCCAGGCGCCGTTCGAGTTCGCCGCGCAGTTTGCGCACCGGCGGCAGACCGGTAAACACCAGCACGCCGTCGATAGCGATGGCGGGGGTGGCGAGCACGCCGAGCTCGACTGCGTAATCGAGCTCTTCCAGGACATTGACTTCGCGCCACTGCACCCGTCGCGCGCCCAGTTGCCCGCTCAACTTACGCAGCACCTCTTTAGCTTGTCCGCATTTGCCGCAACCCGGGGAGGCGAAAACTTCCACTTTGATGGTCATCGATGGCTCCTTGATTAAACTTAACTTTAAGCGCAGCTAACAGCGTCGTTCAGTTGGGATCAGGTCAGCCTGCTTGCAGCTGACAGCCCCGTCGATCGCCTCGTCCCGGCGATTGCGCATTTACGACAACCCGGCGTTGACGCCAGGTCTCCGTAAAACCCGATAACGCCGGCTTCGGGATACAGCCTACTACCTGGAGTTGACTCCAAGTCAAGCGTTGCCGGGCCCAGCCGGCGCGAGGGGTTTCCCGACCCCGCCAGGCGGAGCAAACCCGCGCGCCGTCCGACTTTAAGCGGTCGCTGCGAGCGACTATGCTGTGGGGAAGAAGGACTGCTGCCACAGGAAATTGTCGATGACCGATCCACAGCCACAGAGTCTATTGCGCTGCCCGCGTTGCGGCGGCAAATTCCCCGCGCCCGGCGTCGAGCGCCACGGCAACATTTATTGCTGCGACAAATGCGCCGCCGGGCCCCGCGCCATGCTGCCGAGAATGCTGCCGCGCATGCTGGCCGCGGCCACAGTGCTTGTTGGCGTCGGTGCGCTGCTGGGCGCCCGCCACGCGCGACGCGGGCTGGATAGAAACTGCCTGACAGGTGATCACTGATGAGCAATGACAGTACCGCCACTGCGGCCGCGCGATTCACTATCGGTCAATTGGCGAAGGCGGCCGGCGTGGGCGTCGAGACCATACGTTACTATCAGCGCATCGGCCTGCTGGCCGAGCCGGCAAAACCGCCGCGCGGCTACCGTCGCTACCCGCCGGCGGCTATCGCGCAGCTGCGTTTTATCAGACGTGCCCAGGAAGTGGGTTTCAGTCTGCGCGAGATCGGCGACCTGATGACGCTGAACGAGGGCAATTGCGGCGCGGCGCAGGCGATGGCCGAACATAAAAACCGGCTCATCCAGCGACGCATCGAGGATCTGCGGGCGGTGCAACGCGAGCTGCGCAGCCTGATCTGCGCCTGCCGCAGCACCGCCGCAGAGGCGGATCGCTGCGCTCTGATGAATGCCCTGGGGCGGCCGCGGCAGGAATGAGGCACGCGCCCGCACGGTCGCGCAACGGTTTCAACACGGCTCGAGACGGCGCACGCGCCTAGTTCGTTTGCGGCCGTTTCGAACCCTGTTTCTTCAGCAACGCCTGTAACCGCGAGGTGACCAACGCCACATGGTCTTCGAGCGCCTCGACCAGCGCGCTGCAACTGTCGTCGAGGTCGGCGGCGCGCGCATCGGCCGCCAGCCGCGCAAGATGCTGTTCCGCTTCCAGACGTTGCTCCAGCACCGGCACCACACGCGCATGAGCCATCGTCGCGTCCAGGTGCTGAACCAGCTTCTCCAGACTTTGACGCTCGGGGTCGGGCACCGACGGTCGCTCGCCCAGATTGCGTAACGCGGTCTCGAAGCGATCCGCCATCTCCTGGCGCTGGTCGCCGATCCATTGCATGACGGCAGCGACCGCCGCGGCATCGAGAAATTCGGCGGCATCGTAGTATTTCTCGGCACTATCCTCGATAGCGACCAATAGATCGTCGATAGCGACCTGGGTGTCGGTACGTAAGAAATTCATGATGGCCGTTTCTCCGATTAGGGTGCCTCATTGGTTGCACACGGGACATAAACCTCGAGCGCCTGCTCGATCACGTCGAAAACCGCCGGTGTGTGCGTGACCGGCTCGCCGTCGGCGTGAATCTCCATCGAACGCGAAGTCTGCAGCTCGATACGCTGTCCCAGAGCATTGAATACACGCTCGCTCTGGTATTGTCTTCCTTCGCGCAGAACGGGGGCCAGCGTTATCAGCTCCCACAACGACTGCGGACGAATGCTGTAGAGCGCCAGCAGGCCATCGTCGATCGTGGCGTCGGCGTCGATCAGGTTGCCGCCGCCGTAGTAGCGACCGTTGCCGATGGCCAATTGGATCGACCGCAGCCGGTACCGGCGCGTGTCGATGGTCAGGCTGACGACAAAATCCCGTTCTTTGGATATTGCTGTAGAAAATGCTTTTAAGTAACTGAATATTCCAAAATATTTTTTTGCTTTTGGCGTGAGTTCATGCGTGATTCTGACGCCGAGCCCGATATTGGCGACATTAAAGAAGTAGTGGTCATTGACGCGTCCCAAATCGATTTTCCTGCGGCATCCCTGCACGATCACCTCACAGGCCGACGACACGTCCGTTGGAATGCCGAGCGTGCGGGCGAGATCATTGGCCGTACCCAGCGGTAACAAGCCCAACGGCAGACCGGATTGCACCAGCCCCTCGGCCGCGGAGCTCACAGTACCGTCCCCGCCGGCGACCACGATCCGGTCGACGTGGGCGCGGTGATCGGCGATGGCGCGCACGGTCTGCGCGCGACTGTCCGGTTGCACGCGGATGATTTCCTGTCCAGCCTGCTCCAGGCGCCGCAGTCCGTCATCAAGATCCGTGTCGCCGGCGCTGCGCGCGTGCGGATTGACAATAAGCAGCGTGGATGAACGCCTCATCGAAGCAGCCATCAGGTATCTGAAAACGACACGTCGACACGGCGGTAAACGGCTTCAAGCAAACTGTAAAGACCAAACGCGAACAGGCCCGCCGCCACCACGCCGAGCAGCCAGGGGCCGAAACTGGTGGCGCGCAACGCCTCCAGCGCCGCCGCCATGCCGCGCACCTCGCCCCCGTGCGCCTGCCAGGCGGACTCGATCAGAAAGACGCCGACAATACACCAGACCACGCCTCTGGCGAGCAAGCCGAAGCGGCAAATCGGCGTTGTCCAAGCCTGCTTTTGCCGCGGCACCTTCATGTAACGCTCGAAGCGCGCGGTCCATCCCTTGTAGATGTGGGCGAGACCCGCGCCGATAACGGCAATGCCCACCGCTAGCAGCAACCACTGCCCCCACTCCGAAGCCATCAGCTGCCGCGAACCGTCGTTCGCCCCGCCGCCGATGCCGGTGAGCATGCCGATCGCCCATAGCGCCAGCAACGTGTGGGTGACGGCGCTGACCAACAGCCCGGCGCGCACCGCCAGACCCTTGCCGGATCTGCCGTGGTCGTCGGTATCCTTGATTGCCTGCACCAGACGCCAGGCCGCGTAGCCGAACAGGCCGACAATGATGATTACCAGTATCAGATCGCCGAAGGGCTGACTCATGATCTCCAGCAGTGCACCTTTGCTGTAGGTGGTCTCGCCGCCTTTGCCCAGCGCCGCCAGCAGCGCCAGACCACCCACGGTCAAATACACCACGCCACGCGCCACGTAACCGAGGCGGGCCAGCTTGGCAAATTTTTTTCCGGCAGTGATTTCAGTCATGCGCGGTCTTCTCCTGTTAGTCTTGTCCGACGCGACTGCTGACGACAAACCGACCTGCGCGCGGCCGCAAGACAGCGGCCACACCTCAGCCGGCCGGCGAAACGCTGTCGTCACTCTCCTCTTGCGTTTCCACTTGACCGTGACGCTGCAACCAGCGGGCCAACAACCAGCAGGCCAGCGCCCAGCCCGATCCCGCCGCCCAACCGGCCAGCACATCGGTCGGCCAGTGCACGCCCAGATAGACCCGGCTCAGGCCGACCAGCAGCGTGATCAGCACCGCGAGCAGCAGAATGTAGGCTTTGATGCGCCGTCGTCGCTGCACCCGCGCCAACAACGCGCCCAGGGTCAGATAGGTACTGGCCGCGAGCATCGAATGCCCGCTGGGGAAACTCGCGGTGTAAACGCGGGTTTCGTGCTGCACCAGATCGGGGCGCGGCCGGTCGAAAGCCTGTTTCAACAGCGTGCTGGCGCCCAGGGCGCCGACCGTGGCGACCACTACGACCAACGCCACCCGGCGTTTTGCATCGAGCAGCAGATAGCCGACCACGCCCAGGGTCACCAGGCTCAACACCGGAATGCCGCCCAGCGCGGTGAAATCGCGCCCCGTCTCCTCGACCCATCCCGGCCCTATCGGATTGCCCGGATCGCCGGCCTCCCGCATCGCCAGCAGCACACTGCGGTCGAAGTTGCCGGTGTCGCCTTCGACGACTTCTTCGGCCAGCTCGACGAAGCCCCACAAACTTGTCAGTAGCGCGAACAGCACAACCAGCAGCGACAACTCGCGGCCGCCGAGCCATTGCAGCCAACGCGCCCAGGCGGATCGCGGCGGCGGCTCGGGTGTGGTGGCGGCAACTGAACGATCGGTTCCGGAAACCATTCCGGTGTCTCCTTGGCAGATGTTTTCCGGTCTGGCGTACAAGGTTGAACGTCTGCGGCGTCTCTGTCTGTCGGCGCTCACCTACAGCTCCCTTCTGGACTGATGGTTCGCGCCCGCGGTGGTTAACTTTTGCAATAGGCGTCCCCGAGCCTTTGCTGTATTCCTGTGCAAACATCGATACGACACCGTGCTCCGGCGGCGTACCGCTCCAATCAACCAGCAGTGGCAAACGGGTATCTCTCATGTCGAAGAAGTTTTCACACAAAGGCGTCAACATCGGCAAGGCCGGCGAACTCCATCAGCAGGCCGGCGGCGAGGTCGACAGACTGACCACGCAACAGGGCGTGCCGATAGCCGACGATCAGAACTCGCTGAAAGCGGGCGCGCGCGGCCCCACGCTGCTTGAAGATCACATCATGCGGGAGAAGATCTTCCACTTCGATCATGAACGTATCCCCGAGCGCGTGGTCCACGCGCGCGGTTTCGGCGCGCACGGTTATTTCGAGACCTACGAACCGCTCACCGATCTGACCCGCGCCGACCTGTTTCAGCGCAAGGGAGAGAAAACACCCCTTTTCGTGCGTTTCTCCACCGTGGCCGGGAGCAAGGGCTCGCCCGATCTGGCACGCGACGTGCGCGGCTTCGCCGTCAAGCTCTACACCAAGGAAGGCAACTGGGATCTGGTGGGCAACAACATTCCGGTGTTTTTCATCCAGGACGCAATCAAATTCCCCGACCTGATCCACGCGGCCAAGGAGGAGCCCGATCGCGGCTTCCCGCAGGCACAGACAGCGCATGACAATTTCTGGGATTTCGTCTCGCTCACTCCCGAGAGCACCCACATGCTGATGTGGATCATGTCCGATCGGGCCATTCCGCGCAGTTTCCGCTTTATGGAAGGGTTCGGCGTGCACACCTTTCGGTTGGTCAATGCCAAAGGCAAGGCGACGTTCGTCAAGTTTCACTGGAAACCGAAACAGGGCCTGCAATCGGTGATGTGGGACGAGGCGGTGAAGATCAACGGCGCCGACCCGGACTTCCACCGTCGCGACCTGTGGAACGCGATCAACCAGGGCGACTACCCGGAGTGGGAACTGGGCCTGCAGGTTTTCGACGAAAAATTCGCCGAGAAATTCGACTTCGATGTTCTCGACCCGACCAAAATCATTCCGGAGGAGGAAGTGCCGGTACGCACCGTCGGCCGCATGGTGCTGGATCGCGTGGTGGATAACTTCTTCGCCGAAACCGAGCAGGTTGCCTTCTGTACGCAAAACATCGTACCCGGAATCGATTTCTCCGAAGACCCTTTGCTGCAAGGACGCAATTTCTCGTATCTCGACACCCAGCTCAAACGTCTGGGAGGACCCAATTTCACGCACCTTCCGATCAACGCACCCCAGTGCCCGATGCGTCATTTCCAGCAGGACGGACACATGGCCATGCACAACCCCACGGGACGCGCCAACTACGAGCCCAACAGCTGGGGCGCCGAAGGCGGTCCGCGCGAAGATCCGAAACAGGGTTTCACCAGCCACGCCCAGCCCGTGGAGGGAACCAAGCAACGCCAGCGTGCCGACACCTTTTCCGACCATTACAGCCAGGCACGTCAGTTCTATATCAGTCAGACACCGGTCGAGCGGAAACACATCGGCGATGCCTTTGTATTCGAGCTGAGCAAGGTGGAGCGCGAGGAAATACGCTCGCGCATGGTCTCGCATCTGCTCAATGTCGATGAAAGCCTGGCGAAGACTGTAGCCGAGGGACTGGGCCTTGGCCGCCTGCCGCCGGCCGCGGATGCCGCCCGGCCGACGCGTCAGGACCTGAAGGCCTCGCCGCGCCTGAGCATTGTGGAAAACGGTCCGCAGAGCTTCAAGGGCCGCAAGATCGGCGTGCTGATGACCGATGGCGCCGATGCCTCGCTGTATCAGGCCCTGGCGGGCGCCGCCGAAGCCGAAGGCAGCGTGCTGGAAGTCGTGGCGCCAAAAGTCGGCGGCGTAAAACCGGACAAAGGGGAGAAAATCGAAGCCGCGCAAAAGGTCGGCGGCGGACCTTCGGTGCTCTACGACGCGGTGGTTCTTTTGCTCTCAGCCTCCGGTGCGAAACAACTCAGCAGTCAGCCGGCGGCCGCGGATTTCGTCAGCGACGCCTTCGCGCATTGCAAGTTCATCGCCTATACCGACGCGGCCGAACCCTTACTGGAAAGCGCCGGCATCGCCACGCGGCTGGACGAAGGCTGCCTGTCCCTGAACGACCCCGACGCCGCGCAAAGCTTTCTTCAAGCCTGTCGGGCGGTGCGTTACTGGGCCCGGGAAGAAGCCAAAAACTAATTGTTTTTATTGATAAATAGCTGGCATCCGGCAAACGCGAAAACAGCCCACGCCGGATGCCGGCGGGACGCCGCCCCCAGTCGGCCCGCCGACACCGGCGCGCTAGCACAATAAGCAAAAAACCGCTTGTTATTTCCACAAGCTACGGATATTCTTAATCGCAATCAGGCGGCAGGCCAACAGACAATACCGTGTGCCGTGCCCCCGCCTGAGTCACAAATTAGTTGCCAGTCCTTTAAGTCCTGCTCAGAAACCCTTCCGGTATCTCCTGCACTCCGTCTTTATTGAGATTTGCAATTGATTAGGTATTTATTTTTTCAAAGGTAATTTATTCAATGACGACAGGTACCGTAAAGTGGTTCAACGAATCCAAAGGTTTTGGTTTCATTTCTCCCGCCGATGGCAGCGCTGATGTGTTTGTGCATTTCTCGGCGATCCAGGGCGGCGGTTTCAAGACCCTCATGGAAGGACAGTCGGTAAGCTTTGACGTGGAAAAAGGCCCCAAAGGCCTGCAAGCCGCGAACGTCACCGCGGCCAGCTGAACGCATCAGGCGTTTCCAGTACCCGGAACCCCGCTTCGGCGGGGTTCTTTATTTATGACGCACCGAAATATCACCTGCACCACTTTCCCGCCCCAAAAAACCGCACACTCCCGGACGCCATCGACCGCGGCGCTTGAACGCATGGCGGGCTTTCCTGAATTATACTAGCGCGAACCCAGCGACAATCAGGACGGTTGACCCAAGATGCAAATTGATTCCCCCAATACTTTCACGCCCCATCCCAAGCTGACCGAGCTGCCGCCCCTGGCGATGGACAAAGCGGCGTTGGACGCCGACTTTCTGCGCTATTACAACCGTACCCTCGGGCGGGACAAACAACACTGCACCGCGCACTATCTCTACGAAGCACTGGCCTACACCGTACGCGACCGGCTGATGGAACGCTGGAAGGAAACGCGCTTCGCCTACGAGGAAAAGGACGCCAGGCGCACCTGCTATCTGTCGTTGGAATTTCTCATGGGGCGCACCTTGAGCAACGCCATGCTGAATCTGGGCGTGACCGACACGGTCGGACGCATGCTCTACGACTACGGTATCGATATGGAGGAAATCGAACAGGCCGAACACGACGCCGGCCTGGGCAACGGCGGTCTGGGTCGCCTCGCCGCCTGTTTTCTCGACAGCTGCGCCACCCTGCAACTACCCGTGCTGGGTTACGGTCTGCGCTACGAATACGGTATGTTCCGCCAGGAGCTGTTGAACGGCTATCAGGTCGAGGAGCCGGACCACTGGCTGCGCGACGGCAACCCATGGGAACTGGAACGACCCGAGTACACCCAGCGCATTCATTTCGGCGGCCACACGGAACACTATCGCGACGAAAATGGCGCGCTGCGCATCCGCTGGGTGAACACCCACGACGTCATCGCGGTGCCTTACGACATTCCGGTACCCGGGTATCGTAACAACACGGTGAACAGCCTGCGGCTGTGGAAATCCACCGCCACCGACGAATTCGATCTGGACGAATTCAACGCCGGCGACTACTCCGAGGCCGTCGCCGCCAAGAACGCGGCCGAGCATATCACCATGGTGCTCTACCCCAACGACGCCAGCGAAAACGGCAAGGAACTGCGCCTGCGGCAGCAGTATTTTCTTGCCTCCGCCAGCCTGAAAGACGTGTTGCGCCGCTGGACGCGGCTGCACGGTCGCAATTTCGACGCCCTCGCCGAAAAGCACTGTTTTCAGCTCAACGATACCCACCCGAGTATCGCCGTGGCCGAACTGATGCGTCTGCTGGTGGACGAACACCGTCTCGGCTGGGACAAGGCCTGGAACATCGTCAGCAACGCCATGGCGTACACCAACCATACCCTGCTGCCGGAGGCGCTGGAGAAATGGCCGGTGCACATGTTCGAAAATCTGTTGCCGCGGTTGCTCGAAATCATCTACGAGATCAATGCGCGTTTTCTCGCCGAGGTGTCACAGCGCTGGCCCGGCGACACCGAGCGCTTGCGACGCATGTCGATCATCGAGGAAGGCGACACCCCCATGGTGCGCATGGCCTATCTGGCCATCGTCGGCAGTTATTCGGTCAACGGCGTCGCCGAGCTGCATTCGCGGCTGCTGCAGGAGGGCCTGTTTCGCGACTTTCATCAACTCTGGCCGCAGCGGTTCAACAACAAGACCAACGGCGTCACCCAGCGACGCTGGTTGTCGCTGTGCAACCCCGGCCTGTCCAGCCTGATCAGCGAGCAGATCGGTGATGGCTGGTTGACTCAGCTCGACGAGCTGCGGCGACTGGCGCCCTTGGCCGACGACACCGGGTTCCGTCAGTGCTGGCATGACACCCGCCTGGAGAACAAGAAACGCCTCGCCGATCTGGTGGAGCGCGAGTGTGGCGTGCGCTTCGACACCGCCGCGCTGTTTGACGTGCAGGTCAAACGCATTCACGAATACAAGCGCCAACTGCTCAATGTGCTGCACGTCATCCATCTCTATAATCGCATCAAGCACGGCGACACCGCCGACTGGACGCCCCGCTGCGTATTGATCGGCGGCAAGGCCGCGCCCGGCTATGCCATCGCCAAATCCATCATCAAGCTGGTCAATAACGTCGCCCGGGTGGTCAACAGCGACAGCGCCGTGGGCGATCTGCTCAAAGTGGCCTTTCTCCCCAACTATCGCGTTTCGGCGATGGAAGTGATCTGTCCCGGGGCCGATCTCTCCGCACAGATCTCCACCGCGGGCAAGGAAGCCTCCGGTACCGGCAACATGAAATTCATGATGAACGGGGCGATCACCATCGGCACGCTCGACGGCGCCAACATCGAAATACTGGAGGAAGTGGGTGAGGAGAATTTTTTCCTCTTTGGGCTGAACGCCGAACAGGTTGTCGAAGCCCGCCGCGACTATCGCCCGGACGAGATCATCGCTGCTGACCCCGATCTGCGGGCCGTTATGCAGCTGCTGCAATGCGGGCACTTCAACCGGTTCGAGAAAAATCTTTTCGACGGCCTGGTCGCCTCGATCACCAACCCGCGCGATCCCTGGCTGACGGCGGCGGATTTCCGCAGTTTCGTCGACGCCCAGGAACAGGTGGCGGCGGCCTATCGCGACCCGCAGCGCTGGATGCGCATGAGCATACGCAACACCGCCAGCAGCGGTCGCTTCTCCACCGACCGTACCATGCTCGACTACAACCGCGAAATCTGGGCCCTGCCCCAAATCGCGCCACCACCGCTGTAAAGCGCGGCCCGACTAGGTGGCGGGCGGATATTGCGCGTAGACCGGCAGATCGCCGGCCTCGCACGACCAGTCGGCGCGCGAGTCCCAGAAGATACGCGCCTGCGGACTCAGCGCCGGTATGGCGTCAAGCGAGCCGGCCGGCACCACCACCATGTCCGACGCCGGGACTTCGCGCGGCAAAGGGCTGCCGCAGTTCTTGCAAAAACAGGTGGCGAAGCGCTCCGCCTCCGGGACTTTGTATCGACCTATGAGCCTCTCGCCTTCCAACCAGCTCAGGCGCCCCGGTTTGAGCATGATATTGCTGGCGTGGCCGGTGCCGGTGGCCTTGCGGCAGCGACTGCAATAACAATGATAGAAACGCACGGGATCGCCGGCGAGTTCGTATCGCACCTCGCCGCACAAGCATCCGCCGGTAAAGACTGTTTCCATAGTAACCCCCTCAGGAAAACCGATGACAGGATGCGCTCGGGCGTCCAACGGAAGCGTCCGTTCCGCTCGCCGTCCTGATACCGCCGTGAATCCCGCGCGAAAACGGCAACGGCCGGAGGCCGGGCCCCTGGCGGGTCTTGCCTACACCGTCTGATTCAATCGGCGAACACAATCGAGCGCGGCGTTTTTGTAACACTGCGCCAGCGTCGGGTAATTAAACATCGTCTGCGCCAGCAGGTCCACACCGGCAGCGCAATTGATTGCCATCTGACCGACGTGCACCAGCTCGCTCGCCGACTCGCCGATCACATGCACCCCCAGGATCGCCCGATCCGCACGGCCCACCAGCAACTTCATGAAACCGCGCTCGGCGCCGATGATACCGCCGCGTGCACTCTCGGCAAACCGCGCCCGCCCCACCACATAGGCGATATTGCGCTCACGCAGCTCGCGCTCGGTCAGGCCGACATAGGAGAGCTCTGGAATGGTGTAGATGGCCATCGGCAGCGCCCCCGAAGCCGGCGGACTGCCGGTTCCGAAAGCGTGGCTGGCAGCCTTGCGTCCCTGTTCCATCGCCGTGGAGGCCAACGAGGGGCGTCCCGCCAGGTCACCAACGATATAAATATGCGCCTGGCTCGTCTGGTGGTGCTCGTTGAGCAGCACCCAGCCGTTGTCATCGGCGGACAACCCGGCGGCGGCCAGATTCAGCCCCGCGTAATTGGGTTCGCGGCCGAGCGCGTAGAGCAACATGTCCGCTTCGAGACGCTGGCCGTCGGCGGTCACGAGCGCCACCCGCTCGCCTTCGCGGTGGATAGTCGCGACCGGGGTGCGCATATGCAGAGCGACGCCCATCTCCAGCATTTCCGCTTCCAGAATCCGCTGGATATCCTCGTCCAGATAGGCCAACAGATGGGCGTGGGAATCGACCAGTTGCACCTGCACCCCGAGCGGCGCGAACAGGGTGGCGAATTCACAGGCGATCACGCCGCCGCCGACAACCAGCAACTGGCGCGGCGGCCGGCGCAGCTTGAGGATCGACGAGGAATCCAGGACCCGGCTCTTATCGAACGGCACATCGGGCGGGCGCCGGGGCCGCGAACCGGTGGCCAGAACGATCACCGCCGCGCGCAGCCGCTGGCGGCCGCCGTCGGCGCGGGTGATCGTCAGCGTGTGTGGATCGGCGAACGCCGCCTCGCCCGGCAACAGATCAACGCCGGCGGCCAACAGCCGCTGCAGCAGCAACGATTCCTGGTTGTCGACAACCGCCTGTTTGCGGGCCACCGCGTCGGCCAGAAACGCGCTGTCGAGGCCATCGCTGGCCGGCCGCGTCTGGCGCATGCCGCGCGCGCCAAAGCGCGAGGCAAGATAGGCCGCCTCGCGCAACGCCTTACTCGGAATGGTACCGGTCTGCAGGCTGACACCGCCGATGTAGGGCTTGCGCTCGATCAGGCCCACGCGCTTGCCCAACTCCGCCGCATGCACCGCGGCGCTCTGACAGCCGGGGCCGGAGCCGACCACCAGCAGGTCATACTCGTAAACTTCCATGGGGATTTCGTCTCTCCGCTAGTCGATCCCGCGCCCGACCCGGCCAGTCGTGCGCCGAAAACAGGTGCGGGTGCCAAGCTTGAGCGAGCCACGGCCGGCAGTCAATGCGGCGTCGATCACGTGCTACACACCGCACCCCATTTACTGCTAACCTTAGGCCATGACCGCATCCAACGCTTTCGTCCGCCAGGGCGATAAACAGAATTCGGCGTTTTTCGAGGATTACCTGGAACGGCTGTTGGCCGAGCGCGACAGTACCGGCCTGACCGCCATGATTGGCGAAATCGACGCCATCATGATCACGGTCGATCCGGGCCACTCCATCCGCTACATCGGCGAACTGGCGCTGATGACGCCCTACCATTATCTGGTCACGCTGGAGAGCGAGAATCACTGGACGCACGTATTACGGGTCAATTCAGAGACCCCCGATTTTCTCGTGCGCGAAGTCAAGGACGGCGGCATTCGCGGCATCTTTCGCAGCCTCAACGAGGTCTATCCGATCGGCGCCTGCAAACACAACAGCCGTTACATGGGCGAGATTCTGCGCGTCGACGATCTGCACAGCGTGGTCGACTGTCAGCAGACGCGCGGTTTCCGCTTTTTCTCCCAGGACCAGATCCGCAAGCTGGAACTGCCCGGCAATCTGGCCGTCAGCAAGCCCTCGCCCTATACCCATAATATCGTCGGCTATATGGAACGACCGAGCACGGAACCGCGTGTGTACGCGCTCGGCCTGAGCGAAATACGCGACGACATCCAGCAGGTCTACCAGGCGGCCAAGGCCCTGCAAAAGGAACTGCACATTCACGATCTGATTCTGCCGATCGACCACCTGGCGACGCGCGTCTACTGTCAGAATCGCGAAGTGGCGATTCTGGAGTGGCTGTCCCTGTCCAGTTATTACTACTGGGGCTCCTACGATATCAAGGACCAGAACTCCTCGACCAACGTCACCAAGAACGTCCACCACGGCAGCGAAATGCGCAGCCCGGCCAAGGTATTCACGGCCAACAACACGCCCTATTTCGTCAATCACCTGGAGCGGTTGCCCTCGCCCACCGAAACCTTCGTGCGCAACTACGGCCCGCGCCTGCACCACATCGCCCTGGCGGTGCGTGACGGCGAGACCGACGGGCGCGAGAATATCGAACACGTGGTCAGCCAGATCGCCGCCCAGGGCCGCGATTTTCTGCTCGACGTGATCGGCTCGAAGGAACAGGGCCTGAAGCAGATATTCTCCAGCGCCTCGGAACACTCCTCGCTGATCATCGAGTACGTGCAACGCTACGGCGACTTCGACGGCTTTTTCGCCAAGGACAACGTCGCCGAACTGACCCACGCCGCCGGTCTCGAAGAGGAGTTGCTGGAGCTTCAGGCCAAGTCCCGCCTCGACTGAACGGAAGCGACCCATGGCTTTGTTCCGCAAGCGCTACCATCCCCCCGGGACTCCGCCGGGCACACTCCTGAGCGGGCGCGACGACGGCCGGCCCGGGGTGCGAATCACGCTGATCGACTATACCGCCGACAGCCTGCGGGTGGATGACGACGCTGACGCCGGGCAATGCCGGGCCGCCATCAATGCCGAAACAGTCACCTGGGTGCGCGTCCAGGGTCACCCGAGCGCCGAGCTCATGCGCGAGCTGGGTGAGACGCTCGATCTGCATCCGTTGGCGCTGGAGGACGTGCTCAACGCCGGCCAACGGCCCAAGCTCGAGCCCTACGACAGGCAGTTGTTTCTGGTCACGCATCTGCCGCTGTTCGAGAATGGGGAAATCACCATCCATCAGATCAGTCTGTTTCTGCACGAGCACTACCTGGTCACCTTCAGTCCCTGCGAGGAAGAGACTTTCGACTCGATTCTAAGGCGTCTCGAGGCTCCCGGCACGCGCCTGCGGCGCCAGGGTACCGACTATTTGTTCTACACCCTGCTGGATCTGATCGTCGATCAGGGGTTTCCGCTACTCGAAGAGCTGGGCACGCAGATCGAACTGCTGGAAGAAACGGTGGTGGATGCGCCGGATCAGTCGGTGCTCAACCGCATTCACGGCATCAAACGCGGCATGATCTTTTTACGCCGCAGCATGTGGCCGCAACGCGAAATGGTCAGCCGGCTGTTGCGCGACAATGACGAATGGATCACGCCTTACACACGCGTCTATTTACGCGATTGCTACGACCATAGCGTGCAGATTCTGGATCTGGTCGAATCCTATCGTGAGATGAGCGCCAGCCTGCTGGATATCTACATGTCCAGCGTCAGCATGCGTTTGAACGAGGTCATGCGCGTGCTCACCGTGATTGCCACCATTTTCATGCCGCTGACCTTTATCACCAGTATCTACGGCATGAATTTCGTCGACAACAGCAACAGTCCCTGGGCCATGCCGGAATTACACTGGTATTTCGGCTATCCGCTGGTGTGGCTGCTGATCGTGGCGGTGGTGGTCGTCATGCTGGTCTGGTTCCGCCGCAAACGCTGGATATAGCCGCCGGCGCTCCCCTACCGCGGCCCAGGTAAGACGCGGTTTATTGCTTCAACCTGCTGTTTTCTTCATAGGCCGCCAGATATTCCGCTTCCATGGTGGCGTAGCGCTTCTCCAGTTCCGCGTAAGCCTGTTGTTGCGCCTTCAGTTGCTGTTCCAGCTCCTCGCGCGTCCCCTCAAGCTTCTTTTCATCTTCCAGTTCCTGGCTCAATAAGGTCGAAATCTGTTCCTGCAGAAAGTTGTTCTCCTCCTGCAGCTGACTGATGGCGTTCATCAGATCGCTGTTCTTCTCCTTGAGCTCCGTTGCCGTGGCGGCGAGCGGTTGCTTCTCGGCCAGCTCGAGCTTCAGTTCGTCGACGGCGCGGTTGAGCTCATCGATCTGCTGTTGCCGCTCCACCAGCAAACCGTCGATCTCGGACATGTCCCGGTCCGCGGCGGCACCCCGCTCGAGCGTGTCGGCCGAGGGTTTGTGCGCGGCCGCCGTTTCCAGGTTGAGCATAATCGCGTCGAACTCGTTTTCGACCAGCGACAGCTTTTCGGACAACTTGACGTTCTCCGTCTTGAGCGCCTGCATGGCATCCGTCAGGTCCTGCGGCTGCTCCCGCGGTGGCAGGACGCTGTTGACCTGCTCCTCAAGCTGGTCGCCGAGGCTGGTCGACAGCTCGCACATCTGCTTGAAATCGCCGAACGTGCGCCGCAACTGTTCGGCTTCCGCGCGGACAGCCTCGTTATCGGAGGCATCCTCGGCGCTTTCGGACTGTTGCGGCGCCGGCGGCAGCAGCGGCGTCATCTGCTCGGTGACGCTGCGCCAGAATATCTCCGTGTCGGCACTGCTGTGTTCCATCGCATGAAGCTCGGCACGCAGCAGCGACAGTCGCAGCGCCAGTATCTCCTTAAAGCGCGAATCGTCATCGGGCTGGTCGGCCAGTTGGGCGAGTTTTGCGTCGGTGTCGAGAATCTGATTCTGCAGAACCAGAATATACTGGTCTATCGGAAGAGCCTGCTCGCTGGCGCTCTTGAGCGCGTCGATTTTTCGCTTCAGCCGCCGGTTGACCCGCCGCAGATAGAGCGCATAAAGGCCGACGACGACCAGTACCTCCAGAAGAACAAAAACCCAGATCCCGCTATAGGGCACGGATCAGCTCACCAGAGTATCGCGCACGCGCTCGAGCCGGCCGCGCACCTCGTCGCCTAGCTGATGGAGTTCCGGCCGCTGCACCAGCCCCAGCACGGCGGCCGGGTCCATGAAACCGACCACCACTGAACCGTCCTCATCCTCGCGCACCACCACGTTGCAAGGCAACAGCAAGCCGATGTCGGGCTCGGCCTCGAGCGCCTGGTTGGCCAGCTGCGGGTTGCAGGCGCCCAGGATCTTGTAGGCGGGCCGGTCCAGATCGAGCTTCTTTTTCAGCGTCGCCTTGACGTCGATCTCGGTAAGAACGCCGAAGCCTTCCTGCTGCAAAGCCTCGGTGACACGCTGTACGGCGTCATCAAATGCGCCACTGACCTTCACCGTGAATCCGTACATAGACTACTCCTTCGCTTGCCTGTGGTTACGCTGTAGGACCCGCGCGAGCCGCGATTCCCGGGAGTCAGTCTAACATGATTCGCCGCGCAAGCCCGCCCCCGAGGGCATCGCGCCCGCCGATTCCGCCGCCAGGGACCGCGATCAGTCGCCGGACGGCCCGCGCCCGAGCGTCGTCAATGCGTCGCTGCCGCCCACCGGGGCTCGCGAGCGCCGGCGGATCATCCCTTCTGCGGCGACCGGCCATTCGTCCTGCCGGTATGCCGGCGTCGCGGCCCGGCGGTTGCGATCGTCCAACCGGAGCCAGGTCGCGGTTGCGGCCCGCCGACTGCGCGTCTCGCCGAAGAAAACGCGGTTTTACAAGGCCGCGGCCGCTGACATAACATAGTCGCGTCCGGCAATAAACCGAGAACAAAAGGACCCATGGGAAATTCCTCTTACAGCGGCGGCCGGGTAATTGACAGCTTCGATTTCAAGCCCGGTCGCATACTCGCGCGCAAGTACGAGGTCATCAAACCACTGGGCGCCGGGTGGGAAGGCGAGGTGTTTCTGGTGCGCGAGCGCGCCACCGAGATCGAACGCGCGGTGAAGCTGTTCTATCCGCAACGCAATCCGCGCGATCGCACGGCCAATTTCAATGCGCGCAAGCTGCACAAATTGCGCCACTGCCCGATCGCGATCCAGTACCACACCCGCGAAAGCATCCGCTACCGCGGCACCTCCATTACCTTGCTGGTGTCGGAATTCGTCGAGGGGGAGCTGCTGTCGAATTTCCTCCGCCGCCAACCGGGCCGGCGACTGACGCCCTTTCAGGGGCTGCATCTGCTGCACGCCCTGACCACCGGCATCGAGTGCATCCACCAGATGAAGGAATACCACGGCGATCTGCACACCGACAATATCATCGTGCGCCGCTATGGACTGGGTTTCGACCTGAAACTACTGGACTTCTACCACTGGGGCGCGCCGCGACCGGAGAACATCCACGAAGACGTGGTCGATCTGATCCGTCTGTTGTACGAAGCCCTGGGAGGCCTCAAGCACTACAAAAACCAGCCGCCGGAGATCAAGGCCATCTGCCGCGGTCTGAAGCGTTCGCTGATTTTGAAGAACTTCAGGACCGCCGGGCAACTGCGGCAATATCTGGAAACCATGGCGTGGCAGTAACCCTGGACAAGCCCAAACTTTACCTGGGCGCGGATTGCGACGATATTGAAAGTTTCGCCATCGACGGCGGCCGCATCTGCGCCTATACCCACCGCGCGCCCGACAAGACCGGCGACAACGAGGATTCGATCGGACTCATACCCCGCGACGACGGCCGCGCGGTGCTGGTGGTCGCCGACGGTCTAGGCGGTTTGCCCGCCGGCGACCAGGCATCGTCCACCGCCGTGCGCCAGCTTTGTCGGCGGGTCAGCGCCGCCGACGCTGAACTGCCCGGGTTGCGCGAGGCCATACTCGATGCGATCGAACAGGCCAACCGTTTGGTGATAACGCAGGGGCTGGGATCGGGCACCACCTTCGCCGCCGTCGAAATTGACCACGGCGCCGTGCGCCCCTACCATATCGGCGATTCGGAGATCCTGATCACCGGTCAGCGCGGCCGTATCAAGTATCAGACCATTTCGCACTCGCCGGTCGGCTACGGGCTGGAAGCCGGACTGATCGAGGCCGACGACGCCATTTTCCACGCCGAGCGCCACCTGGTGTCCAACGTCATCGGCAGCCCCGGCATGCGCATGGAAATCGGCCCGCGTATTCCGCTGGCGCCGCGCGACACGCTGGTGCTCGCCAGCGACGGTCTGTTCGACAATATTCCCACCGACGAGCTGGTCAATCTGATCCGCATCGGCCCGCTGCCGCGGGCGGCGCGCCAGCTGCTGCAAGTCTGTCAGGCTCGCATGCAGCAGTCGTCGGAAGTCCGCCCGCACAAACCCGACGATCTGAGTTTCATCCTGTTCCGCCCCGCCTGATCCGTGCGCCCAGCGCTCGTGCACCATTTTCGATCGTCGCGATCAGTAAATTTCACTTTAATCCGCCGTCCACAGCACCTATATGTCTGCGCATACGCCCCGTTCCGGTGGGCTTAACGAGTAGTAGGTATGGCTAGAGTGAACACAATCAGAAATCGAAACGGCAACGACAAAAAAAAACCGAACAACGACGGCGGACTTGCCGGGCCGGTTGACGAGAACTGGGACGAGGACTACGACGACGGCTGGCTGGCGGCCGTCTCCCGGGAGAAGGAAAGCAGCCGCATCCAGCGCCAAATGCGGGCCCGCCGCGAGTTGGAGCGCCTGCGCGAAGAGAAAACGCTGCGCCAGCAAATGGCCGACTGGCCCTTCGACGACTAGTGAACCGGCGCCGCGGACAGCCACCCAAGGATCCGGTCGATCACGCACTGGCGCACACCGTTGAGCGGATACACGGCGCAGGCCGTGCGCTCGATCGCCGGCGCCGCCTCGACCCGATGCAGTCGCCCGTCGTCAAGCTGTCGGCGCACCATGGCTTCGGCCAGATAAGCGCTACCCCCATGCGCCAGCAGCAACGCCTTGGCCATGCGCCCCAGTCCGACACGCGCGCGCGGCGTCCACATATCGGGAAAGTGCTGGTCATGGGTGATGGCGAACGAGGTACCCCAGTCGACCATCACGTAATCGCGCTCCACCGCCTGCCGGGCGGATAGCCCGGCTTGCGTGGAAACCATGATCAGCGACACCGGCAGAACCTCGACCACTTTCAACGCCGGGGTGTGCGGCGCGTCGAACATGAATGCCAGATCCAGCGTTCCCGCCTGCAGTTTGCGCAGCAACGTCTCCGCGTCGTGCGCCTCCGCCACCAGGCCGACCTGCGGGCATTCGGCGTAGACCCGCTGGGCCCAGGCCTGCAGCGCGATGTCCCACAGACTGGGCAGCGCCGCCACCGACAGTAGCTGCGGGCCGCCTTCGCCCATGGCCATTTCCTGGCGCACCTGGTTCCAGGATGTGGTGATGTTTTCCGCGTGACGCAACAACTTCTGTCCGGCCGCGGTCAACTGGATGTTATTGCGGTCACGGGTGAACAGCGTCACCCCCAATGCCTCTTCGAGCAGCCGGATACGCGCACTGACCGCCGATTGGCTAAGGTGGAGATTACGCGCCGCCTGACCGAAGTGGCGGGTACGGTGAATCTCCAGAAAGGTCTTCAGCAATTGGGTGTCCATGGTTCACTCGGTCTGCCGCCCGGTGCCGCGACTCAACAGCAGCTCACGTTGGTGCGCCGTCAGCGCGCCGATGCGCGCCGCCTCGGTATAGAATGCCGGCCAATCCCCCCGCAGGCCTTGCAGCATAGCGCGAAATGCCGCCACGTAGCTATGATAAACCGCCACGGAACCGAGACCGGCATTGTTCGCCAGCACCTGCCAATCGGTCTCGGGGAGCTGTTCGTTTCCCCACAGCCGTTGCAGATCCTGTCGACTTCGCGCCAGGATGCGCCGTTTTTCCTCGCGCATGGCCGCAGGCACCAGGTCGCTGTGGTACAGGCTCTGCAGGCGCGCACGGGTTTGTCGTGCCAACCGCGCGAACGCGGCCTGACGCCGGAGGGCGCGGCGGTAGACTTGCAGGCCGGTGGCGTCACCGCGCTCGCGCAGCCAGCGCTCGACACCGGCCTGCTCCACCGCGGTGGCGAACGATTCATTGAAGGCCGTGTCGCCCGGGACGTAAAGCTTCGCGTGCGCCAGTTCATGGAAAATCAGCCCCGCCAACTGCGGCTCCGGCCAGCCGATAACCGTATTGAGTAGCGGATCGTTGAACCACCCCAGGGTGGAATAGGCCGGCACGGCCGCGACATAGACGTCAAAACCCCGGGCGCGCAGGCGTGCGGCATCGCGCTCAAGCATGCGACGGTCAAAATAGCCGCGGTAGGCCACGCACCCGGCGATGGGATAGCACCAGGTCTTCAGTTCGGTGGAGAATTCCGGCGCGGCGTAAAGCGCGAACAAGGCGTAGTCACGCTGCAAATCGGCATAGTAGGTGAAATTGCCGTCCACGGGCAGTGCCAGCACCTGCCGGGCGAAGCGCCGGATCTCGCGCACCCGCGCCAGCCGCGCGCGCAGCTGCGGGTTGCGACTGTCGTCGGCGAGCAAATCGTCTATCGCCTGACGGCGGCTGACGATATCCCACTGACCCAGCGCCGACTGCCGGTAATACGCCAGCTGGCTGCAGCCGGCGAGACAGCTCGCCAGCGACAAGCCGATCAGACACCGCGTGACGCGTCCGGGGCGCCGGACGGACGCACAAACGCGCCGCCGACCAGCGCCCGCCAAGCGGTACCGGCAGCGCCGACGGACAGACTCATGGCAGGACGGAAACAGCGCAGGCAACATGCGCAGA
Organism: Thiogranum sp.; assembly: GCA_030148775.1. Lineage (GTDB taxonomy): Bacteria > Pseudomonadota > Gammaproteobacteria > DSM-19610 > DSM-19610 > Thiogranum. Next base: position 24,838 of record JASBST010000048.1, read on the forward strand.
GTCTGCACCGAAGGCCGAAACCAGGTCAAACGCGGACGCTGAAAACACAAACCCCCGCACGCTGGCGGGGGCTGCGGAACCGATCGCAATCAGCGGGTTCAGCCCGGCAGATTGTCCTTGATGGTCTGCACCACGACGTCGCTGGAAGTCGCGTTGATGTCGATCAGCTTGCCTTCCTTGCGATAATAATCGACCAGCGGCGCCGTCTTTTCGTTGTAGACGTCGAGGCGATTGGAAATCGCTTCCTCGGTCTCGTCGTCGCGCTGCACCACGGCGGCGCCGCATTCATCGCACACGCCCTCGACCTTGGTGGGCTTGCTTTTCACATTGTAGATCGCACCGCAGCCGGTGCAGGTGCGGCGGGTGGTCAGGCGATCGAGGATGACCTCGCGCGGCACTTCGAGGTTCACCGCCATATCGAGTTCGATGCCCAGCCGCGCCAGCAGCGCCTTCAGGGCTTCGGCCTGGGGGATGGTACGCGGGAAGCCGTCGAGCAAAAACCCGTTGGCGCAATCGGCTTCCTGCAGGCGCTCCTCCATGATGCCCATGATCAGATCATCGGGTACCAGATCGCCGGCATCCATGAAAGCCTTGGCCTTCTTGCCGAGATCGGTGCCGGCCGCCACCGCGCCGCGCAGGATGTCGCCGGTGGAAATCTGCACCGAGCCATCGACGTCGGTCAGCATCTTCGCCACCGTACCCTTGCCAGCGCCCGGGGCGCCCAAAAGAATCAATTTCACGAAACCTACTCCTCTGAATCAACAAGAAAAATCCGTGGCAGCGCCCCACCCGCGACAGCGCCGACCAAAGGGCGCTATTCTGCGGCACTCACAGTCCGCAATCAATTGCCTGTTCAAGCCGTTAAAAATAAAGTAAATTTAGCCTGGCAACAATAATCCGCCCCAGACTCCAGCGCGTCTAGGCAAGGAATCCACCGCTCGCGAGCAGGAACGAACCAGCACTCGATGCAAGTCTCCACCCATACCAAGCTGTTTTTCAGCCATCTGCTCGCCGTCGTCCTGGTCTCGGGCAGTATCGGCACCTATTTCTACGCCTCGGCCATCGACAACCTGCGCAACAGCCTGCAGTCGCGCCTGCTCAACAGCGCGGCGATGCTCAGCGAGGTGTTTTCCGCCAGCGAACTCGGCGAATTGCGTTCGGCGACCGATACCGCGCTGCCGGTCTACAGCCGGCTGACCCAGCGGCTGCGCAAGCTCGCCAACACCAACCCGGACATCGCCTTCGTCTACATCATGCGCCGCGCCGGCGACCGCGCCGTGTTTGTGCTCGACTCCGACCCCCTGGAGCCGGCCTTGCCGGGCGAAGTCTACCAACAGCAGCTGCCCGCCTTGATGAAAGGTTTTTACCAGCCCTCGGTCGACGCGCAGATCACCACTGACAAGTGGGGCAGTTTCCTCTCCGGTTATGCCCCGCTGCACGACGCCAAGGGCGAATACCTCATCGGCCTGGACATGAAAGCCGACGACGTGGCCCAAAAGATGTACCTGCTCAAACAGGCCGGCGTGATCTCACTGGTGGTATCGCTGCTGCTGGCGGTGCTGTTTTCCGGCCTGTTGGCGCGCCACTTCAATTCACGCATCTACGCGCTGGTGCAACGTTGCAACGACATCGCCCGCACCCAGCTCAAACCGAGCGGTCCCCAGCGCGTCGGCGACGAACTCCACCGCCTGGGCCGGACCGTCGACGCGATGGCCGAACACCTCGAGCACAGCCGTCTACAGAGCGAACAAATACAGCGCGAACTGGAAGCCAGCCAGCAGGAACTGGAGGCCCGGGTGCAGCAGCGGACCGCCGAGCTGCTCACCGCCAACGAGAAACTGCGCGAGGAGATCCGCGAGCGCGAGCGCATCGAGGCCGTGCTGCAACAGACCGCGCGTACCGACTATCTGACGCAACTGCCCAACCGGCGCGCGATGATCCAGATCCTGGACAAGGAAGCGGCGCGCTACGAGCGCTCGCCCAATCCGTTTTCGCTGGTGCTGCTCGACATCGACCACTTCAAGCATATCAACGACACCTTCGGACACGACAGCGGCGACGAAGTGCTGGTGTGCATCGCCGACTGCATGCGTGGCTGGATGCGCGAGAAAGACGTGCTGGCGCGCTGGGGCGGCGAAGAGTTCCTGATCCTGCTGAGCGACACCGACGTCGACGCCGCCAGCGAGCAGGCCGAACGCCTGCGCGCGGCCATCGAGTCGGAGACCTTCCGCCTGCAGCAAGGCGAAACCCGCATCACCGCCAGCCTCGGCGTCGCCGGCTATACCCCCCAGCACGACATCGACGGCTGCATCAAGGACGCCGACATCGCGCTCTACCGGGCCAAATCCGGCGGCCGCAATCGGGTCGTCACCCATCGTCCGTCGGATCCCCCCTATGGCGCCTGAACCGGGCAGCGTCCATACTGATTGACATGCCCTCGCGCCGCTCCGTCCAGATCCTGTTGCTAGTCGCCGTGCTGCTCGCCGGCCTGTTTTTCGGCATGCCGCTGGTGATCAAGCACTTCGCCCTGAAGTGGCTGCAGGACAATGGCGGCGAGCAGGTCAGCGTCGACAACGTCGAGTTCAACCCGTTCACCGGTCGCCTGCAGCTGCGCGGCCTGGAAGTCAAGGTCGACGATACCACCACCCTGGCGTTCGCCTCCGCCGAGGTAAACGCCGCCTGGTGGCCCCTGGTGCATAAACAGCTGGAACTGCAGTCACTCACACTGCGCGGCTTGACGCTGTTGGTCGATCGACGGCCGCCGCAACCGCGCATCGGCGGTATCCGCCTGCCCGAATCCAAAGACGAGCCGAAAGCGGAAAACCCCTGGAGCGCCGGTCTCGATACCCTGGTACTGGACGACGTCAAGCTGCGTTATCTCGACGACCGCCTTGATCTGACGCTGCATCTGCAACGCCTGCGGCTCGATCGGCTGGCGCAATGGACCGCCGAAACCGCCACTCCCATCGAGGCGCAGGGTTCCCTGAACCAGGGCGCCTTCAAGCTGAGCGGCGAAATCGCGCCGTTGGCGAAGCTGCCGCGTTACGATCTGCAACTGGAACTCAAGGCCGTACCGCTGGCGCCGTTCGCGCAACTGGCGGCGGACCACGCCGAGCGCCTCGCCGGCAAACTGTCCTACGATGGCAACCTGCACTACGAAAAACAGAGCGACGGTTTTCAACTGCGCCAGAGCGGCCAATTGAACCTGGACGAACTCGACCTGGCGTTACGCCAGCCGGCATTGACGATCAAGACCCGCAGCGCCCGCCTGGAAAGCGAGCTGGGTATGACGCGCGGAGCGCGGGAGCAGCCCTTTCAGCTCAGCGGCGAGCTGCAGTTCGACGACGCGGATGTCAGTACCGCCGATGGCGCGGTGCAGTTGCTGGCCGGCGAAAAGCTGCGCATCGCCGGCCTGGACATGACCGGCGCCGATACTCTGAGCTTCAAACAGTTGACGGCCGATAAACTCGTCCTTGCACGCCAGCCCGATGAAACGCCCGTGACCTTGCTGCAGGCCGGCAGGCTGGACCTCGACAGCCTGGCGCTAAAAAACAAACGCCTGCAAATCGACCGTATCGCGCTGAACGACGTGACCAGCCAACTGCATCGCGATGCCGAAGGCAACTGGCAGATCGCCGCCATCGGCGCGCGCGTCAGCGACCTTGGTGAACCCGCAGCGCGCGTCAAGAGCGAAGTCGACTCGGCAGTCACCACCCCCAAGGAGGCGGCGCAGGGCAAGACACCGGCGGCGGCCGCAGACGGCGCAAGCCGCGAAACCGAATCAGCCAGCAATAGCGCGGCGGCGGATCAGGCGCCATCGCAGCAACCGGCAATGACCTTCCGTATCGGCCAGATCACAGTCGAGGGCGACAGCCATGTCAAACTGCGCGACGATGCCGTCAAACCGGGGCTGGATACCGACATCGCCGTCAAAACCCTGCAACTCGAAGCGCTGGATTCCGCGACGCCGGATCAGCCCAGCCCGGTGGACCTGAAAGCGACCATCGACTCGCGCACCGGGCTTTCGCTGCAAGGCAGTTTGCGGCCGTTCCAGCAGCCGCCCGCCGGCGACGTGCAGGCGCGCATCAGCGCACTCGACCTTCCGCCGCTGTCCCCTTATGCGCGTGAAAGTCTGGGACTGAACCTGACCAGCGGCACTCTGGACGCCGACATCGAGGTAAAAAGCGACGCCAGCAAGCTCGATGGCCTGATTAAATTGGACCTCTACCGGCTGGGGGTGGAAAACGTCGGCGGTGCGAACAGCCTGCAAAGTCGCCTGCCGGTGCCGATCAACGTGGCCCTGGACACACTGCGCGACAGCAACGATACCATCTCGTTGAAAATTCCCATCAGCGGCGATCCGGCCAACCCCGACTTCGACATCGACAGTCTGATCGCCAAGGCCCTGGCCGACGGCCTGCAAAAAGGCACCCTGACCTATCTGACGCTGGCGCTGCAACCGTACGGCGCCATTGTCATGGCGGCGCGTTATGCCGGCGAGCAGATCAAAAAAGTGCGACTCAATCCGGTCGCCTTCGCCGCCGGCAACAGCGAACTGAACGCCACCGCGCACGACTATCTTGCCAAAGTAGCCAAGGTGATGCAGGAACGTCCCAAGCTGACTGTCAAAGTCTGCGGCGTGGCGGTGAACGCCGATCTGGCGTATCTGAAACAACAGAACGCGGCGGCCGCTCAAGGCGCCGGCGCCAACGCGCCCGCCGCTGGCGCGGCGACGACCGAAAAGGTCACGCCCGCACAAGCGTACAAGACGCAACTGGGCAAACTGGCGGAGAAACGTGCCAACAGTGTGCGCGATTATCTGGTCAACAAGTACAAAACCAAGGCCAGCCATCTGGTAAGCTGCCAGCCGCGAATCGAAACCAGCGGCGACTCGAAACCGCGCACCGACCTCCTGCTCTAGCGGCGCCGGCCGGCCCACCGATCGAAGCCGCCGCTCCGTCCGAGCCCATTCGCGGCCGTACAGCAGGCCGTCCGTGCAACGCCGACAACCCTGGCCAAAAAATGCAATATATTTTGATAGTCCGCGCATGGGCGCGTGCTTCTATCATGGCGTAGCGGGCGGGCGCGCTCTGCATCGTGGGTCGGCGACCGAACACCTCATCCCATTGCCGCCCGCGGACGGCGAGCCCCGCAGGAATGTCAATCCGATGAGATGAACCTTGGACTCGGTCACCCAATTGCTGTTGGGCGCCGCGGTGGGCGAAGCCACGCTGGGGCGCAAAGTCGGTCACCGCGCCATGTTGTGGGGCGCGGTCTGCGGCACCCTGCCCGATCTGGACGTCCTCGCCAAGTTCGACGATGCCGTGCGCCACGCCACGTTCCACCGCTCGGCGCTGCACTCGCTGTTCGTGCTGGCGCTGCTGGCGCCACCGGTCGCCTGGCTGATCGCGCGCCTGCACTCGCATACCCGCGAGCATTTCCGCACCTGGATTGTGCTGGTGTACGCCGTGTTCGCCACCCATGTGCTGCTCGACGCCATGACCGTATTCGGCACGCAGATTTTCTGGCCGTTCGGCAAGGAGCCGGTGACCTGGGGCACCATTTTCATTATCGACCCGCTGTTCACCCTGCCGCTGCTGATCGGCATCGTCGGCACGCTGCTCAGCAGCCGCTCGGACGCCATCGCCCGACACTGGAATAGCGTCGGCCTGACCCTGGCCGGCGCCTATCTGACATGGACCCTGGTGGCCAAGCTGTATGTCAGCGAAGTGGTGCAGATCGATCTGGCGCGCCAGCAGATCGGCTACGACCATCTGGTGATCATGCCCTCGCCGTTCAACTCCGTGCTCTGGCGTATCCTGGTGACCGACGACAAACAGTACCGCATCGGCTACTACTCGCTGTTCGACAAACAGCCGCGTATCCGTTACGCCGTCCAACCGCGCAACACGCAACTGCTCGGCGGGCTGGAGGATCACTGGCCGGTGCGCCGTCTGCTGTGGTTCACCAAGGGATTTTATGCCGTTCGTCGCGAAGGCGCCGACATCGTCATCATCGATCTGCGCGCCGGCCTGGAGCCGGATTTTGAGTTCCGCTACAAAGTGGGCGAGGCCGGCGACCCGCGCCCGCGACCGGTCACCTCGCAGCGGCTGGAGATACAGCGCAACTGGTCGCGCCTACGCTGGCTGTGGGAGCGGATCTTCTCCCCGCCCTGACGGCCTGGCCTAGCCTCTGGAGAGACTTTCAAAACCAGCGTACTTCACCCCCGACAAACGCGCCATGTCGTGATGCCAGGTGGCCAGATCCGACTTGGTGAAAGCGCTCAGATGACTGTGTCCGCAGGCGCGCGCCAGGACCTGCATCAACTCGACACTGGCGCTAAAGAAATTGTGCAGCTGCGCGGCGGATTTTTTGATATCCAGCCGCTGGCGCAAATCTTCATTCTGCGTGGCAATGCCAGCCGGGCAGTTGTTGCTATTGCACATCCTGGCGGCGACGCAGCCGATCGCCTGCATCGCGCTGTTGGAAATCGCAATGGCGTCGGCGCCGAGCGCCAGTGCCTTGACAAAGTCCGTCGGCACGCGCAAACCGCCCGTGATAATCAGCGTCACCCGACCGCTCGCGCCCTGGTCATCGAGGTAGCGCCGCGCGCGGGCGAGCGCGGGAATGGTGGGCACGCTGATATGATCTCTGAACATCTCCGGCGCGGCTCCGGTGCCGCCACAGCAGCCGTCCAGAATGATGTAGTCGGCGCTTGCGTCGAGCGCGAACTGGATATCGCGCTCGATGTGATTGGCGCTGAGTTTGAAGCCTACCGGGATACCGCCGCTGATCTCCCGCACGCGATCGGCGAAGCGTCTGAAATCGGCCACCGAGGAAAGATCCGTGAAGGTGGGCGGCGAGATCGCCGGCTGACCGGCGGGTATGCCCCGCACCTGGGAGATCTTGCCGATATTCTTGCTACCGGGGAGATGGCCGCCGGTCCCGGTTTTCGCGCCCTGGCCGCCCTTGAAATGAAAAGCCTGCACCTGGCTCAGCAGCGCCTCCCGGTAGCCGAAGCGCGCGCTCGCCAACTCGTAAAAATAGCGGCTGTTGGCCGCCTGTTCCTCCGCCAGCATGCCGCCCTCGCCGGAACAGATGCCGGTGGCGGCCAGTTCGGCACCAGTGGCCAGCGCGATTTTTGCCTCTTCCGACAGCGCCCCGAAACTCATGTCCGAAACCAACAAGGGAATCGCCAGCGTCACCGGCTTTTTCGCCTCAGGCCCCACGACCAGTTCGGTGCCGACCGGCACGTCTTCCATCAGCGGCCGGGTCGCCATCTGGGCCACCATGATCTGCAGATCGTCCCAGTGCGGCAATGCGTGGCGTGGAACCCCCATCGACGTCATCGGCCCATGGTGCCCCAGTGTGGACAAGCCTTCCCGCGCCAACTGATGGATGAACTCCAGCGTCGGTTCCTCGCGGGTATTGGCGGCGACAGGCGGCGCGTGGGCCTTCGATTGCCGCCCCGGACCTTCATGGCCGATCTGATCGTCGCCGAATTGCCGATGCGAACCATCGCACAACGGCGGATTCCCGGTATGTTTGCAGGCGCAGAGATAAGCATCGCCGTCCTCGTCGGCGACCATCACCTTGGGCGTGAAAGGGGTTCCCGCGTGCGAACCATCGCAAAAAGGCTGGCTTTTCGATCGCCCGCAAGTGCAAAAATGGTATTCCTGTCCCTTCGACAGCGTAACTTTAACCGGTTTGTTGTCGGCGACGATGGGATTGCTCATAAATCGACCTCCCGAAACTACATGCTGGCGCCTGCGCGGCAGGTCGCGTTCGTTATAGATTTCTATTATCCGCCGTACAGCCGGTGCGTCATATTCATCGGCATCACCACCGGCAGCGGAACATTTCAACTTTCAATCTGGCTGATCGGAGTTTTCAGGCCTTGCCGTGCCGGAGCCGGTGATAACCAGGCCGGTTTTCACACGCAATGAACAAGCCTCAGGGACGTTTGAATCGTTTTCGCGCGCGCTCGACCTTGGCGCGCACGATACAGTCAGCGACGTGATCGTTGATCAGCCCCATTGCCTGCATAAAGGCATACACCGTGGTGGGGCCGACAAATTTCCAACCGCGCTTTTTCAAATCCTTCGACAGGGCGATCGAGACCGCCGAAGTGGAAACGCTCTGGGGGTCTGGCAGCGTCGCCGCGTCCGGCTCGTGGCGCCAGAAGAACGACGCCAGCGAGCCCTCCGCGGCGATCAGCGCTCTGGCCTGGCGGGCGTTATTGATCACGGCCTCGATCTTGCCGCGGTGGCGAACGATGCCGGCGTCCTTGAGCAACCGGGTGACGTCCCGCTGGGTGAAGCGCGCCACCCGGTCGATGTCGAAATCGTGAAAAGCCGCGCGAAAATTTTCGCGTTTGGCGAGAATGGTGCGCCAGCTCAGCCCGGACTGAAAGCCTTCCAGGCAAAGCTTTTCAAACAAGCGCCGGTCGTCGTCGACGGGGAAGCCCCATTCCTTGTCGTGATAGGCGATAAATTCCGGCGCCGCGGCGCACCACTGGCACCGCGACTTGCCGTCGGGCCCCGTCATGGTGGCACTCATGGATGGCTCCTCGTCACTGAAAAAGATTTTCGCTTTGCCGCCAAGCCTACTGCTTCCGCCCGCGCAATACAACGAAGGCACCTTCGCCATCGCCCGGCTTCACCAGCGGTGTGTAGCCGGCTTGCGCCGCCGTCGGGATCAGCGTCTGCACGGTTCGAATGTCGCCAAAACCTGTCGCGGCCAGCGTGCCCTTTATGGTCTTTACCGAATGAAACCGGGCATGTCTGTAAAACCGGCTTTGCCGCTTGTCTCGCTCATAACGCCGGCCCAGCGGACTGTCTTTATCAATCAGGCCGACAAGCAGGTAGCCGCCGGCCCTGAGCACGCGATGCGCCTCCCTGAAAGCAAGCTCGGGTGAAGCCAGAAAACACACCGTCGTCAACATCAGCGCGTAATCATAGACAGCGTTTCCAATCGGCAGGGACTCGGCGCTAGCGGCTACCATGCGAACCCCGCGGCGGCGCGCGATAGCGCCCATCGCCGCGGACGGCTCGACGCCCAGGGCCACCCCCAGTGGCTGGGCGAAGCGTCCGCTGCCGGCACCGATTTCCACCCCCTCGCCAGCGGGCAGCAACTGCCTGACCGCCTCCAGCTCCAGCGCGTATTCGTCGGGGTGTTGTTCGAACCATTGATCGTATTGTCCGGCGAAAGTCTCGAAGGCGGGGGGTTCGGTCATCGTCCGCGGCGAGCGCGCTAGCGCTGCAGACTGTCGCGCAACATCACCAGAGCGCTCTGGTCGACCTGGATGAAACCGCGCTTCGGGCGATCCAGATCGATAATGATGAACACAATCAGCGAAATCAAAAACGACACCATCATCGTCGGCGCCACCACCCGCTTGCCGCTCAGCCCGCTCGAGTAGCCCAGTATGCCCCCGGAAGCCACGAAGACGACAAACAACAGCAGCAGTACCACCTCCGGCACGTGCATCTGCAACAAAGCATTGCGCCTGCCCTGGGCGTCGATCATCTCATTCAGCGCGGCGATGAACACGCCCGAGGTCACGGCTCGCGGGTCTTCGTGCGCCGCCTGCACCGCCTGCGACCAGAGCTGGCTTTGCAGCTCGGCGATCTGGGCATTGTAGCGTGCGCGCTGATGACGCCGGGTCAGATCGATTTTACCGACGGCGATGCGCGCGCGAAGGTACTGGTCCAGCAACTGCGAGACCTTCGGCTGATACGCCGCCGGCAGCAGTTGCGCCCGCAGCGCCACTGTACCGATGGCGTTGGCTTCGGTGATCAAGGCCTGGCTGCGGCTGTCGTAGCGCTGCATCGACATACTGAAGGTGAAGCCGAGCAGCAGTGCCAACAGACCAAGAATGCTCGCCTGGATGGCACCGGTGAGCGTTTTTATCTCCTCGTCGGTGCGGTTTTGCACGAAGCGGCCGACGTGAAATCCCAACTCGTTGAAAATGATAATGAGTACGAACAGCGCCAAGGTGATAGCGAGCGTGGAGAAATCGTACAGCAGGGGTAGTGTCGACATCGTTGGTGCACCGTTTGCCAGGTTGGAAAATGACGTTGCCGCGGACGCCGCTAGCGGCGCGGCCGCGCGCAGGCGCTTGCCTGTCCCGTCGATCCGCGCCGACCCGGTCGGCGGGATCAGACCGTCCGGGGCTGGCAAAACGGAGCATCGGATTCCGCGGGCGTGTCGGACTTGGCGGCCGCGCAGGCAGAGCGCGATTATAGCGCCTGGACGCCCGTCCGCCGAGCCCGTAAAGTGGAGTGATAGCGCGCCCGCCGCCCACCGGAAAATCGCCAACGCATGAGTTCGACCATCCATGGCGCAGTCGCCGCCGGTCACTCCGCCACCGTCGCGGCCGCCGCCGCGGTGCTGCGCGCCGGCGGCAACGCCTTCGACGCCGTGGTCGCCGCACAATGGTGCGCCTGCGTCACCGAGCCGGTGTTGACATCGCTTGGCGGCGGCGGCTTTCTGCTGGCTCAATCCGCCGGCGGCGACGCGCGGGTGTACGATTTTTTTGTGCACACGCCGCAGCGCAAACGCCCGCGCGCGGAACTCGACTTCGCGCCCATCGACGCCGACTTCGGCACCGCGGTGCAGGAGTTCCATATCGGTTGGGGGGCGGCAGCCACGCCGGGGACGGTACGCGGTCTGTTCGGCATCCAGCGCGCGCTGTGCCGCCTGCCGATGCGCCTGCTGCTGCAGCCGGCCATCGATCTGGCCCGCCGCGGCGTGCGCGTCAACGCCTTGCAGGCCTATATCTTCGATGTCGTGCGGCCGATCTATCTGCGCTCGGAAGCGGCCGCGCGGATCTTCGCCAGCCGCGCCCGACCCGACCGGCTGGTGGACGACGGCGAACTGTTGCGGCTGCCGCAACTGGCCGACACGCTGGAAGCCCTGGGGCGCGAGGGAGAGGCGTTGTTCTACGACGGCGCTATCGCCGCGCTCATCGACGCGGCCTGCCGCCACGGCGGCGGTCAGCTGCGGCGTGACGATCTGGCGGCCTATCGCATGATCGAACGCCGCCCGTTGACGCTCGACTATCGGCATGCGCGGCTGCTCACCAATCCGCCGCCCGCCTCCGGCGGCCTGCTGCTCGGCTTCGGCCTGCAACTGCTGCAACGGATCGCGCCCGGGGGGTTCGATCTGCACGCCGGCGACTCGCCGGCGCGGCTGGCGCAGGTGATGCAGGCCAGCAACGAAGCGCGCCTGCGCAGCCTGGCGAGCGGACATTTCGGCGACCAACTGCTCGATCGTGAGCAGATCGAGCTCTACCGAGCGCATATCCTGGGGCGAGCCCGCGCCTATCGCGGTACCACCCACATCAGCGTCATCGACGCGGCGGGCAACCTGGCGGCCCTGACCAGCAGCAACGGCGAGGGCTGCGGTCATATGCTGGGCGATAGCGGCATCATGCTCAACAACATGCTCGGCGAGGCCGATCTGAACCCGCTGGGATTTCAGCAATGGACCTGCGATCAACGCATGACCTCGATGATGGCGCCGGGCGTGATCGCCACCGCCGACGGCCGCCGCATCGCGCTGGGCTCGGGCGGCTCCAACCGCATTCGCAGCGCCCTGCTGCAGGTGACCTGCGCGCTGGTCGACGCCGGCCTGCCGCTGGAGGCGGCGATCCTGTATCCGCGCATGCATTGCGACGACGGTATCATACACACCGAGGCGGATGCGGACAGAGCCGGCGCCGCGGCGCTGGCGGACTTCGGCGTGTTGCAACGCTGGCCCGAACGCAACCTGTATTTCGGCGGCGTCCATGCCGTCGCATACGGCCCGACCGGCTTCGAGGGTTGTGGCGATCCGCGCCGCGGCGGCGTGGCCGAGATCGTGGTCGACTGACCCGCTCGGCCGCGGGTGCAATGGCGGCCACCGCCTGTGCTATGCTGAAAGTCGGACAGGACAACAAAAAACGCACATGCCGGTTCCGTTGCTACTGATGGCCCCTTCTCCCCGCGGTTGGCGCGCACGCGCGGTTCCAGCTGTCGCAATCGGCATTTTCAGCCACCCGTTGCTTGGAGCACCTGCATGAATCTGGAAAAAGTCATATTCGCCTTCTTCTCCATCCTGGCGCTGACGCTCAATTTCGGCTTTTTCATCGGCGAACTCGACGACCCCACCCACCATAACGGTTATGAACTGTTCGCCGCGCTGATCGTCAGCCTGATCGCCACGGTGATGAAATTCGGCGACCGCGCCCACATCGGCGCGCTGCTGCTGGCCACCAGCCTGGTGGCCGATCTGCAACTGATCGCCGCGGCGATGGTCTGGGGCTTCACCCTTTACGCACTGGACTCGCCGCTCACCGCCACCACCGTCGCCAGTATCGTCTCGCTCTCCGGCGGTGCGCTGCTGGCCAATCTGACCTCGGTGATCCTGCTGGTGGTCGAGACGGTCACCTACCGCCGCTAGGCCGCCCCGGCATGCAACACGTCTTTTATTTGATGCTGCGACGGCTGCGGCTGCCGCTGATCGTACTGATCAGCGTGTATGCCGTGTCCGTCCTGGGGCTGACGCTGATCCCCGGGGTCGACAACAACGGCCAGCCGTGGCGCATGGACTTTTTCCACGCCATCTATTTCGTCAGTTTTCTCGGTTCGACCATCGGCCTGGGTGAAATCCCCTACGCCTTCACCGATGCCCAACGCATGTGGACCACCTTCATTATCTACTCGGCGGTAATCGCCTGGCTGTATGCCATCGGCTCGATACTCACGCTGGTCCAGGATCTCGGCTTTCGCCGCGTGCTCGCCGCCTCGTTGTTCGCCCGCCGCATCGCCCGCTCGCAGGAGGCGTTCTATCTGATTTGCGGCTACGGTGACGCCGGCAGTCTGCTGGTACGCGAGATGAGCGCGCATCACATTCGCTGTGTGGTGGTGGAGAAAGACCCTGAGCGGATTCTCAGCCTGGAGGTGGAGGACTTTATCGAGGGTGTACCGGGTCTGTGCCAGGATGCCACCCGTTCCGACACGCTGGTCACCGCCGGTCTCAAGCATCCCCTGTGCCGCGGTGTGGTGGCGCTGACCGGCAGCGATCACGCCAACCTGACCATCGCCATTTCCTGCAAACTGCTGGCACCGGATCTACCGGTGATCTGTCAATCGGATTCCAAGGACACCGCGGCCAACATGGACTCGTTCGGCACCGACCACATCGTCGATCCGTTCGAAATCTTTTCCTCGCGCTTTGCCATGCTGTTCCACTCGCCCAGTATGTATCTGGTGTATGAATGGATGACCTCGCGCATGGACGCACCGCTGGCCGAATTCACCCGCCCGCCGGTGGGCGACTGGCTGTTGTGCGGTTACGGGCGCTTCGGCAAGGCGGTGCGCAAGCATATCGGCGCCGAGGGGGTGCGTATCCGCGTGGTCGAAGCCGACCTGGAGCGCACGGAAGCCCCGGCCGGCACCATCGAGGGCCGCGGCACCGAGGCCGACACCCTGATCGACGCCGGCATCACGGACATGGCCGGCGTCATCGCCGGCACCGACAATGACGCCAACAACCTGTCAATCATTATTACCGCGCGCCAGCTCAATCCCGGCCTGTTCGCGGTCGGGCGCCAGAACCGGCGTCGCAGCGAAGACATCTTCAAGGCCGCCAACATCGACCTGACCATGAAGCCCGCGGAAATCGCCGCGCGGCATATTCTCGGGCTGCTGCT
>JASBST010000051.1 GCA_030148775.1 Thiogranum sp.
TGCAGCAGCAACAGCACCAACGCGACACCGAACCGGCGCGCGACCATCCGCGCCGATGATTGCCGACGGCGGGGCTGCGCGCTCATCTCAGCGCTGATAGCGGCGTACGGTATCTTCCAGTACCCGGTCGCCCGGGTCCGCCTTGCGCGCCGCGCTCCACAAGGCTTTGGCCTGCTCGCGATCGCCCATGGCCCACATCACTTCGCCCAGATGCGCGGCGATTTCGCTGTCCTTGGTCATGTCGTAGGCTTTTTGCAGATAGTCCCGCGCCTCCTGCAAGCGGCCCAGGCGATACAGCACCCAGCCCATACTGTCGATCACCGCCGGGTCGTCGGGCGTCTGCGCCAGCGCTTTCTGCACATAGCCGAGCGCTTCCTGGTAACGGTCGGTGCGATCGGCCAGGGTGTAGCCGAGCGCGTTCAGCGCCCGGGCATTGTCCGGTTCGAGCCTGAGCACGTGACGAAAATCCTTCTCCGCCTGTTGCAGACGATTGAGGCGCTCGGCCACCAGCGCGCGGGCATAGAGGATCTCGACGTCGTCGGGCTGGTTGCTGAGATATTCGCTGTACAACTGGAAGGCCTGTTCGTTCCAGTCGATCTGCGACAGAATCTCGCCCTCGACCAGGTACATCCGCTGGGTTTCGGCCGGATGCGTCAACCGCACCCGCCGCAGACGCTCGCGCGCCTCCTGCACGTCGCCGGCCAGGGCATCGAGCCGCGCCATCCGGATCTGCACTTCCAGCCAGTGGTCCCCTTCGTCGACCTTGCGGTACCACTGCATGGCCTGCTCGGGCTTTTTCTGTTCCTCGGCGATGGCACCCAGATAGTAGTACGCCTGTTGCACCTGGTACTCCATCGTCACCAGCCGCTTGAACAGCTTGTGCGCCTCGCCCAGCTTGCCGGCTTCCAGCGACAACAGGCCCAGCGAGTAGACCACCTGACCATTGTCCGGCTGTGCTTTGAGCAGCTTGCGATACTGGGTCCGGGCGGCGCCGAACTCGTCCAGGTCCACCAGTAGGCGGGCATAGGCCAGGCGCAGATCGACGTTATCGGGATGACGCTGCAAAGCGTCTTCAAGGCCGCTGCGCGCCTGCTCCCGGTGCCCCTGTTTGAGATCGATCTGCGCCTGCAGAATCAGCGCCGGCACCCAGCCCGGTTTGAGCCTGAGCGTCTGCGCCGCCTCTTCCCGCGCCAGGTCCCATTGTTCGGCATGCACGGCGAGGCGCGAATAGGCGAAATGCGCCTCGGCATCGTCCGGGCGCAGATCCACCAGGGACTTCATGACCGCCAACGCTCGCGCGCTGTCGGGCTCGCGTGCCAGCAGGCCCAGCAATGCCTGATAGGGATCGGTGTCGGCGGTCGCGTGTTTCAACAGATAGTCGAACTGCTCCAGCGCCTCCTGCTGATGCTGGGTGCGCAAGGCCAGTACCGCCAGCGACTGGCGTGCTTCCAGGCTGGCGGGGTCGAGCGCCACCCAGCGGCGGGCCGCTTCCAGCGCCAGCGCGGGCTGCTTGGCGAATACGGCGATTTTCAGCGCCCGCTCGGCGATGCGGGGATCGCGGCTGCGGCGCGCCGCTTCCAGGTAACTGGCGCCGGAAATATCCAGCCGGCCCCGTTGCCCGGCGATTTCGCCCAACAGGACGTTGTAGAGCAGTGGCGCGGTGAGGGCATCGCCGGGCGCGGGCGCCGCCGCGGGGGCTTTTTCCGTGTGCGCCTGGTCGGGCGCCGGCACCCTGGCCGGTTCGGTCGCAGTGGGTTTGGGGGACAATTGCTGGCAGGCGGCTAACCAGAAACTGCCGAGAATCAACGCGACAGTACGAAGAAATTTCATTTTATCCTTAATACCAATCATCTAGTTGAAAACAGGGTTTCCGCCAACAAAGTCAGCACTATACGTCAAAGCACCGGGAAGCTACAGCGGCCCGGGTCGCTTGTATTCGCTCTCTGCATAGCTCAGAATTTCCAGTTTGTGCTGACCGTCCTACTTCCATGTCTCTGATCGCGCTCGGGATCAATCACCGTACGGCCCCCGTGGAACTCCGTGAGCAGGTCGCCATCACGGGCGAGCGCATCACGGCCGCGCTGCGCGGTCTCGCCGCCCTGCCGTCGGTGACCGAAGTGGCGATCCTCTCCACCTGCAACCGTACCGAGCTCTATTGTGGGCTGCAGGACGACCAGGTCGATGCGCTGTGCGAGTGGCTGGCGCAGTTTCATGCCCTCGATGCGGCGCAGATCCGTCCGCATTTATACAGTTTCCCCGATGCCGACGCCGTGCGCCATCTGCTGCGCGTCGCCGGCGGCCTGGATTCAATGATTCTGGGCGAACCGCAGATTCTCGGGCAGATGAAAGAGGCCTATCAAAATGCCAGCGATGCCGGTACCTTGGACGCCGCCCTGGAGTGTTTGTTCCAGCACACTTTCGCCGTGGCCAAGCAAATACGCACCGACACCGCCATCGGCGAAAGCCCGGTTTCGGTCGCTTTCGCCGCGGTCAGTCTGGCGCGGCAGATTTTCAGCAACTTCGAACAACATACCGCGCTGCTGATCGGCGCCGGCGACACCATCGAACTGACCGCGCGCCACCTGCACGACCAACACCTGGGCCGCATGATCATCGCCAACCGCACACCCCAGCGCGCCCACCAGCTGGCGGCTCAGTTCAACGGCTTCGGCATCAGCCTGGACGAAATCCCGGCGCATCTGGCGGAAGCGGATATCGTGATTTCCGCCACCGGCAGCCAGACCCCCATTCTCGATGCCGGGATGATGAAACCGGTGTTGAAACAACGCAAACACCGCCCGGTGTTCATGGTCGACATCGCCGTGCCGCGCGACATCGATCCGGCGCTGGCCAAATTCGAGGACGTCTATCTCTATACGGTGGACGATCTGCAGGAGGTCATCCAGGAGAACCTCAAGTCGCGCCAGGAGGCCGCCCATCAGGCCGAGGAGATCATCGATGTCCAGGTGGAACGCTTTATGGCCTGGCTGCGCGCCCAGGACGCGGTCTCGAGTATCCGCAGCTTCCGCCAGCGCAACGAACAGCACCGTGACCAGGTGCTGGCCAAGGCGCAGCAGATGCTGGCCAACGGCCGCGACCCGGCCGAGGTGACCGCCTATCTCGCCCACACGCTGACCAACAAGCTGAACCACATTCCCAGCGTGCAGATCCGCCAGGCCGCCGAGAGCGGCGACGCGGCGTTACTGGAGGCCGCGCTGCGCCTGTACAACCTGACCCGAGATTAACGTGAACCCTTCCCTGCAGAACAAACTCGAGTCCATCGTCGAGCGGACCGAAGAGGTCAGCGCGCTGTTGTCCGACCCCGATGTCATCGCCGACAGCGGGCGCTTTCGCGAACTGTCGGTCGAATACTCGCAGCTGGCGCCGGTGGTGAGCTGTTTCGAGGCGCTGCAACGCGCGCGCGCCGACGAACAATCGGCGCGCGACATGCTCAAGGATCCCGATCCCGACCTGCGCGCCATGGCGGACGACGAACTGCGGCAGGCGCAAACGCGCCGCCAGGCGCTCGAACTGGAACTGCAAAGCCACCTGCTGCCGCGCGATCACAACGACGGCAAAAACGTCTATCTGGAAATCCGCGCCGGTACCGGCGGCGACGAGGCGGCGCTGTTCGCCGGCGACCTCTTTCGCATGTATTCGCGCTACGCCGAGCTGCAACGCTGGCAGGTGGAAATACTCAGCCAAAGCGAGGGCGAGCACGGCGGTTACAAGGAGATCATCGCCCGGGTCAGCGGCCAGGGCGTCTACGGCCGGCTGAAATTCGAATCCGGCGCCCACCGGGTACAGCGCGTGCCGGAGACCGAGTCCCAGGGGCGGATCCACACCTCGGCGGCCACCGTGGCGATTCTTCCCGAAGCCGAGGAACAGGCGGCGATCGACATCAACCCCGCCGACCTGAAAATCGACACCTATCGCGCTTCCGGCGCCGGCGGCCAGCACGTCAACAAAACCGATTCAGCCGTGCGCATCACCCACCTGCCCACCGGCATCATCGTCGAGTGCCAGGACGAACGTTCGCAGCACAAGAACCGCGCCCGCGCGCTGTCGCTGCTGGCCGCGCGCATGCAGGCGGCCGAAGACGAAAAGCGCCAGAGCGAGGAATCCGCGACCCGCCGCAACCTGGTGGGCAGCGGCGACCGCTCCGAGCGCATCCGCACCTACAACTTCCCCCAGGGCCGGGTGACCGACCACCGGATCAATCTGACCCTCTACAAGCTGGACGAAATCATGCAGGGCGAGTTGGACCCGGTCGTCGAACCGCTGCGCAGCGAGGATCAGGCCGACCGACTGGCGGCGCTCGGTGCCGGAGGGCGCGATTGAACACGGCGACGATGTCGAGTATCGCGCAGGCGCTGCGCCGCGCCGGCCAGCGGCTGGGCGACGCCGCCGGGGCCCGACTGGACGCCGAAGTTCTGCTCGCGCATGTGTTGCGCGCCTCGCGCACTCACTTGCACGCCTGGCCGGAAAAACCGCTCAGCGACAGCCAACGCGAGCACTTCGAGCGCCTGCTGGAACGTCGCGCCGGCGGCGAGCCGGTCGCCTACCTGACGGGCGAACGGGAATTCTGGTCGCTGGCGCTGGAAGTCGGACCGGACACGCTGATTCCGCGCCCGGATACCGAAACGCTGGTGCAACAGGCGCTCGCCGTGCTGCCCGCCGACGCGCCCCTGCGGGTGGCCGACCTGGGCACGGGCAGCGGTGCTATCGCGCTGGCGCTGGCGCACGAGCGTCCCGGCTGGTGGCTACTGGCCGTGGACAGGCAGCCGGCCTGCGCACGCATCGCCCGGCGTAATGCCGCGCGGCTGGGAATCGCCAACGCGGTCTTTTTCGTCGCCGACTGGTGCCGCGCCTTCGCCGCCGCCTCGCTCGACGCCATCGTCGCCAATCCGCCCTATGTCGCCAACGGCGACCCCCACCTCGAACGGGGTGATGTCCGCTTCGAACCGAGCACCGCGCTGGTGGCCGGAAACGACGGACTGGACGCCATCCGCGCCTTGACCGCGGATGCCGCCCGCGACCTGCGCCCGGGCGGCAGGTTGTGCCTCGAACACGCCCCCGAACAAACCGACAGGATCAATAAATTGCTGAAAAAAAAAGGGTTTTCCGACATACACACGGCCACCGACCTGGCCGGCGGGGAACGCTGCACGTTGGCCCGCTCGGCCCCCTGACGGCGCTCGCCATGTCGGAGCTTTTCGGCTAGGCTTGAGGCATGGAACGGCCCAACCCGGCATCCGTGAAACACCGGGAGATCGGATTCCGCTCACCACATCCGGATCCACGCCAGGCGCACACGGCGATGCTGTCGCTGGCCGATCTGGATGGCGTCCTGCAGGTCAGCCTGGCGCAACCGGACGCCCACAGCCTGGTGGTCAGCTACGACCTGTCCCGGATCGATTTGCGCGGGATCGAGACCCGGCTCGGAACTCTGGGGCTGCATTTGGACAATAGCCTGCTGGCAAACCTCAAGCGCGCGCTTTATTACTATACCGAGGAAAACGAGCGCCAGGGGCTGGCGGTGCACGACGACCAGGAGCACGCCACCCGCGAGGTATTCATACACTGCTACCATTGCCGCACCCATGGCTGCCGCGACCATCGCCCCGAGAATTGGCGCACCTATCTGTAGTGGGATGGGGGCGGCGCCGGCGGCCCCGGCATCCTTATCACCGCGCAGAGCGACAGCGCGCAGCCTGTGCCTGATTCCACCCAGCTTATGAACGATCAACAACTGATACGCTACAGCCGCCAGATCCTGTTGCCACAGATCGGCTATGAAGGACAACAGAAGCTGCTCGACGGGCATGCGCTCATCATCGGTGCCGGCGGACTGGGGTCGCCGGCCGCGCTGTACCTGGCCGCCGCGGGGGTGGGGCGGCTGACGCTGGCCGATCACGATGTGGTGGAGCTGTCCAACCTGCAACGCCAGATTCTGCACGACAGTCACAGCCTGGGTCGGGCGAAAGCCGACTCGGCGCGGGCACGGCTCACGGCGCTGAATCCGGACGTGGAAGTCGTCGCCTTGCAGCAGCGCCTGCAGGCCGATGCCTTGCACGCGCTGGTGGCGCAGGCCGATGTGGTGCTCGACGCCAGTGATAATTTCGCCACCCGTTTCGCCATCAACGCCGCCTGCCTGGCCACCGCCACGCCGCTGGTCTCCGGCGCGGCGATACGTTTCGAAGGCCAACTGTCGGTGTTCGAACCGGCACGGGCGGACAGCCCCTGTTATCGCTGCCTGTACCGCGACGGCGAGGAAGCCGAGCAGACCTGCGCCGACAACGGCGTATTGGCGCCCGTGGTCGGCGTCATCGGCAGTCTGCAGGCGCTCGAAGCCATCAAGCTGCTGAGCGGTAGCGGCGACACCCTGTGCGGACGCCTGCTGCTGTTCGACGCGCTGCGACACGAGTTCCGCAGTATCCGTCTGCGTCGGGATCCGGACTGTCCGGTCTGTTCTTCCGGCGCGGCGCAAGCCGCCGGGCGTTGAACCGCCGCGCCTTAGACTCCGCGCCGGCGGCTGGTTATAGTGGGGCGATGGAGGAAGTCATTCTGCCACGCCAACTGGTCAACCAGATCCTGCACCAGGCGCAGACGTCACCGGAAGTTGAAGTCTGCGGCCTGATCGCGGCGCGCGACGGCCGACCGGCGCGCGCCATCCCCATTGCCAACGTCTCGCCGCAGCCGCAACGTTTGTTCGCCATGGATCCGGCCCGGCATATCGCCGCGCAACGACGCATGCGCGAGCAGGGGGAAACGCTCTACGGCATCTACCACTCGCACCCCCACAGCCCCGCCGAACCCTCCGTCACCGACCTGAGGGAGGCCGGTTATCCCGAAGCGCTTTATATCATCGTTTCGCTCAATATCCGGGGGGTGCTGGAAATGCGCGGCTTCCGCCTGCGCGACGAAACCGCGGTGCCGGTGCACCTGGAGATCTGAGGTTCAGTGCCGCGTCGGCGGCACCCGCGGCTGATCGGCGGCGGCGAACAGGCGCTCGATATCGACCGAATCGTAGGCGTATTCCTGGTGACAGAATTCGCAGTTGACGCTCACCCGGCCCTGTTCGCGCAGAATATCGCGCACTTCGTCATAGCCCAGTCCGCGCAACATCGCCTCGATGCGCTCGGACGAACAGGAACAACGGAAGCTCAGTGGCTGCGGCTCGAACACCCGCACATCCTCTTCGTGGAAAAGGCGCCGCAACAGATCCCGCGCGGGCAGTTGCAACAGCTCGTCCCGGGTCAGTGTGTCGCCCAGGAACACGTCGCGGTTCCAGTCCTCGTCGGCGCCCCCGCTGGCGGGCAGACGTTGCAGCAACATACCACCGGCGCGCACATCATCGGCCGCCAGCCACAGACGCGTGCGCAACTGTTCCGAACGACGGAAATAATCCTCCAGCGTGGCCGCCAGACTGGTCTGCTCGACCTGCACCATCCCCTGGTAGCGCTCGCAACCCTCGCCGGGATCGATGGTGATTGTCAGACGCGCCGCCGAACCGACCTGCTGCGCCAGTTCGCCCGCCTCGACCTCGCCATTCCAGTGCGCCAGCCCGCGCAGCGTGCCCTGCGCGGTGACTTCGACCAGCAGCAGGCTGACCGGCCCGTCACCGCGCAATTGCAGCTGCAGATAGCCGTCTATTTTGATCGTCGCCGACAACAGCGCCGCCGCCGCCAGGGCCTCGCCCAACAGATTGCGCACCGCGGGCGGATAAGTCTGGCGCGCCAACACCGCCTGCCAACTGGCGTCCAGGTGCACCAGCTCGCCGCGCACGTCGGTATGCTCGAAGACGAAACGGTGCAGACAATCTGAATCGCGCGTCGTCATGGTGAAACGTCCGGCCGGACTACTTGGCCAGCAGGCGCTTGAGGATTTTGTTCACTTCACCCGGATTGGCCTTGCCCTGGGTCGCTTTCATCACCTGGCCGACAAAATAGCCCAGCAACTTCTCCTGGCCGCCGCGATACTGCTCCACCTGGGTGGGATTGGCGGCCAGCACCTCGCGCACGCTCTGTTCGATCGCCCCGCTATCGGTAATCTGCTTCAGGCCCCTGGCCGCAATCACCGCATCGGCATCGCCTTCGCCGGCCCACATGGCCTCGAACACCTGCTTGGCGATTTTTCCGGAAATGGTGCCATCGCTGATAC
>JASBST010000067.1 GCA_030148775.1 Thiogranum sp.
AGATCGGCCCAGGGATCCTGGCCCAGTTGCTTCAGGCCGAGCGAGACGCGGTTGCGTTCGCGGTCGAACTTCAGCACCTTGACCTCGATCTCCTGTCCGACTTCGACAATCTCCGAAGGATGCTTGACGCGCTTCCAGGCCATATCGGTGATGTGCAACAGACCATCGATACCGCCCAGGTCGACGAACACACCGTAATCGGTAAGGTTCTTGACGATGCCTTTGACGGTGGCGCCTTCCTGCAGACCTTCCAGCAACTGCTCGCGCTCGGCGCTGTATTCGGATTCGACCACCGCGCGACGCGAAACCACCACATTGTTGCGACGCTGATCCAGTTTGATGACTTTGAATTCGAGTTCCTTGCCTTCCAGATAGGTCGTATCGCGCACCGGACGTACATCGACCAATGAGCCGGGCAGGAATGCGCGTATATCGTCGATATCCACGGTGAAGCCGCCTTTGACCTTGCCGCTGATCACGCCCTTGACGATCTCGGAGTCCTCGAACGCCTGCTCCAGGCGTTTCCAGACCTGCGCGCGTTTGGCTTTTTCGCGCGACAGACGCGTGGCACCGAAGCCATCCTCGACAGCGTCGAGCGATACCTCGATGGCATCACCCACGGCGACTTCGATCTCGCCCTGGGTATTGTAAAACTGTTCTATAGGGATAATGCCTTCGGACTTGAGGCCGGCGTTGACGATCACAGCATCGGACTGGATATCGACAACGGTACCGGTGACTATCGTGCCGGGACGCATTTCCTTATTGACCAGGCTTTGTTCGAAGAGCTCAGCAAAACTTTCAGACATGGGTGAGAAATCCTTCCGTTGCTTGACGCAACGGCATACAAAATCGCCCGTCCGGCAGCGTCACCCGACGGCGGGTTGCAGTTGAAAAAACCGGCGTCCACCGACACCGGGCCACGTAACCGCTGATTATAAACGCTTATTCTTTGGGATTCACGGATTTAGACGTTTTTTTAACAAATCCCGCACGCACTGAAATGTGGCGTCGATGGTCTGCCCGCTGGTATCCAGCACCACCGCATCCTCGGCCGGTGTCAGGGGCGCCACGCTACGCTGGCTGTCACGCGCGTCGCGCGCTTGTATCTCCTGTAAAATCGCTTCATAACCCGAATTTATATTCTTTTCTTTCAATTGATTAAAGCGTCTTCTTGCACGTTCTTCTGAACTTGCGGTCAGAAATACCTTGAGCCGCGCATCGGGAAACACCACGGTGCCCATATCACGGCCGTCGGCCACCAGCCCCGGCTCGCGACGGAAATTTCGTTGCTGCTGCAGCAGCGCGCGACGTACCTCGGGCAGGGCCGCGACCCGCGAAGCGCCGGCGCCGGCCGCCTCGGTACGTATCCGATCGCCCACCGGCTCGCCGTCGAGCAGCACCTGCTCGCCGTCGGCCGGGAAGCGGATATCCAGATCCCCGCTCAGGCGAACCAGGCTGTCGCAGTC
The DNA here is from genome assembly GCA_030148775.1 of Thiogranum sp. Classification (GTDB taxonomy): domain Bacteria; phylum Pseudomonadota; class Gammaproteobacteria; order DSM-19610; family DSM-19610; genus Thiogranum. The sequence goes on from JASBST010000067.1 coordinate 1,470, forward strand.
GGCCAGATCGATGCCGTGCCGATCGGCGGCGTAGGCCAACAGACGGTAGAGCGCGCCGCTGTCGAGAAAATGGAAACCCAGTTCGCGCGCCAGTAGGCGGCTGATGGTGCCTTTACCCGAACCGCTCGGGCCGTCAATGGTGATGACCGGAACCGACTTGGTGGTATTCATCGCAACTCAACCCACGCCAATGGACAGGCCGGCATCCGCCGCCAGCTCGACGAATCCGGGAAACGAAGTGGCGACGTTGGCACAATCGGTGATCTTAAGTGGACCCGAGGCGCGCAGCCCCGCCATGGCGAACGCCATGGCGATACGGTGATCGCCCTGACTGTTCACGCTGCCGCCGTTCAAGCCCCCGCCCTGGATGATCATACCGTCGGTCGTCGGTTGCGCGTCCACGCCCAGTACCTGCAAACCATCGGCCATCACCTGAATGCGATCGCTCTCCTTGACCCGCAATTCCGCCGCGCCGGAAAGACGGGTCCGCCCTTCGGCGCAGGCGGCGGCGATAAACAGCACCGGAAATTCGTCGATCGCCAACGGCACCTGCGCCTGTGGGATGTCGATGCCGCGCAACGCCGCGCCGCGCACCCGCAGATCGGCGACCGGCTCACCGCCGACCTCGCGGCGCTCGCGCACCTCGATGTCGGCCCCCATCAGACGCAGGATCTCCAGCACCCCCGTACGGGTGGGGTTGATGCCGACATGGCGCAACAACAGATCCGAACCCGGAGTGATACTCGCGCCCACCAGAAAAAACGCCGCCGACGAAATATCCGCCGGAACGTCGATGACCGAAGCTTGCAACTGGCCGCCGCCGGTCAGGCAGGCGCGGCCGCCGCCGTCCTCGACAGCATAGCCCATGCCGCGCAGCATGCGTTCGGTGTGATCCCGGGTCGGTGCCGGTTCCCGCACGCAGGTGCGCCCCGCGGCGTACAGCCCCGCCAGCAGCAAGCAGGATTTCACCTGCGCACTGGCCACGGGCAAGGCGTAATCGATCGCGCGCAGCTGGCGGCCACCGCGGATCTTGAGTGGCGCGGTCCCGTCGTCGCCGCTGCTTATCAGCGCGCCCATCCGCGCCAGCGGCTCGGTGACCCGGCGCATCGGTCGGCGCATCAGCGAGCTGTCGCCGACCAACTCGGTGTCAAACGCCTGGCCGGCCAGCAGCCCTGACAGCAGACGCATGGAGGTGCCGGAATTGCCCAGATCCAGCGGCCCCACCGGTGCCCGCAGCCCGCGCAGACCGACGCCGCGGATCGCCACCCGTCCCTGCGTGGGCCCGACTATCTCGACCCCCATCGCCTGGAACGCCTTGAGCGTGGCAAGGCTGTCCTCGCCTTCGAGGAATCCGCTGATCTCCGTGCGCCCCTCGGCGATGGCGCCGAGCATGATGGCGCGGTGGGAAATCGATTTGTCGCCGGGCACCCGTAGCTGCCCACTCAGTGAGCCGCCGGGTTGCACATGGAATGTCACATCGTTTGAATCGCTCATCGGAAAGCTTGTTTTAAATGTCCGCTCAGAGGTTAACCGGTAAAGGCGTCGCGGGCCGCTTTGGCGTCGCGGAATAGCGCCAGCAGCCGCTCGCCGTCGCCCGCCTCGATTGCCCGCGCCAGGCTCGCCACGTCCTGCCCGAACCGGTCGATCATGCTGAGTATCGCAGGACCGTTGGCCAGACAGATATCGCGCCACATCACCGGATCGCCGGAGGCTATGCGGGTGAAGTCAGCGAAGCCGCCGGCGGCATAAGCGAAAATCTCCCGCTGCTCGTCCATGCGCGCCAGGCTTTCGACCAGCGCAAAGGCCAGCACGTGCGGCAGATGGCTAGTCGCCGCCAGCACTTCGTCGTGGTGCGCCACCGCCATCTCGTTGACCGTCGCACCGGCCATCTCCCACATCTCCCGCACCCGCCGCACCGCCGCCGCGGATGTTTCCGCCAAGGGCGTCAAAATGACGCGGCGATCCCGGTAAAGCGCGGCGAAGGAGGCCTCCACGCCGCTGCGTTCGGTACCGGCGATCGGGTGTCCCGGCACGAACCAGGCGGGCGTCGAACCCACGGCATCGATCAGATCGGCCACCACGCGACCCTTGGCGCTACCGCCGTCGGTCACCACCGCGCCGTCGTCGAGCACGGGCGCGATCGCGGCGAACAACGCGCGCATGGCGCCCAGCGGCACCGCGACAAACACCATGTCGGCGCCGCGCACCGCCTTTGCCGCATCGGTCTCGAAACGATCGATCACGCCCAGATCGACCGCGCGCTGCAAGTGTGCCGCGTCGCGGCTGCAACCGACAATTTCGCCGACCGCGCTGGCCTGGCGCAGCGCACGTGCCAGCGAGCCGCCGATCAGCCCCACGCCGATGATACACAGACGCGCGATCATGCCGCCAGCACCCGGGCCAGCGCCGCCAGACAACGCTCGTTCTCCTGCGGCAACCCGACACTGATGCGCAGAAAACCGGGCAGGTCATAGTTGGCCACCGGGCGCACGATGACGCATTAGCGCAGCAATGCCGTGTAGACCTCGCCGGCGTCGCGTCCCGTGTCCACACTGATGAAATTCCCCGCCGAGGGGATGAACACCAGGCCCAACCCGCTCAAACCCTGTTCCAACTGGCGCATACCCTGACGATTGATCTCGACGCCCCGCTGCAGATGGTCCGCGTCCTGCAAGGCGGCCGCCGCCGCGGCCTGGGCCAGGCTGTTGACGTTGAAGGGCTGACGCACCCGATTGAGTATCCCGGCGAGTTCGGGTTGCGAAACGCCATAACCGACACGCAACCCCGCCAGCCCGTAGGCCTTGGAGAAGGTGCGCGTGACCAGCAGATTGGGAAACGCGTCGATCCAGGTCAGGGCGTTCGGATAATCCGCGGCGTCCACGTACTCGAAATAGGCCTCGTCGATCACCACCACCACGTGCGCCGGCACCTGCTCCAGAAAACCCCGCAACTCGGCGGCCGGCGCCCAGGTTCCGGTGGGATTGTTCGGGTTGGCGATGAACACCACCCGCGTGTCCGCTTCGATCGCCGCCAACATGGCGGCAAGATCGTGCCCATAGCGCGGACCGTTGCTGCCGTCGTGGGCGGGCACCTGTCGGGCGCGCGCGCCGGCGGCCCGCGTGACCAGCGGATACACCGCGAAGGCGTGCGCCGAAAACACCGCCGAGCGGTCCGGATTCAGAAAGGCGCGGGCCACCAGCTCCAGCACATCGTTGGAACCGTTGCCCAGGGTGAGACAGTCGGCCGGCACCTGCAGGTGCGCCGACAAAGCCGCTTTGAGCGCAAACCCGTTGCCGTCGGGATAACGTCCGAGCTGGCCGACTTGTTCGCGCAGAATCTGTTGCACCCGCGCACTGGGGCCGAGCGGATTCTCGTTGGAAGCCAGCTTGACCGCCTGACGGATACCGAATTCGCGCTCGAGTTCATCGAGCGGTTTGCCCGGTGCGTAAGGCTGCAGCGCCTGCACGCCATCCACCGCCTGGTCCAGTAACGAACTCATGCGCGCCGACCGCCGCTGCTCATAGCTCGCATCGCGGAAACGATCCCAGCACCTTCAACGACACCGCCTCGCCGCGCAGCTCGTCGAGCATGGCCGCCACCCTGGCGTCGTCGACATGTCCTTCCACGTCGACAAAAAACACGTAATCCCATTTGCTCACCCGCGAGGGGCGCGATTCGATTCGCGTCATACTGACCCCGTGACGCGCAATCGGGCCCAGTAGCGCGTACAGCGCGCCGGCCTTGTTGTGCACCGTGACCATCAACGACGTCTTGTCCTTGCCGCTTGGACCGGGTTGCTGCGAACCGATCACCAGAAAGCGGGTGGTGTTGGCGGGGTCGTCCTCGATATTCGTCGCCAGGGTGTTCAGTCCGTACACGGCGGCCGCGGCATCGCTGGCGATGGCCGACGCCCGCGCGTCCGCGCGCGCCAGGCGCGCCGCTTCGGCGTTGCTGCTCACCGCCACGCGTTCGGCCGTCGGCAGATTCGCATCCAACCATTCGCGACATTGCGCCAGCGACTGTTGATGCGCGCAGACCCGCTCAATCGAACCGACATCGCTCGCCTGCGACAGCAACTGATGATGGATACGCATTTCCACGTCGCCGCAGATTTTCAGCGGCGAGCGCATGAACATGTCCAGCGTGTGATTGACAGTGCCTTCGGTCGAGTTTTCCACCGGTACCACGCCGAAATCCGCGCTCCCGGCCTCGACGTCGCGGAAAACCTCGTCGATCGCGCGCAGCGGGCGCAGCCCCACCGAATGACCGAAATGCTTTTGCGCCGCCTCCTGGGTGTAGGTTCCCTCGGGCCCCAGATAGGCCACCCGCAGCGGCTGCTCCAGGGCCAGACAGGCCGACATGATCTCGCGAAACAGCCGCACGATTTCGTCGTCCGACAGCGGACCGCGGTTGCGCGCGCGCGCCGCGCGCAGCACTTCCGCCTCGCGCTCGGGCCGGTAAAACACCTCGTCACCGCGCGCGCGCTTGTGCTCGGCCACCGCCTGCGCACACGCCGCGCGCTCGCTCAGCAGCGCCTGGATCTGCTCATCCAGGGTATCGATACGCCGGCGCAACTTGTCGAGTTCGTTCTCGCTCATGGGCTTGCGCGGCCGCCCTCCTCAGTCCAGAACCCGCACCGACAGAACGCCTTTCACCGCGGCGATCTTATCGATGCATGGCTGGCCGATAACGCTGTCGACGTCGACCAGCGTATAGGCCAGCTGGCCACGCGATTTATTGATCATGTCGACAATATTGTGGCCGGCATCGGCCAGGGTGGTGGAAATCTGGCCCAACATATTAGGCACATTGGCGTTGGCGACGCACAGGCGGTAGCCTTCGTAGCGCTTCATGTACACCTTGGGGAAATTCACCGCGTTGCGGATGTTGCCGTTTTCCAGGTAATCGCGCACTTCATCGGCCACCATCACCGCGCAGTTCTCCTCGGCTTCCCGGGTAGAGGCGCCCAGGTGCGGCAGCGTGATCACACGCGGATGATTCTTGAGCAGATTACCGGGGAAATCGCAGACGTAGGCGTACACTTTTCCCTGCGCCATTGCCGCCACCACGGCTTCATCGTCGATGATCCCGTTGCGGGCGAAATTCAGCAGCACCACGTTATCCTTCATGGTACGCAGCCGCTCGGCATTGATCATATGCCGCGTGCCCTCCACCAACGGCACGTGAAAGGTGACGAAATCCACCTGCGAAAGCAGATCGTCGACGCTGCTCGCCTGCTCGACGTCGGCGGTCAACTGCCAGGCGCTCTGCACCGTGATGTCCGGGTCGTAACCGATAACCTTCATTCCCAGCGCGTGCGCCGCATTGGCCACCAGGACGCCGATCGCGCCAAGTCCGATTACACCCAGCGTACGCCCGGGCAACTCCATCCCCGCGAACTGTTTCTTGCCGGCCTCCACCTGCCGGCTGATTTCGGTGTCGTCGCCGCTGAGATTGTGGGCAAACTCCCAGCCCTGCACCAGATTACGCGCCGCCATCAACATGCCGGCCAGCACCAGCTCCTTGACCGCGTTGGCATTGGCGCCGGGCGCGTTGAATACCGGTACGCCGCGTTGACTCAGCTTGTCCACCGGTATGTTGTTCACACCGGCTCCGGCGCGACCGACCGCCTTCACCGACGCCGGAATCTCCATGTCGTGCATATTGAACGAACGCAGCAAAATGGCATCGGGGCGGTCGATTGCATCGCCCACGGCGTACTTGTCAGCGGGCAATCGTTCCAGACCCGCGGTGGAAATATTGTTCAGCGTAAGAATTCGGTACATAACTGTCAGCCTAAAAATGGCCGCGCGGCTCCGAAGCCTTTTGTTCGACAGGCTTTCCTCGCGCGGGTTTGCGCAGGATCAGCCTCGACGGCGCTCAAAATCCTGCATGAAGTCCACCAATGCCTGCACCCCTTCCTCGGGCATTGCATTGTAGATGCTCGCGCGCATGCCACCGACCGAACGGTGGCCCTTGAGCGATACCAGCCCGGCCTGGCCGGCTTCATCCAAAAAGGTGCCATCAAGGCCTGGATCGGCCAGTGTAAAGGGGATATTCATCCAGGAACGGTTGTTGACGTCCACCGGATTGCGATAAAAACCGGAGCCGTCGATGCATTCGTAGAGCGAGCGCGCCTTGCGGTGGTTGATCAGCGAAATCGCTTCCAGACCGCCCTTTTCCTTGAGCCATTTGAAGACCAGTCCTGCCAGGTACCAGGCATAGGTCGGCGGCGTGTTGTACATAGAATCGTTGTTCGCGTGAGTGGCATAGTCGAACATCGCCGGCTGACCTTCGAGCGGCCGGCCGATCAGATCCTCGCGCAAGATCACCACGGTCAGGCCGGCCGGACCGATGTTTTTCTGCGCGCCGGCGTAGATCACGCCGAAGCGGCTGACATCCACCGGCCGGGACAGGATGGTCGAAGACATATCGGCCACCAGCGGCACATCACCGACATCGGGAATCCAGTGGAACTCCACGCCGCCGATAGTTTCGTTGGGCGTGTAGTGCACATAGGCGGCATCGGGATCCAGCCGCCAGCCGGAGCGCTCGGGGATACTGTTGAAACCGTCAGCTTCGGAACTCGCGGCGACATTGACGCGGGCATAGCGCTTGCCTTCGGCGATCGCTTTCTTGCCCCAGGCACCGGTCCAGATATAGTCGGCAGCGGTTTTTCCGCGCAGCAGATTGATCGGCACCATCGCAAACTGACTGGACGCGCCGCCCTGCAGAAACAGCACCTTGTAGTCGGCGGGAATTTTCATCAGCTCCCGCAGGTCGGCCTCGGCCTCGGCGGCGATCTGCATGAACTCCTTGCCGCGGTGACTCATCTCCATCACCGACATCCCGCTTCCGTGCCAGTCGAGCAGTTCCTCCCGCGCCTGGTCAAGCACCGCCGCCGGCAGTACCGCCGGGCCGGCGCTGAAATTGTAAACCTTCATGTGCTACTCACTCCAACGATGTATTCATTGTTTCGGACCGCACTTGGAGGATCACTCCGCCGCGTCCTCGGCGTCCTCGTCCTGTTCATCGATCACCCGCTCCACGCCCACCAGGTGCTCCTCATTGTGCAGATTGATCAGGCGCACACCCTGGGTATTACGTCCCATGGAGGAGATTTCGTTGACGCGGGTACGCACCAGCGTGCCGCCGTTGCTGATCAGCATGATTTCGTCTTCGTCGCGCACCAGCACCGCGCCGACCACCTCGCCATTGCGCTCCGATCCCTGAATGGAGATCACGCCCTGGCCACCGCGCCCATGCAACGGATAATCCGACATCGGCGTGCGCTTGCCGTAGCCGTTGGCGGTCGCGGTCAGCACGGAGCCTTCGTCGACTATGATCAATGCGATCACCTTTTGACCGGCCCCCAGACGGATGCCGCGCACGCCGCAGGCGGTACGCCCCATCGGCCGGACATCGGCCTCTTTGAAACGGATGGCCTTGCCGCCGTTACTGAACAGCATCACGTTCTGATTGCCATCGGTGATCTGCACATTGACCAGATAGTCGTCGTCGCGCAGATCGACGGCGATGATACCGTTGCTGCGCGGACGCGAGAAATCCGCCAACGCGGTCTTCTTCACCGTACCCTGGGCCGTGGCCATGAAGACGAACTGGTTTTCGCTGTAATCGCGCACCGGCAGCACGGCGTTGATACGCTCACCCTCTTCCAGCGGCAACAGGTTGACAATGGGCTTGCCGCGCGCCGTGCGCCCGGCTTGCGGCAACTGATAGACCTTGAGCCAGTACGCCTTGCCGCGCGAACTGAAACACAAAATGGTGTCATGGGTGCTGGCGATGAACAGCTTGTCGACGAAATCCTCTTCCTTGACGCGCGTGGCCGCCTTGCCGCGGCCACCGCGGCGCTGGGCGCGGTAATCCGACAAGGGCTGCGACTTGGCATAGCCGGAATGCGACAGCGTCACCACCACGTCTTCCTCGGTGATCAGATCCTCCATGGTCAGATCGAGCTGATCCACCAGAATCTCGGTGCGCCGGTTATCGCCGTATTGTTCGCGCACTTCGACCAGTTCGTCACGGATGACCTGCATCAGCCGATCCGGGTTGTTGAGAATGTCCAGCAAGTCATCGATACGCTCGATCACCTCGCGGTATTCATCGACAATCTTGGTCTGCTCCAGCCCGGTCAGCTGGTGCAGGCGCAGATCAAGTATGGCCTGCGCCTGGGTCTCGGACAGGCGATAGATCTCGCCATGATAGCCATAGGTTGCATCCAGGCCGTCGGGGCGGGACGCCTCGCTGCCCGAACGCTGCAATAATTCGGTGACAATACCGGGTTGCCATTCACGCCGCACCAACTCCTCGCGCGCCTCGGCTCGACTCTTGGACGCCTTGATCAACGCGATCACTTCGTCGATATTGGCCAGGGCGACGGCCAGACCTTCCAAAATGTGCGCGCGTTCGCGTGCCTTGCGCAGGTCGAACACCGTACGCCGGGTGACCACCTCGCGGCGATGGCGCACAAAGGCCTGCAACACTTCCTTGAGGTTGAGTAAACGCGGCTGACCGTCGACCAGCGCCACCATATTGATGCCGAACACGCTCTGCAACTGGGTGTGCTGATACAGATTGTTGAGCACCACCTCGGCGACTTCGCCGCGTTTCAACTCGATCACCATGCGCATGCCGTCCTTGTCGGACTCGTCGCGCAACTGGCTGATACCGTCGATCTTCTTGTCCTTGACCAGTTCGGCGATCTTTTCCAGCAAACGGGCCTTGTTCACCTGATAGGGCAGTTCGGTGACCACAATCGTCTGGCGCGCGCCCTCCTCGCCCTCGATATGCGAGCGGGCGCGGATATACACACGCCCGCGACCGGTGGCATAGGCTTCGTGGATACCACGCACGCCGTTGATGAACGCGGCGGTGGGGAAATCCGGACCGGGTATGTACTCGATCAACTCCTTGAGCGAGAGTTCAGGATTGTCGATCAGCGCGATACAGCCATCGACGACCTCGGTGAGGTTGTGCTGCGGAATATTGGTCGCCATACCCACGGCGATGCCGGCTGATCCATTGACCAGCAGATTGGGAATGCGCGTCGGGAACACCGACGGTTCGGATTCCGACTCGTCATAGTTGGGTACGAAGTCGACGGTTTCGCGATCGAGATCCGCCAGCAGCTCGTGGGCGATCCTGGCCATGCGCACTTCGGTGTAGCGCATCGCCGCCGGCGAATCGCCGTCCACCGAACCGAAGTTGCCCTGCCCGTCGACCAGCATGTAGCGCAGCGAGAACGGCTGCGCCATGCACACGATGGTGTCGTAGACCGCGGTGTCCCCATGTGGATGGTATTTACCGATCACGTCACCGACCACGCGGGCGGATTTCTTATAGGGTTTGTTCCAGTCGTTACCAAACTCGCTCATGGCGAAGAGCACGCGGCGATGCACCGGCTTGAGGCCGTCGCGGACGTCCGGGAGCGCGCGGCCCACGATCACGCTCATGGCGTAATCGAGGTAGGACTGCCGCATTTCGTCTTCCAGGTTGACGGGAACAACTTCTTTGGCGAAATCAGCCATGCTTATCCAATGTCAGGTTCAGTGGAGCACGTAGTTGGCGCCAATTAATCTGGGCGCGTAAAAGCGGCATAATAGCATAGGCCTGGGGGGTACTGCATTAAGACAAAGGCGGCTGAAATCGGCTCAGATTCGCTCTAAGCGGCATGCTGTCAATTTTCTGTCAGCTCATCAGCGCGGCCATTTTTTCCGTGTCCGGCCGCTGGACCACGCCCCGTTCGGTGACGATGACCTCGATCAGGGCCGCGGGCGTAACGTCGAAAGCGGGGTTCCAGGCGCCGGCGCCGCTGGCGGCGACCGGGGCGCCGGCCAACTGCAGCACCTCGGCCGCAGAGCGCTGCTCGATGGGAATGTCGGCGCCGCAGGGAGTACGCAGGTCCACGGTCGACGCCGGTGCGACCACCATGACTTTGATCCCGTAGTGATGCGCAACCACCGCCGCCGTGCAGGTTCCGATCTTGTTGGCGACGTCGCCGTTGGCCGCGATGCGGTCGGAGCCGACAATCAGCCATTGCACCCGACCCGACTGCATCAGGTGGGCCACGGCGCCGTCGACCACCAGCTGCACGGGAATGGCGTCGCGCACCAGCTCCCAGGCGGTCAAGCGCGCCCCCTGCAACCAGGGGCGGGTCTCGTCGGCGAACACCGCGTTCAGTTTCCCGTGACGCCAGGCGCTGCGGATCACGCCCAGCGCGGTGCCGTAGCCCCCGGTGGCGAGCGACCCGGTATTGCAATGTGTAAGCACGCCGCTGCCCGCGCCGATCAGCGCCGCCCCCAGTTCCCCCATGCGGCGGTTGGCGGCGACATCCTGTTGGTGGATCTCCTGTGCCAGCGCCAGCAGCGCCGCTTCCGGATCGCCTTGCAAACCCCCCAGACTCGCGTTCACATGCTCCAGCGCCCAGGCCAGGTTCACGGCCGTCGGGCGCGCCTGACGCAGCATTTCCAGGTCGCGCCGCAATGGATCACGCCAGTTGCCGGGATCAACACGGTAGCGTTCGCGGGCCGCCAGCACCGCGCCATAGGCGGCGGCGATACCGATGGCCGGCGCCCCACGCACCACCATATCGCGTATCGCCGCTGCGACCGAGCGGCAATCGGGCGGAGTCAACCAGTGTTCCTCGGCGGGCAGACGTCGCTGGTCGAGTAAATGCAGGGCATCGTCGCTCCAATATACGGCGCGCACGGAATCGTGTTGATCATCCATGCGCGCGATTGTACCGCAGCGGCGGCCGCTACTTGCAAGCGAAACCGATTCACGTTTTACTCGCAGGCGTTGCCCAATATCCGCGAGGAGTTCTTTTTATCATGGAAGCGCTAACCGCCGTCGACTGGACCGATCCAGCCATTGTCGAATCATTGCTGATCCCATGGGGCCTACGCATCGTTGTGGCCATCCTCATCTTCCTGGTCGGTCGCTGGATCGCGAAATGGCTCACCGGCCTGTCGCGACGGATGATGACGCGCGGGCGTCTCGATGAAATGCTGATCAACTTTCTCGCCAATATCGTCTATCTGGTGTTACTGGTGGCGGTGGTACTCGCCACCTTGGACCATATCGGGATTCAGACCACCTCGCTGCTGGCCATTTTCGGCGCCGCCGGTCTGGCGGTGGGCCTGGCGCTGAAAGACTCGCTGGCGAACTTCTCCTCCGGCGTGATGATTATCCTTTTCCGTCCCTTCAAAGCGGGCGATTACATCGAGGCCGGCGGCACGGCCGGCGTCGTCGAAGAAGTGCGCATGTTCGCCACTATGCTGCGCACCGGCGACAACCGCGCGGTGATCGTCCCCAACAGCCAGATCTACGACGGCACCATCACCAATTATTCGACCAAACCGACGCGGCGCATCGACCTGGTGTTCGGTATCGGCTATGACGACGACATCGCCAAAGCCAAGCAGATCATGGCGGACATCCTGCAACAGGACGAACGCATCCTGGATGATCCGCCGCCGGCCATCGCCATGGCCGAACTGGGCGACAGCAGCGTGAATTTCAACGTCCGTCCCTGGGTCAACAGCGGCGACTACTGGCCGGTGCGCGCCGATCTGCTGGAGAAGATCAAGCTGGCGTTCGACGCCAACGGTATCAGCATTCCCTATCCGCAGCGCGACGTGCACCTCTATCAGATCGAGCAAACCGATTGAGCAGGTCCGCGCCGACTTGTTCCCCCGCGCCCGCGCCGACGACTATACTGGCGGACCATGAGACAGGTTGACACACTGTTGCACGCCCGCTGGGTGATTCCTGTCGAACCGCGCGGCGCGGTGCTCGATCATCACAGCCTGGCCATCGACGAAGGTCGCATCGTGGCCTTGATCGCGCGTGCCGAAGCGCGCCGCAGTTTCCAGGCCCGCAACGAGGTGGCGCTGGAGCGCCACGCGCTGATTCCCGGACTCGTCAACGCACACACGCACGCGGCGATGAACCTGTTGCGCGGCATCGCCGACGATCTGCCGCTGATGGAGTGGCTGCAAGGGCACATCTGGCCGGCCGAGCGGCAATGGGTCGGCGAACAATTCGTCCACGACGGCACCCAACTGGCGATCGCGGAAATGCTGCGCGGCGGCACCACCTGCTTCAATGACATGTATTTTTTCCCCGAGGTCAGCGCCCGCGTCGCCGCCGGTGCTGGCGTGCGCCTGTGCGCCGGAATGATCCTGATCGACTTTCCCACGGCCTACGCCGGCGGCGCCGACGAATACTTCGAAAAAGGGCTGGCGCTGCATGACGAGTACAAACACCATCCGCTGGTGCGCTGCTGTTTCGCGCCGCACGCGCCGTACACCGTCTCCGACGAGCCTTTGCGCCGCGTGCAGGTGCTGGCCGACGAGCTCGATCTGCCCCTGCACATGCACGTGCACGAAACCGGCGGCGAAATCAACGACAGCATACAGAGCTTCGGCAAGCGGCCACTGCAACGCCTGCACGAACTGGGGCTGCTCTCGCCCTCGTTGCTGGCGGTGCACATGACCCACGTCGACGATAACGAGCGCCGGTTGGTCGCCGACAGCGGCACCACCATCGTGCACTGTCCGGAATCCAATCTCAAACTGGCCAGCGGCTTCTGCCAGGTCCAGAAATGCCTGGACGCCGGTATCAACGTTGCGCTCGGCACCGATGGCGCGGCCAGCAACAACGACCTGGATATGCTCGGCGAAATGCGCACGGCCGCGCTGCTGGCCAAAGCCGTCCACGGCGACGCCAGCGCCCTGCCCGCCTGTGATGTGCTGGCCATGGCGACGCTGAACGGCGCCCGCGCCCTGGGGCTCGGCGACGCCATCGGCTCGTTGCGACCCTGCAAATGGGCCGATGTCACCGCGCTCGACCTCGGCGCCCTGGAAACCCGACCGCTGTACGACCCGATTTCACAGCTGGTCTATGCCGCCGGACGCGAACAGGTCAGCGATGTCTGGGTGGCGGGGCAACGGCTGCTGAAAGACCGTCAGCTCACACAGCTCGATCTGACCGAAATCCTGCAACGTGCCGACGCCTGGCAGGCGCGTATCGCCGCTGCCGACGCGGCCCGCGGTCCGGTCTGAAGACGTCCTTGCCGAGCGCCGGCGCCCCCGGTATCTTGTCAGCATGAAACAGCATAGCGGCAACGTCGATCAGACCGAGGTCAGCAAGTTCGAGGAACTGGCCTCGCGCTGGTGGGATCCCGGCAGTGAGTTCAAACCGCTGCACGATATCAATCCCTTGCGCCTGAACTACATCAGCTCCAGGGTGTCGTTGGAAGGACAACGGGTCATCGACGTCGGTTGCGGCGGCGGTCTGCTTTCCGAGGGCATGGCGGCGCTCGGCGCCGACGTCACCGGCATCGACATGGGAGAAGCGCCCTTGACGGTGGCCCGCCTGCACCAGCACGAATCCGGTCTCGCGCTCGACTATCAGCTCAAGACCGCCGAGCAGATGGCGGCCGAGCAGCCCGCGGGTTATACCGTGTGCACCTGCCTGGAAATGCTCGAGCATGTCCCCGATCCGGCCTCGGTGATCCGCGCCTGTGCCGAGCTGGTGCCCCCCGGCGGCGATGTCTTCTTCTCCACCATCAACCGCAACCCCAAGGCCTATCTGCTGGCGATCATCGGCGCCGAATATCTACTGCGCATGCTGCCCCGAGGCACCCATGAGTACGCGCGTTTCATCCGTCCCTCGGAACTGGAACGCTGGGCGCGCGCGGCCGGCCTGCGCCTGCAGGACCTGACCGGAATGAGCTACAACCCGCTTACGGCGCGCTACCGGCTGGAGCGGAATGTCGACGTCAACTACCTCGCCTGGTTCAAGAAAGCTGACTGATTCCCGCTATACGACGGTTCTGTTCGACCTGGACGGCACGCTGCTCGACACCGCGGCGGATCTGGCCGCCGCCCTGAATGCCGTGATCGTGGCCAGCGGCGCCAAGGCGCTGCCGTTCGAGTTGATTCGCCCGGTGGTGTCCCACGGCGGCAACGCACTGATCGAACTCGGCTTCGGCATCAAACCCGGAGAGCCGGACTTTGAACCGCTGCGGCAACAGTTCCTGGAATATTACGCCAACAACATCGCCCGGCAGACCAGCCTGTTCCCCGGCATGGCGGCGCTGCTCGGCGAGATCGAACAGCGTGGGTTGCGCTGGGGTATCGTTACCAACAAGCCCACCTGGTTGACCGAACCCCTGTTGCGGGCGCTGCACCTGCAACAGCGGGTCGCGGTGGTGGTCTGCGGCGATACCATCGCTCAGCGCAAGCCGCACCCGGCGCCGTTGCTGCATGCCTGTCGGCAGATCCGGGCGCTGCCGCGGGAATGCCTGTATATCGGCGACGCCGAGCGCGACATTCGCGCCGGCCGCGACGCCGGCATGACCACCCTGGTGGCGCTGTTCGGCTATCTGCTGGAAGACGATCGCCCGGAAACCTGGGGCGCCAGCGCCATGATCCGCGAACCCGGCGAAGTCCTCGCCTGGTTGTCATAAACAGTTCACGAAATCTACACGTAACAGTCACACCCAGCGCCGACACTGACGGCGGTAACAGCGCTACAGGCGTTTGCTGTGCGACATATCGCTTTTGTGACCGAGACCTACGCGCCTGAAGTCAACGGCGTAGCGATGACGCTGGGAAAACTGGTCGACGGCCTGCTGCAACGGGGATGGACCGTGGATCTGTTCCGCCCGCGCCAGCGCCACGACGAGCAGCCAAGGCTCAATGGCCATTACACGGAACACCTCTGCGCGGGCATGCAACTGCCCATGTATCGCGATCTGCGTTTCGGTTTTCCCGCCGGCGGCACCTTGCACCGAATCTGGCAGGCGAATCCTCCGGACGCGGTTTATGTCGCCACCGAAGGGCCGCTGGGCTGGTCCGCCACCCGGGTCGCCGAGCGACTCGGCATTCGCACGCTGAGCGGTTTCCACACCAATTTTCATACCTACAGCCGGCATTACCGGCTGAGCCTGCTCGAACCCCTGATCCTGGCCTATCTGAGACGCCTGCACCGGCGCAGCGGCTGCACCCTGGTGCCCACCGGGACACTGGCGGCACAATTGCGCGCGCTCGATTTCGGCCGCGTGGAGGTGCTGCCGCGCGGTGTCGACAGCCGGCTGTTCCACCCCGGCCAGCGCAACCCGGCCCTGCGCCGGCAATGGCGGGCCGGCGAGGCGGACCTGGTGTGCCTGTACGTCGGGCGCATCGCGGCGGAAAAAAACATCCACACCGTGGTGGCCGCGTTCCGCGCCATCGAAAAACGGGTACCCGGCGCCAGACTGGTGCTGGTGGGCGACGGGCCGCTGCGCGCCAGTCTCGCGCGCGACAATCCCGATATCCTCTTTTGCGGCACGCAGCGCGGCGTCGAACTGGCCCGCCACTACGCCAGCGCCGATCTGTTCCTATTTCCCAGCCGCAGCGAAACCTTCGGCAATGTGGTCACCGAAGCCATGGCCTCCGGGCTCGCGGTGACCGCCTACAATCTGGCCGCGGCCGCTGAACATCTGCGCGACGCAAACACCGGCATTCTGGTCACCGCAGAAGACGAGACCGCCTTTGTCGCCGCCGCCGAGGCGGCGTGCGACGACATCGGCCGGGTGCGCCGAATCGGCGCCAACGCCGCCGCGCATGCCCATACGCTGAGCTGGGACGGTATCGTGGAGCGATTCGAGCGGCTACTGGAAGCACCGCGGGAGGCACTGTGATGAACCGCTTGTACCAGCTGGATCTCAACCTCTGTATTCACTGCAACCGTATCAGCACTCATCGGGCCCCGGAATGGTTTTTCCGCGCCGTCAGTCGTCTTGGCAACGGGGTGTTCTGGTACAGCCTGATGTTGCTGTTACCGGCGTTCTATGGCAACCCGGGGCTGCAGGCCAGTCTGCATATGCTCCTGGCCGGCATTCCGGCCCTGCTGATTTACAAAGTCCTCAAAAAAACCACTTCGCGACAGCGTCCATGCAACATCCATCCGCGCGTGAACCAAAAGACCGCCAGCCTCGACCATTTCAGTTTTCCCTCCGGGCATACGCTGCACGCGGTCAACTTCACCTTGATCTGCAGCGCCTACGTGCCGCAGCTGGCCGCCGCGCTGGCGCTGTTCTCGGTGCTGATCGGTCTGTCGCGGCCGGTGCTGGGCCTGCACTACCCCAGCGACGTCCTGGCCGGCGCGGCCATCGGCTGCCTGGTGGCATTGACGGTATTGGAAATCCCCCTGTTCGGCTGAGCGCCGCCGCGCGGGATTCGGTATGATGGGACGCCATGGACCCCGTCTACTGGATACTGTTGCTCGCCGCGCCGCCGCTGGCCGCCCTGATCGGCTGGCTGCTGGCGCATCAGCGCGCGCAGCGCGAACTCGCCCGGCTGCGCGAGGACAACGTCCGTCTCGACAGTCAATTGGCGGCGCAACGCCAGGCCATGGAAGAAAAAGTGCAAAGTTTCGAGCAGGCGCGGGCGCGGTTCGAAAGCACCTTCAAGTCGTTGGCCAGCGATGTCCTCAAGGCCAACAGCAGCGAATTCCTCAAGCTGGCGGAAAGCAATTTCAACACCCTGCACACCCGCGCCAACGGTGCGCTCGAACAGCGCGAAAAAGCCGTCGAAAGCATGGTCAAGCCGATACGCGAAGCGTTGGAAAAAACCGATCAGCAGATCCGGCAGATGGAAAAGGACCGCGAAGCGGCGTTCGGCTCGCTCACCCAGCATCTGAAATTCATGGCCCTGGCGCAGGAACAGCTACAGGGCGAGACCCGCAATCTGGTCAAAGCGCTGCGCCGTCCCGAAGTGCGCGGTCAATGGGGCGAGCTGACACTGAAGCGTCTGGCGGAATTGGCCGGCATGGTGCAGCACTGTGATTTTGACCAGCAGCACAGTGTCGACACCGAATCCGGCAAACAGCGCCCGGATATGATCGTACGCATGCCCGGCGGCCGCGAAATCATTGTCGACGCCAAAGCGCCCATGGACGCGTATCTGGGGGCGGTCGAGGCCGGCGATGACGCGGCTCGGATGCTGGAAATCCAGCGCCACGCGCGCAACGTCCGCGACCGCGTGCGCGAGTTGGCCAGCAAAAGCTATTGGCAACAGTTCCCGCAATCGCCCGATTTCGTCGTTCTGTTCATTCCCGGCGACCAGTTTCTCAGCGCCGCGCTGGAAATCGACGCCCGCCTGCTCGAAGACGCCATGGCCGACAAGGTGGTACTGGCCACGCCTTCCAGCCTGGTGGCGCTGCTGCGCGCCGTGGCTTACGGCTGGCGCCAGGAGTCGCTGGCCGAAAACGCCGAACAGATCCGCACGCTGGGCGAAGAGTTATACGATCGCCTGAGCACCTTTTCCGACCATCTGGGCAAACTCGGCAACCACCTGCGCCGCAGTGTCGACAGCTACAACAGTGCGGTGGGGTCGTTCGACGGCCGCGTACTCACCGGCGCGCGCAAATTCGGCGAAATGGGCATCCGCCGCAAGAAGGACATTCCCGAGCCGGCGCCGGTGGAACGTCTGCCCCGCCCGGTGCAGGGCGACCCCGACCCACCCGGCGATGTCCATTGATCGAGCGGCGGCACACGCCGGCTATCGGTGGTGCCGGCATCTGGCCCGCGGCCACTACGAAAATTTTCCCGTCGCCTCCTGGCTGTTGCCGCCGGCCCTGCGCAATCCGGTCGCTGCGATTTACGCATTTGCGCGCAGTGCCGACGACCTCGCCGATGAACACCAAATCGCCGCCGACACGCGTCTGCGACGACTCGAAGCGATGGGCGACGCGCTCGACGCGCTGGCCGAGGGTCGCCCGCCCGCCGTTCCGCTCTATCAGGCGCTGGCCGACACGGTCGCGCGTCACCGACTGCCGCTGCAGCCTTTCCACGATCTGTTGAGCGCCTTTCGCCAGGACGTGACCCAGTCCCGCTATCGCGATTTTGGCGAACTCATGGACTACTGCCGACGCTCGGCCAACCCGGTCGGCCGGTTGCTGCTGCATCTCCAGGGATACCACGACGCACGCGATCTCGCCCACGCCGACGCCATCTGCAGCGCCCTGCAGTTGATCAATTTTCTCCAGGACATCGCGCCGGATTACCGGCAGCGCGGACGCATCTACCTGCCGGCCGACGAAATGGCGCGCTTCGGCGTGGGTGAAGCCGATATCGCCGAGTGCCGCAACAGCGCCGCAGTACAGGCGTTGATACGCTTTCAGATCCAGCGTTGTGCGCGGCTGTTGCGCGCCGGCAGCCCGCTGGGCACCCGTCTCAACGGGCGCTTCGCGCTGGAACTGCGCGCCATTGTTCTCGGCGGCTCACGCATACTGGAAAAGCTCTATCGACAGGAGGATGTCTACAGCCGTCCCCGCCTCGACAGGCGCGACCGACTGGCCATCGCGTGGGGAGCGCTGCGCCAGGGTTTCGCCTGAGGCGGCAGAAACGCTAGAATCGGCTGGTGTCTCCCAGTCCGGACCCCCGATGTCCCCCGACCAGTACTGCCAGAATAAAACTGCGGCGAGTGGTTCCAGTTTTTATTACAGCTTTCTCTTTCTGCCCACGGAGCAGCGCCGGGCGATCACCGCGCTGTACGCGTTTTGCCGCGAGGTCGACGATTGCGTGGACAATTGCAGCGACCTGTCCATCGCCACGAACAAACTCGACTGGTGGCGCGGCGAAATCGACGCCTGTTTCGCCGAGCGTCCCAGCCACCCGGTGACGCGGGCGCTGCTGCCGTCCCTGGCCCGTTACAATCTGCCGGCGGAACATTTCCACGAAATCATCGACGGCATGCGCATGGACCTGCACCAGCATCGCTACGCCAACTTCAGCGAACTGGCGCTGTACTGCCACCGTGTCGCCGGCGTGGTCGGTCTGCTGTCGGCGGAAATCTTCGGCTACCGGCATCGCCAGACGCTGAAATACGCCGAAACCCTGGGGACCGCGATGCAATTGACCAACATCATCCGCGACGTGCGCGAGGACGCCGAACGCGGCCGTGTCTATCTGCCGGCCGATGAATTACGCGACCATGGCATCGACGCCGAGAGTGTTTTACAGGCCGGCGAGGCACTCAAGGGGCTGCTCGCGGTACAGGCACGGCGCGCGCGCGACTATTACCAACGCGCGCTTTCCTACCTGCCGGACGAGGACCGTTACCCGCAGAGGGCCGGTCTGATCATGGCGGCAATCTATCAGGCACTGTTGCAGGAGATTGCCGCCGACGGCTACAACGTGGTGCAACGCCGCCTGAGCCTCACACCGGTGCGGAAATTATGGATTGCCTGGCGCACCGCGCGGCGCGAACGGCGGCGGCAGCGACGCTACGCCCATGGCTGAGGCGACACCAGCGACGGCACCGGTACTGGTGGTGGGTGGCGGTTGGGCGGGCCTGTCGGCGGCATTGACCCTGTGCCGTCACAAGGTGCCGGTGGTACTGGTGGAATCGGCGCGCCAGCTGGGCGGCCGTGCCCGCAGCGTGCGCAGCGACAAGCGCATTCTGGATAACGGCCAGCACCTGGTGATCGGCGCTTATCAATCGTTGCTGACGCTGATGCAACAGATTGGCGTCGACATAGACGCCGTCTTCGAGCGCCTGCCGTTGACGCTGCAGCTCTATCGCAACAATAAACTCAGTCTGAAATTCAAGGCGCCGGTGCTGCCGGCGCCTTTTCACTTGCTGGGCGCGCTCGGCAGCGCCCGCGGCCTCTCCCCCCGGGAGCGCCTGCAGGCCCTGCGCTTCAGCCGCAACGTCATCCATCTGAATGTCACCGCCGCCGAGGACTTCTCCGTGCAGACGCTGCTACAGGATCACGGTCAACCGCCGGGACTGGTCCGCAAGCTCTGGGAACCCTTGTGCCTGGCCAGTCTGAACACGCCCATTGACCTGGCCTCGGCGCGTCTGTTCACCCGCGTTTTGCAGACATTGTTCGCGGGTTCCCGGCCGGACTCCGACCTGCTGATTCCCTGCCAGGAGCTCAACGCCCTGTTGCCGCGTCCGGCGTGCGAATTCCTCGAAAGCCGGGGCGCCGGCGTCGAGCTGGGGCAACGCGTCACCGGTCTGGATATCGACGCGCAAGGTATTCGCGGCGCCATCCTGGGCGAACGCCGCGTTGCGGCCACGCAGGTGATTCTCGCCACGCCGCACAGCGTCACCCGCCGGCTGCTGTCACGACACCCCGCGCTACAACCGCTGGCGGCGAAACTCGGCGAACTGGGTCATGAACCGATCGCCACGCTCTATCTTCAATACCCAGCCTAGGTCGCGCTCGATCCGGTCATGGTCGGACTCGAATCGGGACTGGCGCAATGGATATTCGACCGCCGGTGTTGCGGACAACCGGGACTGATGGCGGTCGTCATCAGCGGCCGCGGCGAACACCAGCGTCTGACGGCAGCGGCGCTGGTCGACGCTGTGATCACCGAATTGAAGACACATTTTCCGCACTGGCCGGCACCAATGGACAGCCGGCTTATCCGCGACAAACGCGCCACCTTCTGTGCCAAGGTCGGCGTCGATACCTGGCGTCCGCACAACCGCACCCCGATCGCCGGGCTCTGGCTGGCTGGCGACTATACCGCCACCGATCTGCCGGCGACACTAGAAGGCGCGGTGCAAAGCGGCAACCAGTGCGCCAAGCAGGTCATGCAATCGTTGCGCGGACCAAACGTGGTAAACTGAACGGATGTACATTCCTGATACCTGGTCGCCCGCCGACGCCTGCCTGAGCAACCGTACCATCCTCATCACCGGCGCCGGCGACGGTATCGGCGCGGAGGTCGCCTGTGCCTGCGCCGCGCACGGCGCCACCGTGATCCTGCTGGACAAGGTCGTGCGCAACCTGGAATCGGTCTACGACCGCATTGAAGCCGCCGGTGGTCCCCAACCGGCGATCTACCCGTTGGATCTGGAAGGCGCAAGTGAAAAGGACTACTTCGATCTGGCCGCCACCGTCGACAAGGAATTCGGCCGACTCGACGGCTTGTTGCACAATGCCGCCATGCTGGGCGCACTGATCCCGCTGGCGCATTTCGAGTCCGAGCTGTGGTGCCGGATCATGCAGGTCAATATCAACGCCCCTTTCATGCTTACCCGCGCCTGCCTGGCGTCTCTGATGAACAGCGAAGACGCGTCGATCCTGTTTTGCTCGGACGGCAGCGGCCGTCACGGCAAAGCCTATTGGGGGGCGTATGCCGCCAGCAAAGCGGCCGGGGAGAATCTCATGCAGACGCTGGCCGACGAACTCGAGACCAATACCCGGGTGCGCGTCAACAGCATCGATCCGGGGCCGGTGGCCACCAACTTACGCGCCCTGGCCTATCCAGCCGAAAACCCGCAGCGGCGCGCCAAACCGGCGGATGTCGTTCTGCCCTTCGTCTATCTGCTGAGCGGCGACAGCCGGGGCATCACAGGAGAACAATTCGAGGTCCAGCGGCCTATTCCATCAAATTAATGTGCACACCCTGCGCTTCCAGAGCCTCCGCGCGCTTCTGGATGTAACGCTGGAAGCTCGGTTGTGAGCGATAGGCGCCGGACAGCACATAGTCCAGCGAGGACTGGATATGGAACGCCTTCAGATAGGCCTCGGTGCGGAATGCCTCGCTGCCCTGGTCGAACATGATCAGGGTGGGCGCATACTGCACATTCAACGCACGCGACCATTCGGCTACGGTGGTTTCCCGGCCCGACGGGGTCTGCACCGGCGTATCGGCCCACATATCGAGCAGTGCGACGTCAAATTGCCGCAGCAATTCGCGACTCTCCGGCCGCTTCAGGATGTCCTCGTGCAGCTCGTCGCAGGGGCCACAATCCTTTTGTTCGAACATGACCAGCAGCGGTTTCGTCTGTTCACGCTCGGCGAAACGGTAGGGGGGCCGCAGGTAGCTTGCGTCCTGGTGCAATTCGCCCTTCGCCGCCACCGGTTCATTAGCGGCCAGAAAGGTCCGAAAATCCATTTCACGCTCTTTTTTCTGCCCCACGTAATCCATAACCGCGGAGAATTTATGCGGCGGGTAGTATCCGTTTAACCGTACCACTACGTTGCCCTGTTCGTCGAGAAACAGCAGCGTCGGTGTGAACATGACCTTGAGACCGGCAGCGAAACTCTTCTCCGAGACCGACTTGCCGGTGAAATCCACCACTTCGCGATCGCCCCACATATTGATGGCGATGACGTCGAAAAAGCGCCGCGTTCGTTCGACGATATCGCGCTGACTGAAATTTGTCTCCAGCAGTTTTTTGCAATAGGGACAACCGTCCTGGTAGAAATACAACATGACGCGCCGACCGTTTTCGGCGGCCTCGGCAACGTCTTCGCGAATATCCAGAAACGATTGTTTGAACCAGGCGGGTTGTTCATGGTAGCCCGGGTTGACCATACCGGGGGACAGAACCGCCGTGCCCGGTTCTGCTGAAACAGCTACCGTCGACACCACCAGCAGTAACAGACAAAAAACATGACGGGCCATAGCGACGGGCACTCCAAATACAAATGTTAATAATAGGTGAATGGTGTGCGCTCCGCTGCGTGGACGCAAGCACCGGGGGCGGAAAATCGTCGCCGGCCGGCAGTCATACGGTCGCCGTCATCACGTCATTAGTTTGACGATCTCCGTCTATGTGCGCTTAGACGCATTTATTACTTATTGTTTTTACTAGCTTTGTAAATTTTTCACAGCTCTGGCACAAAATTCGCATTGATTTTGTTGCAAATTTCATTCTTGGTGCAATGTTATGAACAAACCGCTGCACGACATCCTACAAGCCGTGGCCGAAACGCCGGCCATCCGTGGCCCGGCGCGGCAGGAAGTGGCGGCCTACCAGACGCTGGAGATGGTCAGGTGTTTGCAGACCAGCCTGGACCCCACCAGGCTGATGGAATTGTTCAGCCAGGAGGTCGGCCATCTGGTGCCCCACCAGGGTATCCGCTACCGCAACGACGATCTCGAGCTGGAGGTCAAGCTGGGCACACAGTCACGCCATAGCTGCTCCTATAAGCTGCATATCGGTGACGAACCGCTGGGCAAACTGTCGTTCCGGCGCAGCGAGAAATTCAGCGAACGGGACACTGAAGTTCTCGAACGACTGCTGTGCAATTTGCTGTATCCGCTGCGCAATGCCCTGCTTTATCAGGATGCGCTGCAGTTGGCGCAAAAGGACCCCCTGACCGGTGTCAGCAATCGCGCGGCACTCGACGAAATGCTGCGCCGCGAACTCAGTCATGCACGGCGGCAACAGGCCGATTGCGCGATGCTGGTTCTGGATATCGATCATTTCAAGGCCATTAACGACCGCTATGGCCATATTATCGGCGACTGCGCGCTCAAGGCGATCGCGCAAAAAGCCGACGCCTGCAAGCGCGACGGCGACTTGCTGTTTCGTTACGGTGGCGAGGAGTTTATCGTACTGATGCGCGACACGGACAGGGACGGTGCGTTGCTGCTGGCCGAACGCATCCGCAGCCATATCGCCGGGAACCCGTGCCGCTGCTCCGGAGCCGAGCTTGCCATGACGGTGAGCATCGGTGTCAGCATGCTGGCCGACAGCGACACCCCCGAATCACTGTTCGCACGCGCCGATCAGGCGCTGTACCGGGCGAAGGACAACGGCCGCAACCGGGTCTGCGTGATCGACCCACAGGCTTGACCGTACGGGCGGCTCACATACCGTTTTTAAACATCGTGGTTTCGGTCGCCCCGCTGGCGCGCACCTGGCGCAGCGCCAGGGCATATTCCTTCAGAATGCTCAACGCATACGCGAAACGGGCGCGGAAATACTGATCGGCCTCGGGGTTGTTGTCCGCTTCACGCTCGTTGAGAACGCTTTCGACATTGCGCACGATGACGTGTTCGGGAATGTAACAAAGGCGGTTGTTCTTATAGCTGCTCATGCGTAACTCGGCCACCGGGTAGGCGCCCCCGTCGGCGGACGACACCGTGACAATCAGCGCGGGCTTGTGTCCCACCTCCTGCCTTCCACACAAGAGAAAAAAATTCTTCAACCCGGCGGGCACCTGGCCATGCCACTCGGGGGCTACGACGATGAGCGCATCGCTCGACTTCAGCGCTTGTGAGATCGGCTGCATGCGATCCCGCCATGCCTCGGCGCCTTCCCATATGCTTTCATCCCATAACGGCAAGGGATTGTTCGCCAGCGTGAACAACCAGGTTTCCTCGCACAGCTTCGTTTCTTCGAGCGTGCGCTGAAGATAGCGCGCGACCTTCTCGCTCTGGGAGTTTTCGCGATGACTACCGCTGATAATGCTGAATTTCAT
Source organism: Thiogranum sp. (assembly GCA_030148775.1). Lineage (GTDB taxonomy): Bacteria > Pseudomonadota > Gammaproteobacteria > DSM-19610 > DSM-19610 > Thiogranum. Next base: position 25,716 of record JASBST010000067.1, read on the forward strand.
ATCTCGTTTCCGTCCCGGCTGAGTCCAACTTGAAAATCACATGGTAACTGCATCCTGCCGCCGGACTCCAGCCCATGGACAAAACCCCCGCGGCGTTCCGGTGTAGCCCGCCGATCCGATTCGGAGGAATTTATTGGCCGGGAAAATTCTTGACCTGGTTGCGTCCGCTCTGTTTGGCCCGATACAGCGCCTTGTCGGCTCTGTCCAGCACATCCGCCGCGCTATCACCGTCGCGCAGATAGTCATAGCCGATACTGACGGTGACACTTCCCAACGGCTGGCCGGTGTCGGTGCGTTTGAGTTGACTTGCTTCGACCTGGCGGCGGACGGGCTCCGCCACATGTTCGACGCCGTCGCGCGCGGCCGTGTCCACGATTACCGCAAATTCATCCCCACCAAAGCGGGCCACCACGTCCTTGCCTGTGAAATTCTTGCGCAACACCGAAGCGACAAACTGCAGGATCTTGTCGCCGATCTGATGACCGTGGCGGTCATTGATCGTTTTGAAATGATCGATGTCGATCATCATCAAACAGATGGCCTGCATTTGTCGCAAGCTGGTTTCGAGCGACTCCGCCAGCTTGTCGTCGAAAGCGCGGCAGTTGGCCAGCCCGGTCAACGGGTCCTTGACGGCCTCCTGGCGCACCCGCTCGAGTTCGTTGCGCAGCAGATCGATTTCGCTCGCGCGCTCCTGCAGGGCGCCGGCGATTTGACTGTTGGAGGCAGCCACCGCGTGGGTGTCCTCGACAATCGCCTGCACCAGCTTGCGCAAATCGCGCAGGTCCTCGCAGCTTTCCAGGCGTTTACTGCAACTGCCCAACACAGCGCTATAGCGTGTGAGTTCCAGACCGGCGTCGACGATAATCTGCACGATATCGGCCAACAGGCTGCGCACTTCGCCCTCGACCCGCTGCAGCGCGCTCAGATCCCCCCCCGCGACATGGCGCTTGTAGAGTGTACAGGCCTGTTCGTAATCATAAGCCACCTCACCCGATTCGATTCTGGCCAGGGCCTGGACCAGCTCCGGCGTGCGCTCGAGACGGTATTCGTACCACAAGGCGTAGTTGATCGGTGTCACGGGTATGCCGAGGCGGGTCATGAGCGGAAACACCAGCCGGGCAATCTCCTGGGCGCGCGCGCTGTCGCAGGGGTACTCCATCATCGGTTCCATCACCTCGCCAATGAAAAGGGAAACAGGTATCAGGGCGTATAGTCGTCGTCCAACTGCTTGCGCAAAAACTCCACAATCCCGGCTTTAGACCTGGCTCCGCTGAAACGCCCCCGCTCTTCGCGGCGATAAAACAGAATAACGGTGGGAAAGCCCCGCAGCCGATAACGTCCGGCCAGTTTCATATTCTCGCCCTGGTCGACCTCCACCTTGACGATACGTAAACGTCCCTGCCACTGCTCCGCCAATTGGTCCAGGATCGGCGCGATCACGAGGCAGGGCGCGCACCACCCGGCCCAGAAGTCCACCAGCACCGGTAGCGCATCGGAGGCCGTCATCACCTCCGCCTCGAAACCCTCCAAACTGGTATGCACCACAGCCATATAAATTTAACGTAAAGCCAGCAGGTGAGTACCGCGGCACGAAATGCCTGGTAGGACAGCCATGCGGGAATTGTTATTGCTATTTGCTGCTTAGATATTAGTAGTTTAGATTTTACTTATTCTAGGCCGCATGGGCAAGCCGCGTCTGCGCCCAGCCCGTAACAAAAACTTAACCCTATCGTCATATTATAGTCATACATCCGCAATACGCTGCACGCTCTTTTGATCAAACTCATTAAAACATTAGGAGAGCGTGTCAATGCCAAACATCGCTATTCGCCGGGCCGTGGCCGGCGTGTTGGGCCTCGCAACTTTAGTACCGGCTCATGCCGGCGTCACTGTCTATGAAAATGGCGAAAAATCGGTGAAATTGGGTGGACGCATCCAGTTGCAGTACCTGCGCACCGACCCCGACAGCGGTCCGGCGACCGATGAGATGTTTTTCCGCCGCCTGCGCCCCTATATCGAAGGGACACTGCACAAAGACTGGAAGGGAAAATTCCAGATGGACTTCGGCAAAGCCGAGGACGACAACGAAGTCGCGGTCAAGGATGCCTACATGCAGTATTCCGGTTTCGAGGGGATGAAGGTCAAACTGGGCAACGCCAATTTTCCATTTTCCCGCGAATTCCTGACCTCGTCCAAATATCAGCAGTTCGTTGAACGCACATTCGTCGGCGACCACAACTACGGCACGCCGGACCGCAACCTGGGTCTGCACTTGAGCGGACATAACGGCAGCAAGCAATTAACCTGGGGCGCCTCGGTGGCACAGGCTTCCATCGACCCTAATGCCAACCGCGTAGACTTCGACACGCCGGTGAACGCCAACTCCGATTTCAACGAAGGTTGGATATACGGCGGTCGCGTCGATTACCATCCGTTTGGAAAACTGAAGTTTTCACAGGGGGATTTTTCCGGCGACACCAAGGCGACCATCGGCGTGGCCGCGTTCCAGTGGTCTAACGACGGTGACAATGAAGTCAATCCCGCCAGTCTGGATAAAGTGACCGGTTATGAAGTCAGTGGCGCTTTGCGCAGTCACGGTTTTTCTGTCGACGCCGAATACAATCTGTTCCAGGTGGATACGACCGACGGCACCTTCACCGGCGGTCTTTACCAGAACGGCGAAACCGAATTGACCAACTGGTCGGTGGAAGGCGGATATATGCTGATCGCGGACCAGTTGGAACTGGTGGCCGGTTACTCCGAGCAGGACGCCGACAACTACGCCGACGTCTGGGGTCGCACCACCTTCGGCGCCAATTGATTTATTCACAAACACGACGTCAAACTGCAGGCGACCTATCAGATCAACAGCAGCGAATCCGGGGTCAAGGGCAACGACGCCAACGAGCTGTTCGTACAGGCCCAGTACGTCTTCTAGACCTCTGTCGGGGAGACGGCGATGTTCGGGCGGGCAGGGATGCCCGCTACTGTCTCCGTTTCACGGCTTTCCCTCAGCAACGCTTCAAGCTCGGGTACGCAGGAGCCACAGTTAGTCCCCGCTTGCAGACATTCCCCGATCTCTTGCGTACTGCACAAAGCGCGGGTCCGAATGGCATCGCGCAGCGTATTCACGCCAACGGAGAAACAGGCGCACACGGTGCGACCGCCGTCCTCCATATCCGATGCCGGTTTACCGCTGAGCAGACCGGAACGCTCGGCTTCGTCCAGCTGCTGTCGAGCGAACATGTGCGCCAGCCAGTCCCGCGCGGGTAATGTCGGCTGCGGATCGACGAACAAACAACTTTCCAGTCTGCCGTCGACCACCCTGGCGGCTCGATAACGTCCGGCCGCGGCATCGTGATATTCCACCCATTGCGCCGGTCCGCCCTCGCCGCACAGCCACTGGCGCGCGTGAACCGTCCAGTCCGCCGGAACCTCGTCAGCGGCGATCTCGTAGCGCCAAAGGCCGTCACCACGGGCGCATGCCCAGTACGTCAGTGGACCCGGATCGAGTCGTCGTCGCGACATCATAAAACCGTGCCAGGCCGGTGTGTAAACGGATAAGCTTACCGGCGTATGCTTGAACTCCGGCTGACCGGAGACCGGGTCGGTGGCCGGATTAACCAGACAGTCGACGCCGGGACTGCTGGAGAACTGCCGGTTCCAGTGCATGGGGATAAAAACGCTGCCGATTCGCTGCTCGGCGCTTATCTGCGCCCGCACAATGAGCTCGCCCCAACGACTGGCGACCCTGACCAGACCCTGCGGTTCTATGCCGGCGGCCGTCGCGTCCTGCGGATGAACCTGCGCGTAAGGCTCCACCACATGGCTCGACAGTCGCGGCGACGTTCCCGTGCGGGTCATGGTATGCCAGTGATCGCGCACCCGGCCGCTGTTCAACACCAGCGGGTAAGCAGCGCTCACCGGGTTCGCCGGTCGGCGCGCGCCGACGGCGATAAAGCGCGCCTTGCGTTCGGGCGTGAAAAAAACACCATCGGCGAACAACCGTGCAGTGCCTCGCGCCGCCGAAGTCAGCGGCCACTGCACCGGCTGCAACTGGGCGTAGTCGCTGTCACTGAGCCGGGCCAGGGGACTGATATCGAAATCACGCCCGCCGCCATTCTCGAACCCCGACAGGGCGGCGTGCTCGCGCCAGATGTCGGCGCTGTTGCGGTAGCTGAAGCCGGCGGCGTAACCCATGCGTTGCGCTACTTGCGCAATAATCCACCAATCAGGTCGGGCCTCGCCGCGTGGCGGAAGAAAAGCGCGTTGGCGCGAAATACGGCGCTCGGAATTGGTGACAGTGCCTTCTTTCTCACCCCAGCCCTGAGCCGGCAGCAACACGTGGGCATATTGGTTGGTGTCGGTACGCTCGACGCAATCGGAAACGACCACCAGATCACAGCCAGCCAACGCGCGCCGCACACGGTTGCTGTCGGGAAGGCTGACGGCGGGATTGGTCGCCATGATCCATACGGCTTTGACATCGCCCGACTCGATGGCACGAAACAGGTCGAACGCCTTGAGCCCCTCGCGCGCAGCGATTCGGGGTGACTGCCAGAAACGCTGCACCCGTTGCCGGTCTGAGCTGTTGGCGATCTCCATATGCGCCGCCAGCTGATTGGCCAGTCCTCCGACCTCGCGTCCGCCCATTGCATTGGGCTGCCCGGTGAGCGAGAACGGCCCCATACCGGGGCGACCGATGCGGCCGGTCAGCAAATGGCAGTTGATCAGGCTGTTGACTTTATCGGTGCCGTAAGACGATTGGTTCACCCCCTGGGAGAAGACACTGACGACCCTTTCGGTGCGTGCAAACAGGCGGTAGAACTCCAGCAGTCGATCCTCGTCGAGGCCGCAGCGCGCGGCCACGGAGATGGCATCCGCCCCGCTCTCGCGCGCCTGATCTAGCGCGTCCTCCAGGCCCTGTGTACAGTTGGCGACGAACTGCTCGTGGGTTTCACCGTTGTCGCGCAGATAGAGCAGAAGGCCATTGAACAAATCGGTATCGCTACCTGGGGCTATCGGCAAATGCAGATCGGCAATATCGCAACTCGGGGTGATCCGCGGATCTATCACTACGACGCGCATGTCGGGATGCGTTTGTTTGGCATTACGGATACGCTGGAACAACACCGGGTGGCACCAGGCGGTGTTGGAACCCGCGAGCACAATCAGTTTGGCCCTTTCCAGATCCTCATAGCAGCAGGGCACCGAGTCGGCGCCGAAAGCCCGCTTGTAACCGGCCACGGCCGAAGACATGCACAATCTGGAGTTGGTGTCGATATTGGCCGCGCCGATGTAGCCCTTCATCAGCTTGTTGGCGACGTAATAATCCTCGGTCAGCAGTTGACCCGAGACATAAAAAGCGACCGCCTCCGGGCCATGCCGCTCGATAATACGGCTGAATTCAGTGGCGACGTGATCGAGCGCGCGCGTCCAATCGACCGTCTCGCCACCCACCCGCGGCCGGAGCAGCCGATTGTCGTCGTCCAGCGTTTCGGCCAGCGCCGCGCCCTTGGAGCACAAACGACCGAAATTGGCGGGATGGTCGGGGTCACCGCGCACCGTGACCTGCGCCTGAGGGTCGACACCGACCAGCACACCGCAACCGACGCCGCAATACGGGCAGGTGGTTTTGACTTCGCGGCTGGCGTTGACTGACATGCTTGTCTTCTACACAACTGGACGGCTTAGAATATCACCGCGGGCCACGGCGGGCCGCGCAGACGACGCTACGTTTTGGCGCGACTGCGCGCACCGATCCGCGGCGTACCGGGTCATCTGTTAGCACCGGTACGCCGCGCGACCCCGGCGGGGATCACCGATCCGGACAGCCCTCATCGGCGGCCAGCGACAAGTGAACCACGCCGTCGTCCACTTTGACCGGAAAGCGCGCCGCGCAACCCTCATCGGGTGCGACGGCAAGCCCGGTGTCCAGATGAATTTTCCAGTCGTGCAAGGGACAGGTGACGCGGCGGCCATGCACAATGCCCTGTGACAAGGGCCCGCCCTTGTGCGGGCATTTGTCGCGTAAGGCGAAGATTTCGTCGTCGGCGTTACGAAACACCGCGATATCGCCCGCGGGCGTTCGCACCACGCGGGCCCCCAGGGATGGAATTTCCTCGATTCGGCCCACTTCGAGCCAGCCTTCGGTATCGGTCACCCGTTGTTGTGCTTGATTCATGATAAAACGTTATATCCCTTTAGCTGACTTGCTTGATCGGCACGAATTCATGCGCTTCGGCGCCTTTCGCCCGCGCCGCCCAGGGGTCGTCCTGGGCAAACTGCTGCGCATAGTGGAAACGTTGCGTCAGCGCCTCGCGACTGGCGCTGTCTTCCACGATCTTGGCTTTGACGTAACTGAGACCGACCCGTTCGATCCAGGGGGCGGTACGTTCCAGATAGTGCGCCTCCTCCCGATACAGCTGCATGAACGCGGCACAGTAATCGAGTACCTGCTGGGGCGTTTCCACGTGGCACAACAGATCGGTGGCGCGTACTTTCACGCCGCCGTTGCCGCCTACGTGCAGCTCGTAGCCCGAATCCACGCAGACGACGCCGAAATCCTTGATCGTGGCCTCGGCGCAGTTGCGCGGACAACCCGAGGCCGCCATTTTGAATTTGTGCGGTGTCCACGACCCCCAGGTCATCTTTTCCAGATCGATCCCCAGCGCTGTAGAGTCCTGGGTTCCAAAACGGCACCACTCGCGACCGACGCAGGTTTTCACCGTGCGCAACGCCTTGCCATAGGCGTGCCCGGAGACCAGGCCGGCCTGAGTCAGGTCTCCCCAGATCTGCGGCAGCTGTTCCTTGGTCAGGCCGTAGAGCGCCAGTCGCTGGCCACCGGTGACATGTACCATGCGCACGCTGTATTTTTCCGCCACGTCGGCGATAGCGCGCAACTCCTGCGGTGTCGTCCCGCCGCCCCACATCCTCGGAATCACCGAATAGGTGGCGTCTTTCTGGATATTGGCATGAGCACGCTCATTGATGAATCGCGACTGGCTGTCGTCCTGGTACTCGCCCGGCCACTGACAGAGCAGATAGTAGTTCAGTGCCGGCCGGCACTTGGAGCAGCCATCGGGCGTTTTCCACTCGAAGTAAGTCCGCACTGCGGACATGTGCTTGAGTTCGTGGTCGCGAATGCCGGTACGGATTTCGTCGTGCGTGAAATCGGTGCAAGGACAAAGCGGCTTTTTTGCCGGCGATTGCGAATAGTCTCCGCCGACGGTATGCGCAAGCAATGCTTCCACCAACCCGGTGCAGGAACCACAGGAACTCGATGCCTTGGTATGCGCGCGCACGTCGTCGAGCGTGAACAGATTCTTTTGCGTGATCGCTTCAACGATCTCGCCCTTGCACACGCCGTTGCAGCCACAAATTTCGGACGAATCGGCCATCGCCGCGACACGGTTGTCATCGCCGTGTCCGGAATCCCCCAAGTGGGCCTGGCCGAACAGCAGGCTGTCGCGAAAATCGGAGATATCGGTGCGGTCGCGCATCAACTCGAAGTACCAGGTCCCGTCGATGGTGTCGCCGTACATCACCGCGCCCTGGATGCGGTTATCCTTGAGCACCACTTTCTTGTACAACCCGCGGCCCGGATCCTGCAATACCAACGATTCGGTGTGTTCATCGCCGATAAAATCGCCGGCGGAAAACAGATCGATTCCGGTCACCTTGAGTTTGGTCGACGTCACCGAGCCCTCATAGCGGGCGATGCCGATGTGCGCGAGGTGGTTGGCACAGACCTTGGCCTGTTCGAACAACGGCGCCACCAGACCATAGGTCTGCCCGCGGTGCTGAACGCATTCGCCGACAGCATAGATGCGCGGATCGAACGTCTGCATGGTGTCGTTCACCACGACCCCGCGTTCGCAGTGCAAGCCGATTTTTTCAGCCAGCTGAAAATTGGCGCGTATACCCACCGCCATCACCACCAGCTCGGCGGGCACTTCCAATCCGTCTTTAAAACGCACGCCCTGGACCTGTCCGGCGCCCAGAATCGCCTCGGTCTGAGCCTGCATGAGAAATTTAAGACCCTTGGCCTCCAACGACGTCCGTAGCAACTCAGCCGCGGGCTTATCCAACTGCCGCTCCATGAGACTGTCCATCAGATGCACCACGGTCACATCCATGCCCTGCTTGTTCAGGCCGTTGGCGGCCTCCAGTCCCAGCAAACCGCCACCGATGACAACCGCACGGCCGCCGGGCCGGCCGGCCGCGTGCAACATGGCGTCAACATCGGCGATATCGCGAAAGCTGATGACACCTTTGAGTTCGCTGCCGGGAACGGGTATCACAAACGGGTAGGAGCCTGTGGCGATAATCAGGCGGTCGTAGTGTGCGGAAACATCGCCGGCATGCACGACGCGGCGCGCCCGATCCACCGTTTCCACCCATTTGCCTTTGTGCAGTGTGACGCCGTTGTCCGCGTACCACTGATCATCGTTCAACATGATCTGATCGATGGTTTTTTCACCGGCCAGTACCGGGGAAAGCATGATCCGGTTGTAGTTGCTGTAGGGTTCGCCACCGAACACGGTGATGTCGTACTGCTCCGGCGCCAGTTTCAGCAGCTCTTCCAGCGTACGCACCCCCGCCATTCCATTTCCGATCAAAACGAGCTTTTCTTTCATGACTTCTTCCGTTCCATTACCTGCATGCAGGGGGGGAAGCAACGAATATGCCAGACACTCTAGAACTTTATTTCCACTTTATTTACATAAAGTTGCAGCAAAGCCGGACGACTACGCACCAAACCGGGACACGCTTTACGCACATGCACAGTGCAACGCCCCCCTGACCCTGGGCAAAAAAAGGGCGAGCGCCTCCCCGCGCCATCGAATTGCACCACCGGCAGACGGCGAAGCACCGGCTCACGGCGCGCCGGCGGCCGTTGCTCGCACGAGCGCGTGCGCCAGCGGTCGGATGGCGCCGAACGACCAGGTGTCGCGGTGAGAAACGAACTACAACGGTGCCGGCCCGGCCGCGAACAGCCAAAATAGCGCAGCTTTCAGCCGCGCCCGGTTGCAGATTCCAGCCTCCTGAGACACACTAGACGCGCGGCGCGCAGGTTTCGCGACGGGTTGCATCCGGATCGAACGCATGATTGATTGGATCACAGGTTTTTTCAGCGAATATCTTCACCTGGAACTGACCGGCAAGGCGATAGAGCTGTGGCTGCTGGCGGCTGTCATCAGCGTGGTCGTCTTTTTTGTCGCCAGGCTGGTGATCAGCGTCGTGTGGCGACGCCTGGACAAACTCGCCGAGCGGACCACCACCCAGATTGACGACGCGGTCGTCTGTTTGCTGAAGCAAACGAAGTGGTGGGCACTGGCGGCGATCGCGCTGGCGGCTGGCAGTCAGGTAGTGGAGCTTTCAGACCGCGTCCGCGGGCTCGTCCATACCGCGGTGGTCGTCATACTGCTGCTGCAACTCGGGGTGTGGGCGAACGCCCTGCTCAAATTCACCCTGGAGCACTACCGCCAACGTAAAATCAAGCAGGACCCAGGCAGCGTCACCGCCCTGAACGCCATTGGGCTGCTCGCCAGTTCGATGCTGTGGCTCGGTGTCCTGCTGCTCGCGCTGGATAACCTGGGCTTCAATATCACCGCGCTGATCGCCGGACTGGGCGTCGGCGGTGTCGCCGTGGCACTGGCGGTACAGAACATTCTCGGCGATCAGTTCGCCTCACTGTCGATTCTCATCGACAAGCCGTTCGTGGTGGGGGACTTTGTCATCGTCGATACTTATATGGGAAGTGTCGAACACGTCGGGTTGAAAACCACGCGGGTACGCGCCCTGTCCGGCGAACAGTTGGTGTTCTCCAATTCCGACCTGCTGAAGAGCCGCCTGCAGAACTACGGTCGCATGTATGAACGGCGCGTCGTGATGCAAATCGGCGTGACCTACGATACTTCCAGGGAAAATCTGAAGCGGATCCCCGGCATCCTGAAAGCGGCAATCGAGGCCCAGACGCATACCCGTTTCGATCGTTCACACTTCGCCAAGTACGGCGATTTCTCTCTGAACTTCGAAACGGTGTATTACGTCCTGGGCCCGGACTACAACCTTTATATGGATATCCAGCAGGCGATCAACCTGTATCTCCACGAACAGTTCGAACAAGCCGGCGTGGAATTCGCCTACCCGACCCAAACCCTGATCCTACACCGCGGACAACCGGTGGAATCCAGCGCCTGACCGGAAACGAAACGCGGCGATCAACGCTGACGCGCACCTTCTATCTTGATTTCGACCCGCCGGTTCTGGGCGCGGCCCTCGCGCGTGGCGTTGCTGGCGACCGGGCGCTCTTCGCCCATGCCCAGCGTCGACATGACCATGGGCGAGATACCCTGATCCAGCAGATAGTTCTTCACCGCGTTCGCCCGCCGCTGCGAAAGCACCTGATTGTACGATGCCGCGCCGGTACTGTCCGTATGGCCGACGATTTTCACGCTTTGAATTTCCTGCAATCCCTTGATGCGCGTCGCCAGCGCGGACAACTCCTGCTTGCCGGCATCCTTCAGCTTGTCGCTGTTGACGTCGAAAAGCGCCCCGGCCGACAGTGCCACCGACTCGGACACCGCAACCGGCTCGGGCATGGCGGCGGGCTGAGCCGTGGGAGCCGGCTCCGGTGCGGCCACGGCGGTCTTTTTGGGCTCCGCCCCGCAATCCACCAAGTCGAGATCCTTCTTCCATTCACCGGTTTTGAGGCAATCGCCGGCGCCGTCCGAAACCAGATGACCACTGGAATCGACCACGAATCCGTCATTCCCCTTACCCACACCATGCGCCGATACGCTCTGCTGCACCAGTGCACCTGCCATCGAGACTGCCGCGATCAGTGCCACTTTTTTATCCATCATTCTGTTATCTCCTTCCAGGCGAGAACACCTGTCTTTTCACTTCTGTTTGAAATTTCTCCCAGTCCGGCTAAGGCGAACGCCTTTGCCGATCCCAGTGTAGCATCCGGCCGGCTGTAGCCATACTGTTGGCGTGGATAAAAGGGCGACACAGGGGCACCCTGAGCACAATTACCCTAACCAGGCCGGATCTGGTACATTGTGCAAAAGTAAAAATCCACACCGTGAGAAGGTGCTGGAAACGCCGGCCCGGCAGTCGAATAGGAGTTCCGCATGCAGGCAGCAACGACCATCGCGCTCGTGACCACGCTGGGGATCGGCCTTCTGGCCAGCCCGACGCTCAACGCGGACTGGGGCGAATGGTATAAAAAAATCGAGCGCAAACTGCCGGGCGCCTCGTCCGCAGACGACGTCCAATCCCTGAGTTCGAATGAAATTGTCGCCGGACTGCGACAGGCGTTGAGCGTTGGTACGGAGCGGGCGACCCAACTGTTGAGCCACCGCGGCGGTTTTCTGAACGATCCATCGGTCAAGATCAGCATGCCCGATTCGCTGCGTAAAATCAGCGACGGCCTGAGGCTGGTCGGCCAGGAAAAGCTGGCCGACGAGTTTGTCGCCTCCATGAACCACGCCGCCGAAAAGGCGATACCGGCAACGGCCGACATTCTCAAGAACAGTATCGAGTCGATGTCGCTGGAGGACGCGCGCGGTATTCTCAATGGACCGGACGACGCCGCCACCGAGTATTTCCGTCGCAACAATTCCGACCAATTGACAGACGCCATTCTACCGATTGTTCGGGACACCACCGCGCAAGCCGGCGTGACCGCATCCTACAAGAAAATGACGGACAAACTGGGACTGCTCACGCCATTTGCCGGCAGCGCGGAAAATCTCGATCTGGATCGATACATCGCCGACAAGACGCTCGACGGACTGTTCCTCAAACTGGCCGACGAGGAAAAACGCATCCGTGAGGAGCCCCTGGCGCGCACCACTGAACTACTGAAGAAAGTCTTCGCCCGCTAAGCGCTTGCGCGGCCGGTAACCGACGCGGCCTCGCGGGGCTTCAGAACCCCGCGAGCCCGGAGTGGGGGCGCAGGCAGCGACACCCCTGTCCGGCTGCACCAGCCGGCCAGACGTGCGCGAGACAAAGGCCGATATGCGCTGCTGATTACGCGCTGGCGCTTCGCCGCTGCTGCATCAGCGTGGGGTAGTCGGTGTAGCCGTGCGCGTCGCCGCCATAAAACGTATCCGGATCCTGTTCGTTGAGTTCGGCATCCTGGGCAAAACGCTGCGGCAGATCCGGGTTGGCGATGAACAGCCGACCGATCGCCACCAGATCCGCCGCACCTGTCTTCAGCGCCTGTTCGGCACGTGCCCTGGTATAACCATTGTTGGCCATGTACACGCCGCCGAAACGCCGTTTGATCTCGGCATAATCCAGATGGCTCTCACCGCTCATCATATCGCCCTCGACCAGGTGCAGATACGCCAGACGATAACGACTCAGCATATCGACCACGGCGCCGAAGGTGCCCTGGGGATCGGAATCGCGAATGTCGTTGAAACTGTTCTCCGGCGACAATCGAACGCCGACGCGCTGTGACGGCCAGATCCCGCGAACGGCTTCGACGACTTCCTGCAACAGGCGCATACGGTTTTCCACGCTACCACCGTAGGCGTCGTCGCGGCTGTTGGTGCCGTCGCGCAGAAACTGATCGAGCAGGTAACCGTTGGCCGCGTGAATCTCGATACCGTCGAAACCCGCTTCGCGGGCGCGACGCGCCGCGGCGGCGTAATCGGCGACAATGCCGGGAAGTTCATCGGTCGACAACGCGCGCGGTGTCTCGAACGCTTTCTTGCCCTCATAGGTGACCGCCTCCCCTTGCGGGCGGATCGCCGACGGCGCCACCGGCAGCGCGTTGTCAGGTTGCAGGGAAGAGTGGGAGATCCTTCCCACGTGCCAGAGCTGTAAAAAGATCAGCCCGTGCGCGGCGTGCACCGCATCGGTCACTCGACGCCAGCCTTCCACCTGTTCGGCCGTATGGATGCCCGGCGTGGCGGGATAGCCGACGCCTTGCGGGGAAATCTGGGTGGCTTCGGTGAGGATGAGCCCGGCGCTCGCGCGCTGGGCGTAATACTCCGCATTCAGCGCCTTCGGCACATTGCCATCACCGGCCCGGTTGCGCGTCAACGGTGCCATTACCAGGCGATTTCGCAATTCCAGGTCGCCCATCGAAAAGGGCTCGAACAGATCGGGCTTCGAGGCAGTATTCACAGACATGCATCTCTCCTGGTCAGGTGGAAACTACGTGAATGCATTCTAGGTCGCGCATAATCTTCCCAACAGCGTCAGATTGACGTATATATGTTTCCATATTGGAAACAAAGGAAGGCTGATGGACACGGCCAGTCGCCTGATACTGTTCGCCGACGTCATCGACAGCGGCAATTTCAGCAAAGCCGCCGAGCGTCGCGCTGTCAATCGCTCCTATGTCAGCAAGCAGCTGGCGAAACTCGAAGAACAGCTGGGCGTACGCCTGCTCAATCGCACCACCCGTAGTCTGAGTCTTACGGAAGCCGGGGACGCGATCTATCAACACGCCTGTTCGTTGCGCGAACAGCTCATGGAGACCGACGCGCTGGTCGCCTCCTTGCGCCAGGAAGTCTCGGGTGAATTGCGTATCTCCAGCACCACACAGTTCGGCCGTCTTCATGTTCTCCCGGTGATCGAGGCCCTGGCGGCCGACTATCCTCGCCTCAACGTCGAGCTGCGGCTGGAGGATCGGTACGTCGACATTGTCGGCGAACGTTACGATGTCGCCATCCGTGTCACCGAGCCGAACGATTCCACGCTGGTGGCGCGCAAGCTGGCCGACAACCCGTTTGTCATGGTGGCCTCGCCCGCCTATCTGGAGCGTCATGGAACACCGGCGACACTGACCGATCTGGCCGCGCACCGCTTCGTGGTCTACTCGGGGGACTATGGCGTCAACGACAGCTGGAGCTACCGCGACGGCAGCACTATCAAGACATTCGCCGTCAATCCGCGGATCAAAGTCAACGACGGATACGCGCTGCTGAAGGCCGCCGAGGACGGCCTGGGCATTGCCCTGATGGCGACCTTCGTCAGCCGCGAAGCGCTGCGACGTGGCACACTGCTGCGGGTGTTGCCGGAACTGCCGCTGGTGCCCTACTCACCCATCTATATCATGTATCCCAGCCGCAGTTATCTGCCGAAAAAGACCCGCCTGTTCATCGATCGCCTGGTCGAATACGTCGGGCAACCGCCTTTTTGGGACGGCGACGGCGAGGCCACCACGCGGTAGCAAAGGCGGCGGTCGGACGCCTCTTACGCCGAGGCCGGGCAGCGGCTTATCCACAGCGTCCCGTGACAACCCTAGAATCCTTGTCCATGCCGGACCCGGCGTGTTTGCGCAACCGCACACCCCCGGGAAGGCGCCCTCTTGCAGGGGTTTACATTGGCACTGGATCTTAAGGAGAAAACCGTGAAAAACCTCGATCTGTCACTCGAAGCCTCGTCTGACAATTTTTTCAATGCCCTCCGTGCGGCAGCCGACCGGGCGCGCGAGCGCTTTTCAGAACCGGTGATCATCGCCTGGAAAGACGACCAGACCGGCCTGTTCGGCCCCGAGGTCCCCGCTGCCGGCGATGATCGCTGGCATGCTTACGGTGAAAACAACAATGGCTTGCTGCAGGTGAATGTCGACGGCAAATACCATTTCATTTTCACCGAGTCGGAAGAATTCGCGCAGTCCGACAACCACGTAGAAACCCTGGCCGAGGACGGCGACAGCGGCATCCTGTGTCTGCGCGACGCCTGTACCGAAGAGGACAAACGCAAGCTGGGCAGTTTTGCCGGCAGCGTGGGCGGTTGAGGGATTTTGCTGCGGCAACCACACGGCGGGGGAACCCGCGTGTGGACCGACGCCCCCCCGGTGCCGGGCAGGCGCACCGAATGCCGGCCACAATCAGGCCGTCAACTCGCTCAGGCCACGCGCGAACGCGGCCAGACTGGCGCGTGGCAGCAGTATCAGCTTTTTCCCGTGTCGTTTGCAGAATTCCCGCACCCGGCGACTGGCGTCGTGGCTGACGCAATCGAGCGGACAAAGCACTGCGTCGGCGCGCGGCAACAACGATCCGAGACGCAGACGCCCCTCATGCAATCCGCCGTCGTGGTGCAGAAAACGGCCGTTGTTGCACTCCACCAGTTCGCGGAAACGAGCACACTGACGATCTCTGCCACCCACGTACAGAATACAGCGCCCGCACAGATTGACCCCGGATGCTTCGTCCCGCGCGACTGCGCCAACCTGCTCCGTCGCCGTCACACGTTTTTCCATAACGTGTTCCAGAGCGTCGCGCTCGGTCCGCGCCTCGATCAGGCACTGTTCCATGCGCAACAGGCGGTCCCCCTGTTTTACCGCCATCTGTTTCCACTGCCGGGCATCGGCCGCGGCGGTTTCCGCCCGCAGGCGCGCATCGGCCAGTCTGGCGGCATAGTCCTCGACCTGCGCGCGCAGGCCGGAAATTACCGACAGGTCATCGGTCGTTGCCGAACGGCGCCGGCCCTCGGCGTGCTGTTGCAGTTGCGCGCGCGCCCGGGCCAGGCGCTCTTGTGTCCGCCTGAGGAGCTGTTCGCGCTGCGAATCGCGCGCTCTTGCCCGCGCCTGCGCGGCCAGCTGTTGTTTTCTCAAAGCCTCGGCTTTGCGGCGCAGGCGCTGGCTTTCGTCCTTGTCCACCCGTGCCGCCGCGCCAGCCAGATGCGACAGCATATGAATTTCGCCGTAGGCCCGCTCCACGAGCGCGGCCGGCGCTCCGGCATCGGTAGCGAGCGCCCAGTAAACGCCGGCGGGATCCCGCGAGGCCAACGACGCGCGCCAGTGGGCTTGCAGCTCCTCGGCGGGCACCGCGTTGAGACAGCGGATCTCGTGTCGGTATTTGCGGTCCAGAAACTTGTGCAGACGACGGGCGGCATAACTGTCCTCAGCGGCCACCGCCACAAATGACCGGTGCAGCTCGTAGTCGCTGAGCCGCGCGGTGGCGACAGGTTGCAACTTGCGGCACAACATGCGCAACTCGTCCAACGACAGGCAGGTCCCGATCAGGCTGCAGTGGAATGAACGCTCCAGTTCCCAGATTTTCCTGCGGCGTCGGCCCCGCGGCATAGCCGCGGGTTTCCGCTCCTCCTTAACTTCGCTGTCGCCGCACACGTTCGAACCCTGATAGCGTCTCGTTATCGTTAATGATAACGATTCTCATTATCATGTCAAGGGTGTAGAAGACCGCCGTGCCACCGCCCAACCAGGATCAGTGGCGTGCTTGCAGACGTGTGAAAAGGCGTTTCAGTTCGGCCTGACTGACAGGCTTGGTGACATGTTCGTCGAAGCCGGCCCGCAACGTGCGGGTAATGTCCTCCGGCGAGGCGTATCCCGTGAGCGCCACCAGATAACCGGTGCTGGGGGGCGAGAGGTGGCGCAGCGCCGCGGCTATCTCAAAACCATTCATGCCCCCGGGCAGGCCGAGATCGCACAGGATCAGATCCGGTGACAGGCGTTGCGCGAGCGCGAGCGCCTGCTCACCGCCGT
Organism: Thiogranum sp.; assembly: GCA_030148775.1. Taxonomy (GTDB): domain Bacteria; phylum Pseudomonadota; class Gammaproteobacteria; order DSM-19610; family DSM-19610; genus Thiogranum. The sequence goes on from JASBST010000067.1 coordinate 42,196, forward strand.
AGGCCACCGCTACCGTATGACCCTCCCGGCGCAGCAATTCGCTCAGCATCTCCGCCGCGTCCTCATTGTCCTCGACAATCAATACTTGACGCGCCTCGGTAGCCTCGGCTTCCGGGGTGCGCGTCTTGGACCGGTTGGTGCCATCCAATGGCAGCGTGACCCGCACCTCGCAGCCCTTTCCCGCACCTTCGCTGGTCACGCTTAAACGGCACTGGTGCATTTCCACCAGCCCTTTGACCAGCGTCAGCCCCAGCCCGAGCCCGCCGGAGCTGCGCGCGAGGTCCTGACCGCCCTGCTGGAAAGGCTCGAAGATATGCGGCAGTAACTCCGGGTCGATGCCGGCACCGTTGTCTTTTACCGTCAACAGGGCCTGGTCGTCGGCCGTAGCAGTCAGGGATACGTTGATCGTGCCGCCGGCCTGACTGAACTTCACCGCATTGACCAGGATGTTTTCGAGGACCTGCATCAGACGGACACGATCGGCGCGTACACTCAACGGGGCGGCGGCGAAGCAGGTCGTCAGCGTGAGTTTTTGCCGTTCCATCTGGTCGCGCCGGTCGTCCAGCGCCTCGCGCAACAATGCCGTGAGGTCCACTTCGGCGATTTCGAGGTTGATCTTGCCCCATACGATACGCGACACATCGAGCAGATCGTCGATCAGCTTCGACATATGCCCGGTCTGGCGTGACAGCACCTTCTGCGTGCGCACGACGATCTCCGGACTCAGATGGGGAAGCCCAAGCAGTTCGGCCGCCGTGTGTATGGCCGCCAGGGGATTACGCAGTTCGTGTCCCAACATGGCGATGAACTGATCCTTGGCGCGACCGGCGCTTTCCGCCCGTGCCCGTTGTCGTTCAGCCTCGTCATACAATCGGGCCCGTTCCAGCGCCAGACTCACCTGCTTGCAGGCATCCTCCAGAAAAGCCCGTTGGGAGGAGTCGAAGACCTGCGCCGTGGGATAGGCGAAACCGGCGACCCCGAGGCGGCGGCCGTGAAGTGTGAGCGGAAGACAGGCGAAGGCGCCGGCACTGTCCCCAAAGCATGGCAGCTGGGCCGCAATTTCCTCCTCGCTGGCCAGCCACAACGGCTGAGCGGATTGGAACACGGTGCTGGTTGCCGCCGTCGGATCTTCCGGGGACGCCAGACACTCGCCGATCGCTTGGTCGACCGCGCCGGTCCATGCCAGCGAGCGCAAACGCCCATGCCGGTCGGGCATCGACAGAAAGGCGCAGTTGGCATCCAACAGCGTTCTGATTTCGCCGCAGACGACCTCGGCGACATCCTGCGCGGTCACCGCTTCGGACAATGCCGATGTGATGCCCTGCAATTGGGACAGACGCAGGTTGGTTCCCCGCTCCAGCTGCAACAGTCGCGAGCGCTCGTTTTCATACAGGCGCCGTAGCGAAATCTCGTCGACCAGAGCACGGGCGAAAAGCTGTTGATCTTCGCCGGGCGCATCGATCTGCACGTCACCATGACAGCCGCATACCGCCGCACAGGCCTGGGCGTCCCCGGCACTGAAATGTTCCAGGCTGTAGCCGCACCATAGCGAAAAATCGTGCTGGCGCAGCAGAGCGTTCCACACCTGTTCGAGCGCCACCGCCGAGGCCTTATCCCCGGATTGACTGAGCACGTCAACCAGCTCGCCGTAGATATGGGTTTTTTGTCCGCTACGGGTCGCCGCCAGAACGACGTTTTCCACCGCCTCGCTGAGAGCGGCGATCAACCCATCCCGGCCGGAGGCCTCGCGCATGATCTCGCCCGTGTCATACATCGCCACGCCTGCAGGATCTGTTCCCTGGCGCCGCAGCGCGGTGCTCAGCACAGCCAGATGCGGCGCCGGCGCGACAATCGCCGCGCAGCCATACGCCGCCCGGGAGAGAAATTCGGCGATAGCGGCACCGGGATAGTCGTCCTTGCTGAAAAAACGCACCGAATGCTCGACATGCGACGCCGGTCCGCGATTGTTGATGGCCGACAACAGCTGCGTGCCGTTGCGTACCGCTTCCCACACACCGCCCTGGCAAATGAGAGAAAATTCGTGATTACGCTGCACTTCCAGCACGGCGTCGGCGTTACAGCTTTCCAGCGGATAGCTGCATAAGGCCACGATACGGCGCTGGTGGAAGGCCGCGTGCACATCCGCCTCGTAGGCGGTGAAAGCATCCCAATCGGCGGGTTCCAGCCAGGAAGTATTGCCGGTGAGACGCAAGCCTTTGAAGCCCGCATCGAGTGCCCGCTGTTCCCGCAGCAACCAGTTTTCCACCACCTGAGCGCTGGCAAGCTCGCCGTCGCTGACGTACCAATCCTGGAAATCGATGATACAAAGCTGGCCGCTGTGTTCGTAATCGTCGAGATTCGGCACCACTCGCGCGAGCGCGGCACGGGCCTCGGTCGACAACAGCGGAGCCGAGGTGATCCAAAGACACAGCTCGCCGTTATCCAGACCGGCGCGAAAAAATTCCACCAGCGGTTCGCAAAGCTCCTGGGTGGAGCGATAGAAATGGCACATGTGCGTACCCCAGGGTACCGGGCCTACGCCCGGTAGTCCGCTGGGCACCTGTTCCTGCATTAGGCTGGCGGATACTGACATGATCCTAGTCTAGTTTTTGTCGCCCGGCTCTTCCAGCATTATCGTGCGGCAATTTGTGTTTCGGCCGAATCAAGCGCCGTTTCTTCATACTTAAAAACTCGGGAATAGCGAGCCTGGCAGGTTCATCATGTAGGAGAACACCACCCGTCCGGGCGCTGGGCACCTGGAGTGACGTTGGAGCATGGCGCCGCCGTTTCAACCCGGAAAGGGACCCCGGCGGAAGTCGCCGGAGGCGCGGATGGCACCCAGGCCAGGCTTTAGTTGAAAAAAATATTCAAAGTACCGCGGCCCCTAAAGGCCCGGTCGAAAAAGTCGATATTCAAACGGAATTCAGTCTTATCTCTTATCAACAACCGTGAAAAAGAAGGAAGCATTTATGCCTGCTAAAAAAATCTGGGTCGCATCGATACTGTTGGCACTGAGTGGCGGCGCACAGGCCGAAGGTCTTTATATCGGCGCCAAAACCGGTCTGGTGACTGTTGACGACAGCGCCTTCGACGATGCGCTCAACGCCGGTGTGCTCGTCGGCTACGAAGTACCGGCCGAAGGCAGCTTGAGCTGGGCGATCGAAGCCGAGCTGACCACCAGCGTATCGGATGGCGACTTTGAGGCCTTTGGCGTCAAGGGCGACTGGAACATCGACACCCAGGCGCTCTATGGCGTGATGAAATTCGGCGATTCCCTGTACGGCAAGATCAAGCTTGGCGTATTGCGCGAAGACGTCTCCGCCAGCGCGGGCGGTGTCTCGGCCGATGCATCCGACTCCGGCCTGGCCTGGGGACTGGGCGGCGGTTTCCGCGCCACCGACTACCTGGACGTGGAAGCGGAGTATTCGCAGATCGAATCGGACGCGGCCTTTATCAGCGTTGGCGTGAATTATCACTTCTGAAGTGATGGCAACGGAAAAAGGGGCCTAAGGCCCCTTTTTTCTTTAAGTGACCGATACGCGGGTCAGCGAAAATCCCGGGATGTCGATTTAAGCCCGCCCAGCAAGGCACTTTCGTCAAAAAGACGTTGTGCGATCACATGCACAACCCCGGCTTCGTTCTGTACCTCACCCACAACCCCCAGCAAACGCGCGTGCAATAATTCACGCCGCTGCCGCGCGCCCAACTTGGGCCAGACGATAATATTGGTCTGACCGCTTTCGTCCTCGACCGTGACAAAAGTGACCCCCGAGGCCGAACCCGGGTGCTGACGGCAGACGACCAGTCCCGCCGTATGCACCGCACTGCCACTGTCCAGCTCGCGCACCGCCGCGGCGCTGAGATAACGGCGACGGCGTAGCAGATGAGCGCGCAGCAATGCCAGCGGGTGACGGCCCAGAGTCAATCCCAGGCTCGCATAGTCGGCGACGATATCCTCGCCCTCTGTCGGTCGCCGCAGCAGCGGCGAGGCCTCGCACGGCTGCGCCTGTTCCAGCAAGGGCAGAGGCGTCTCGACCCCGGCCACCGCCCAGCGGGCCCGGTGGCGATGGCCGCTTAACCGTTTCAACGCCCCGGCCGAGGCCAGCGCTTCAAGATCGTTGCGCTGCAAACCGGCGCGTCGGGTGAGATCCGCCACATCGGAAAAAGGCCGCTGAACGCGCACCTGCACGATGCGCTCGGCGGCCGCCTGACGCAGGCCCTGCACCTGGTGCAGACCCAGGCGGACCGCCGGCGACCCGTCCGTGCGCCGCTCCAGGGTGGATTCCCAATCGCTGGTACACACCTCCACCGCCCGCACTTCAACCTGATGCCGGCGCGCATCCTGCACCAGTTGCGCCGGTGCATAAAAACCCATCGGCTGACTGTTGAGCAGCGCACAGAGAAACGCCGCCGGCTCGTGACACTTGAGCCAGGCGGAGAGATAAACCAACAGCGCGAAGCTGGCTGCATGCGACTCGGGGAAACCATATTCGCCAAAACCCTGTATCTGGGCATAGATCTGGCGCGCGAAAGTCTCGCTGTAACCGCGCTGGGACATGCCATCGATCAAACGCTGCTCGAATTGTTCGAGCGCACCGCTGCGGCGCCAGGCCGCCATGCTGCGGCGCAGTTGATCGGCCTCCCCGGCCGAAAACCCGGCCGCGACCACCGCGAGCTGCATGACCTGCTCCTGGAAAATCGGCACGCCGAGCGTACGCTGCAGCACGTCGCGCACCTCGTCACTCGGGTACTCGACCGCCTCCTCGCCGCTGCGCCGCCGGAGGTAAGGGTGCACCATGTCGCCCTGGATGGGCCCGGGCCGGATGATCGCCACCTCGATGACGAGGTCGTAATAACAGCGCGGCTTCAGTCGCGGCAGCATGGCCATCTGCGCACGCGATTCGATCTGGAACACACCCATCGTATCGCCGTCGCAGATCATGTCATAGACGACCGGATCCTCGGCCGGCACCGTGGCGAGCGTGTAGTGTCGCCCGTCGAACTTTTCGATCAGGTCGAAGCTGCGACGAATCGCCGTCAGCATGCCAAGTCCCAGCACGTCGACCTTCAGGAGCCCCAGGTCTTCCAGGTCGTTCTTCTCCCACTGGATCACGGTACGCTCTTCCATCGCTGCATTCTCGATGGGCACGAGTTCCGATATCGGGCCATTCGAAATGACGAAACCGCCGACGTGCTGCGACAGGT
>JASBST010000075.1 GCA_030148775.1 Thiogranum sp.
AGCGCACCTTGACCCGGTCGGCGGCCGGCGGTGGGCCGCAGCTATCGGCCGTGACCGGCGCCAGCCACAGAGTCAGCAGGAAAAAAAAGGCGCCGGACAAGGGCGCCTTTGCTAGAGACATTGCCGGAGTGGGCATCAGCCCTGTTTGTTGATGCCGTACTTGCGGCGGAAGCGATCGACACGGCCTCCGGTATCCAGCATCTTCTGCTTGCCGGTGTAAAAAGGATGGCACTGGGCGCAAACCTCAATGGTCAGATCACGACCGACCGTGGACCGGGTTTTGAAGCTGTTGCCGCAGCTGCAGGTGACGGTTATTTCTTCATATGCCGGATGGATGTCTGCTTTCATGCCGAATGCCTCGAATAGGGTTCAGGCGGCGGCGGAGCATCCACCCCGGCGCCTGCCGAAAGGCCGCGAATGTTACGTCAAAGCGGCGCTTTCGGCAAGACCCGGCGCTGGTGGCGGGTCAGTGGGTGGCGGGGAATTCCAGCACGATGGCGCGCGGTTGCGGCTGAAAACGGCCCTCCGAGACCTGCTCCAGCGTTTCCCGCAGCCCGCCCGGGCCGACCAGCGAATCCCACATCATTTCGCTTAGTTTGATACAGGCCGCCATCGGGTTACCGGCGCGATCGCGCACCTGGTCGATTTTCCATTGCAGGCAGCGCATGCGGTGCTGTTTATGCGCCGGCATCTGCTGAATCAGGGCTTCGATGGTGGCGGCACGGCGGGCTTCGAAGGCTTCGGGGTCGGTTTTGGCCAGCTCGGCCCATTGGTCGAATTCAATCAGTGCTTCGCCGGACTGGCGGGTTGAGGTTTTTACTTCTGGCATATGGCTGGCCTCCGCCGACTCTGTGTCGAACTTTGTGGTTTTTGTCTGTCTGGAACGAGTCTAGCACAGCTTTAGCGCGGCCTGACAATTTGCCGCAATAATTTTTAACCCGTTGTTTTTAAAATTTAATTAATATTATTTTTGTCGGAATACTTAACAGGTGCGTTGGAATTCAAGCCAATTTCTTACAATTTGGGCCCCACAAAGGACCCAGTCCGACAAATTTTCGGCGTACAAGTCTCAAGGAGTTAGCGGCTCTGTCGCCGTGAGCGTCAAAGCTACGGCGCGAAAGCGGGCAAAAAATGGGCAGGGGTTAGACGGCTTCGGTGCGGTGAATCCGGTCCAGGCGCAGCTCCAGTCGATCGGCGTCGGCCGGTCGCACCACCAGATACTCGGCGTGGTCCCGGGTCACCAGGTCCAGTGGCGTACACACGGCGATGCGCGACTGACCGTCGGCATCGTGCCATGAAATGCGCAGCGGGCGTCCCTGCAGGATGGCGACTTCGTACTCGCTGTAGCGCGCGCAGTCGATCGGCGTGTAGTCAGTCATCGCCGCGCCGTGCCTGCACGCCGGCCAGGTTGCCCGCGAAGTCGACACTGACCTGCACTTCGATCGGCTGACAGCAGACCGGGCAGTCCTCCACATATTCCTGGTCGCCGGCCGAACAGTCGACCTCGATATCGAAACCTTCGCCGCAATAGGGGCAATCGATTCGGCTGGTTTCCAGCATGTACCACTCCTTCAACACTACAAAAAGCGTTGCAGCAAATCGTCCAGATAACGCCAGCCGCGCTCGGTGTGGCTGACCCGATCCGCCTGCAGCCGCAGCAGCCCGTCGGCGGCCGCCTGTTGCAACAAAGGCTGCAGCCGTTGCCGATCCAGTCCGCAGGCGGCCGTGAAGTCATCGAGGCTGAATCCCTCGGTGAGGCGCAGGCGGTTGAGAGCGAACTCGAACAGCAGCTCCTTTGCCTCCAGCTGGCGCCGGCCTTCCAGGCCGGCGTCGTCACCGGCGCCGGCCAGGTAATCCCGCGGATGGCGTTTTTTCCAGCGACGCTGGACCACGCCGCGGCCACCATCGGTGATCTTTCCGTGGGCGCCGGCACCGATGCCGATGTAGTCGCCAAAACGCCAGTAATTCAGATTGTGGTGACAGCGCTGTCCATCTCGTGCCCAGGCGGAAACCTCATATTGAGTATAGCCGTGCCCGCGCAGCAGTGATTGGCCGGCTTCCTGCATCGCCCATTTGGCGTCGTCGTCGGGCAGCGGCGGCGGCCGTTGGTGGAATAGCGTATTGGGCTCCAGCGTTAACTGGTACCAGGACAGATGGGCGGGTCGCAGCGCGATGGCGGCGTCCAGATCGGCCAGCGCCTGTTCGCGGTTCTGGCGCGGCAGGCCGAACATCAGATCGAGGTTGAAATTATCGAAACCGGCCGCGCGCGCCGCCCGCGCCGCGGCGTGGGCTTCGGCGCTGTCATGGATGCGGCCGAGCGCCTGCAGATGGTCGGCGTCGAAGCTCTGCACGCCGATCGACAGGCGGTTGACGCCGGCCTCGCGATAGCCGGCGAATTTTTCCTGCTCGGCGCTGCCGGGGTTAGCCTCCAGCGTGATTTCGGCGTGCGGGCTGAGCGGCAGGCGTGCGCGCACGCCACTGAGCAGCCGGTCGATGGCGGCGGCAGAGAATATACTCGGGGTGCCGCCGCCGAGGAAAACGCTCTGCACGGTGCGGCCCCACACCGCCGGCAACTCAGCTTCCAGATCCCGCAGCAGCGCATCCACATAAGCCTGTTCCGGCAGTGCTTCGCGCAGTGGGTGCGAGTTGAAGTCGCAATAGGGGCACTTGCGCGCGCACCAGGGAAAATGGACATACAGCGACAGCGGCGGCGGCGCGGCGAAGGTGAGCATGTCAGCGGCGCAGAACCTCGACCAGCCGGCGCAGTGCCTGGCCGCGATGGCTGAGCCGGTTTTTGATCGCCGGCGGCAACTGCGCCGACGCGCAATCCTGTCCCGGGACATAAAACACCGGGTCGTAGCCAAAGCCCTGATCGCCGCGCGGCGTGTGCAGAATACGCCCCTCCCAGGTGCCCTGGCAGATCAGCGGCGTGGGGTCCTCGGCATGGCGCAGGTAGACGATCAGGCACTGGAAGCGCGCGCCGCGCTGGGCGTCCGCCACGCCCTCGAGCGCCGCCAGCAGTTTTTCCACATTGGCCTGATCGCTGGCGCCTTCCCCGGCATAGCGCGCAGAGTAGATACCGGGCGCGCCATTCAGGGCGTCCACTTCCAGCCCCGAGTCGTCGGCGATCGCCGGCAGGCCGGTGTGCGCGGCCGCGTTGCGCGCCTTGAGGATGGCGTTTTCAACGAAC
>JASBST010000090.1 GCA_030148775.1 Thiogranum sp.
AGCTCGATGGCGTTGAGCTTCTGGCGCACGGATTTCCTGCGCTGCTGCTGTCCGGGCATGATGAAGGTGCGGCCGATGTAGCGATTCTTGATGAAGCCTTCGCGGTATTTCACACCCAGATTGTTCGCCAGCTCCAGCGCCGCCGTGCGACTGGTATCAGGAATCGGGATGACCACGTCGATATTGTGATCGGGACGTTCGCGGCGGATTTTCTCCGCCAGTACTTCGCCCATGCGCAAGCGCGCCTTGTACACCGATATATTGTCGATGATGGAATCGGGTCGCGCCAGGTAGACGTGCTCGAAAATGCAGGGTGCGTAGTTGGGGTTGTCCGAACACTGGCGCTTTGCCATGCCGCCGCTCATGCTCAACAGCACCGCCTCGCCGGGACGCACATCGTCGATCAGCTCGAAGCCCAGCGTATCCAGCGCCACGCTCTCCGAGGCGATCATGTACTCCACACCCTGGGGTGTCTCGCGTCTGCCGTAAACCAGCGGACGCACGCCATAAGGGTCGCGAAAGGCGACGATCCCAAAACCGGTTATCATCGCCACCGCGGCATAAGCGCCGCTGCAGCGCCGGTGGACGCCGGCCACCGCGGCGAACACATCGTCCTGATCGATCACCAGCTTGCCGCGCCGTTGCAGCTCGTGGGCGAACACATTGAGCAGCACTTCGGAATCGGATTCGGTATTGATATGACGCAGATCCTCGCGATAGAGGTTTTGTTTCAGCTCCTCGGCGTTGACCAGATTGCCGTTGTGCGCCAGCGAAATCCCGTAAGGCGAATTGACATAAAAAGGCTGGGCCTCGGCCGAACTCTCGCAGCCGGCGGTGGGATAGCGCACGTGGCCGATACCCATGGTGCCGCGCAGGCGGAGCATATGCCGGGTGTGGAATACGTCGCGCACCAGACCGTTGTCCTTGCGCAGGCACAGCTGGTCACCCTCGCAGGTCATGATACCGGCGGCGTCCTGACCGCGATGCTGCAATACCGTCAGGGCGTCGTAGATCGACTGGTTAACGGCACTGAAAGAAACAATTCCGACAATTCCACACACTGGCCCTAACCCCGAATTTCACCCATTGATCAGACGCTCTGGAACTGGATATTCCTGGCGATATCCTCAGGCAGAAAGCTCTTGATCCACAGAGCCAGCTCCTGAAAGTGCCCCAACAGCAGCGATTGCTGCCACCAGGGGTCCTGCGGTAACGCGGTCAGGCCCGCCAGCAGCACCATGACGGCAATGATGACGATGCCGCGGGCGACGCCGAACACCACGCCCAGCACGCGGTCGGTGGCCGTCAGACCGGTCTTGGCCACCAGTTGTCCGGCCAGGTAGCTGATCAACCCGCCGACCATCACGGTAACGATGAACAACACGCCAAAAGCCACAACGTCGCGCACCGACGGCGTTTCGATCCAACGCGCCAACCAGTCCGCCAGATCGTGGAAGAACACCAGCGCGATCCACATCGCGGCTATCCAACTCGCCAGCGATAGCGCCTCCCTGACAAAGCCGCGCCACAGACTCAATAAAGCCGAGACGAGAATAATCGCCAGCAGAATATAATCAATCCAGATCAAGCGACCGACCTGAACCGCGGATTCAGACTCCGCCGCCTACCAGAATTCATAAACAACATTTTACGCCAACAGCACGGGCAACGACAGTCAATCATGGATAGGAAAGCACACGACCCTTGAGGTCAAATGCGTTTGCGAGCTTTTTCTGTTCCTGCTCCGCCTCGCCGCGCTCCAGGTAAGGCCCGACGCGCACCCGATAGTGGGTTTTGCCGTCGACGTTCACTTTTTCCACCTGGGTGACGAATTTCGCTTTGCGTAGGCGATCACGCAACCGCAGCGCATTCTGCTCACTGGAAAAACTCCCGACCTGAACCACCCAACTGCCGAGTGCGCCGGACGCCGCCGGCGCGGGCGCACTGGCCGTCGCGTCCTTGGCGGGCGCGCCGTCCGCACCGGCATCGGTGCCGGGCGAAGCCTGGGGTGGCATGTCAGCGGCTTCGGCCGGAACATCATCAACCGGTGCCGTCGGCTGCGGCAGTGGCAACGGGATCGCGCTGCCCTCCTCGCTGCCCCCCGCATCCTCCCCGGACCGATCCGACGTCGGCGTGTCGAGCGTGGACTCGGCGGGCGTGTCGGGGATTGCACCGGTCTGCGGAATTTCCTCCAGCGGCCGGTTCAGCCCCTGATCCTGCGGGATGGGCAAGGGTTCCATCTGCGGCACCAGATCGCTGTCCGGACTCTCCAACAGCATCGGAATGAAAATCACCGCCAGCGCCACCAGCACCACGGCCCCGACCAGACGCTGTTTCAGAACAAAATCCATCGTGCCTCCCAAATCATTCGAATTTCAGCTCGGACCATTGCGCCACGGTATGGAATGACCCGCATACCAATATCCGGTCACCGGCCCGCGCCTGCGTGCGTAGCGCGGATCGCGCTTGCGCCATATCGTCCTCGACAGCCACCGGCGCCTGCCCGGTAACGGCTCGGATGGTCGCCGCCAGGGTCTCCGGCGCACTGGCGCGCCCCACGGCCAACCCGGTGACATACCAATACTGCACACAATCCTGCAAGGCGCGGACAAACGCCGCCGCGTCCTTGTCTTTCATCATGCCGATCACGGCGTGGCAGCGCCCCCGTGGTAGCATCCGCCGCAAGGTTTCAGCCAACGCCGCGGCGGCCTGCGCATTATGAGACACATCCAGAACCTGTTCCACCTCGCCCTCGATGCGCTGAATGCGCCCCGCAAGCCGCGCCGTACGCAGTCCGGTTTCCAGCGCAGCGCGCGGCAGCCGCAGTGGCAGCGCGGCGAGCACGGCCAATACGCCGGCGGCGTTGACCAACTGATGCGCGCCGGCGAGCGCCGGCGGCGGCAGATCGGGCCACTCCCGCCCATCACTCCACCAGCGCCAGGCCGAAGCGCCGGCGGAAAAAGAGAAATCGCGCCCGGCCAGGCTCAGATCGGCGCCGCACTGGGCGGCCGCCTGCAACAGACCGGCCGGTGGATCCGGCTCGGCGCAAACCGCGGGGCGGCCCCGACGCATGATGCCGGCCTTTTCCCGGCCGATGCTGTCGCGATCAGGACCCAGCCATTCGATGTGGTCGAGACCGATGCTGGTGATCAGGGCGGCGTCGGCGTCGACCACGTTGACCGCATCGAGCCGGCCGCCGAGCCCGACCTCCAGCAAGGCCACGTCCAGCTCGCGGCCGCTCATGATATCCAGTGCCGCCAGTGTACCGAACTCGAAATAGGTCAATGAGCTGTCTTGGCGTGCGCTGTCGACGCGGGCAAAAGCCGCGCACAGCGACGGGTCGTCGATCGTATGGCCGTCGATGCGTATTCTTTCGTTGTAGCGCAACAGATGCGGGGAACTGTAGGCACCGACCCGGTAGCCCGCGCGCAGCAGTATGGCTTCCAGCAAGGCCAGCGAGGAGCCTTTGCCATTGGTGCCGGCGATACTGATCACCACAGGTGCCGGGCGCAGACAGGAAAGCCGTTGCGCCACAGCGCCCACGCGCTCGAGACCAAGATCGATCGCCCGGGGGTGCAGCATTTCCTGCCAGGCGAGCCAGTCCTGCAAGCGGTTGAAACGCGCCGCGCTCATCCGCGCCTATTACGAAAACCCGGCCCAGCTGTCAGGCCGGCGAGGGGCGTTGCGTCAGCATCGCCAGCAGCGAGGCGAGGCGCGCGCGCATTTCACGCCGGTCGACGATCTGGTCGATGGCGCCATGCTGCAGCAGAAACTCGCTGCGCTGAAACCCGTCGGGCAGCGTTTCACGCACCGTCTGTTCGATCACACGCGGCCCGGCAAAGCCGATCAACGCCTTCGGCTCGGCCAGATTGATGTCGCCGAGCATGGCCAGGCTGGCAGATACCCCGCCCATGGTGGGGTCGGTGAGCACCGAGACAAAAGGCAGGCCCGCGGCCGACAGCCGCGTCAGCGCGGCACTGGTCTTGGACATCTGCATCAGCGAGTACAACGCTTCCTGCATGCGGGCGCCGCCACTGGCGGAGAAACACACCAACGGCGCCTGCTGCTCCAGACTGGCATCGACGGCACGCACAAAGCGCTCGCCCACCACCGAACCCATCGAACCGCCCATATAGCGGAACTCGAACGCCGCCGCCACCAGCGGCATGCCTTCGAGTTCGCCCCGCATGACCACCAGGGCGTCACTTTCGCCGGTGGCCTTCTGGGCCTGCTTAATGCGATCGCTGTACTTTTTACTGTCGCGGAACTTGAGCGGATCGGCCGGTTGCAGCTCGGCGCCGATTTCCTCCCGCGGTTGCGGATCCAGAAACAGATCGAGACGGCGCCGCGCGCTGATACGCATGTGGTGTTCGCACTTCGGACACACGTCCAGATTGCGCTCCAGTTCGGTCCGGTACAGCACCGCGTCACAGGCCGGACACTTGGTCCAAAGTCCTTCAGGCACCGTTCGCTTGTCCTTACTCTCGGTTCTGATGCGCGAAGGCATCAGTTTTTCAAACCAACTCATGACAACACTACCTGTTCAATTGGCCGCCGCCACCGTGCCGTCGGCATCCATCGCCGCACGCATTTGCGCGATCACCTGCGGTGCTTCGGCAACGATACGCTGCGGTTGTTCGGCCAGCTCCGCGATACGATTGACCAGCGCGCTGCCAACGATCACCGCGTCGGCGAAAGCGGCGATCTGCGCGGCGATCTGTGCGTCGCGGATGCCGAAACCCACCCCTACAGGCAGGTCCGTATGGGCGCGTATCCGCGCGACCTGATCGCGCACCGCGCCGACATCGAGCCGGTCGGCGCCCGTGACCCCTTTGAATGAAACGTAATAGAGGAAACCGCCGCCACCGGCGGACATCCGTTGTATGCGGCCCGCGTCGCTGGTGGGCGCGGCCAGGAAAATGGTGTCGATCTCCCGACTGTTGAGCGCGGCGACCAGATCGGCGCCCTCTTCCGGCGGCAGATCGACAGTCAGCACGCCATCCACGCCGGCGTGCGCGGCGGCGACGGCAAAATCCTCGTAACCCATGACTTCGATCGGATTCGAGTAACCCATCAGCACCACCGGCGTGTACGAATTGTCGCTGCGGAACTCGCGCACCATGGCGAGCACATCACCCAGGCCGGTGTGATGGCGCAGCGCCCGTTCGCAGGCCGCCTGGATGGTCGGGCCATCGGCCATGGGATCGGAAAAAGGCACGCCGAGTTCGAGCACGTCGGCGCCGGCCTCCACCAACGCGTGCATCAGCGGCACGGTCACCCCGGGCTGCGGATCGCCGGCGGTCACGTAGGGTATCAGCGCCGTGCGTCCGCGGCCGCGCAAGGCGTCGAAACAAGTGGCGAGCCGGCTCATACCTTGATCCCCTCGAGTGCCGCCACCGTATGGATATCCTTGTCGCCGCGACCGGACAGATTGACGATCAGGATGCGGTCTTTGTCCAGGGTCGGTGCCAGGCGGCGCGCGTGAGCCAGAGCATGACTGGACTCCAGTGCGGGCATGATCCCTTCCGTGCGCGTCAGTTCGTGGAACGCTTCCAGCGCCTCGCTGTCGCTGGCGGCCACATAACTGGCGCGGCCGATATCCTTCAGCCAGGCGTGCTCCGGGCCCACGCCCGGGTAGTCCAGACCGGCGGATACCGAATGGGTCTCGATAATCTGTCCATCGGCGTCCTCCATCAGATAGGTCCGGTTGCCGTGCAGCACGCCGGGCCTGCCGGCGCACAGGGGCGCGGCGTGCTGGCCGCTGTCGAGGCCCTTGCCGCCGCCTTCGACACCGTAGAGCGCGACCTGCGCGTCGTCGAGAAACGGATGGAACAAACCGATGGCGTTGGAGCCGCCGCCGACACAGGCGATCAACGCGTCGGGCAGGCGCCCGGCCTGGGCCAGGATCTGCGAGCGCGCCTCGCGTCCGATCACCGCCTGGAAATCGCGCACCATGGCCGGATAGGGATGCGGACCGGCCACCGTACCGATGATATAGAAGGTGTCATCGACATTGGACACCCAGTCGCGCATGGCCTCGTTGAGCGCGTCCTTGAGTGTTCGGGAACCGGATTCGACCGCCACCACCTTGGCGCCGAGCAAACGCATGCGATAGACGTTGATCGCCTGGCGTTGAATATCCTCGGCGCCCATGTAGACGACGCATTCCATGCCATAGCGCGCCGCCACGGTGGCCGAGGCCACACCGTGCTGTCCGGCGCCGGTCTCGGCGATGATCCGTCGCTTGCCCATGCGTTTGGCCAGCATGGCCTGACCGACCGTGTTGTTGACCTTGTGCGCGCCGGTGTGATTCAGATCCTCGCGTTTGAGATAGATCTGCGCACCGCCCAGCTCGCGGCTCCAGCGCTCGGCGTGATAGAGCGGCGAAGGCCGGCCGACGAACTGCGCCAGATCACGATCCAGCTCCGCCTGGAAGTCGGCGTCACCGACATAGCGTTCGTAGGCCAGACGCAGCTCTTCCAACGGGCCCATCAGGGTTTCGGCGACGAAACGGCCGCCGTATATGCCGAAATGCCCGCCGGCATCCGGCATCTCGCTGAATCTGGCCGACTCAGCGGTTTGTCCGGTTTGCGTCACCACGTCTCACACCTCGCATAAATGCTTGCATCATGTCCGCCGACTTTATGCCCTTGGACGCTTCGACGCCACTGCTGACGTCTACGGCGTAAGGTCCTACCTGTTCGATCGCCGTCTGCACATTGTCGACCGACAGTCCGCCGGCCAGAATCAGGGGCGCGGACTGAACGTCCGGCAGCAGACTCCAGTCGAACGTCAAACCGCCGCCACCGCGCGTGTCCGGCTGCCAGGCGTCGAACAAAAACCCCGCGGCATCAGGGTAATGGGCCATTTGCGCAGGCGCATCCACGCCGGCGCGCACCGCGATCGCTTTCAGATACGGCTTGCCGAAGCCGGTACAGTCGGCGGCGTTCTCATCGCCATGAAACTGCAATCCATCCAGCGGCACTTCGGCCAGCACCGCCTCGATCCCGGCACGCTCGGCGTCGACAAACAGGCCGACGCTGGTGACAAAAGGCGGCAGGGCACGGCAGATATCCCGCGCCCGCTGCGGAGTCACGTAACGGGGACTGGCCGGATAGAACACCAGCCCGATGGCATCGGCACCGGCTCGGGCCGCCGCAAGTGCATCCTCAATACGGGTTATCCCGCAGATTTTCACCAGGGTTCGCATACCACCCTGACCGCGCGACCGCCAAAACGCATATCTTAGCAGAAATCGGCCCCGGTTCGGGAACCGCGCCCCCGACGATCAAGCGAAAACCGGCAGCACACCACGGCTGACCATAGCGAATTCGTCGGGATACTTCACCCCGACCAGATAGAGCCCGGCGGCGGGCGCGGTAACCCCGCCACGGGTGCGGTCGCGCCGCGCCAGCACCTGCGCTACCCAATCGGGCGGACGGTCGCCGCAACCGACAGCGATAAGCACGCCGGCGATGTTGCGCACCATGTGGTGCAAAAAGGTATTCGCCTCGACATCCAGGTAGATCAGGTCGCCGCTGCGCGTCACTTGCAACCGGTGGACGGTGCGTACAGGGCTTTTGGCCTGACAGGCCACGGCGCTAAACGAACTGAAATCGTGCTCGCCCAGCAGGTGGGTTGCCGCCTGCTGCATACGGGCGGCATCCAGCGGCCGGCGTTCCCAGGTGGCGCGGGTGCGCAGCAGGGCGCTCGGCACTTCGCGGTTGAGAATCACGTAACGATAGCTACGCGCCCGGGCGGAAAATCTGGCGTGAAACGCCGCATCGACCGGCTGCGCGTGGATGAGGCGGATGTCGCGCGGCAGATTGGCGTTGCCGCCGAGCAACCAGGCGCGTTCAGCGCGTTCGGCGTCTGTATCGAAATGAACGATCTGCCAGGTGGCGTACACGCCGGCGTCGGTGCGTCCGGCGCAACCGACACTGATGCTGTGAGCGGCGACCTGCGACAGCGCCTGTTCGACGCAGGCCTGCACCGACGGGGCATTGTCCTGACGCTGCCAGCCGCGGTAGGCCGCGCCGTCATATTCAACCGCACAGGCGATGCGCATCCGCTGTTCTATTTGTTGTGGATATACAATTTGTCATCGAAGCTTGCCACCCAACCCGGCCGGATCGCCACCAGGGCCGTCATGATCATACCGTTGACGACCGCTTCGGAGAAAAACACCAGCGGCAGGAAAGGCAGGTATTGGTAGCTCAGCCAGTCGCCGCTGCTGCTGTCGACCAACCAGGTCAGCGCGGCGCCGAGCAGACTGGCACCGAGAATGGACAGGCCGGCTGCCAGAAACGCGTTGATGTAAATATAAATAAAAAAATTGTGTGGCAGACGCCTTTGCGCCACCCGCAACAGACTTTCGGTGATCAGTATGGGCACGCCGCCCATCAGCAGCGCATTGATGCCCAGGCTCAGCCAATCGCCCTGCTGATGGATGATCGAGCCGATGGTGACCAGCAGCACACCGAACACCGCGAACGCCCAGCCGAACATCAACGTTAGCGCGGTGACCCCGAGCAGATGGAAATTCAACGCCGGCAGCACGCCCGCCCGGGTATTCCACAGCACCAGCAACGCCACGCAGGCGGCGGAAAACACATGGATGAACCCCGCGCAACGCAACCGCCCCCATGGCGCCCGCCACAACGCGGCCAGCAGCAGGCTCAGCAGGGCGAAGGTGGCCACCCAGAGCAGATAGGCGGGAAACAGGCTAACGGGAAAATCCAAACTCGGCACCGGCACCAATTCTTGTTGAAGCACCGATTATAACGCGTCGATCCGCAACGCGGGACAAGCCCCTTTAAATCCCGCGCCTGGCCGGAGCGAAGCCAGTATCAACGGCGGGTACGCAGACCGGGAATCGGGTACAGGCAACCGCGTGAAAAAAAATCCCCGCGAAGCGGGGATTTTTTCTCTACTGCCCTGTTGTCAGGATGCGATCAACGCCATGATCCCACGGGCTTCCTCTTTTTGCTGCTCACTGCCCTCTTCCATCACTTCGTCGAGAATGCCGCGAGCGCCATCGGGATCGCCCATGTCGATATAGGCTCGCGCCAGATCGAGCTTGGTGGAGACTTCGTCGAGGTCGGCCAGTTCGCCGTCGCCCTGCGGTTCGTCGCCCTCGTCGCCCGCGGCCATCTCGGCGGAAAAACTGTCCAGATCGAATTCCAGCGGCGCGTTGTACGCCGGCGTTTCGGTATCCGCCGCTTGCGCGCTCATCGTGGCATCGGGAAAGGCGTCCTCGTCGGCGGCCGAATCCGCATCGCTGTCGGCGGCGAGTTCGCCCAGGTCCAGGTCGAAATCCAGATCATTGCCCGGGACATCGACATCGGCCTCTGTGCTCGGTTCGCCGGCGGCGACAGCCGGCGGCGACTCCTGGTGATAGATGGGATTGTCGGGATTGAGCTCGCGGCCCATCTCGGCGATTTTCCCCCAGGTGGCGTTGTCGCCGTCGCCAAGACGGGCCAACATCTGCTGGGCATGGTCGTCAAATGCCGCGGTGTTACGCCCGGCCATGAAGACCTCCAGCAGTTTCAAGTTCAGATCTTCGCGCTCGTAGTCTTTTTCCAGCGCGTCCTTGATCAGATCCTCCGCCTGCTGGTAGCGCCCGTACGCCAGATAGACGTCGGCCTCGGCCAGCGGATCGGCTTCGCCGTCGTTGCGAATCGATCCCATGTCGCTGACGGCGAACTCGGAAAGCAACGACGAGTGCGCCGGTTTGCTGTCTTCCGAAATCGGCTCGGAAGCGACGATCTCGCTGTCGCCGGCGCTGTCGGCCCGGGAGGCCTGCAGAATGCTCTCCTGAAATTCCGTCTCCACCCCCCGCTTGCGGCGCAGACCGACAAAAGCCAGTAACAGCAATACCGCAGCGCCGGCGCCGAGCCACAAGGGGTTGGCCAGCAAACGATCGATGAAACCGGGTTGGGGTTCGGCGGCGGCCGGCACCGGCGCGGCCGCGGGCGTCGTTTCGGCGACCGTCGGTGCCACCTCGGTGTCGGCAGGCGTGGCGTCGGCCGGCGGCGTTTCCGGCGCCGTCATCGACGCGTCTTCGCCCGGCGGCGGCACTGCGTCAGCGGCGGCCTCGGCGTTATCGGTCGAGGCGGCGTCGGCCGTCACGGCCGGCGCCGTATCCGGGCCTTGCGCCGTTGCAGCGCTCTCGTCCACGCTCGACTGGCCGTCGGCGATCGCGGCACCGGCGTCGGCAGGCTGCTCGGCGGGCAGCGCGGACGCATTGCCGGCCTGCGCCTGCAACCGCGCCAGTTCGTTATCCTTGAGTTGGATCAGACGCTGCATGTTGGCGATCTGTTGTTCCAGCATGCTCAGGCGGTTTGACACCTCCTCGCTCTTGCGGCGTTGTTCCTCGAGCGCTTCGTTGGCCATCAGCAATTCCTGCTGGACCTCGGCCAGGCCCTTGCCACGCTGTGCCTCGGCCGGCGTATCGCCGGCTTCCGGCGCCACCAGCTGCAGGCTCGGTTGCGCCTGCGCGGCGCCCGTGGCGGGCGCCGCGGCGGTTTGCGTCGCCGGCGTGGCGCGCCGGGCGGTCTCGTCGGCCGGTTTCGCCGCGCCGCCGGCGGAACGCCAGGCCGTATATTGGGCGCGCGTTTCGCGCAGCGCCTGAGCGCGGCTGATCGAAGTCAGCTCGTCACGGGCCGGAATGCGCAACACATAGCCGGCCTTGAGGTTGTTGATGTTGTCATCGATGAAAGCTTCCGGGTTGGCGCGCAACAGCCCCAGCATGGTCTGCTCTACGCTCACCCCACGGTCGGGGCGCACCGCCTCGGCGATG
>JASBST010000101.1 GCA_030148775.1 Thiogranum sp.
CACCGTCCTGGGTATGATCGAGGCCTTTCGCCAACTCGCCGCCGCCGGCAGCCGGGTGGACCCGGGTCTGCTTTCCGGCGGTATCTGGGAAGCCCTGTTGACGACCGCGGTCGGCCTGGCGGTGGCGATTCCGGCGGTCACGGTGCTGCACGGTCTGGAGCGCGCCATCGAGCGTCTGCAGCACGGCATGGAAGATGCACTCACGCGCGTGTTCACGCTGGACATGCCGGCAGCGGAACGACCGCTGGCGACCGGGTCGCGCGCACTGCCGGCGACAGGGCAGCCTTAGCCGCTACGGTAGCGATGATGCGCCTGCAGCGTCCCTTGCCACGTAGACGGCTGGTCAGTCTGACACCCTTGATCGACGTGGTGTTCATCCTGCTGCTGTTTTTCATGTTGGCATCGAGTTTCGTCGAGTGGCGCGCGATCGGGTTGAATGTGGCCACGGGTCGCAGTGACGGTCGTTCCGAGCAGGCGCCGCTGGTGATCGGTGTCGGCGATGATGGAACGCTGCGATTGAACGGCGCGGCGCTGACGCTGGGCGAGCTGGAACTGCGTCTGCGCCGGTCGCTGGCGCGGGATGCGACGCGGGCACTGGTGCTGCGACCGCAGGCGGATGTCCCGTTGCAACGCATGGTGAGCGTGCTCGATCGGCTGGCGGCGGTCGGTGGCAGCAACATTTCGCTGATGCCTGGCGAGCCGTGACGGTATGAAGCTGAAACTTGCGCCGCCGCGACGCCACGACGATGAGAACCTGATTCCGCTCATCAACATCGTCTTCCTGCTGTTGGTGTTTTTCATGTTGGCCGGTACCTTCGTGCAAGCGGGCCGGTTCGAGGTGATTGCGCCCAGGTCGCTGAGTACGGCCGCGGTGGAAGAGCGCCAACTGCGGGTCCTGCTGGCCGCCGATGGCCGCCTGGCGGTGGGCGAACGGGAGATGTCCGCGCCGCAGTTGCGCCATCTGATCAGCACCCGGTTGTCCGAGCAACCCGATTTGCAGGTCCAGCTGCAGGCGGATCGACAGCTGCGGGCGGCGAGGCTGATCGAAATCCTGCAGATCTTTCGCGCCGCCGGGGTGGCGAAGCTGATGCTTCTCACCGAGCCGGACGATGCCTGATGCAGGTCCGGGTCCGTCATTGGCTGCTCGGGCTGAGCGCGGCCGTCCTGACACATGCCGCGCTGGTCTGGCTGTTTTATGAACCCACCCGTGCGCCCGCGGGCGCGAGCGGCGCGGGGGTGAGCGGTATCGAAATCGCTTTGGGACCCGCGGGTGGGGGCCCCGCAGGCGCTGATACCGAAGCGGCATCGATCGAGAACGCCGCCGTCGGGCGCCCGGCCGATCCGGAACCGGCGCATGCGCCGCAACCGAACGCCGCGGCGGAAGCCGCATCGGAGGCCAAACCCGAAACCAAAGCCGAAGCTAAAGCCGAAGCTAAACCTGAAGCTAAACCTGAAGCGCAGGCAAACACACGGTCCACAGCGGCGCCGGCGCCACAGGCAACCGTTGCCGCTACCCGTTCCGGTCTCACGCCTACGGCTCCGTCCGCGTCGGAAGGCGCAGTGGCGACGCAATCGGAGCCGGTGTCGAACGCCGACGCGGGGTCTGCTCAGCTATCAAGGTCTCAGCCGGAATCCGGAGCCAGTGCGCGCCCGCCAGTGCCCGCATCGCCGCCCGCCGCGCGAGCCGAGACCTCGGCGCAGTCGAAGTCCGCCCCGGTTGCGCAAGCGCCTAGCCTTAATCCGAGGCCCGGATCCCGAACCGCGGACGGAGCCCGCGCCAGCGAAGCGCGGCGGGCGTCGGGTGCCGGCAACGCCGTCGCCGGCGGCGCTGCGCCCGGTGCCAAGCGGGATTACTTCGCTTTGTTGAGCGCCTGGCTGGAACGCCACAAGCAGTATCCGTCGCGGGCGCAACGGCGACGACAGCAGGGGACGGTGTATCTGCGTTTTGTCGTCGACCGGGAAGGCAGGGTACTGTCGTACCGGATCGAGCGTAGCTCGGGCTACCGCCTGCTCGATAGCGAAGTCGAGAAGATGATTCGCCGCGCCACGCCCTTACCGGCGATGCCGAACGAACTGACCCAATCCCGGCTCGAACTGGTCGTGCCGGTCTCATTCTCCATGCGTTAGCAAGGTCTGTTCCCCGCTACCATGACCCAGGATTCCGACGCCGAATTGCAGGCCGCGCTGGCGCTCTGTTATGACGACTTGAAAGCCTTTGTGGCGCGCAAGTTCGGTTGTCCGCTGTTGGCCGAAGACGTGGTGCAAGAGACCTGGTTGCGACTGCGCCGACTCCCGCGACCACCGGCGACGCAACGGCCACGCGCCTATCTATATAGAATGGCGGTCAACCTCGCCATCGATCATCTGCGCGCGGAACAGGTACGGGCCCGGCATGTCAGCGCGGATTCGATTCCTGAAAATCTCCCTAACGGCTTGCCGTTGCCGGACACGGTGGTCGACGATCAACAGCGACTGGCGATCCTGCGCCAGGCGGTCGATGCGCTGCCGCCACGCTGCCGCCAGGTGTTCATGCTGCACAAGTTCGAGGGCCTGAGCCACGCCGAGGTCGCCGGTCGCTTGGGTATTTCCCGCAACATGGTGGAAAAACATATTATCCGCGGTCTCGCCCATTGCCGCGACCGTCTGCACCAGGTGACGCGCTAAGCCTGGCCGCAAGGCGCGAAGACGCCGGCCTTGTGTCGATGGGATGCGGACTTGGTTTAGCTTCCTCCCTCCAGCGTCCAGCAGTCAACACCACCGCGAAAAAAATCTGCCGCCAGGTTCAGGGGGTGGAGGACTTTAACCGTCATATAAGAATAATACTCATTAAGATTCGTATTACTAAAAAAGGAGCCGTTTTAAGAATGAAACAACACCCTGATTTCAATCAAACTATCATGCCGGTCGCCGGAAACGGCCCGCGGATCGGCGTTCTGCTGGCGACGGCGGTACTGGCCCTGACGCCGGTTTACGCCCAGCCCCCACAGGACCCGGCCGAGCCGCGACCGGTGGCGACGCAACCCGGCAACGGCGAACGCTTACGTTTCGACATCCCACCGCAGGCGCTGGGCTCGGCGCTTGCCAGGTTCGGCGCGACCAGCCGGTTGCAGCTCCGCTATGACGCGGCGGCGACGCGGGGATTGCGCAGCAACGGCGTCTCGGGCACTTACAGCGCCGTCCAGGCGCTGCGCATCCTGCTGGCGGGGACCGGTTTGTCGGCCCGGTTTTCCGACACCGGCAGCGTCACGCTGGAACGTCTGGCGCTGGATGATGGCGAGGCGCTGCCCGAGGTGGCCGTCGTGGGCGACTGGCTGGGTACGCCGACAGCGCAAGCGGTGCGCACCTACAGCGGTTCGCGCAGCGTCGTCACCGAGGAGCAGCTGCACGCGAGCGGCGCCCTGAATCTGGAAGACGCCCTGCGCACGGTGCCGAATGTCACCGTGCTGGATGAGACCGGCACCGGCGTCCTGCCCAATATCGGCGTGCGTGGCCTGAACCCGTTGCGCAGCGAACGGATTCAGGTGTTGCAGGACGGTTATCCCGTCGCCATCGGTCCTTACAGCAACATCGGCCTGTCGCTGTTCCCGATCACTCTGCAGAGCGTCGAGACCATTGACGTGGTGCGCGGCGGGGCGGCCGTGCACTATGGTCCGAATAATGTCGGCGGTGTGCTCAATTTCATCACCCGTCCGATTCCCGCCGAGACTTCGCAGACACTGAAAGAAGCGGTCACTATCGCTGAAGAAAGCGGCAATGTGCTGACCGACACCTATTATCGGGCCGGCGGTTTTGTCACCGACAAACTCGGACTGCAGCTACAGCTCAACGCATTGCGCGGCGACGGCTTCCGGGATCACTCCGATACCGAGGTGAACAACCTCATAGTGGATGCCGATTATTTCCCCAATGACACTCATCAGCTCAGCGCGCAGTTGCAGTACTACGAGGTCCAGTCCGAGTTGCCGGGTGCCTTGAGCCCGGCGGCCTATGAGCAGGACCGGACTCAGTCGCAACGCCCCTTCGATCGCTTCGACGCCAAGATGCTGCGGGGTACTTTTACCTGGACCTATACCCCCGACAATGACACCGAGTTCGAGTGGCGCAATTTCGTCCACGACGCCGACCGTACCTTTTTCTTCGGTCAGAATCTCAGCGGCGTCGGCCATTGGGCCGACCCCGCCATTCCCGCCACTCACGTGGCCGATTCCCCGCGTCTGTTTACCGTCATGGGGACCGAACCGCGCCTGACCCGGCGTGTCGGTGATCACACCATCACGCTCGGGGCGCGCTATGTCAGCGAAGACGTGGCGTTCGATGTCAATCGGCGGGAGATCGCCACCGGCAGCTACAGCGTGGTGCGTGACTGGAGTTTCGATACCCGGGCGGTCGCGGCCTATGCCAGCGACACGGTCCGTTTCCTGGACGACCGTCTGGCGGTGACGCCGGGTATCCGCTACGAGCGCGTCGAGATGGATTACCGCGACGGGGTGAGCGGAAACGACGATACCAACAACGCCTCCGAATTCCTTCCCGGTATCACGGTGGGTTACGAAGCGACCGAGCAGGTGTTTCTGTTCGCCAACACCCAGCGTTCCCTGGTGCCGGTGCAAACCGCCCAGGTCACCCGCGAGGGCGACGTGGCCAATGAAACGGCCTGGAACTACGAACTGGGCGGACGCTATCGGCCGACGGCCGGCCTGAGCGCCTCGGCTACCGTTTTCCGCATCGATTACGAAGATCAGATCCAATTCAACCGCGATACTTCGCGCTTCGAGAATCTGGGCGAGACCCGCCACCAGGGCGTGGAACTGCAGGCGGACTGGGCGCCGGCAAAGAATGCCGATCTGCGCTTCGCCTACACCTATCTCGACACCGAGCAGCTCAGCGGTACCAATGAGGGCAACGAACTGCCCAACGCGCCGCAGCATCGCCTGAGCTTAAGCGGCGACTACCGCTATCGGCAGTGGAGTTTCGGCCTCACTGGGCTTTATGTCAGCGAAAGCTTCAGCGACGCCGCGAATACCGCGGCGGAGACCGCCAACGGCAGTGCCGGCGAACTGCCCGACTATACCCTGTTCAATGCGCGGGTCGCGCGTGAGATCGGCTTCGCCGGTGGCAACAAGCTAACACTCGCTGTCGCGGCCAATAATCTGCTGGACGAGGATTATTACTTCCGCGGGGTCGATGTCAGTCCGGTGGGCCGTTTGCCGGCACCGGGGCGGTCTTTCATCTTCAGCGCGCAACTGGACTTTTGACGACCGGCGTAAGGAGTGTGCTTTGAACGAGTTGATCTTGATCAGTCATGTGGTGAACGCCTCGGTCAGTGAAGGCTTTTTGCCGGCGGCCTGCAAGTTGGGCCTGAACGTGGTGCTGCTGACCGATTGCGCGCAACAGCAGCGTCAACATTTCAGCCGCGAGGGTCTGGCCGCCTATCCGCATGAGATTGTGGACTGCGATGTGTTCAATCCGCTGGCGGTGATCGAGGCGATTACAGAAAGGCCGCGACCGCCCGCCGCGATTTTCTCCAACAGTGACCATCTGCAGACGGTCACGGCGATGGCGGCCGCTTACTTCGGCCTGCCGGGTAAGGACTGGCGGGTGACTTATCGCGCCAAGAACAAGGCGCAGATGCGTGCCTATCTGCAACAACACGGCATCGACCCACTGTGGCACGTCAGCGTAAGCGACGCTCCCTCGCTGGCATCGGCGATGGCGGATGTGCCTTTCCCCTGCGTGGTGAAACCGCGCGAAGGCGTCGCCAGTGAACAGGTGCAACTGGCGCGCGACGCCGCCGGGCTGGAGCGCTACTGCGCGTCCCTGTGGCACCGGCAACCCGGGCAGACGTTGCTGCTGGAACCTTATCTGGAGGGCGAGCTGTATACCCTGGAGACGCTGGGCGACGGCGAGCGCCTCGAGGTGCTGGGCGGTTTCAAGGTGAAACTTTCCAGTCCGCCCGGCTTCGTCGAGCTGCAAGCCGATTGGGGGACCGGGCTGACGCCGTCGCAGCAGGCCCGGGTGGTCGATCAGATCGTGCGCTTCGGCATCGGTTTCGGCGCCTGTCACACCGAGTTCGTGCTGACCGCCGCAGGGCCGCGCCTGATCGAAATCAACTACCGCAGTATCGGCGACCGGCGCGACCTGCTGATGCAGGAGGCGTTGGGCATCGACTACTTTGCAGCCGTCCTGCGCCTGCACCTCGGTGAAGCCCTCAAGCCGGTGCAGGCGCGGGCCCGCGCCGCGGCGATTCGCTACTTCACGCTGCCGGCCGAGGGTACCATCGCCGCCGCGCCGGCGCCCTTCCGGCATGACGAGGCCAGGATGTCGCTGCGCTATCAGCCATTGCGCGAGGCCGGCGAGCAGTTGGTTCTAAGCCACTCCAACCGAGACTACCTCGGCGTAATGACCGGCATCGGTTGCGACGCCGAGTTGCTGGACGAGTTCATGACCCGCCACAGCCAGGGCCTGAAGTGGGACATCCGGCCATGAGCGAGCGGGCGCTGTGCGCAGCCGTCGAGACGGGCCAGACTTCGCATCGCTATATCTACCAACGCGTGGTCGACGCCCTGTTGCGCGAGGATGTGCGCGACTGTCTGCACGCCGCCGTGATCGACGGGCAGCGACTCGCCTTCAGGGCGGCGCTGGCGCCGGCGCTGCTCAATGGCAGCTGGCTGTATGTCGAACACCTCGACGATCTATATATCCCGGTCGAGGCCAGTGACTATATGCAACCGTGGCGCTTGCGCGCAGGACCACTGATCCGGTTTCGACACGGCCGCGTCACGCGACTGGAGACGATCGAGGCGGTGTTGGCCTGCTTCGGCCACGGCGCCGGAGCGGCGCTCAAACAGGCCTTGGCGGCGTTTGCCGAGGAGTGCCGCACGGCGGCGAGTCACGCCGAGGCCTGTACGCTCGCGCAACAACGCTACTTCGCGCAACAGCGCGCGGCCGGCGAGGCGGCGCTCACGGACTGGCATGAGTGCCTGTTGCACTACGAGCGTCTCGCGGCCTTTCTCGATCATCCCTATTACCCGACCGCGCGGGCCAAGCTGGGGTTTTCCCTGGCCGATCTGTCGGCCTTCGCGCCGGAGTTCGGCGCCCATTTCCGGCTGCGCTGGTTGGCGGTTCCCAAGCGGCTGTATCGGTCCATGGCCGCGGCATTGCCGGACTGGTGGCCGTCCTTCGGTCAAGTGGGGCTCGCGCGTACGCTGCGATCGGAGTTCACACTATTGCCGGTGCATCCCTTTACTTGGGACCAGCATCTCGACGGGTTGTTGCGGGACGCGGGGCTGGCTTCGCAGGTGATCCGGGCTCCGCGCCCGTATCTGGCGGTGACGGCGACGCTCTCGGTGCGCACCCTGGCGGTCTGCCGGGATCCGCAATGGCATCTGAAACTGCCGCTGTCGATCCGCACGTTAGGGGCGCGCAATATCCGCAACATCAAGCCCAGCACCATTCACGACGGCCAGGTGATGCAGCGTATCCTCGGCGTCATCGCCGCCGACTCCGGCGAGATCGGGCAACGGCTGTTGCTGAGCGACGAAAGCCGCGGGGCGGCGGTGGCGGAGCAGGATTTTCTCGGTTTCATCCTGCGCCGCTATCCCTCGGCGGTGACACAGGCCAGCGTGGTGCCGGTGGCCGCGTTACTGGCACAAACGCCCCGCGGCGGCTGTGTGTTTGCGAGCCTGGCGCGGCAGTTTTACGGTGGCGACCTGCAAGCCTTTTTCGCCGCTTACGTGGAGCTGACCCTGCGCCTGCATCTCGGCTTGTGGCTCCGTTATGGCGTGGCGCTGTAATCCAACCAGCAGAACAGCCTGCTGGTGCTCTCCCGGCGTGCGCCGCGGCTGCGATTGTTGTTAAAGGATAACGACGCCGGACGGATCCATGCCGGACAACTGGGCAGCCGCTGCCCGGCGTTGCGCCAGCTTATCGACAGCCTGCGGGACCGGCGCATCCTGGTCGAGGCGCCGCTCGCCCTGGCGCAGATGTTCACCACCATCACGTTGCAGTTGAACATCGCCACCCTGGTGTAAGGCCTGGCGACCGAAGGGCGGCTTGAGCGGGCCGCGCTCTATCGTTTCGTGCGGGCGCAAATCGCCACTTTGCTTGACGAATTCGAAGCCCAGGGCGAGTCGGTGCGGCTGGCGCGGCAGCTGTTGCTGAAAGAGCGGCGGTTGCCCCTCAAATACCTGCTGCGCGCCGCCAGCCTGGAAGACAAAAACAGCACCGGTGTTACCGACGTCAACAAATTCTATGGCCAAAGCGCGCCCAACTTTCTGCATATCGGCAGCGCTCGGAGCTAGCCGCCATGTCGCGCTGGAGCCTTTTTGTCATCCTGCTGGGGCACTTCACGGCGGCGTTCGCGGCGTTGGGCATGCCGCCGTTCTTCGCGCTGATCCTGCGCGATTCGCTGCACAGCGACGCGACCCAGCTTGCCGGCTGGCTCTACGCGGTGCCGATCCTGTGCACCGCGCTCAGTGCGCCCTGGTGGGGGAGGCTGGCCGACCGGGTCGGCACGCGGGCGATGCTGGTGCGCGCCCAGTTGGGGCTGGCGGTCAGCTTTCTTCTGGCCGGCTTTGCTGGGAACACCACCCAGTTTTTTCTGGCGTTGCTGTTGCAGGGTCTGCTGGGGGGCACCTTTGGCGCCTCCAACGCCTATCTGGCCAGCGCGTTGAGCGGTCGGGCGCTGGCGCGCAGTCTGACCATGATGCAGGGCTCGGCGCGCGCCGCCCTGGTTGGCGCGCCGGTGGTGCTGGGGCTGTTGGTCGAATGGGTGTCACCGATCGTTCTCTACCGCTATCTTGCGCTGTTGCCGCTGCTGTCCGCAGTGCTGATTCTCTGTCTGCCGCCGTTGCGGGTTACGCAGGTGGAAGGCGCGGGCGAGGCAACGACACCGCCGCGCCGCGATGGCGCGCCGCCGCTGTTGACGGCCGGCCGGATTTACCTGTTTCAGTTCGGCTTCGCCTTTGCCACGGTGATCACTTTTCCCTATTTCATTCCCTTTGTGCAGCAGGAGCGATTTGGCATGACGGCGGGGGCGGCGGGGTTGTTGTTCGCCTTGCCGCATCTGGTGTACCTGGTCTGCTCGGCGCCGCTCGGCCGCTGGATCGGTGAACAAGTGCTGGCGCCGGCGCTGGCGGCGGCCTTGCTGTTGCTCGGCGTCAGTCTGCTGGGCCAGATGCAGGCGGAGGGCCTGCAGGGGCTGATCGGATTTCGTCTGCTGATGGGTTTGGCAATGACGCTGACATTTGTCGCGCTGCACGGCGCCATCGCCGCGGTGATCGCCGCGTCCAGCGCCGGCCGCACCATGGGCCGGATCGAAAGCAGCGCCAAATGGGGCGGCGTGAGCGGCGCGATCGCCGCCGGTTTGGCGACAAAGATCGGCGGTATGGCTGCGCCGTTCGCGCTGGGAGCCGTCTGTGTTCTGTTGTCTGTCGGGTATCTGGGGGCGTTGAGCCTGTCGCGGCGGCGCCTTGTGACGACGAGAATCGGAGAGGAGTAAGTCCATGGAACAAGCCACATTGCGGCAATTGTATCAACACCAGGTCCATCAGGATGAAGCGGGACTGCGCGCCTTCGAAACGCTGCTCAACTGTTATTGCCGCGAGGTGGCCGGCCCCGCGGGACGGATCAGCATCGGCACGCCCTTCGGTCGAAAAGACTGGCCCTGGGCGTTGCGCAGCGCGCTGCAGGGCGGAACGGTCATGCAGATTCTGCTGCCGCGCCTCGACAGCCGTTTGCTGGCGGTGGTGAAGCATGACTCGCTGACCGGGAACTACCGCTACCGGCCGGTGGCTTATTACAAAATCACCGCTCAGAGTTGGACCCGCCTGGGCTGGCGCAATCTGGCGACGCTGCTGTTGAAGGATCTGGCACTTGACTATAAACAGCCCTTCAACGATGAGTTGCTGGGCCAGATCCAGGAGAGCGTCGCCGTGATGCGCAGTTTTCTCGACGGCGCCATCGGCGCGGTGCCCGACGATCCGCTGGCGGCCTTTGTGCATTCGGAACAGTCGCTGCGTTTCGGTCACCCGCTACATCCGGCGCCAAAGAGTCGGCAGGGTTTCACCCCGGAACAGGTGGCCGCCTACTCGCCAGAGAAGGGAGCGGCATTTGCGTTGCATTATTTCAGTGTCCGGCGCGAGTTCCTGCTGCAACGCTCGTTGCTGGACAAGCCTTGTGACGAGCTGGTCGCGGCGCACGGGCCGGTGGCGTTGGAACCCGACTATGCCTTGTTGCCGGTCCATCCCTGGCAGGCCGGTTTTTTACTGCGCCAACCGCTGTTGCAGCGGGCCTTGTCGGACGGTGCGCTGCGCGACCACGGGGTGTCGGGGAAGCTCTATTACCCCACGTCGTCGGTGCGCACCCTCTATCAGCCGGGGAATCCCTACTTCTACAAGTGTTCGTTGCATGTGCGCCTGACCAACTGTGTGCGCAAGAATGCGATCTACGAACTGGACGGGGCGCTGGCGGTGACCGCGATCATGCGCCGCCTGCTGCTGGCGTTGAGGTTGCGCTTCCCGAACCTGCGGGTGATGCAGGAACCCGCCTATCAGTCGGTCGATCTGCAATCCACGCACGCGGCGCAGAATCGTCTGTTGACTGAAGGGTTCGGCATGATATTGCGCCAGGGCATCGCCCCGCTGCTGGAGCCGGCTGTCACGCCGATCATGGTCGGGGCGTTGTTCGGCAACGGGGAGTGCGGCAGGCGTTGGGTCGGGCGACTGATTCAAGCCCACGCCCGCCGGCAAAACCTGAGCGCGGTCGCGGCCGTCGAAAGCTGGTTCGGTGCTTATGTGCAACAGCTGTTGCCCCCGGTGCTTTACTGCTTCTTCGAGCAGGGGGTGATCTTCGAGCCCCATCTGCAGAACGTGGTCGTCGGGTTTCATGAAGGAACCCCGGCGAGGCTGTATCTGCGCGACTTCGAGGGCGTGAAGCTGCTGGACAACCATCTGAGCGCCGTCCATCTGGCCGCGGAAAGCGCCAAGGTGCGCGACGCCCTGCGCTATAGCGAAGCGAAGGGCTGGCAGCGTATCGCCTACTGTCTGTTCGTGAACAACTTCTGCGAGGCGATTACGCAACTGGCCGAAGGCGACGCGCGGGTGGAGCGGCGGCTCTGGTCGGTTGTTGCCGAGCAGCTTTCCGATTATCTGCATCGGTATGACAACGAACGTTCGCGGCCCCGTATCCGCGCGCTGCTCGACGGCGAGCCGTTTCCCGCCAAGGCGAATCTGATCAATCGGTTTCGCAAGCGCGCCGATCGGGACGCCAGCTATTTGCCGCTGTACAATCCGCTGCGCGCGTCGCGGGGCGAGGCATGAAACCGGATCCGACAGCTGTCAGCGCGGCGGCCTACCGGCTGCGTGCGCAAAGCGACGAACCGTTGTGCGCCTACCTTTATGATCTCGCCCACCTGCGTGACCACGCCCGGCGCCTGGTCAGCTCGCTGCCCGACGGGTGCGAGCTGTTCTACGCCGTAAAAGCCAACTCCGACGCGCCCGTCCTGCGGGCCCTGGCCGATACGGTGCATGGCTTTGAGGTCGCCTCCGGCGGCGAGCTGGCCTGGGTGCGCTCGCATTGTCCGGGTACGCCAGTGGTCTTCGGCGGGCCGGGGAAAACCGATGCCGAGCTGGAGGCCGCTATAGCCGCGGGCGTGGAATGCCTGCATGTGGAGAGCCTGGGTGAGCTGCGGCGCCTCGCCTGGCTGGCCGGCGGCGCGGGCAAAAAGGTCGCGGTGCTGCTGCGCATCAACCTGGCGCTGGCCGATCTGCCGCAGACCTCGCTGACCATGGGTGGCCGGCCGACGCCGTTCGGCGTCGACGCGCAACAGCTGCCACAGGTATTGGCGTGGCTCAATCGGCATCCGCAAGTTGTGCTGCGCGGCTTTCATTTTCATTTGCTGTCCCACCAACTGGATGCCGACGCTCACCTGCGTCTGCTGCAAGTCTATCTCCAACAGGTGGCCATCTGGCAACGGCAATACCGACTGGAGATCGACCAGATCAACGTGGGCGGCGGTATCGGCATCAACTATCGCGAGCCGGACCGGCAGTTCGCGTGGGAGCGCTTCAGCCGTGGACTGGCAACGCTGATGGCGGACGCTGCGCCCGGGCGTTGCCGTATCCGCTTCGAGTTGGGACGCTATGTGAGCGCCAGTTGCGGCTACTATCTGATGCAGGTGTTGGACATCAAGCGGAACCTGGGGCGCCGCTTTGTGATCGCGCGCGGCGGGACCCACCACTTCCGTACACCCTATGCCCAGGGGCACAGCCATCCGTTCCGGATACTGCCGGTCGAGTCGTGGCACTATCCCTTTGCGCGGCCGGAGGTTGAGCGTAGCCGGGTCGATGTGGTCGGGCAGCTTTGCACGCCCAAGGACGTGCTGGCCAGCGCGGTTTATGTCGAGCGGTTGCGGGTCGGGGATCTGTTGTTGTTCACCTATGCCGGCGCCTACGCCTGGCATATTTCCCATCACGATTTTCTGCGCCACCCGCACCCCAGGCAGATCTATCTGTCCCTGTCGCAGGAGGGCCGTCATGTTGCAGTCCAATAAGTTGAAAGCCGCGCTGCGCGCCGGCGAGGCCGCCTATGGTCTGCTCAGTTCGGTACCGTCCCCCCTGTTGGTGGAGATGCTGGGTTACGCCGGCTACGACTTTGTCATTCTCGACATGGAACACGTCAGCCTGAACCCCGAGACGCTGGAAAATGCCGTGCGCGCCGCCGAGTGTGCCGCTATCACGCCGTTGGTGCGGGTGCCGGGCGCGGCGCCCGAACCGATTCTGCGCGCCCTGGATTGCGGGGCTCAGTGAGTGGTGGTGCCGCATGTGCGTAGCCGGGCCGAGGCCGAAGCGATCGTGCGCGCCGGGCGTTATCACCCGCAGGGGCGGCGCGGCATCAGCGGCGGTCGGACCACGGGTTTCGGCAGTATCGATCTGATCGGTTATTTGCAACAGGCCAACCGCGAAATTCTGCTGGTGGCGATGATAGAGGACCAGGCCGGCGTCGAGGCGATCGACGACATCGTCAGCGTGCCGGGGATCGACATGGTGCTGGAGGGCGCGGTGGATCTGTCCCAGTCCTACGGGCTGCCGGGACAACATCAACATCCCACGGTGCAGGCCGCCATTCAAACCGTCGCCCGCGCCTGCCAACGTCAGGGCGTGCCTTTCTGCGCCGTGCCGCGCGCCCCGGAGCAACTCGGCCAGTGGCGGCGCAACGGTGTGAACGCTTTTCTGCTGGGCGACGATCGCGCGGTCGCCTTCCGGGCCTTCAAGGCCCATCTGGCCGGCTTCAAGAGCTGACCGTGGCGTCGAGCCGCACAGCCGCGCGCGCAGGCGCCGGGCGCGCCCTGGATCTGGCCTGGCGCAAGCTGCACCTTTATCTCGCGCTGGCGTTCGGCATGGTGTTCGTGTTCAGCGGGCTCAGCGGCAGCACGCTGGTGTTTTACCAGGCGATCGATGAATACCTCAACCCCGCGCTGTTGACTGTGGAGCGCGGCGCTGAATACGCGCCGCTGACCGAGATCGTTGCCGCCGCGCGGGCGCGCGAGCCGGAGACGGCCAAACTGACGCGTCTGCATTTACCCCGCCACCCCCGGGCGGCCATGAAAGCGCGCTTCGCCGTGCCGCGTCAGGAGGGGGAGATGCTGCTCGATGTGTGGGTCGATCCGTTCACCGCGGAAGTGTTGGGGCAACGGCGCTGGGGCGGTTATCTGATGAGCTTTTTATATCAACTGCATCATACATTGTTCCTGGGTGATGCGGGCAAGACCCTGATCGGGGTTGCGGGGATGTCGCTGTTGGTGTCGGTGATCGCGGGCCTGACGTTGTGGTGGCCAAGGCGCGCCAGACTGTTCCGGGTATCGGGCTTCAGGCGTGCCGTCAACCGCCGCCGTTGCGCCTACCGTTGGCACATCACGCTCGGCGCCTGCGCCGCGCCGGTTCTGGTCGTGATTGCGTTTTCCGGGATCTCCATGATCTTCCCCCAATCCGTGAAAGCGATCGTCGGCGTGGTCCTGCCTTTCGCGGCACCGGTACCGGCGACGGTGGGCGGGGACAGCGGCGGGCAACGGCTGGATATAGACGCGGTCGGCCGTATCGCCGCCGATCTATTTCCGCGCGCGCAATTGCAACGCATCTATCCTCCCGCTTCCGCCGGCGGTGTCTATCGCCTCATCATGCGCCAGCCCGGTGAGGTCGGGAAGACCAGCGGCAGCACCCGGATTTGGATCGATCCACGCAACGGCGACATACTGGCCGTCCGGGAGCCGAAGAGCCTGCCGGGTGGTGATGCCGTGTTTGCCTGGTTGTTCCCGCTGCACAATGGCGAAGCGTTCGGCCCGGCCGGGCGGATGCTGGTATTCCTGACCGGTTTCACGCCGCTGATTCTGTACATCACCGGCATGCGGGTCTGGTGGCGCAAACGAACCGCGCGCCGCGCGCAGGCCAGCCGTTAAGACCGCGTTAGCGGGTGGTGTGTGTTGCGCGACGTCATAATAATTTCATCTCCACCAAACGAGAAAGTCACAAAGCATGAATTACCGTCGGGCTTCCGACTAACCTCTTTTGGAGAGAAGCCTCGATGTTCAAACAATCTCTCGTCGCCGCCGGTGTGGCACTGGGTATCGCCGCGGGTTGCAGCGCCCTGGCGCCTGCCGCCGTCGCCGGTACCCACCGTCATACCCGGACGCCGATCAAACACCTGGTGGTGATTTTCCAGGAAAACGTATCCTTCGATCATTACTTCGCCACCTATCCCAATGCCCTGAATCCCACCGGTGAACCGCGTTTTGTCGCGCGTAAAGGCACGCCGCAGGTCAATGGTCTCAACGAGGCCCTGCTGCACCACAACCCCAACAGCGCCAATCCGTTTCGTCTGGGGCGCGCCGAGGCGCTGACCTGCGATCAGGATCACCACTATGGCGATGAACAGGCCGCCTTCAACGGCGGGCTGATGGATAAGTTTATCGAGCACACCACGCGCGACACCTGCGCGGCGCCGCTGGTCAGCAGGGACAACCTGGTGATGGGCTATTACGACGGCAACACCGTGACCGCGCTGTGGAACTATGCCCAGCACTTCGCCATGAGCGACAATTCCTATAACACCACCTTCGGTCCGTCCACACCGGGTGCGTTGAATCTGATCTCGGGGCAGACCTGGGGCGCGCTGTCGACCGAGCCGGCGACCGATACCTATGGCGCGGTCAGCACCGACGCCAACGGGGTCGGCACCATCATCAACGATCCGGATCCGACCTATGACGATTGCTCGACCACCAAGTACCCGACCGTCGCCATGATCGACAGCAATAAGAACGTCGGCGATCTGCTCAATGCCAGGGGCATCACCTGGGGCTGGTTCGAAGGCGGTTTCCGTCCCAGCGGCCGGGACGCCAACGGCAAGGCGATCTGTGGCGCGCGCAGCGCCAACATCGGCGGCGTCATGGTGACCGACTACATCCCGCACCACGAACCGTTCCAGTACTACAAGTCCACCTCGAATCCGCACCATCTGCCGCCATCCTCGGTGGCCATGATCGGCAACACCGACCAGGCCAATCATCAGTACGATCTGAGCGACTTCTGGGACGCGCTCGCCGCCGGCAACCTGCCCGCGGTCAGCTTCCTCAAGGCGCCGGCCTATCAGGACGGCCACGCGGCCTATTCCGATCCGCTGGACGAGCAGACCTTCGTCGTCAACACCATTAACCGCCTGCAGAAATCGCGCGACTGGAACAGCACGGCCGTGATCATCGCCTATGACGATTCCGACGGCTGGTATGACCACGTGATGCCGCCGATTGTGCAACAATCCAGCGACGGCGCGCACGACGCCCTCTTCGACGGCAGCTGCGGCGTCGCCGGCGACGGCGAACATCAGGACCGTTGCGGCTACGGTCCGCGCCTGCCGTTGCTGGTGGTCTCGCCCTGGGCCAAGCGCAACTACGTCGACCACAGCGTCACCGACCAGTCTTCCATCCTGCGGTTCGTCGAGGACAACTGGAACCTGGGCCGCATCGGCACGGATTCCTTCGACCGGCTCGCCGGGTCGCTCGACGGCATGTTCGACTTCGGTGGCAACCACGGCGATCGCGAGGGACACAGCCGGCGCCTGTTCCTGGATCCGGCGAGTGGACAGGTGCGTCGTTCCCGCGACGACTGATCCGCGCGACTCGACGCGACTGTCGAGCAGAGCCCCGCTATAAGCGGGGCTCTTTTTTGCGCGTCGTCTCTGCGGTAGGGGAAAACCCGTATCGGTGCGTGCGCTGTATGTCGTCGTGTCTGCTACAGGCGTCCGATAATTGAATTCCTGCGATCGGCTGTGGTAGTTTCGAGTCGAACCGGTGCCTCGGCATGGATTGAACAGGCGCCACAGATCACGCAACTATCGAGCGGACAGGGATGCCCCATACTGTTTCAGCCGAGCAGCGAGCGGATACCGGCCTGAGCTGTCTGGTGCTGGTGGCGCGCTTTCTGGGCGTGGCCGCCGACGCCGGCCAGCTTCGGCATCAATTCGGCCAGTCGCACAAGCCTGTTGACGCAGGCGATCTGGTGCGCGCCGCCCGTCACCTCGGACTCAAGGCGCGTCACGTCGCCAGTGATTGGCGCAAACTGGAGCAGACGCCGCTACCGGCGCTCGCCCGGCATCGGGACGGCCACTGGGTGGTGATCGCCAGCGCCGACGCCGAACGGGTACTGGTGCAGGACCCCCTGGAAAGCCGCCCACTGACGCTCCCGCGTGAGGTTTTTGTACCGGCCTGGAGCGGCTCTCTGATTCTGCTCACGCGCCGCGCCCGATTGGCCGATGGGAACACGCGCTTTGGCTTGCGCTGGTTCGTCCCGGCGCTGATCAAATACCGCAAGCTGTTCGCCGAAGTGCTGCTGGCGTCGTTTTTCCTGCAACTGTTCGCCCTGATCACCCCCTTGTTCTTCCAGGTCGTAATCGACAAGGTGCTGGTGCACAAGGGTCTGACCACGCTGGACGTTCTGGCCGTCGGACTGATTGTGGTGTCGGTCTTCGAAGTCCTGCTCGGTGGCCTGCGCACCTATGTGTTCTCGCACACCACCAACCGGGTGGATGTCGAGCTGGGCGCCAAACTGTATCGCCATCTGCTGAGTCTGCCGATGAGCTATTTCGGCGCCCGCCGGGTGGGGGACTCGGTCGCGCGGGTGCGGGAGCTGGAAAATGTGCGCAACTTCATCACCGGTTCGGCGCTGACACTGGTCATAGATCTGCTTTTCACCTTTGTCTTTCTGGCGCTGATGTACTACTACAGCCCGTTACTGACCTACATCGTCATGGCGTCCATACCGGCGTATGTGCTGCTGTCGCTGTTGGTGACGCCGATTCTGCGCGCCCGCGTCAACGAGAAGTTCAACCGCGGGGCGGAAAACCAGGCGTTTCTGGTCGAGTCGGTCAACGCCGTGGAAACCCTCAAGGCGATGGCCGTCGAGCCGCAGATGCATAACCGCTGGGAAGAACAGCTGGCGGGCTATGTGAACGCCAGCTTCAAAGCCGCCAATCTGGGCAATATCGCCAGCCAGGTCGCCGGACTGATCAACAAAGTCGTGATCGTCCTGATACTCTGGGTCGGCGCGCGGGCGGTGATCCAGGGCGAGATCAGCGTCGGTCAACTGATCGCCTTCAATATGCTGGCCGCACGGGTCAGCGCTCCGGTGCTGCGGCTGGTGCAG
Organism: Thiogranum sp.; assembly: GCA_030148775.1. GTDB lineage: Bacteria > Pseudomonadota > Gammaproteobacteria > DSM-19610 > DSM-19610 > Thiogranum. The sequence continues at coordinate 17,694 of JASBST010000101.1, forward strand.
CTATGGCAGGACTTCCAGCAGGCCGGTGTGTCGATTCAGCGGCTCGGGGACATTCTCAACACGCCCGCGGAGCCCGGTTACAGCCAGTCGCGGCTGTCGCTGCCGGGCATCGATGGCCGTATCCGCTTCGACCAGGTGCGGTTCCGCTACCGCAGCGAAGGCCAGGAAGTGTTGCGCGACATCTCATTGGATATCGGCGCCGGTGAGGTGGTCGGCATCGTGGGGCGCTCGGGCTCCGGGAAAAGCACACTGACCCGGTTGGTGCAGCGGCTGTATGTGGCCGAGCGCGGGCGCGTCCTGATCGACGGGGTGGATATCGCCCAGGTCGACACCACCTGGTTGCGTCGCCGTATCGGGGTGGTGTTGCAGGACAACATCCTGTTCAACCGCTCGGTGCGCGAGAACATCGCCCTGAGCGACCCCGGTATCCCGATGCAGGCCGTCATCCAAGCCGCCAGGCTGGCCGGCGCCCACGAGTTCATCCTGGAAATGCCGGCGGGCTATGACACCCTGGTGGGCGAGCACGGCGCCACCCTGTCCGGCGGTCAACGCCAACGCATCGCCATCGCGCGGGCGCTGATCACCAACCCGCGCATTCTGATTTTCGACGAAGCCACCAGCGCGCTGGATTACGAGTCCGAACGTATCATCCAGAACAACATGAATGCCATCTGCAAAGGCCGAACCGTCATCATTATCGCCCACCGCCTGTCCACGGTGCGTGGCGCGCACCGTATAGTCGTGATGGACGAAGGCCGGATCGTCGAGCAGGGAAAACACGACGAACTGCTCGGCCGGGCCGGACCTTACGCTCGCCTCCATGCCCTGCAAAACGGCCACGGCATCCAGACGGTGGGGCGCTAGCGGTGCGCCAGGAAACCGAATTCCTGCCGGCGGCACTGGAGGTCATGGAAAAACCGCCGTCGCCCGCCGGACGCGCGATTGTCTGGTCAGTGATGCTGTTCTTTGTGCTCGCAGTCGTCTGGGCGACGGTCGGGAACATCGATATCGTCGCCACGGCTCAGGGGAAGATCATTCCCAGCGGTCGCGTCAAAGTGATTCAGCCGATGGAAATCGGCGTGGTCCGTGCGATCCACGTACGCGAGGGAGAGCGGGTGGAGGCCGGCGATCCGCTGGTTGATCTGGACCCGACCGCGTCCCAGGCGGATCTGGGGCGTATCGAGAAGGACCTGATCGCCGCCCGTCTTGACGAAGCGCGCTATCGACGCTTGCACGCAATGACCGAGGAGGCCGGCACTGATACTGCACAGCACAGTGATATCGGAATACGGCTCGCATTGCCGCCCCCGCTGGCCGAACGGGTCGGCGCCAATGCGGTGCGATTACACCGCCAGATGCTCGCCAGTGAATGGTCGGAACAACAGGCGCGCCTGGCGGCTTTGGACAAAAGCATCGAAAGCCGGCGGGCGGAGTTCGCCGCCACCGGCCACGAAGTGAAAAAGCTCGCGGGCACGCTGCCGCTGATCACCCGCCGCGCCGACGCCCTGAAGGATCTGGTGGCGAAAAAAATGGGCGCCCGGCAACACTGGCTCGAGCTGGAGGAGGAGCGCATCGAACAGCAGCAGGAACTGGCGGTACTGAAGGACCGCGTCGTCCAGGTGGCCGCCGCCATCGACGAGGCGCGCCAACAGCGCCGTGCCCGGGAGGCCGAATTCAAGCGCACCCTGCTCACCCGTCTCTCCGAAACCGAACGCCGCATCGAACAATTGACGCAGGAGCGGATAAAAGCCACCCAGCGTACCCATCTGCAACATCTGGTCGCGCCGGTTACCGGGGTCGTCCAACAGTTGGCGGTCCATACCATCGGCGGGGTGGTCACGCCGGCACAAGCGCTGCTGAAAATCGTCCCGGACGGCGAATCGCTGGAAGTGGAGGCCTGGATCCTCAACCGAGACATCGGCTTTGTCAGCGAAGGTCAGGCGGCGGAGGTGAAAATCGAAACCTTCCCGTTCACCAAATACGGCACCATCGACGCCAAAGTGATCGACGTTTCCAACGATGCCGTCACGGACGAGCAAAAGGGGCTTGTCTATGCTGGCCGGGTGCTGATGCGCACATCTACCATCCGCGTCGGCCAAAAGCGGGTCAACCTGACACCCGGGATGGCGGTGACGGTCGAGGTCAAAACCGGCACGCGAAGACTCATCGAATTCGTGTTGAGCCCGTTGTTGAGATACAAGCATGAGAGTCTGGGAGAGCGCTAGTTGAGGTGCGGAGGAGTTCTCTGTACTCCGTCCGAGGGAGGTATACGGTGGTAACACCCGGTAACGAAGTAGTCATTGGTGTATTGAGGTTAGCGATTATGAAAAGAATGGCGGGGCTATTCGGATTGTTGCTGGTATCGACGGTAGGCGCAGTCACGTATGAAGACGAATTTACTGATAAGAAAGGCAGTGCCTACCACGAGGATATCAACGTCTGGGTTTATACCAAGGCGTTCTCCGAGCGTTTCGGCATGCCCGACAAGTGGGTTGATGAAGGCCTGAAAGGTGCTTATGCGGTGGCGTTTCGTGTAGAGACGGCTTCGGGGGGGCTGTTATTGCCGCACAAAGGCCCCTCCGCGCGGATACCGATAAGACGCTGTCTATTGGACGTATATCTTTCCAGTGACGCAAAGCTTCCGTGGGTGGATGAGCGCGAAGTAGGCATTCGCTATAAATCGCCAGCCTCGCCGAAGTATTTGATTCCTCAGTCTGAAAGCGATATCTATTATAGAAGTCTGGCGATGGGTATTGCGCATCCTGGGTCGAATGCAAGAAAACCACTGGTATATTTGGGCGAGAATGAAGTCGGAGGTCGTACTATCGGGCTTGTTCAGTACAATAAATTATTGTATCCGGGCATTGTATTCACCTCGTTTTCTATTGGCTGTTGGACGCCGCCGAACAAGGCAGCGTGGGTGGAGTTTCGTAAGGATCAGGAATGGACAGGGTATAACTATAAAGTTCTGCATAAAGTTGTATTGCCGGAGTCTTTTATGAAAAGGTTGTACCGGGACTGGGATCGGGAAAATCGAGACCCCTCCGCCAGAGAGTTCGGGGATGTTTTAAAAGAGTAAGGGCGTAGGTGGGGATTGCGAAACGGAATCGACAGGTTGACTGCCAAGGAGAGATGTCATGGTTTCAAAGGAAGAGTATGCACAACTGAGTATGGAAGTATACGGCGGAAGCATCCCCAATGGATGGGAGTTGTTCGATGGAAGCGATCCAACGCTCAAGAGCGGATTTTTTGCACAGGGGCTAAGAAAGAGCGGTACGAACGAAGTAGTCATTGTCTATCGCGGCACCGAAGGGGCGTCTGATCTTGGGGATATTGCTGCTGACGCCGCGCTAGCTGTTGACGGGGCGCATGAACAGTTTCTTGATGCGCTGAAGTTCGCGTTGCAGATTAGGGATAGCGACCTGCTTCCGCCAGGCGCGAGTATTTCCGTAACCGGCCACTCATTAGGCGGTGCGCTGGCGCAGTTGGCGGCGGACGCGTTCGGTTGGGGCGGTGTCACCTTTGATGCGCCGGGTGCGGGGCAGTTGACGGACAATAGTCAGTTCGACACGTTCTTGTCGGACAATGGTCTGAGTTTCGGCAGGGTGGGTGCGTTGACCAATTATGTCATCACCAACAGCCTATTCTCATCGGTCGGGAGCCGGATCGGAACCACCCCGCCGTCGATCGATTTGCAGGGGGACGATCTCAACGTCGTCGCGCTGATGACGGCGATGGCGATCGCGCCAGCGCCGGCGGCGATGATGGTGGCGCTGGCGCAGAGCCAGTTGGCGGGTCACCGGATTTCGGCGATCTACGAATACTTCAAGCAGGAATCCGAAGGCGGTCGGCTGTTGCAGGCGCTGACGGCGGAGTTCCTGGAGAATGGCGTCGAAGAGTATCAGGGGGAAAGCCGGGGGTTGCTGGAAGCGGTCAAGGGATTGTTCACCCGCGAGCAGCCGCTTAGTCAACAGGTGGCGGAACAGTTGGTCACGAATCTGGAGAACCTCAAAAGCCAGCCCCAGGTGGCGGAGAACACAGCCATTCTGAGCGATCTGATCAAGGCACAGGATAAAGTCAAACAATCCGTCCAGGACATCGTTTCGATCGAGCTGAGTAACGAGCAGTGGTCCGAAGCCGATGGCGGCAACATTCTGGACATCACCATCAATCTGCAACACGCGCTGGAGCGGGAGAGCCAGGTCATCCGGGTGGACCTGCCGGATGCCGCGTTCGATCTGTTCAGTGGGGAGTTGCAGGGATTTATTGCCGGCGGTCTGAACCCGGTGTTTGTCGACGACCCGCTGAGCGACGCGCAGCCGCCGGAACAGGAGATCGACCACTTTGAGTTCGTGATCGGCCCCGGTCAGTCCAGCGCGACGCTGACGTTGGTGGCGTTGAAGGATGAGGACCTGGCCGACAATGTGCTGGGGGAGTTCCGGTTCACACCGCTCGGACGCTCGACGACCGGGTCCGGCGCGGCGTCGCAAGGCGTTTCGTTGACGATTCTGGATGAAGGCGATAGTGAAATCACCAACACGATTATCGGGAAGAACCGGGACGACCGGTTGGTGATCAAAGGTCGCACGGCCGGCAAACAACTCGAAGGCGGCGCGGACAACGACCGGATCGAAGGTCTGGATGGTGACGATGATATTGCCGGTGGCGGCGGGCAGGACCTGATCTACGGCGGCGCGGGCGAGGACGTGCTGCTCGGTAGCCTGCAGGCCGGTGACGGCAACGACAGGATGTATGGCGGAGCCGGTCGCGACGTCATCATGGGCGGGACCGGTGACGACCGCCTATGGGGCGAGGACCAGGGGGATTTTATTGCCGGTGAGCAGGGCAGCGACATCCTGGATGGCGGCGGTAGCGACGATCTGCTGGCCGGCAACAACGGCGCCGACAAGCTGTTCGGCGGGGCGGGCAACGATGTGCTGCACGGCGACAGTCGCATTCACCTCAGGCGCGAGGAAGGCCTGTTCGGCTTCGAGCCCGATCCGAGGGCCTGGTCGATCACGTCGACGTACGACGGCGTTTATCTGAGCGCCGTCGGCACCGGTTATCTGAATCAGGCGTTTCCGGACGATCTGGGCGAGACTTTGAGCGATCAGGCTGATCAGCTGTTCGGTGGCGATGGCGACGACGCCCTGTTCGGCGATGGCGGCGACGATCAGTTGTACGGCGAGCAGAACAACGACCTGCTTGTCGGCGGGCCGGGCGATGATTATCTAAACGGCGGCGCCGGCGCGGACGCCCTGGAAGGCGACACCCGCACCGGTCCGTTGGCGGGGCTGGCGTCTAATCTGGACGGTCGCGACACGCTGGTCGGTGGCGCTGGCGCCGACCGGTTGACCGGCGGGTATGGCGACGACCTGTTGTACGGCGGATCGCAGGCCGATGTTCTGATCGGTGATTGGGGCGATGCCAATCCGACGGCGTACGACGGCGACGATGCGCTGTACGGCCAGGCGGGCGACGATGAGTTGCAGGGTGGCCAGGGACAGGATCTGCTCGACGGCGGCAGCGGCAACGACCGGCTGTTCGGCGGCGCCGACGCCGATCTGCTGTTCGGCGGCGACGGTGACGACGAATTGCAGGGCAATGCCGGTAACGACAACCTCGACGGCGAGGCGGGCGACGATCTCCTCCTTGGGCAGGATGGCGCCGACTTGCTTGCCGGCGGTGCGGGTAACGACGTGCTGGTCGGCGGAACGGGTGACGATCTGTTGGAAGGCGGCGCGGGGATCGACAAGCTGTTCGGTGAGGAAGGCGCGGATGTGCTGGACGGCGGGACGGGCGATGACATTCTTCATGCCGACGCGCTGGATACGGTGGTCATTCGCGCGGGTGACGGCCAGGATGTGGTGACGTTGCAAGACCGCGCCGGCCGGCTTTCTTTTGCCGGCATCGATTTCAGTTCGGTTGAGATCAGCCAGGTCACGGACGCCAACGACCTGCAGATCCTGCGCCTGGATTACGGCGCCGACAGCCTGCGCCTGCACAACGGCTATCTCGCGGCGCAACGGACCTACGAGTTCGGCGGCCGTACCCTGACCCAGGCCGGGCTGATGCGGTTCTCGCCCGCTATCGACGTTTCCGGTACCAGCAGTGACGACACTATCTATGGCAGCGATCAGGCCGACGTCCTGCGCGGCGGTTCCGCGCTGGCCGCCGACGGCAACGACGCGTTGTTCGGGCAGGGAGGTGACGACCGCCTGGAGGGCGGCAGCGGCGACGACCGACTGGACGGCGGCGCGGGGCGGGATACGCTGATCGGCGGCGCCGGCGACGATACCTATGTGGTCGACACACCGGACGATCGGGTGCAGGAAGCCGCGGCCGCGGGTATCGATACCGTGGAGGCGGCGAGCAGCCGGACGCTGGACGCCAACGTCGAAAACCTCGTGCTGACCGGCAGCGGCGCCAGTGCCGGTATCGGCAACGGGCTGGACAATCTGGCGCAGGGCAACGCGGCCGCCAACTTGTTGGATGGGCAGTCCGGCGACGATGTCCTGCTCGGCATGGGCGGCGACGACGACCTTCGCGGAGGCGCGGGCGTGGACCGGCTGTTCGGGGATGCGGGTAACGATACCTTGTGGGCCGGTGCGGGCAATGACAGTCTTTACGGGGGCAGCGGCGACGATGTTTACATGGCCGCCCCCGGCGATGGCGCGGATCTGATTGTCGATCCGCAGGGGTTCAACGCCGTGGCCTTTGCCGGCGGCGTCACCGCCGCGGACCTGGAGCTGCGGCGGCTACGCGGCGACGACGGCAGTTATTATCTGAAAGTCGATTACAGTGCCGCCGGTGACAGTCTGCTGATCAAAAACGGCCAGGCCGGTGCGATTGCGCAGTTCCGTTTCGACGACGGAACGGCGCAGTCGCTGGCCGAGTTGACCGGCAACGCGCCGCTTCCCTTGTCGATCCAGGGCAGCGCCACGGCCGATGTCATCCACGGCAGTGCCCAGCCCGACGACCTGGCCGGACTGGGCGGCGACGATCGGTTGTTTGGCGGCGACGGCGACGACCGGCTGGAGGGCGGTCCCGGCGCGGACAGCCTCGAAGGCGGCCTCGGCGCGGATATCCTGGATGGCGGTCTCGGTGACGATCGTTTACGGGGCGGCGAGGGGGTTGATCGCTATGTGCTGCGTTGGGGCATGGGGCTGGATACGATTGTCGATGGTGACAACGGCGCCAATGTGCTGGTGCTAGACCCCGGCCTTGGCGCGGACGATTTGACACTCTGGCAGGAGGGCAACGATCTGCGCTTGCAGCTTGACGGCACCCGGGACGGACTGCGCGTCCAGGATTACGCCTCGACTGCCGGCGCCTGGCAGTTGGAGACGGCCGCGGGCGACAGGATTGCCTTGAGCGGCTTGATCGGCAACCCGCCCGGCGTGGGCTCCCTGGCCGAGGCGATGGCGGATTTCAAGGACGCTGTCCGCTCGGCGGTGTACCAGCCGTTGCTCGAAACCGGCTGGCGGGTGACCGGGGAAGGGACGTTACAGCAGGTCGAGACGTTGGTCACGGGTAGCGGCGTGACGCTATGGGACAACAGGGTTGGCTTCGGGGTGGCGCAGTTGAACAGCGACGCTGCGCGGATCGAGCGCCAGTCGCCCGATTTCAGTTCGCAGTCGACGCTGGTGTCGCAGACGACGACACAGCGCGCGCAGCTCAGTGCGCCCGCCGGCCAGGTGACGCTGGGCGGCCTTGCGGGGGCCGGCAGCTTCGTGCCGAGCGGTTCTCTTTCGGGTTTCCGCATTCCCGCCGGCGGCGCGGTGGTGGAGGTGCGGGGCGCTACCCTGGATGTGGGCGCTGGCGACAACCTGGCCGCCGATGACTATGTCGATGCCGCCGGCCGCACGCAGCGCGTCGGCTACTGGGTATACGATGCCGCTGCCAGCGGCAGCGCGAGCGCCGTCGGCGGGTTCAGCTACCAGGAGGTCGGCTACAGTCAGTATCGGCGCGAGTCGCAGACCCTGCTCGAAGAGATAACCGCCGGCGGCGCCGACAACAGTATCCAGACCTGGGGCTATTCACTGGTCGACGCCGGCGCCGGAGACGATGTCGTGCTCGGCGGCGACAATGCCTGGTTCAGGGACGGCGGTACCTTCCTTTACGGCAATGCCGGCGACGACACGCTACTCGGCGGCAACCGGCAGGACAGACTCAACGGCGGCAGCGGGTCGGACTATCTCGACGGCAAGGCCGACGCGGACACCTATCTGGTGCTCGCCGAGGGCGCCGGCGTCGATATCATTGCCGATTCCGCCACCATGCCTTTGTGGATCGACGAAGAGGTCGGCCGGCAGTACCGGACCCCGTACACCGATTGGTATTACGAATCCGTCGGCCTCCCGGACTGGTATTCGCGTTTCCTGGACGGGTCGCTGCCTTCCCTGCCGCCGATGATCGGCAGAAACGATTATGCCGGGCTTGCGCCCCTCTATGCCGCCGGTCTGATCGCCAGGGATACGGTGGAGTTCGGTGCCGGCATCGCGGTGGAGGACCTGCAATTGAGCTGGGGGCAGCTCGTCCCGGACACGGCGTTGCCGGATTCCGGTCGATCGTCATGGCGTGAGAAGGAATCCCTGCATACAACCTTGGACATGCGGTTGCCGAACGGTCACCAGGTGCGGGTCGTTATTCCACACACGCTGGATCCTATTGCCGCTTTGCAGGACCAGTACCCCGACGGCGTCCCGGACGACGTCTATATCAAGGAAATCAGCCGGGACCTCGGTATCGGGGTGGAGCAGTTTCGTTTCGCCGACGGTACGGTGCTGTCGATGCAGGCGATGATGGCACTGGCGCCGCCGGCGCCTTCGTTCGATCCGCACCTGCTCGCCGGTACCTCGGGCAACGATACCCTTATCGGCAGTGCAGGCGACGACGTCATCACAGGCTCGGCGGGTGACGATACCCTTATCGGCGAAGCGGGCGACGATCTGCTGGACGGGGGGACAGGGGCGGACAGCCTGGCGGGCGGACCCGGTGACGACCGTTATGTGGTGGACAACGCCGGCGATGTGGTTACCGAGTTGGCGGGCGAAGGTATCGATACCGTGCGCACGTCGCTTGACAGCTATGCGCTGGGGACCCAGATCGAGAATCTGGAATTGACGGGGTCGGGCGCCGCTCAGGCTTACGGTAACGCCCTCGACAACCGGTTGACGGGCACCGACGGCGGCAATCGGCTGTTTGGCGGCGGCGGCCAGGACGTTATCCTCGGTGGCGCCGGTGCGGACTACCTGGACGGCGGCACCGGCGCTGACAAGCTCGTCGGCGGTCCGGGCGACGACATTTATCGGGTGGACGATGCCGCCGACGTGATTCTGGAACAGGCCGGCGGCGGTGATGATGAAGCGCGCAGTTCCGCCGACACCTACACCCTGGGCGATTTTGTCGAACGTCTGACCTTGCAGGCCAAGGCGGTAAGCGGCACCGGAAACACTTTGGGCAACCAGCTTATCGGGAACGAAAGCGCTAATGCCCTCTACGGTCTCGCAGGCGATGACACGCTGGATGGCGGCGGCGGTGGCGACCTGCTGGACGGCGGGGTGGGGGCGGATGCGATGACAGGCGGTCTCGGTGACGATACCTATGTCGTCGACAACGTCGGCGATCGGGTCACCGAGCGGGTGGGCGAAGGCATCGATACCGTGCGCACGTCGCTGGACGGCTATACCCTGGGAGCCAACGTCGAAAACCTGGAGTTGTCCGGGTCCGCGACCGTGCAAGGCTACGGTAACGGACTGGACAACAGGCTGAGCGGAAACGATGGCGGCAACCGGCTCTACGGCGGGGACGGAGACGATGTCATCCGCGGGGGCGCGGGAATCGACGAATTGTATGGTGGCGCCGGTGACGACGAGCTGGATGGCGGCACCGGCGCGGATCGCTTGATAGGCGGTGCGGGTGATGACAGCTATCGGGTGGACGATAGCGGCGACAGCATCATCGAAGGTGCCGGCGAGGGCTATGATCAGGTGCTGAGTTTTATCGACGGCTACACGCTGGGCGATGAGCTGGAGGGACTGCACTTGCAGGGCGCTGCCGTCAGCGGCAGCGGCAACGCGCTGGACAACAGACTGGTCGGCAATCAGGGCGCCAATGTTCTATATGGGATGGGGGGCAACGATAGCCTCGACGGCGGCCCGGGCAATGACCTTCTGGAAGGGGGGATCGGCGACGACCTGTATTACTTCGACCGCGGCTCCGATCAGGACAGGATTTTCGATGTCGACGCCGCGCCGAAACGTCATCGGGGGCGCGGAGTGGACACCGACAGCCTGTCTTTCGACACCGACATTCGCCACGACCAGCTCTGGTTCAGCCGCTTGGATACCGATCTGAACGTCGCCGTTATCGGCACGGCCAACCAGGTGACGATCACCGATTGGTACGCCGGCACCGGCAATCAGATCGAAATCTTCCAGTCGGGCGACAACCGGACCTTGTTGAGTGCCGATGTCGATCAGCTGGTGCAGGCGATGGCGGATTTCACGCCGCCGGCGAGCGGTGAGCTGGATCTGTCACCGGAACTGTACAATCAGCTGGAGCCCGTGCTGACGGCGAGTTGGCAGAGTGCATGATGTGATAGCGGTATCATTGGCTGCGGCGACCTGCGACCTGCGACCGGCCATCGGCCATCGGCTATCGGCTATCGGCTATCGGCTATCGGCTATCGGCTATCGGCCTCGATATGCGCTTGGTCGAAACCGTAGAGCCGGGCGGAGGCAGTGAAATCCGAGACTGGGTGCGTCCCGGGACGCTTCATTTCCAGCATCAGCCGCAGTAGCGCATGCAGCCGGGATTTCACTCAGGCGCGGACGCGCGCTGCTCATCTGCCGCGCGCGTCGGTCGCATACTCGGGACTGTACGGCCCCTTCAACAGCCCCTGATAAGGGCTCATGACCATCTGTCTGTTGGCTTGGCGGCAAAGTGAGTGGACCCGGCCGGAGGTGGTGTCCAGCACCTGCTCGACCGCGGCGGCCACCAGCATGCCGACCAGTCCGCCGCCGCCGTCGCCGGAGCTTTCCGAGGCCTGGGCGGTGCCTTCCCACAAGGTGGCGCCGGTCTTGACGTCGACCAGCCGGGCGTGGGCCCTGACCACGGTGGTGGAGGAGATCAGCACATATTTCTGACCCCAGTCCTCGATGCTGATGTAGAGCACCGCGTCGGCGCCGAAGACTTGCTGGATCTTGTCCAGCGGCACGGCCTGCATTTCCGCGGCGCCCGGCAGCCCGTTTTCCTTCATGAAGGCATCGACCACCGCTACAGGGAAGACATAGTAGCCGGCTTCGGCCAG
>JASBST010000006.1 GCA_030148775.1 Thiogranum sp.
TGTCTTTCCTGCACGCCGGGGCTGTCGCCGGTCAGCTTCAGTGAACGCGCCGTCGAGGCGGTGAAAGCGCGCAAGAGCAAAGTGCAGAGCTGGTTCCTGGATCTCAACCTGGTGCTGGGGTACTGGGGCGGCGGCGGCAAGCGCGCCTATCATCACACCGCGCCGATCAATGCCCTCTACGGCCTGCACGAAGCCCTGGTGATCCTGCACGAGGAAGGGATCGAACAATCCTGGCAGCGCCACCGTGATAACCATGAGGCATTGCGCGCGGGGCTGGAGGCGATGGGCCTTTCCTTTGCCGTGGACGCGGCCAGCCGGTTGCCGCAGCTCAACGCCGTGAACATTCCGGACGGTGTCGACGACGCGGCGGTGCGCGCGCGTCTGTTACAGCAATACAGCCTCGAGATCGGCGCCGGTCTCGGGCCCATGGCGGGGAAAATCTGGCGCATCGGCCTGATGGGGTTCGCCAGCAACCGCGCCAATGTCCTGTTGTGCCTGGGGGCGCTGGAGGCGGTGCTGGGCGATATGGGCGCGGCCATCGAGCGTGGCGTGGCCGTCGGCGCCGCGATGCAGGCCTATCAGCAGCAGGCGGGCAACTGAAACACCCGCCCCACCGGCCGCGGCCGGCGGGGCGGGGTGCTGTTTACTCGGACGCGGAATCCGCCGGGGGTTGTGAGTCGGCGTTCTCGTCCGGCGTCGCCGGCGCGGTCGTGTCCGTTGCCGGGCTCTCGCTGGCCGGACTGTCCGTCGCCGGAGTTTCCGTGGCCGGGCTCTCGGCCGCCTGTGGCTCCTTGACCTCGATCTGGGCAGCTTCGCGCAGCCCGTTGATGTATTCCTGCACGCGCTGCTTTTGCACGAACGCCTGCAGCTGCGGTTTCACCTGATCAAAAGACGGCGGCGTGGTTTCGCGCACATCGTCGAGCATGATCACGTGCCAGCCGAATTGCGTTTTCACCGGCGCTTCGGTGTACTTGCCTTTCTCCAGCTTGGCGACGGCGTCGGAGAAGGGGGCGACCATCTGCTTGGGCGAGAACCAGCCCAGTTCGCCGCCATTCTTGCCCGACGGGCCGGTGGAGTGTTCCTTGGCCAGCTCCGAGAAGTCGGCGCCTTTGTCCAGGTCGGCGATCAGCTTCTTCGCCGTGTCCTCATCGTCCACCAGAATGTGACGGGCCTTGTATTCGTTACCCTTGGGCACCTGTTCGTCGTAGAGCTTGTGCAGATCCTCGTCGCTGATCGGGTGCGATTCCAGATAGTTGTGTATCGCGCTGGTGGCGATGACGGCGCGCCGCTGTTGTTCGATATGCAACTGGGTGCGCATGTCGTCGGCCAGGCCTTCCTTGGTGCCGGCCTGACTGGCCAGTTCCAGGTTGATCACCTCTTCGAGTACCGCCTGGCGGTCCATCGGCGGTCCGGCGCGGCGGTTCTGCATCTGTTCCTCGTACATCGACAGCACGGCCTCGGTAATCGGGGTGCCGTTGACGGTGGCTACAACCGCACTGTCGTCCTTCGCCGCGGTGGTGGTCGCGCCGGGCGCTTTCTCGCCGCCGTTCTGCAGCTGATCGCAGCCGCCCAGAAGCAGGGCGGACAGACCGAGGGCCAGCGTCAAATAACGAAATCTCATGGTGGTTTTCCTTTTGGTGGGTTAGCGAGTCTCAGGCGCGGCTTTGTTCATCCGGCGTCGTGGCCTTGATACTCAGGGCGTGAATTTCTGTATTCATGGCGTCTTGCAGCGCAGCGTACACCAGGCGGTGGCGCTGAATGGGGTTTTTGCCGGCAAACGCATCGGCGACAATCTCGACGACGAAATGTCCGGCGCCGCCGGCGCTGGCGTGGCCGACGTGCTTGTGGCTTTCATCGATAATGTTCAGGCTGTGCGGCGCGAACACCTCGGTCAGGCGTTCGCGGATCAGGGCGATACGGGCTGCGGTCATCAGGGCAATACCTTCTTGAACGGTTTCACGGTGACAGTGGCGTAAACGCCGGCGCTGACATAGGGATCCTGGTCGGCACATTCGCGTGCCGCCTCGAGCGAGTCGAACTCGGCCACTACCAGGCTGCCGGTGTAGCCTTCCTCGCCGGGGTCCTCGCAGTCGAGCGCCGGGTGCGGACCGGCCAGCAGCAGGCGGCCGCTGTCGCGCAGATCCTGCAGGCGCTGCAAATGGGCGCCGCGCGCAGCCAGTCGTTGGTCGAGGCTTTCCGGCCGGTCTTCGCTGATGAAGGCGTACCACATCAGGATTCTTTCCCCGGCGTTTCCGTTTCGGTGACATAGCGGCTCAAATAGAATGCCTGCGCGATGACAAAAGCCAGCGTGATGCCGAGCATGCCGAACAGTTTGAAGTTGACCCAGGTGTCTTCCGAGTAGTTATAGGCCACATACAGGTTGAGCAGGCCGATGCCGAGGAAAAATCCGATCCACATCCAGCTCAGGCGCAACCACACCGGCCGCTCGGCCTTGATGGCGTGACTCATCATGCGCTCCACCAGCGGCCGGTCGCCGATCCAATGACTGCCGAGGAACACCGCCGCGAACAGCCAGTTGATGACCGTCGGCTTCCACTTGATGAACACCGGATCGCGCAGCAGCAGCGTCAGGCCGCCGAAGACCAGCAGCAGAAGGAAGGTCACCAGATGCATTTTTTCGAAGCGCCGGTGCTTCAGCCAGAAGGCCAGCGTCTGTACGGCCGCCGCGGCAATCGCCACCCCCGTGGCCACATAGATGTCCCATATCTTATAGGCGGCGAAGAACAGCAGAATGGGAAAGAAATCGTAAAGAAACTTCATCGTAGTTGATTCCGGTTGCGTCCCCTTTTAGTGCAGGGAACGGTTGACACTCCATTTTCTGTAATAGCGGTCCATCACGGCGCGCACGTGCGGCGGATAGTTTAACAAGTCCATCTGCTCCATGCCCTGACTGAAAAAACCGGCCGCGTCTTCCGGTAATCGCCGCGTCAGATCGGCGAAGGCCTCTTCCATCAAATCCGGTTGGTGGGTGCGGGTGGCGACAATGGCGCGGTTAAGGTGCAAAATCCGCCACGGCCGGCCGGGATTGGATTTCTCCAGATCCTGTTGAATCGCAACGGCGCTGGCTTGCAGCACGTCGCCCATCGCCTGATACAACAGCAGCAGATCGCCGGGATCCTGGGTGCTGTTGGCACGCCGGGCAAGGGCGTCGACGACCGCTTCCAGTGACAGCAGCTGACCGCCCTGGCGCGCGATCCAGCAGGCCAGCGTGATGATATGCGTCTGAACCGCGGAAAAAACCCCGGGAAGATCAAGGCGATTGGACCATTGCAGGGACTGCTCGAACAGCTCCAGAGCATATTCACCCACTTCGGTTATGGCTTCCGGTCGCACGCTCGGCGCCTGTGCGCCGCTGTCGTCACGGGATTCGCTGCGCTCCATGACGTCGAACAATTGCTCGAACGCGCTCACCAGCAGCGGCGGCGTCGACGCGTCGGCTTCTGCCGACGGGACGCGTAGTTGCCAGGCGTCAAGCAATTCGCCCAGCGGCTGGCTCAGGCCGCTTCGGAACGCCTCAGCGGTGGGGCGGGGAAGATTCATGCGCGGAATGGTACCGGATTCCATGCAGGTGCGCAGTGCAGCAAGTCACCCAGCGCTCCTGTACAATGAGAGAGATGTTTTGTCATGATTTGCATTGTCATTCTACCGCCTCCGACGGCACCCTGGAACCGGCGCAGCTGGTCGCCCGCGCCCGCGAGGCCGGTGTCGACGTCCTGGCGCTGACCGATCACGACACCCTGGACGGCTACGCCGAGGCCGCGCGCGCCGCCGCGGGCGGTGCTATGCGACTGATTCCCGGCGTCGAAATCTCGGTGACCTGGAACAGCCTGACCCTGCATGTGCTCGGGCTCAACGTCGACCCGCAATGCCAACCCCTGCGCGCCGGTCTCGACGGTCTGCTGGCGTTTCGCGACTGGCGGGCGGCGGAGATTGCCCGCAAGCTGGAACGCGCCGGTATCGGCGGCGCCCTGGAGGGCGCCGCCCGCCACCGCCAGGGCCGGATTCTCAGCCGGACGCACTTTGCCCACTATCTGGTGGAGCAGGGGCGGGCGTCCAGTGTGCGCGATGTCTTCCGCCGCTATCTGGTCAAAGGCAAGCCGGGCTATGTCGGCGGGCAATGGTGCTCGCTGGAAACCGCGCTGGGGTGGATACGCGCCGCCGGCGGGTTAGCGGTGATCGCCCATCCGGCGCGCTACCGGCTCAGCCGCAGCAAACTGGCGCTGCTGCTCGGCGAATTCCGCGAAGGCGGCGGCGTTGGCATCGAAGTCGTCTCCGGCAGTCATTCACGCGACGATACCCTGCACATGGCGGCGCTGTCGCGCGAGCATCACCTGTTGGCCTCGGCGGGTTCGGATTATCACGGACCGCACAACCCCTGGGTGGAACTGGGACGCCTGCGCGAGCTGCCCGCGGGCTGTCGGCCGGTGTGGGAAGCGCCCGACTGGCCGCGCGCGGCATGAGCCAGTTTTTCGAAATCCATCCGGACAATCCGCAACCCCGCCTGATCCGCCAGGCCGTGGACATTATTGCCGAGGGCGGGGTGGTGGTGTTGCCGACCGATTCCTGTTATGCCATCGCCTGTCATCTGGATGACAAAAGTGCGGTCGAGCGTATCCAGCGCATCCGTCAGCTGGATAAAAAACACAACTTCACCTTGCTGTGTCGCGATCTTTCCGAAATCGCGACCTATGCGCGCGTAGACAACGCCGCTTATCGTCTGCTCAAGGCCAATACGCCCGGTGCCTACACCTTTCTGCTCCGGGCGACCGCCGAAGTGCCGCGCCGCCTGCAGCACCCGAAGCGCAAGACCGTCGGCATCCGCGTGCCCGCCAACGCCGTCCTGCAGGCGCTGTTGATGGAACACAATCAGCCCTTGATGAGCACTTCCCTGATACTTCCCGGTCAGACCTTTCCAGAGACCGACGCTTACGAGATCCGCGCCAAACTGGAGCATCAGGTCGATCTGATCCTCGACGGCGGCCACTGCGGCGTCGAGCCCACCAGCGTGGTCGATCTCACCGCGCCGGTGCCCGCGCTCCTGCGCCAGGGCCGCGGCAGCGTCGAGGGGTTGGTTTGACGACGACACCGCCGCGCGGATAAAGCGCGGCCGAGCAGGTATACTGGAGCCATGTTACAAGTCAGTCTGATGCAACAAATTTCCGCCTGGTTGGTGCCGGTACTGCTGGCGATCACCGTCCATGAAACCTCGCACGGTCTGATCGCGCGTTACTTCGGCGACCACACCGCGCAACTCCAGGGGCGTCTGACGCTCAATCCCATCAAGCACATCGATCCGATCGGCACGCTACTGGTGCCGGCGATCATGCTGCTATTGCCGGGCGGTTTTGTCTTCGGCTGGGCCAAGCCGGTGCCGGTCGACTGGCGCAATTTCAAACGCCCCAAGCAGGACATGGCCTGGGTGGCGGCGGCGGGCCCGGCCTCGAACCTGCTGATGGGCCTGGGTTGGGCGCTGCTCGCCCGCTTCGCGCTGGTCCTGCCCGACGGCAGCTGGTTCAAGACACCGCTGTTGTTCATGGGTGTGGCGGGGATTTTCATTAACACCATCCTGATGGTTCTCAATCTGCTGCCCCTGCCGCCGCTGGACGGCGGACGGGTGCTCACCGGCGTGCTGCCCGCGCCCTATGCCTATCGTTTTTCGCGCGTGGAGCCCTATGGCTTCATGATACTGCTGCTGTTGCTGGTCACCGGCATCCTGGGCGTGGTCATGTGGCCGCTGGTGCAGGCGGCTATGTCGGCCTATGCCGGTGTGGCGGGTATGCAGCCGGCGCTTTTCCAAACCCTACTACTTTCCCTGATGAGGAGTTGATCCGCTTTGTCCAGCGAAGCAAAAAACCGCGTGCTCTCGGGCATGCGCCCGACCGGGCAGTTGCACCTGGGGCATTACCACGGTGTGTTGAAGAACTGGGTCAAGCTGCAGCACGAATACGACTGTTATTTCTTCGTCGCCGACTGGCACGCCCTGACCACACACTACGAAGAGCCCAAGGTGATCAAGGACAGCGTGCTGGACATGGTCATCGATTGGCTGGCCGCGGGGGTGAACCCGGCCAATGCCAAGCTGTTCATCCAGTCCGAGGTGCCGCAGCACGCGGAGCTGCATCTGTTGCTGTCGATGGTCACCCCGCTGGGCTGGCTCGAACGCGTGCCCAGCTACAAGGACCAGCAGGAGAAATTGCGCGAACGCGACCTGGCGACCTATGGCTTCCTGGGGTACCCCTTGTTGCAGAGCGCCGACATTCTCATCTACAAGGCCGGCTCGGTGCCGGTCGGCGAAGACCAGGTGGCGCATGTCGAGCTGACGCGCGAAGTGGCGCGGCGTTTCAATCATCTCTACGGACGTGAGCCCGATTTCGAGGAGAAGGTGGACGCGGCGATCAAGAAGATGGGCAAGAAGAACGCCAAGCTGTATCGCAAGCTGCGCAAGGATTATCAGGAGAAGGGCGACCAGGAGGCGTTGCAGGTGGCGCGCGCGCTGCTTGACGGCCAGGGCAATCTGGCGCTGGGCGACCGCGAGCGGCTATGGGGTTATCTGGAAGGCGGCGGGCGCATCATTCTGCCGGAGCCGGAGGCGTTGCTGACGCCGGCGTCGAAAATGCCCGGCCTCGACGGGCAGAAGATGTCCAAATCCTACGGCAACACCATCGCCCTGCGCGACGACCCGGGCGATATCGAGCAGAAGCTGCGGACCATGCCCACCGACCCGGCGCGGGCGCGCCGCAGCGATCCCGGCGATCCGGCCAAGTGCCCGGTGTTCCAGCTGCACCAGATCTATTCGGATGAGCCGCGCAAGCAATGGGTGCGCGAGGGTTGCACCACCGCGGGCATCGGTTGTCTGGAGTGTAAACAGCCGGTGATCGACGCCATCCTCGCCGAACTGGCGCCGATTCGCGAGCGCGCGCTGGAGTTTGCCCAGGATCCGAAACTGGTGCGTAACATTCTGCGCGAGGGCGGCGAGGCCGCGCGCGATGTGGCGGAAGAGACAATAGATGAAGTTCGAGCTGCAATTGGTTTGAATTATTAACAAAAATTTTCTAGAAAACGTTCGGCTCAGGGATTGCGCCGCGGCCGCGGTGGCGCGTCGGCAGAAATGCCCCCGCAGCGGTTCTCATCCTTGGCCGCGACGAGTACAATGCCCAAACACCGACGTGAGCCGATTGCATGACAGATACGCCTACACCGCCTGAGTCGGTGCCCCAACAATCGGAAATGCCCTTCGCCTACGTCCAGGGCGAGGCGGTGACGACACTCCCCAAAGACCTCTACATTCCGCCGGACGCGCTGGAAGTCTTCCTCGAAGCCTTCGAAGGCCCGCTGGATTTGTTGTTGTATCTGATCCGCCGACAGAACCTGGACGTGCTCGATATTCCGATCGCCGAAATCACCCGCCAGTACATGGACTACATCGAATTAATGCAGGACATGCGCCTGGAGCTGGCGGCCGAATACCTGGTGATGGCGGCCATGCTGGCGGAGATTAAATCGCGCATGCTGTTGCCGCGTCCGGTCGAGGAGGACGACGAGACCGATCCGCGCGCCGAGCTGGTGCGCCGGCTGCAGGAGTACGAACGCTACAAACAGGCCGCCGAGGACATCGACCAGTTGCCGCGCGTGGCGCGCGATCTGTTCCCGGTCACGCTCGAAGCGCCGGACAAGCAAGTGGTGCGCAAGCCGCCGCAGATCTCTTTGCAGGAACTGCTGCTGGCCGCTCGTGATGCCATGTTGCGCGCGGAGATGTTTTCCCACCACCATATCCAGATGGAACCTTTGTCGGTGCGCGAGCGCATGTCGATGGTGCTGGAGCGGATCGGCGACGACCAGTTCACCGCTTTCAGCAGTCTGTTCCGGCGCGAGGAGGGCCGCATGGGCGTGGTGGTGGCGCTGCTGGCGGTGCTCGAATTGATCAAGGAATCGCTGATCGAGCTGGTACAGTCCGAGCCCTTCGCCCCGATTTACATCAAGGCGGCCGGTTCGAGCGCCGAGCTGGAGCCCGAGCCGCCGGTTGCAGCGGCCGGCGATAATTAAAGAGACAGGATCCGGAATATGGACGCAGAAAAAATCAAAGCGGTGCTCGAATCCGTGTTGATGGCTTCGGGCAAACCGCTGAATCCCAGCCAGTTGCAGGCGGTGTTCGGCGAGGCCGAACAACCGGGGCTGGACGATATCCGTCAGGCCATCGCCAGGCTGCAGGCCGACTATGCGGGACGGGGCATTGAGCTGGTGGAAGTCGCCAGCGGTTTTCGTATTCAGGTGGCGCAGTCGATGGAGCCCTGGGTGTCGCGGCTGACCGAGGAAAAACCCGCGCGTTATTCGCGCGCGCTGCTGGAAACGCTGGCTCTGGTCGCCTACCGGCAGCCGATCACCCGCGGCGAGATCGAGGATATCCGTGGTGTCAGCGTCAGCTCGTCCATTATGAAAACCTTGCAGGAGCGCGAAT
>JASBST010000022.1 GCA_030148775.1 Thiogranum sp.
GTGGCGCACTTCCACAACATGCTGATCCCCGGCCTGCTGTTCGGCATGATCGCCGCGACCCAACACTGGTTCCCGAAAGCGTTCGGTTTTCGCCTGAACGAGACCTGGGGCAAGGTTTCGTTCTGGTTTTTGGCGACGGGCTTTTACCTGGCATTCATGCCCCTCTACGCGCTGGGGCTGATGGGCGAGATGCGCCGCACCTCTGAATGGTTGCGCCCGGATTACAGTCCGTTGCTGCTGATTGCCCTGCTGGGAGCGCTGCTGATTTTCGCCGGTTTCGTCAGTTTGCTGATTCAGATCGCCCTTAGCGTGCGCCGGCGCGAAGCTTATCGGGTGCCGGTGGGCGATCCATGGGACGGCCACAGCCTGGAGTGGGCCACCAGTTCGCCGCCGCCGGAGTACAACTTCGCCGTCATTCCGCGGGTTTGTTCGAATGACGCTTTTCGCGAAATGAAACGCCAGGGGGTCGCCTATGTCCGGCCCGACGCCTACGAGGATATCGCCATGCCGAAGAACTCCGCCGTGGGTCCGGTCGTGGGTATGGCCGGCGCTGCGCTGGGCTTTGCCCTTACCTGGCATTTGTGGTGGCTGGTGTTGCTGGCCTTCCTGCTGCTATGGGGCTCGGTGATCGCGCGCAGCTTCGTGCGCGACACCGAGCGGATCATCCCGGCGGCGAGCGTGCGCGAACAGCACGAGCGCTGGCTCGATAGGGTGAAAATGACGCCGCGGGTCGCGCGCACAGAGGAATCGAGCGCGTCCAATCGTGGACACGCGGAGCCGGCGACATGAGCGCGAGCAAATACTGTCACGTCGGCCTCAATCTTGGCGACGGGAATACGTCGGCGAACGAGGGTGCCGAATCCCTGATTTTCGGTTTCTGGATATTCCTGATGACCGATCTGGTGATCTTCGCACTGCTGTTCGCCACTTACGCGGCCATGAGCCTGCACGGGGTCGCCGAAGGTCCCACGCCCGCGCAGCTCTTTGCGCTGAAAATGCCGTTTATCGAGACGCTGATCCTGTTGCTCAGCAGTTTTACTTTCGGTATGGCGTCGCTGGCGCTGAAATACAGCGAAAACCGGGCGGCTCTGGTGGCCTGGCTAGTGGCGACCGGTGTGCTGGGTGCGATCTTTGTCGCCATGGAAATCAGCGATTTCTCCAGCTATATCACCGAGGATCACGCGCCACCTCAGCGCAGCGGCTTTCTCTCCGCCTATTATCTGCTGGTGGGCACTCACGGGATACACGTGGCGTCGGGACTGATCTGGATGCTGGTCCTGTTAGTCCAGATCGCGATACTCGGACTGATACCTGATGTAAAGCTGCGGATTCTGCGCCTGGCGCTGTTCTGGCACATGCTGGATATCGTCTGGGTCGGCATCTTCACTTTCGTTTATCTATTTGGAGTCAGCTTATGAGTGGGGACGAACTTCCCGCCAGCGAACTCGAAGGACGCGTGACCGAGCGACGTCACTATCTGCTCGGCTTGCTGCTGGCGCTGCTGTTGACGTTGGCCGCGTTTGCTGTGGTGGCTTTCGCGGGGCTGTCGGGGCAATCGACAAGAATCGTCGTCGCGTCGCTGGCTGTGATCCAGATTCTGGTTCACTTCCGCTACTTTCTGCATATCGATTTGCAGAAATCGCACCGTGATGATTTGCACTTGATTCTGTTTACCGCGCTGATCGTTTTTCTGATGGTGGCGGGAACGATCTGGATTCTGTTCAATCTGCACACGCGCATGCTTTAGAGAGGGCAAAAAAAGGGCGGCCTTAGGCCGCCCCAAGTGCTACCCGCTTTTGCAAGCGGTATTCAGTCGTCGTCGTCGCCGTGGTGCGGCACACCAATGCCGCTGATGCCGCTGAAAAAGCTCGGTCCGGCACCCTCCGGCGGTTGGATCAGGGTGGGATCGATGGCGGAAACCGGCGCCGGAATCGGCGGATTGCCGAACTGGGTGGAGTCCACGGTCTGGATCCGGCCCGTGGCGATGGATGCACCAGTCACCGTATTGCCGGGCAGACTGTCCAGATAACGCCGCAGCACGTGCACCGGGTGCAGATAACGATCGGGAGCGATCTGTTTGACCACCACGCCGCTGATGATATTACTGTTGTTCAGCGGGCCGGTCAGCGTGATCGTGCTAGCGTAGTCGTCCG
Organism: Thiogranum sp.; assembly: GCA_030148775.1. Taxonomy (GTDB): domain Bacteria; phylum Pseudomonadota; class Gammaproteobacteria; order DSM-19610; family DSM-19610; genus Thiogranum. The sequence continues at coordinate 2,154 of JASBST010000022.1, forward strand.
GGTCGGCAAGCTGGAAGAACTGATGGTTGGTGCCGCCATTGGTGCGGCAGATGCGATCCAGAGCGTCGCCGTGCGGAAAGCAGGAGGCGAAGGTATAGCGCTTGCTGGGATCAAGCTTCATTCCGCCCACGGTGGTTTCGATGATGCGCCGGTCTGAGCTGCTGTAGGGACGGTTAAGCAGATCTATTTTCTGGGTCATGTTTGCCAGACCCACATACCAGCCACCGCGCTGCAGGAAGGGGTTGCGGTCGAACACCGCCGTCAACACGCGTTCGAGATCGTTTTGAATCACCTGGCCGGAGAATTCCGCCATCGCGACCGCCGGAGATATCGGGAACTGCGTGTAGAGATCTCCCAGCGTGATCGGGCCGGGCAATATCGGGTTGCCGAAACGAAAGCCGTTTGTCATGGCCAGGTCCACGCCACCGCCGGTCACTTGGTTGGTGACATTGTATAATGCGTCGGCGATGAAATTATTGATCTGATCTTCGAGCACATTGTCGCGGTGTAGCGTCACCTCGGTATAGCCCACGACCTTGTCCAGGCTTTCGGTCAGTTGCAGCCCGCGTTGCGTGGTGTCGCCGCACTTGGCCTCGAGTGTGGCCTGGTCCGGTACCGGCCCCGGGGCGCAGAACCCGCCGGGCATGAAGGTATGGCGCACCGTCGTCGAACCGTTGAACGGCGCCTCGGCGGCGTCGACGAGAATTTTCGTGGTCGGGTCTTCGGCGACGCTATCGTCGACGGGGATCGCCCGCCAGATGAATTTCTCCGCCTTGCCGTCATCGATAATCAGATCCAGGCGGCCGAGATACATATCCTCGGTGGTCTCCACCACCACGGTTTTGCCTTTCTTCAGCTTGTGCGCCCGGTTCGGCGCTTTGCGCTCGACGCCATGCCTGGAACCGACCAGCGCGTTGAGGGTGGTTTCGTGGGTATGTGCCGACAGCACCACGTCGACGTCGTCAAAGCGCTGCGCGATCGCCAGGTTCTGCGACAGCACGAGTTCCGACTGCACCACGATCACCGTCGCACCTTGTGCCTTGACCTGTTCGATCGCACCGGGTAGTTCCTCGACACCTTGGGTAAAGCGCAGGCCGATGTTGAACACGTCGGCCTGTTGCGGAACGATGGCGGCGGTAATGCCTATCACGGCGACTTTGACGCCATCTACAGTGAATATCTTATAGCCGGGCAGCAGGGGCTTGTTATGCAGCGCCGGCGGTAGCGGAGCGGTATCGGCGTCGTTGTAAACGTTCAGCGCCAGACTGGGGAAGTTGGCGCGTATGACCCGGTGCGCGCTCGGGCTGGGGGGCATCTCCACGCAGAAGCCGGGCTGGTCGGTCACCCCGTTGATCACCGGTATGTCGGCGCAGTCCACGGCACCGGCCATCACCTGGATGTTGGCGGGCAAGGGGGGTTTGGGGCCGGTGGCGGTGAAGCGGTTGCGGAACACCGCCGGGCCGTAGCCGTACTCCCAGTTCCCTGGGGTGTAAGCGTCGATGCCAAAGCTGTTGAGCGTCGGCATGATCGCGTCACCGACCGTAAACAGGACTTCCGCGGTTCCGTGCACCGTGTCGCCGACCGCCAGCAACAGGTTGTGGGGGTTGTCGGCGCGGATTTCGTTGATCAGCGTTTTGGTCTTAGCCAGCCCGCCGCCACTGACGACCTCGCGTTCGCTGCCGTCGAGATTGTGCACGATGCCGGGGTGGGGGGCGATATTTCCGTGGACGTCTTGCAGTTGAATCAGGGTGATGACTTTCTCATCAGCGTGGGCGGCGCCAAGTCCGCCGAGGAGTGAGCAAAGCGCGGCTGCGAGCGCGCATTTCCCCACCCGTCTTGGAAGGGTGTGCGTAGTCATAAGAACTCCTCTGGTGTCTTTAGTTATTGCTTTCCGACAGATCCGGCTTCAGCCTAACCAGGGAGGGCGCGACGGGGTATAGGGAAAATCCTTAACGGAACTAGGACAAAAGCTGAACAAGCTTCCGTCTAGCGGCGGCCTTCGGCCGCCTCATGGGGGGAATCTTCCTAGTAATTTCATGGAGATACCAGTCCCAGGCGAATCGCCAGGCGGGTCAGTTCGGCCGAGTTGCCGACACTCAGTTTTTGCTTCACGCTGGTGCTGTGGTGTCCGACGGTCTTGGGACTGACATTGAGCAGGGCGGCGATGTCGTTGACCGACTTGCCTTCGGCGCGCAGACGGAACACATCGAATTCACGCGACGTCAGTTCGGCGACCCGCTGGTGCTCATCGGTGCGCTGGCGCTTGATCAATAAAGGCAACATCTCCTGTCCGATATACACCTTGCCTTGCGCGACCTGGCGTACGGCGTCGACCATAACCCGTGACGCGCTGCGTTTGGAGATGTAACCCAATACGCCCAGCTCCAGGGCGCGGTTCAGAAAAAGTTCGTTCTCGTGGACGCTGAACACCAGGATTCGGGCGTCACTGTCGCGCGCCAGCATCCTGCGGCTGGCATCCAGGCCGCCGCAGCCTGGCATGCTGATATCCATGACAACCACCGTCGGTTGATGTTCCAGGTAGGCGCTATAGGCTTGTTCGCCGCTGGCGGCTTCGCCGACCACATCGATATCGGCGGTGCTGTCGAACAGCCTGCGAAAACCGCCGCGCACGACTTCGTGGTCATCCGCCAGCAGAACCTTGATGCTGTTCATCAGCCGTTTACCGGAATGACGATGTTGATGGTCAGACCGTCCCCGGGTTTGGAGGTGACGGCAAAGCGGCCCTTGAGAGCCTCGGCCCGCTCGCGCATGCCGACAAGGCCAAGCCCGTGGCCAGGTTTGCCGGGTTTCATGCCCCGGCCGTTGTCTTCGATGCGCAACTGGACGTGGTCCGTCCGGCGGGACAAGACCAGCCGAACCCGGCTGGCAGCCGCGTGCTTGGCGATATTGGTCAGGCTTTCCTGGACGATCCGGTACAGGGATATATTGGTTTGCTCACCCAGATTATTCAGCTCGCCGTGTTTCTCGAAACAGCAAGAGACAGCCGGATAGCGGCCGCGCCAGCCTGTCAGTTCATCGTTGATCGCGGCCACCAGACCGAAATTGTCCAGCACGCTGGGACGCAGACGCTGCATCATCGAGTGCACGACATCGTACATGCGCGAGGAGACGCCGACGATGGCGCGCGCACTGTCGCAGACTCTTTGGTCACGCTGCGCCGAAAGAGAGGCGATGTTTTCGGCGTCCGCCTGAATGGCCGTCATACATTGTCCGAGCTCGTCATGCAGTTCCTGCGCCAGATGGCGGCGCTCTTCCTCCTGGACCGCCAGCGATTTATGAATCAGATAGCGGTTGCCCTGCAACAGGGTATGGCATTCGTGCTCGGCGCGCTTGCGTTCGGTGATATCGTGCAGCGTGGCGGCGAACAGCGCCTTTCCGTCGATTTCTATGCGGCCGATATACAGCTCCAGCGGGAAATCGCTGCCGTTGGTGCGCCGGCCGACAACCTCGATCTGACCGCCGGTGGTCGCCGTCCAGACAACGCCGCCGCCGGCGCTTGTCGCAGGTGAAAGCAATATCTGGGCCCTGGCGCCGATGAGTTTTTCCTGCGGCAGGCCGAACAGCTTGCCCATAGCGGGGTTGGCGGAAAGGATACGGGTAGACTGGTCATAGGTGATCATGCCGTCAATCGCGGTTTGTTCGATAACCCGTTCGCGCGCCAGCGCGGCTTCCAGGCGGCGGGTGCGTTGCGAGATTTCGCTCACCATGCGGTTGAACGCCTTCGCTGTGGTTCCCACTTCGTCGTCGAGTTCCGCCGGCACTTCTACGGAGTAGTCGCCGGAACCGACCTGTTGCGCGGCGTGCGCCAGCCGACCGATGCGGCGGGTGAGATGAACGCCGATGAATATAGTGGCCAGGGCCGACAGCAGAATCTCTGTAGCGGCGATAACCAGATTGCGCAACTTGGCCGCGTCGATGGCACGGTGCATTGGTGCCAGTGAGAATCCGGCGTATACCTGGCCCATGGATTGGCTGCCTATACGGATATCGCGCCGCAGGTCGAGCGAATCGTCCTGCGGGTTCAGCGGGTGTTTATCGACCGCTGGTTGGAACACTGACGGCGTCCGGCCCAGGCTGACGATGGGGACCCGGTCGCTATCCAGTACGACCAGGTAAAGCAATTTGTCATGTCGGACGAAGTTGTCCAAATAGTCCTCCAGAGAGGCGTAATCGACCTCCAGCAAATAGCCGGCCGAGGTCGTGGCGATCTGATCCAGCATACCGGTGGCGGTCTCCCGCAAGCGTTCGGCGTACGCCTGGTGGATCACGCTGATGTTGCTCCATACCAGCAGCGAGAGCATGACGATCTCAATCAGTACGACACTGCCGATCAGCCGAACGCGTAATGATTTGAACGGCGGTATCATGATTCAGGGTACTTCGATTTGTTCGGCCAGAGACCGCAGGCGATCGTAGTCGTGTGCGCCAACGGGCACAAAGCTAGGCCAGTCGAGATGGGCGAGCACTTGGCGGCCCTCGGCATCGCGGTGCATCTGCAGCAGAATATCGCGTAAGCGCTGGGCGGTAACTTCATCCAACCAGGGTGCCACCGCCAGTGGAATATGCGGCACCCCGGCGCTGCTGGCAATCACACGCATATTGTGCCGGAGGTCGGTTTTGACCCGCCGGAATACCGGCTGCATGACCGCCGCCGCATCGGTATTGCCGCGATAGGCCGACAGCAGCGCGGCGATATGACTGGGCGTGTCGACCCAACGCAACTCGGCATCGTCGTTCATCAGTCCCGCCGGCGCCAGGCGCTCGCGGATCAGCAGCGTGGAGAGCGCCAACGGACCGGTCGTGGCCATGGAGTGGCCGCGCAGCTGCTGCAACGAACGAATAGGGCTGTTGCGCGGCACTACGATAACGGCGCGCATCGCTTCCAGGTCGACGCGTGCCAGGGCACGATAGCCCCGTTGTTGCGCCAGGTAAAAAAGATGCGGCGCAGTAAACAGAATAGCGTAACGGTTCCGCTTCTGGGTGCGCGCGATAAAGGTGGCGAAATCCGCGGCCGTTTCCATGCGGATGTCGATGCCGGTCCTTTCCGAGAGATAGTTCACCAACGGCAAAAAGCGTTCGACCAGGCGTTCACTGCTGAGGATGGGCAGAAAGCCGAACACCAGGCGAGACGGCGCCGTAGCGGCCTCCGGGGCGGCGCCAAGGGGGCTTGCGCCGATGCAAAGAAAACAAAATAAAGCTATGTTGTATATAGTTTTAGTGCGCACGGGCCGATAATTGTTATCGTCATGTAGTTGTCCTCCGCCATAGGGGTGGATGCGCTTGCCCGGCGTTCTATTCCCGATGTCCCGATGAGCGACAACGGCACGGCGAGTTTGGTGGCGGCCACTAAAGCGCCAGGTTCCAAGTCATGGTTTGCCCCAATTGCCATGCGAGACAGGTGAGTGTTCAGCGGGTTTCCCGACATAGCAATCGGCTGACCGCCCCATGCAACAGCGCGGGGCGGATGGGTTTCTGTAAGAGATCATCACCGCGGGTCTTTACCCGTCCCAACACGATGGCCCCGCCAGGGTAAGTGGGCTTTCCCCTGAAATAAATAGGTATCGACCCCCGAATCTACACCCCGTTGAATGTATAAGGCCCGTGTTTCCCGCTCGACGGCGATATTTCCGGCGTCGAGGCATTTGCAAACAAAACCGGCGCTTATCGCCGAGTTGCGGCGATTTTCGGCGACGGCGCGGGGGCAAGCGGTTGGCGCCGCCGAATAATATATCGAATATTCCGACGCCGTTCGATCTCTTAGCCTTCACTACGACGCATTCTCTTCAACCTGAAGCGCGGCGACCTCCGGGGTTATCCTTGCGGCTCGCGCAGGAGGCAGTCCCATGACAAGTCTCAGTACTGCAGCACGTCCCCTGGCGGTCGGTTTGACGTTGTTGGCCGGCAACGCGATGGCCCATTCCGGTGACTCGCCCGCCGGTACGCCGGTCTGTCTCGAAGGCAACTACATGATGGCCGACGCCATGAACGCGCCGTTTTCCAACATCCCCGGCGCCGGACGGGTGATCGAAATGAATACGCTGACCGGAGAGCGCGGGATCACCGTGGAAAGTCCGTTCCAGGATC
>JASBST010000054.1 GCA_030148775.1 Thiogranum sp.
CTTCCTTCTTGCTCATTTTCTCGAAGGTCCCGTCCAGTTCCATGGCTTCCAGATCTTTCAGACGCTTGATCGACTGGCGCACGGTCTTGAAGTTGGTCATCATGCCGCCCAGCCAACGGTGATTGACATAGGGCATTTTACAGCGGGCGGCTTCGCTACGGATGGTGTCACGCGCCGAGCGCTTGGTGCCGACAAACAGAATGGTGCCCTTGTTGCCCACCAGCTTGCCGATGAAATTCAGCGCATCATTATAAAGCGGAAGGGTCTTTTCCAGATTAATGATATGGATTTTGCTGCGTTCGCCGAAAATGAAGGGTGCCATTTTCGGATTCCAGAAACGGGCCTGATGCCCAAAATGCACGCCAGCTTCAAGCATTTGGCGCATGCTTACGGTAGACATAGTATAAACCTCATTGCAGGGTTGAGCCTCCATACGCCCCTTGGCGGCAACCCGTCTCCGGGCACCCGGCCGCAAGTGTCGGCGTATGTGTGGATTCAGTTCCGTACCGCCTGGGCTTTACGAAACACGTAGTTAACAAGCCGCGCTTTATACCATACACTACCCCTAACAGCAATCATTCCGGCAACTTAGCCGGGCCTCTGGGACCATTCATCAGCAGCTGAAGCCCGCCGTCCGCGGCGGCTATGGGACGTCATGGCAGCCAGCATCAAAACCAACGAAGAAATCGACAAAATGCGTGTCGCCGGCCGACTCGCCGCCGAAGTGCTCGAAATGATCGGGCCCCACGTCCAGCCGGGCATCACCACTGCCGAACTGGACCGTATCTGTCATGACTATATCGTCAACGAGCAGCAGGCGATCCCGGCCCCCCTCAATTACCGCGGTTTCCCCAAGTCGATCTGCACCAGTCTCAATCACCAGGTCTGTCACGGCATTCCCGGCGATCGTCGCCTGAAGGCCGGCGACATGCTCAACATCGACGTCACGGTGATCAAGGATGGCTTTCACGGTGACACCAGCAAGATTTTTTTTGTCGGCGAACCCTCGGTGATCGCCAGACGACTGGCCGGCGTAACCTATGAGTGTATGTGTCTGGGCATCCGGATGGTGAGGCCGGGCGTGCAACTGGGCGATATCGGTCATGCCATTCAACGTCATGCCGAGGCGCACAATTACTCCATTGTCAGGGAGTACTGCGGGCACGGCATCGGGCGGGAGTTCCACGAGGATCCGCAGGTGCTGCATTACGGCCGTCCTGGAACCGGGATGACTCTGGAGCCCGGCATGACCTTCACCATCGAACCGATGGTGAACGTCGGGCGGCGCCAGACCAAGCTGCTCAAAGACGGCTGGACCGTGGTCACCAAGGACCATAGCCTCTCGGCGCAATGGTAACACACCGTGCTGGTGACTCCTTCCGGCTACGAGGTGCTGACGCTGCGCCCGGACGAATCCATCTGATGATCGGCGAATCCGTCCCAGCCGTGCATGATCGTGCCGCCCACGCGGGCGATCCACCCTTTTCGCTGTGGTTCGACACCGGCCTGCTCAAAAACAGCGCGCCGCAGGGATACCGCCGCTTCCTGCAACAGGTACGCGAAGTGCTGGCGCAGCGCTTCGCTGCGGGCGAGGACATCATCGCCCTGATCCACGCCCGCAGCTGGGCCGTCGATCAGGTGCTGGCACGCTGTTGGGAGCATTGGCTGGGCGGGTTCGAGGGTACCCTGGTTGCCGTGGGCGGCTACGGCCGTTGCGAACTCCTCCCCGGCTCGGACGTCGATATCATGGTGCTGTTGGACAGCGTCGAAGACTCGGACTCGGGCAGCCGCCTGGAAGGCATGCTCACGCAATTGTGGGACATCGGCCTGGAAGTCGGTCACAGCGTGCGTACCCTGCAGGAATGCCACGATCAGGCCGGCGCCGACATCACAGTGGCGACCAACCTGATGGAGGCGCGGCGCGTGTGTGGCTCGGCGGCGCTGTTCGAGCAGTTGCGGCGGCGCACCGGGCCGGACAGTCTGTGGCCGAGCCCGGCGTTTTTCGCCGCCAAGCTCGAAGAGCAGGAGCGACGTTACAAGCGGTTTGACGACGCGGTCTATAACCTCGAACCCAATGTCAAGGAAGGCCCCGGCGGTCTGCGTGACGGCCAGATGATCGCCTGGGTGTTCAAGCGCCACTTCGGTTCCGATCAGCTCCGGAAACTGATCGCCCACGGCTTCATCAGCGATGAGGAATACGCCGAGCTGATGGAAAGTCAGCGCTTTTTGTGGCGGGTGCGCTTCGGCATGCACCAGATCACCGGACGCCGCGAGGACCGGCTGCTGTTCGATCACCAACGCACGCTGGCCAAACAGTTCGGCTACCACGACGAGGCCCACCACCTCGCCGTGGAGTGGTTCATGAAAGACTATTATCTGGCCATCCGGCAACTCAGCCTGCTCAACGAGATGCTGTTACAGCTGTTCAAGGAGGCGATACTATACGCCGAAGAGGAACTCAGCGCGCCGCAGAAGATCAACCGTCGCTTTCAGGCACGCAATGGCTTCCTCGAAGTGGCTTATGACAGCGTGTTCGAACACTATCCCTTCGCAATGCTGGAAGTGTTTTTGATCCTGCAACAGCAACCCGAATTGCAGGGGATAAGAGCGGCGACCATACGGCTTCTGCGCGAATACCAGCACTTGATAGATGACGAGTTCCGCGCCGATATCCGCTGCCGCAGCCTGTTCATGGAAATATTCCGCCAACCCAGGGGACTCACGCACGAACTGCGGCGAATGAACCGTTACGGCATTCTGGCGGCCTATTATCCGCCTTTTCAGGCAATTGTCGGTCAAATGCAGCACGACCTCTTCCACGCCTATACCGTGGACGAGCACACGCTGTTCGTCGTTCGCAACCTGCGGCGTTTCACCGTGCCGGCTCACGCCCACGAATTCCCCTTGTGCAGCCGGGTGGCGGACAGTATCCCGAAGCCCGAGCTTCTGTACCTGGCTGGTTTTTTCCACGACATCGCCAAGGGTCGCGGCGGCAGTCACTCCGAACTCGGCGCCATCGACGCGCGCGAGTTCCTCGCCCGCCACGGCTTCAGTGAGTACGACTGCAATCTGGTCGCCTGGCTGGTCGAGAATCACCTGCTGATGTCGAGCGTGGCGCAACGACGCGACATATCCGACCCGGAGGTGATCCACGAGTTTGCCTGTCAGGTGGGCGCGCGTACGCGCCTCGACTTCCTTTATCTGCTGACCGTTGCCGATATCTGCGGTACCAACCCGACGCTATGGAACAGCTGGAAGGACGCGCTGCTCAAGGAGCTGTACAACGCCACCCGTAGCGCACTGCTGCGGGGGCTGGAAAACCCGTTGCATCGCGAAGAGCTGATTGGCGACATCAAAAGCGCCGCGCGCGCCCTGCTTCTCGCGCAGGGCATCGACGCGCAACTGCTGGAAACCCTGTGGCAGGATCTGCCGGAAGATTATTTTTTACGCCACAAGGTCGACGAAGTCGTCTGGCATGCCGGAATCATCCTCGAGCCCGGCAACAGCGACGGGGTACGCGTCGCGCTGCAACCGCATTCGGAACGCGGCGGCAGCGCGTTGTTCATTTACACGCCTGTGATGGACCGGCTGTTCAGCCGCACCACCGCCCTGCTCGATCAGTTGGGCCTGACGATCACCGAGGCGCGGATTATCACTACCGCGCGCGCCTATGCCGTGGATACCTATCAGGTGCTTAACGCCTCGGGCGAACCGGTATTGGATCGCTATCAGGGCCAGGAACTCGTGACCCTGCTCGAACAGGCGCTGGCGCAACCCGAGGGCGAAGCCGCGGCGGTGACGCGTGCTCCGCCGCGCCGGCTGCGGCATTTCAAAGTGCGGACAAGGGTCGGTTTCGAGCACGATGAAATCGCCCAGCGCACCGTCGTGGAATTGGTCACCACCGATTACCCGGGTCTGTTGTCGCGCGTCGGGCGGGTATTCTTCAATAACGCGATTCAGTTGCAGAACGCCAAAATAACCACTTTCGGCTCACAGGCCGAAGACGTGTTCTTCGTTACCGACATGCAAGGCCGTCCGCTCACCGAACAACAACAAAACGATCTGCGCGCAAGCCTGACCGAGGCGCTGGACGACGCCGACTAAGACGGTGCGGCTTCGATCAGTTCCAGCCCGTTGCCGTCCGGATCGCGCACAAACGCCGCCTGCCGCCCCGAGCGGCTGCGGGTGAAGTCGACTCCGGCCCGTTCCAGACGTTGCAGATACGTCGCCAGATTCTCCACTTGCAGCGCCAGATGCCGGTCTCGGCCCGGGTGCGACGGACGCTCGCTCACCGGGTCGGCATTGTGCACTTGCAGCAAATGGATCTGCTGCCCGCCGACTTTCAGCCAGGCGCCATCGAACCCCATTTCCGGTCGGCTCCGGTCCACTTCAAGCCCGAGCAGATCGACATAGAAACGCAGTGCCGCGGCGACATCGGCGACCACCAGGCTGACGTGATGGATGCGCGCGCTCATGCAGCGGTTTTCACCTGAGCGTGCGCCGCCAGATAACCGGCGAGCACGATCAGCAGGCCGCCAAGCCATTCCTGCATCAGCACCCGCTCGTCGGTCAACAACATCGCCGACAAGGCGCCGACCACCAGCTCAAACAACAGAATCACCGCGGACCGGTGTACCGGCATGTGTGTCACCCCATAGATCACGCTCACAGTCATAATACTGAAGCCCAGCCAACCCAACAGCAACGCGCCCGTCCAGGCGCCGGGCTGCGCCTGTGGCACCGGTTCGCCAGAGAGCAGAATCCAGACAGCGGCCACCAGCACCACGCCCAGCCAATCGGCCGCCGCCTTGTCGCGCACGGTAACGGCGTGCAGCTTGCGCACCAGCACATTGGAAAAGGCGAAGGCCATGCCGGAGGAAGCCGCCAGCCAATCGGCACGATCCCGGGGCCAGGGCAGGCCGATTTGCGGGTCCCACAACATAGTGACCGCCCCAGCTATCGCCAGCGTAAACACCACCAGACCCTGACGACCGGGGTGCTCGCCAAGCAGCAACCAGCCGAGGATCAGCGCCCACAGCGGGGACAGATAGAACAACAACAACACCCGCACCACATTGCCATCGATAACCGCCAGCACGAAGGAAACGTTACACCAGCCGACCGCGAGCGCCATCAGTGCCATCAACAGCGGGCTGGCGCGCCAGGCGGCGCCGCTGCGCCGCAGCCACACGCCGCCAAGCGCCAGCGCCGCGCCATAGCTCGTCAGCGAAGCCCAGAGCCCGCCGATGCCGTGCGCGTCGAGCAGGCGCAGCGGATACCACACCAGCCCCCAGAGGCTGGCGGCGAGCAATAAACTGGCGATCGGGAGGAATCGGTGATTGGAGGCCGGCATCAGTTTCCGTATACTTGCTGTTTTCCTGTCATATCCTGCTCGTTTTCATGAATCCGGACCTGGCCCGCCTGCAACCCTATCCGTTCGAGCGCCTGGCGAGTTTGTTCGCCGGTGTGACGCCGCCCGGCGGCTTGTCGCCCATTCGTCTGTCGATCGGTGAACCGCGCCATGCCGCGCCCGCCTTCGTCGCCGAGACGCTGACGCAACACCTGCAAGGGCTGTCACAGTATCCGTCGACACGCGGCGGCGAAAGCTTGCGCGAGACGATCGCCCGGTGGTTGCAGCGGCGCTATCAATTACCGGCGGGCAGCCTCGACCCGGCGCGCCACCTGTTGCCGGTCAACGGCACCCGGGAAGCCCTTTTTGCCATCGCCCAGTGCATCGTCGATCGGGGATCTGCGCCGCTGGTGTTGATGCCAAACCCCTTTTATCAGATCTATGAGGGCGCTGCATTACTCGCCGGCGCGCAACCCGCGTTCTACAACCTGACGGCGGAAAATGATTACCTGCCCGATTTCGACGCGATCGACGACGCCGTGTGGGAACGCTGTCAGCTGTTCTACCTGTGTTCGCCAGGCAACCCCGCCGGCCGCGTCAGCGATCTGTCGGCGCTACAGGCGCTCATCGGACGCGCCGAACGCCACGACTTCGTCATCGTCGCTGACGAATGCTACGCGGAAATCTATCTGGACGAAACACAACCGCCGGCGGGACTGCTGCAGGCCGCCGCCGCCCTGGGCAACCGGGACTACAGCCGCTGCCTGGTCTTTCACAGTTTATCCAAGCGCTCCAACCTTCCCGGCCTGCGCTCCGGCTTCGTCGCCGGCGACGCCGAGCTGATCGAGGCCTTTTTCCGCTATCGCACCTATCATGGCTGCGCCATGCCCCCGGCTACCCAGGCCGCCAGCCACAGCGCCTGGAGCGATGAGCGGCACGTGGTCGAAAACCGCCGCCTGTACCGGGAAAAGTTCGCCGCCGTTACCGATATACTGGTGCCGGTGCTCGAATCGACCACCCCGCCGGCGGGCTTCTATCTGTGGCCGCGCATCCCGATCGACGACGAGCGTTTCGCCCGCGGATTGCTGCAACAACAAAATGTCATCGTGCTGCCAGGGTCCTACCTGTCGCGCGACACAGCGGCGGGCAACCCGGGCGCACGGCACGTGCGCATGGCGCTGGTCGCCCCGCTGGACGAATGTATCGACGCCGCGCAACGCATACGTGGCTATATGGAAACCTTATAACAGCATAACAGCGGAGAAACTCATGAACGACCTGCAGGACACTATCGATGAAGCTTTCGAACGACGCGCGGACATAACGCCGCGCAGCGTGGAAACCCATGTCAAGGAAGCCACGCTGGAAGCCATCCGCCTGCTCGACAGCGGACAGGCACGGGTGGCGGAGAAAAAGGATGGCGCCTGGGTGGTCAACGACTGGTTGAAGAAAGCCGTGTTGTTGTCCTTCCGGATTCAGGACAACGAATTCATGAAGGGTGGTTTTACCAACTATTACGACAAAGTCAGCTCCAAATACGCTGATCACAATGCGCGCGAGTTTCGCGCCAGCGGTGTGCGCGTGGTCCCGCCGGCGACCGCGCGCTTCGGGGCTCATATCGCTTCGGGAGTGGTATTGATGCCCTCCTACGTCAACATCGGTGCGTATGTGGACAGCGGGACCATGGTGGACACCTGGGCCACGGTCGGTTCCTGCGCCCAGATCGGCAAGAACGTGCATCTTTCCGGTGGCGTGGGGATCGGCGGGGTGCTCGAGCCGGTGCAGGCGGCGCCGACGATCATCGAGGACAATTGCTTCATCGGCGCGCGCTCCGAGGTCGTCGAGGGGGTCATTGTCGAAGAGGGGTCGGTGATCTCCATGGGCGTCTATATCGGCCAGAGCACGCGCATCTACGACCGTGAAAATGACGAAATCCTCTATGGCCGGATTCCAGCCGACTCCGTCGTGGTCTCCGGCAACCTGCCGTCGAAGGACGGCAAATACAGTCTTTACTGCGCGGTCATTGTGAAAAAAGTGGATGAAAAGACGCGCGGGAAAGTCGGCATCAACGAACTTCTGCGGGATATCTGATCGCAGGCAGCCTCATGGTCACTATCTACGGAATCAAAAACTGCGACACCATGAAAAAAGCCATGCGCTGGCTGGAGGAACATGGCGTCGACTATCGTTTTCACGATTATCGCAAACAAGGACTGGACGAGGACCGCTTGCTGGCCTGGGAAAAGGAACTGGGTTGGGAAACTCTGCTCAATCGGCGCGGCATGCTCTGGCGCAAATTGCCTGCGGCGACGCGCGATAATATCGGGCGTGAGTCGGCCCTGGCCTGCATGCGGGAGAATCCGGGGATCATCAAACGGCCGCTGCTGGATCTGGGGCACCGGCGCATTGTCGGTTTCAAAGCCGAGGAATACGCCGGGCTGTTCTGAGCGCTGACGTAATCGAGCGGCAGCAGGCGGGCATGTCAACCTACTGTGCCGGCCGCAAACCCAGTACACTAGGCGCATGTCAGCCACGGTCGAACTTGCCAAGGAACTGATCAGCCGCGCCTCGGTCACCCCCGAGGACGCCGGCTGTCAGGCGTTGATGCGCGCGCGCCTGGAGGCCATTGGTTTCCAGTGTCAGGATCTTCCGTTCGGCGACGTCAGCAATCTCTGGGCCCGCCGCGGCAGCGCGGCACCCCTGCTGGTGTTCGCCGGCCCTCCCGACGTGGTGCCCAGCGGACCGCTGGAGCAGTGGCAGTCCGATCCCTTCTCGCCGGAAATACGCGACGGCTTGTTGTATGGCCGCGGCGCGGCGGATATGAAGGGTTCGCTGGCGGCCATGGTCACAGCCTGCGAAGCCTTCGTCGCCGAGCATCCCGATCACCATGGCTCGCTGGGTTTTCTCATCACCAGTGACGAGGAAGGCCCGTCGATCAACGGCACGGTCAAGGTGGTGGAACATTTGCAGGCGCAGGGACAGGGCATCGATCTGTGTCTGGTCGGTGAACCCTCTAGCCGCGAACGACTGGGCGACGTGGTCAAGAACGGTCGCCGCGGTTCGCTCAACGGCAAACTGCTGGTGCGCGGCCGGCAGGGCCATGTCGCCTATCCCCACCTGGCGCTCAACCCGGTGCACCTGGCGGCACCGGCGCTGGCCGAGCTGGCCGCCTTGGAATGGGATCAGGGTAATGATCACTTTCCGCCCACCCGCCTGCAGATCTCCAATCTCAACGCCGGCACCGGGGCTGAAAATGTTATTCCGGGCGACCTGCGGGTGTTGTTCAACCTACGCTACTCCACCGAGATCGACGCCGACGCCATCAAAGAGCGAGTACACGCGTTGTTGGACCGCCATGGTCTCGATTATTCACTGGAGTGGCGTCTGTCGGGCCGGCCGTTTCTCACCCCGGAAGGCGAACTGGTGCAGGCCGCGCGGGCGGCGATCCGCGAACTGACCGGCCTCGAGCCCGAATTGTCGACCAGCGGGGGCACCTCCGACGGTCGTTTCATCGCCCCGACCGGTGCCCAGGTGCTGGAACTGGGGCCGCTCAACGCCACCATTCATCAGGTGAACGAGTGCGTGGCGGTCGCCGACCTTGAGTTGCTGGCGTCGATGTATCGGCGCATTCTGCAAAAATTGTTGCTGACCTGACCGATGTACCTCGATAAAAACCACGCCGGGAGCTCCGTACGGCCAATGAACCTGACGAAACTGCTGTTGATCGCGGCGTCGCTGATCTGGCTCGGCGGGTGCAGCATGGGACAGATGGTGGCGCGCACGTCGGTGTCCATCATGGACGGCAACATCGATGCCATGAACCGGGAAACGGATCTGGCGCTGGCGGCCACCGCCATACCGGCCAATATCAAGCTGATCGAAGGGCTGATTGTGGAAGACCCGCGCAACACCGCGTTGCTGGTGAATGCCGCGCAGGCCTTTTACGGTTATGCCTTCGGCTTTGTCGAACAGAAGGATCCGGAACGAGCCGACGCGCTGTACGCCCGCGGCGTGCAGTACGCACTGCGGGCGTTGCGCGTGTACGGTTTCGATATCGATCTGTCGCGCGCGCAACCCGAGGCGCTTGATCGCGCCCTGTCAGGTCTGCGCAAAAGCGCTGTGCCGGCGCTTTTCTGGACGGCTTCCAACTGGTCCAAGCAGATCGATCTGAACCGCAGCGATCCGGCCCGCATCGCCCAACTCAGCAGCGCCGAACGGTTGATGCACCGGGTCGGCGAACTCGATCCGGAATTTTATTACGGCGGCGTGCACTTGTTTTACGGGGTTTATTATGGCGGCCGCGCACCGATGCTGGGGGGTGACTACGCCAAATCGGAGCAGGCGTTCGCGCGCGCGCGCGCCGCCACCGGCGGCAGGCTGTTGCTGGTCGACGTCTTTCAGGCCGAGTATCTGGAGCGGCAGCGACTGGACGCGGAGGCCTTCGCCCGCCTGCTCAACGGCGTCCTTGAAAAGCCGCTGGGTACGTTTCCTGAAATGGCGCTGGCCAATCAGATCGCGCGCCAGCGCGCCCGCGCCCTGCTCGCCAAACAACACGACTGGTTCTGATTAGGGGGCACACCGATGCTGCGCCGGAGTCTGTATTTGCTGAGCCTGCTGTTGCTGCTACCCGCGGCGGCGGGCGCCGCGCCCGAGTATTTGATCAAGTTCGCCACGCTGGCGCCGGCCGGCTCCACCTGGATGAATCTGCTACAGGACTGGGATCGCGAGTTGCGGCATAAAAGCGACGGACGTCTGGGGTTCAAGTTCTATCACGGCGGGGTTCAGGGTGACGAACCCGAGGTGTTGAAGAAAATGCGCTTCAACCAGTTGCAGGGCGGCGCTTTCACCGGTTACGGCATCGGCCGCATGTATTCGCCGGCGCGGGTCATGGAACTGCCGTTTCTGTTTCACAATACCGACGAAATCGATTATGTACGCGCGCAACTGGATGCGGACTTGCGCGCCGGTTTTGTCGCCAATGGCTATCGCCTGCTCGGGTGGATGGAAGTCGGCTTCGTGCATATGTTCTCCAAACAACCGTTGCACAACATCGAAGAGATGAAATCACGGCGCGTCTGGCTGTGGCAGGGCGATCCGCTGGGCCAGGCCTTTTTCGACGTCAGCGGCATATCGCCTGTTCCCCTGTCGATCATCGACGTCTACACCAGCCTGTCCACCGGCCTGATCGATACCGTTTATGCCCCGCCACTGGGTGCGATCGCGCTACAGTGGTTTACCCGCACGCCTTACGTCAGCAGCGTGCCGCTGACCAACGGCATGGGCGCGTTGATCGTCAGCGACAGATTTTATTCCCGCTTGCCGGCGGCGTTGCAAAAACTGTTGCTGGAGACGGGCCGCGGCACCGGCGCGAAACTTATCGCGGCCACCCGCGAGGATAATGAAAAAAGCCTCCAGACGTTGAAGGAATACGGTCTGACCTTTGTCGATCCGGACGCCAGCATGAACGAAACGGCGTTGCGCGGATTACGGGATCGCGCCGCGGCACAACTGATCGACAGCGACTATATTCCGGGTTCCGTCTTCGATAAAGTCCGTCAGCTGCTGCGACAGTATCGCGCCGCTCATGCCAACGCGCCCGCCTCACCCTGACGGCCGCGCCGCGCCGCGGGCCCTGCGCGTGCTGCGTGAACTCTTGGTACGAATGGAGACCGGGCTGGCCGCCGCCAGCCTGCTGGTGTTGCTGTTACTGGCCCTGCTGCAAATCGTCGCCCGCAATCTGTTCGATACCGGCTTTGCCAGCGCCGACACCCTGAGTCGCTACCTGGTGCTCTATGTCATGTTTTTTGGCGCCGCGCTGGCGACGGCCGGCGAACGTCATATCCGTATCGATGTCGCCAACCAGCTCCTGAACGCGCGTATTCGTGCCCGGCTGTATCGCCCGTTACAGGCGCTGGCGGCGCTGGTGTGCGGGATTCTCACTGTGGCGGCGCTGCGTTATTTGCGTGACGCCTGGCAGTACGCGCCCGATCACGAGCGCTGGCAGGTTCTGGTCGGCCTGATCATTCCGCTGGGATTCGCCCTGCTGAGCCTGCACTATCTGCTGGCGACACTGCTCGGTCCGGACGATGGCGAGGGCGCATGTTCATAGGCGTCACGCTACTTGTCATCCTGGCCCTGATCGGGTTGCCGCTGTTCGTTGTGCTCGGGGGCGGCAGCCTGCTCTATGCGCACCACAGCGGCCTCGACGCCGCCCTGCTGATCATCGAACTCAATCGCCTGGCGACCTCGCCCAATCTGCTCACCATCCCGCTGTTCAAGCTCGCCAGCGTGGTATTGGCCGCCGGCGGCGCGCCGCAGCGTCTGATCCGCCTGTTCAACGCCCTGCTCGGCTGGCTACCTGGGGGGCTGGCCGTGGTGGCCATCGCCGCCTGCGCCTTTTTTACTTCGTTCTCCGGCGCTTCGGGCGTCACCATACTGGCGCTCGGCGGGCTACTGTATCCGGTGCTGCAAAAGGTCGGCTATCCGCAACGCTTCAATCTGGGACTGTTGACCACATCCGGCTCGCTCGGCCTGCTGTTTCCGCCCAGCCTGGCGATTCTGCTCTATGGCGTGGTCTCGGGCGTCAACATCGACGATCTGTTCGCCGCCGGCATCGTGCCCGGGTTGGTGTTGATGCTGATGCTCGGAGGCTATGCCGCACTCACCGGCCGCCGTTTTGCGGTCAGCCGTCACGCCTTCGCCTGGCCGGTCGCGCTGCGCGCGGTGCGCTCGGCCTTGGGCGACATCCTTTTACCGGTGCTGATAGTGACGGGTATTTTCGGTGGCTATGTCACCGTCAGCGAGGCCGCGGCCTGTACGGCGCTGTATGTGTTCGTCATCGAAGCCTGGGTTCATCGCAGCATCGATCTGCGCAGGCAACTGGCGTCGCTGCTGGCCGATACGGCGATGTTGGTGGGCAGTATCCTGATCATACTCGGCGTCGCCATGGGTCTGACCAACCTGCTGATCGACGCGCAGCTGCCGATGCGTTTGCTCGACTGGATAGAAGGGACAATAGATAGCCCGCTTAAATTCTTGATAGTTCTTAATATATTTCTTTTGATTGTCGGTGCCATGATGGATATTTTTTCCGCCACCGTCGTCATTGTTCCGCTGCTGCTTCCCCTGGCGCAACGCTTCGGCGTCGATCCCGTGCATCTGGGGATCATTTTTCTCGCCAATCTGGAGATCGGTTATTCGACGCCACCGGTGGGAATCAACCTGTTTATCGCCGGCCAGCGCTTCGAGCAGCCGATTTTACGCCTGTTTCGCGCTGCTTTACCCTTCCTGGGTCTGATGCTGGTGTGGTTGATGCTGGTCACCTATCTTCCGGTACTTTCTCTATGGTGGCGGTAAATCCCCAATTCTCTTAATAAAAAGGGAATTCTACCGCTACTGTGACTAAGCTGTGTCTACAGGTAGCGAGCGCGTAACTAGACCAAACCATGAACGAAGCCGTCGTATTTCTGCTGGCCGGACTGTCGCTGTATGCGGGCGGGCATCATCTCTATCTGGGCGTCAGCGGCCGCGGCTGGCCGTGGCCGCATCTGTCCGTGGGCGGTTTGTATGGGCTGTTGGCCGGTTTCGCCATCGCCTGGGGGCTGAATCTGGGCAGCGTCGAGCGGGCACGGGCGTTCGACGTCGAACTGTTGTCCGGGTTCGGAGCGTTGTTATGGATTGGTCTGCTGTGGCACCTCGCCCGGCTGTGTTCGCTACGGCGTCTGCTGCTTCTGGATCTGCTCACCGCCGCCTGGATATTTCTGTGGCTGCGTCAGCTCGTGGCCGCGACCGGTGGTCACGAGCTGACGCCGACGCTATTCGAACTGTTTCATGACGGCGGCGGGCGCGACTCAGTAGCCGTCTGGACGCTGTCGGCCACATTGCTCGGCTGCGCCTACCTGCTGTATCGACTTTACCGTCTACGGCGATCGGCCTACGCCTGGTGCGGACTGGTCGGCGTTGCCGGCTTGGCGGCGGTCAATCTGCAGAATTATCTGGGCGGCGCGCAGGCGTCGGGGAGTTCCTCTCTCGCGCCCCTCGGTTTCGTCCTGTTTCTATTTCCCTGGAGCGCCTATATCGGCTGGCGGAACTGGCGCCGACCGCGCCCCTCGGCGCCCGCCGAGATCACCTCGACACTGCCGTCCCCGCCCTGCTTTCACCGCGACGTGGCGCAATTGCGGGCGCCCGCAGGTACGCCCGCCACGTCCTTGTCCGGCGGCGGGACCCCGTCCCGAGCTACGTTGTCCGCCGCGGCGGAACAACCTGTCGATGCGCGACCCCTCCCCGACCCCGACGGTGGCGACAAGGTCACGACCCGCGGCGCCGTCGACAGTGCCACCCTCGGTCTGATCACCGACAGCCTGATCGACATCGCCGTATACGCCACCATGGCGCTGAACCGTTTCCAGCGCGGCGACGCCGACCCCGCCACGCTGGAATCCCTGTGCCGAAAAATTCGTGTCCAGGCGATTCAGACGCGCCGTGTGACACACCGGCTGCTGGCCGATGAACGCGACCAGTCAGAGAAAAACGACGGCTGAGCCGCCAATTCAGGGTTAGGGTTGCGGGTCCGGCGCGAGCGGTTTGCGCTTGGCCCGCAGTTGCGCGACAGCCGCGTCGACGGCCTTGACAACCTCGGCCTCGAGCGCCTCGGCCACCGGCTGCGCCGGGCTTCCGGCGGCGCTGCGACCGGGGCGCAGAAACAGCACCCGGGTATCGTCGTCGGTTTCGATCAGGGTCAGGTGCAACGGACATAACGCCAGCATCTCCGGATCGGCGTTACCGACCTGATTGGCGTACCAGCCGTTGCAGAAAACCATGGCGCGAATTCCCTGTAAATGGTTGCGATTGTAATTTGCGCCCCAGCGTTTGGCGAAACGACTCAGGTTGGCCTGGATATCGGGCTCGAAGACCACATAAAAATGATCGGCCTCCAGCTGTCGATGGATGACCCTGTAGCTGACATCGAGCGGTTGACCGGTGGACCATACCCGGACGTTGTCACCGGCGGCCTGCAGCGGCGGGATCCAGCAAGCGACGATCAGCGTCAACAGGGCGGCTGTCGCCAGCCGGCGGCGGCCGGACGGCATGGGACGATCGCTGTGGCAGGCCCGATTCATGACAGATTCACCGCCAGCAATCCCATTTCGCACCCGCCCGCGAGCGGGATCCGCACCCGGTGGCCGCTGCCGGGCGCCACTGTCAGGGCTTCCCCCTGCAAGCCACGCATTTCATCGAGGCGGAACAGTCGGTTGCCGGCCGGGCTGATCAGCTCCAGCGTATCGCCGACACAGAACCGGTTTTTCACCTCGATTTCAGCCAGGCCGGAAACATCGTCATAGGCGATCAACTCGCCCACGAAGCGTTGTTGGGTACTGTCGGAATGATTGCGCAGGTAGTTCTGTGTATCGGCGTCGCGATGGCGCTGAAAAAAACCGTCGGTATAGCCGCGGCTGGCGAGATTCTCCAGCTTGCCGAGCAGGCCGACGTCGAACGCGCGGCCCGCCACCGCGTCGTCGATGGCCTGGCGGTAAACCTGCGTGGTCCGGGCGGTGTAGTAATGCGATTTGGTGCGACCCTCGATTTTCAGGCTGTCGATACCCATCGCGGTCAAGCGGGCGATATGTTCCACCGCGCGCAGATCCTTCGAGTTCATGATGTAGGTGCCGTGCTCGTCTTCCTCCACCGCCATCAGTTCGCCCGGGCGCCCCGGCTGTTCGATCAATGCCTGTCTGGCCGGCTGCAGATCGCCGCTGATATCCTCCTGTCCGGGATGCACTTTATAGTCCCAGCGACAGGCATTGGTACAGGTGCCCTGATTGGCGTCGCGGTGGTTGAAATAGCCCGACAACAGGCAGCGGCCCGAGTAGGCGATGCACAGTGCGCCGTGCACGAACACTTCCAACTCCATGTCCGGGCACTGCTGGCGGATCTCCTCGACCTGATCGAGCGACAGTTCGCGCGACAGAATCACGCGCCTGATGCCGATCTGTTGCCAGAATTTCACGCTGGCGTAATTCATGGTATTGGCCTGCACCGACAGGTGGATCGGCACCTCCGGCCAGCGCTCACGCACCAGCATGATCAGACCCGGATCGGCCATGATCAGCGCGTCCGGCGCCAGCTCGATCATCGGCCGCATGTCGGCGAGAAAGGTCTTCAGCTTGCTGTTGTGCGGCAATACATTGGTGGCGAGAAAAAAGCGCTTGCCCTGCGCCTGCACCAGCTCGATACCGGCGGCCAGGTTTTCCATGCGATTGAAATCATTGTTACGCACCCGCAGACTGTAGCGCGGCATGCCGGCATAGACCGCGTCGGCGCCGTAGGCGATGGCGTAGCGCAAATTGCGCAATGTGCCGGCCGGGGCCAGCAATTCAGGAGCTTTCATGTGGGCGTGATCCGGGGGCAGTTCCGCTTGAACGGGCGAACCTTAAACCCGGCGGCGCCTGTGAGCAAGAGGGGGCATCAATCGCGACTTTCAGGCGCCACGTATAGCGGTGTCCATGGCCTGCACCGCGGCGTCCCATTCGGACCCCTGATTGCCGTGTTCGGCCATCAGCTCCATCAGCCCGTAGGCCAGCTGTCGGTGTTCGGGCCGCAAATCGCGCAGTTTGCGCAGCATATACATATAGCCCCCCTTCTCCATGCGCAGCGTGCTGACCAGCGCGTAGAGATTGAGGCTGCTGCCATCGTGGGGCGCCGCCCGGATCAGTTCGACGACCTGGCTGAGAATATCCTGTGACACGTCAAGACTCCACGCCGGGTTTAACGGCGACATTGTTGCGCAAATATACCGGCGCGGCCTCGGCGGGGGGCAGGCCCGGGTGATCGCCCAACGCGTGCGCGGCCAGGCGCGCCACGGCGCCGGCGCGCGGCCGGGCCGCCGCCTGACAGGCGGCGGGTGGTGCCGGCAGACGTTTCAACATCACTTCCGCGTAACTGCGCCAGGCGTCGCCCACGACACACCATTCCCGCCCCTGCGGCAGCGGGAACGCCGACGGCGCGCAGACGACTTCATCGCCAATGGCGGTGACCAGGCCGTTTTCCGCCACACCGTAGGTGCCGAAGTAGACTTCGCCCATGCGCGCATCGAGCGCCGCGAGAATGGGCCACCGGGCGCAGTCGCCGGCGCAGGCCTGCGCCAGCGCCGCCAGTGTGGACACCGGAATCACCGGCAAACCGGCGCCAAAGGCGATACCCTGCGCCATGCCGGCGGCGATGCGCAGGCCGGTGAACGAACCCGGCCCGCGACCGAACGCGACCGCATCCAGATCCTGCCGCTGCAGACCGGCCTCTTGCAACAGCTCCTCGACGAACGGCAACAGCAGCGCGGCGTGTGCTCGTGGCGCGATCTTGAAGCGTTCGCGGATTTCGTCGCAGATGCAAAGCGCGGCCGAACAGGCGTCGGTGGAGGTCTCCACGGCGAGTATCCGTATCGGCTTCATGACAGCCGCGCCGCCTCGGCGGATTCGAAGAACACTTTCACCGCGTCGAAGTCCCGTGTGCGTCGCATCGCCGGCAAACTGTTGATAAACACCTTGCCATAACGCTTGGTCACCAGCCGCGGGTCGCACACCACCAGCACGCCGCGGTCGCTGACGTCGCGAATGAGACGCCCGACGCCCTGCTTCAGGGTGATCACCGCGTGCGGCAACTGTTCCTCCATAAAAGGATTACCGCCGCGCGCCTGTAGCGCCTCGATACGCGCCTGCCAGAGCGGATCGCCGGGCGAGGCAAACGGCAGTTTGTCGATAATCACACATGACAAGGCCGCACCGCGAACATCTACGCCCTCCCAAAAGCTGCTGGTGACGAGCAGCACTGCATTGCCCAGTTCGCGAAAGCGTTC
This sequence comes from Thiogranum sp., assembly GCA_030148775.1. GTDB lineage: Bacteria > Pseudomonadota > Gammaproteobacteria > DSM-19610 > DSM-19610 > Thiogranum. The sequence goes on from JASBST010000054.1 coordinate 17,199, forward strand.
CAGCAGTTCGTTGCGCGGCGCGCTGCCCTGGACCAGCAGCGGAAAAGCACATTCGGCCTGCAAGCGGCGCCGCGCGGCGTGCAGCGCGCGGTAACTGGTGAACAGCGCGAACGCGCGGCCGCGCGAGGCCTGCACCACTGTCAGGCTCAGATCGAGCATGCGTTCGGTAAAATCCGGCGCGGTAGGTTCCGGCAGTCCCTTGGGCAGATAAAACAGGGCGTGATTGTGGTAGTCAAAAGGACTGTCGAGCTGCAAGGTCTGCGCCTCGGCAAGACCAAGGCGGCGGGTGAAATGCTCGAAACTGCCGTTGACCGACAGCGTGGCGGACGTGAACACCCAACAGTCGGGCAGACCCTGACGCCGGCTATCGAAGTTCTCCGCCACATCCAACGGCGTCAAATGGATGCGGAAGGCGTTTTTCCAGGTCTCGAACCAGTGGACGTGGTTTTCCGGCGTATCGCCGCTGGTCCGGGCAAGCAGCGCGACCAGCTTGACCGCGCGCTGATGGCAATTGTCCAGCCCGCGACCAAGTCCGGCGGCCCCGGCGAGCGCTGCGCTCAACGCCGCCAGGGCCTCACGCAGCGGTGCCAGCGCCTGCTGGACCCGTTGGTCCGTCGCCAGCCGCGACCAGGGAGCGCGTTGCTCCTGTTCGCCCATCGCCAGACGCAAATCGCGCACGCGGCGTTCCAGTTCGTGGCTGTGCTGCGCCAGCCCTTGTGTCGAGGCCGTTTCGCGGACGTACTCGCGCATGCTGTCCTGGGCCAGTTCCAGCAACTGACGGCTCGACAGACTGATGCCGAAAAAACGGGCCGCGGTATCGGGCAGCTGATGGGCCTCGTCGATAATAAATGCGTCGGCGCCCGCCAACAGATCGCCGAAACCTTCTTCTTTCAAGGCCAGATCGGCGCACAGAAGATGATGGTTGATCACCACCAGGTCGGCTTCCTGCGCTTCGCGTCGAGCCTTCACCACGTGGCATTGCTGGAACCAGTCGCAAGCCTGGCCAAGACAGTTTTCCACCGTCGAGGTCACCCACGGCCAGATGGCGGAATCTTCCGGAATCCCGGTCAGTTCGGCGATGTCCCCACGGCGCGTGCGGCCGGCCCAGTCGTGCACCTGCTCCAACTGCGCAACCATGTCGCGCGCCGACAGGGTCGCATCGCTGCGCGCCAGCGCTAGGCGCTGCTGGCACAGATAATTGGCGCGTCCCTTGAGCAGCGCCGCCCGCATCGGCACGGCCAGCGCCGCGCGCACACGGGGCAGATCGCGGTGGAACAGTTGATCCTGCAGGTGGCGGGTACCGGTGGAGATGATTACGCGTCGTCCGGACTGCAACGCCGGGACCAGGTAGGCGAAGGTTTTTCCGACACCGGTACCCGCCTCAACCACCAATGGTGTCTCGTGTCGCAGCGCCGCTTCGATGGCCGCCGCCATCTGTACCTGCTCAGCGCGAACCGCGAAGTTGCTGATTTCGCCGGCCAGTTGTCCGTGCGTGCCCAGGCTGCGGGCGGCTTCGCCGGTGATGTCCGCCGCCGCGCCGGTGTCGGTCGGGAGTGTATCCTGACTGCTCAAGGGCCGGTCCGGTTATCCCAGAGTTCGTCGCCGATGGCGCCTTCTTCCCGGGTCCACACCAGGCGCGAAATTATCTTGAAGCGTGCGACGCTCATGGCGCCGCGTTTCCTGCGACTGCTGTCGGCCGTATCGTCCATGGCCTGGCATATATCCTCACGCTCGGCTTCGTGGATCTCGACCGGTTCATAGTTCTCGTCCATGATGACCAGCAACACGCTGTCCCAGTCGCGCTCGACTCTGAGCTGCCCGATACGCTGTCCGCTTTTTTCTTCGTCGAAGATCACCCGCGCCTTGATCTGGATGCGCTTGCCTTCACGATCTCCGGTGCCGAGCGCATCGTAACCCAGGGAACGGTCCTCGCAGATGTTCAACGCCAACAGACGTGCTGCGTCGTGCTCGGCGATTTCATTGCTGACACCGGGTAGCGGCTTGCCGGTAGTGCGACGGAACTCCGCCGCCAAACGGCGCGCCTCACTGATCAATTTGTCAACCGAGTAAATGCCCACAGCGTCCGTTGTTCTTGTCTGGGTCCCGAGGCGCCTGCTCCCTGACGGGCATTGTACACCGATAAAAGCGCTCAACCACCCAGATCACGTATGCGTTGTTCGGCCCGGCGCGCGCCTTCGCTGTCATTCAGGGACCAACGGACCCGTGCCACCAGTCGCCAGTTGCTGACTTGCAGCAGCCGGTTGTCGCCGGCCAGGGCGTTGGACTTCAACGCCAGCTGCTCGGCTTCCTGCGGCCGGCCCTGGTCCAGCCGGACGGCCGCCAAACGGTGCCACAAGGCCGCGTTCCTGGCGTCGATACGCAAGGCCCGCTCGATGGTGGCCGCCTCGTTGTTGCTATCGCCGGCGCGATGATAGTTCTCGGCCTGATCCAACAAGGCCACGACGGCGCCATTGATCGGTGCGGCCGGCGACGGCAGCGGCGTGACGACCACGCCCGGCGGTGTGGTTTCGTCCGGCGTGGTCGTCGGCGACGGCACCGGCTCGCCGGTGCGTCCGTCTATCACCGGCGGCAGACGGGTGGGCGCCGTGCTGCAGGCGCCGAGGAACAAACACAGCAGTACGACAGATTTTTTCATCGCAACCATCCAGGTAACCAGTCGGGCAGGCGCTGTCCGGCACAGGGCGCCGGCGGCGGCAGGGCGCCCGCCTCGACAAAGGGTAATTGTACGGTATCGTCGCAGCCCGTGTCCGCCAATCCGCCGCTGGCCGCATCGACCCCGTGCCAGGTCACGGTCTCGGGTTTGAGCAACTGCTGCGGGGTCGCGCCCGCCTCGCTGTAGAGATCGGCCCACACCTGCATCGCCCCACGGGCACCGGTCAGGCCCATCGGCTGGTTGTCGTCGCGCCCGATCCACACCACGCCGAGCTTGTCGCCGTCGTAGCCGGCGAACCAGGAGTCACGCAGGTCGTTGGTGGTTCCGGTCTTGCCCGCCAGCCCGAGCGACGGCGGGAAGCGTTGTGTCAGGGCCCGGGCGGTGCCTTCGGCCACGACTTTCTGCAACGCGGTGCTGATCAAAAAAGCCGGCGCCGGATCAATCACCCGCCGCACGCTGAGGTCGTAGCGTTGCAGCGGCTTGCCCGCGGCGTCCAGTACTTCACGGATACTGCGCAACGGTAATTGGAAACCGCCGCTGGCGAAACCCAGATATAACCGCGTGACCTGAAGCAGACTCATATCGGTCGCACCCAGGAACAGAGACGGATAGGGGTTCAGCGGTTTTTCCAGCCCCAGACGGCGCAGTGTGTCGACGACGCGCGGAACGCCGAGTTCCAGTCCCAGGCGCGCGCTGGCCACGTTGTAGGAGTGCGCCAGCGCCTGGTACAGCATCACCTGGCCGTGATAACGCTGGTCGTAGTTTTGCGGCGACCATAGCTTGCCGGACTGCTCGTATTGCAGCGGCGAGTCGTCGAGCAAGGTGGCCAGGTTATATCGCTGCGGCTGCTCCAGGGCGGTCAGATAGATCGCGGGTTTGATCAGCGATCCAATCTGCCGCTGGATATCCAACGCTCGGTTGAAACCGGCGTAACCGGCCTGGCGTCCGCCGGCCAGCGCTAGGACTTCGCCGTTGGAGGAATGAGTCACCAATCCGGCACCCTGAAGTTCCGGCTGCTGCTCCAGCAAGGGTTTGATGCGCCGGTCGAGCGCCTTCTGTAGCGCCCATTGCACCTGCGGATCCAGTGTGGTGAATATCCGCAGCCCCTCGCCGATCAGGTCGGCCTCGTTGTAGTCGCGGAGCAGCTGCCGGCGCACCAGATCGAGAAAGGCGGGAAATGTCTTGCTGGTGCCGGCTTCGGGCGTCACCAGGCCAAGCGCTTCATTGCGGGCCTTCTGGTATTCGGCGCGCTCGATGATGCCCTGATCGAGCATCACTTGCAGCACCAGGTTGCGCCGCTCCCGCGCCCGCTGCGGATGGCGCCGCGGGTCGTAATATGACGGACCCTTGACCATGCCCACCAGCAACGCCATCTGCGCCGTGGTCAATTCGTCCAGCGGCCGTTGAAACAAAAACCGACTTCCCAGGCCGAAGCCGTGGATGGCGCGCTGCCCATCCTGGGCCAGATACACTTCGTTGAGATAGGCTTCCAGAATTTCGTTTTTGTCGTAGCGACGCTCGATCAACAGCGCCATGATGGCCTCATTGAGCTTGCGCCACAGGCTGCGGCGATTGCTGAGAAAGAAGTTTTTCACCAGTTGCTGCGTCAGCGTGCTTCCGCCCTGCACCACCCGGCCGGAACGCAGATTCACCCACATTGCCCGTGCCACCGCGCGCGGCGAGATGCCCCAATGCTGATAGAATCCGCGGTCCTCCACGGCGATCAAAGCCTTGACCAGCGTTGCGGGCACTTCGTCGAGCCGCACCAGAATCCGGTCTTCCTGACGCGCCGTGTGGATGCTGCCGATTTCCAGCGGGTCCAGGCGTGCCAACGCGATATCGGCGCCGCTGCGATCGTTCTGCAGGCGGGTCACCCGCGCACCTTCGAAGCTGATGCGCAACGGTTGCGAAGCCTCGCGACCGTCCCAGAAGTCGAAGGCGCGGCTGATCAGCTGGAAACGGCCGGCGTTACGGGAGACCTCGCCGGGGCGGCGCGGCCGGCTGACAAAGCGATAGCCCAGCGCCTTGAGCTCGGTGGCAAACTGGGTTGCGCTCAGCGGTAAACCGGTATAGAGCTCCAGCGGGCGGGCGTACACACGCGCCGGCAGCGTCCAGCGATGGCCCTCGAATTTCCGATAGACCTGAAAATCGAGAAAGGCCACATATCCCGCGAGCAGGACCAGCAGGGTGATGAGAACGCGCCCCCAGGGCAGCGAACGGCCCTTGCGCGAACGACGCCGCGTGTTTCGGCGGCGGCTTTTGGATTTTTTTCGTGGCATGCAGTACTACAGTCCGGATCGAGCGGCGGATCCGCGCGGCAACGCCCGGCGGGATCCAGTCCAACAGAGGAGACAGCGGGTAGTATACCTATGGACCGGCCGGCGTACAGCGCAGGCCGAAAAGCGTCGGCATCCGGCAACAGCGGTTATTTTTCCCCACTGACTGCCTGGTACCTGGCTTCCAGACTGTGGTATTGCTTTTCCAGCTCTGCGAGCGCGGCGTCCTTGAATTCCACCAGCGCTTCCAGCTCCTGGATTTTTACTTCGAGTTGATAGGTTTCCCCGGCGGCGTCTTCGTCCGCGACCAGGTCCGGCGCTGAGTCGCCTTCGATCACGGCCAGTTCGGGCCCGTCAACCGGCTCGGCACCCTGTTCCAGTTTCGCCTGCGCGGCCTCCAGCTCAGTGCGCAACAGGGCGTTCTCGTCCTCCAATACCGCGACACAGCCGCTCAGCTCCTGGTTGGCCCTCTGAATACCGGCGATCGCCGCTTCGAGTTCTGCCGCCTTGCCTGCTTCAGGCGCGAGTTCCTGAATCAGGCTCTGCAGATGGGTGATGGTCTCGTGCTGGTTGCCGATCATTGTCTTGAGGCCGTTTAGCTGTGTCGAATCCAGCGCCTGCTCCCCGACTTCGGCCTTGCCGCCCTCTTCGCGTGCCTGCTTGAGCCGTTTGTTCTCCTGCTCCAGCATCTGCAGGCAACGTTGCAACTCGACGTCGTGGCGTTCGAACTCATCGAGCTTGTTCAGGATACTGTCGAGATTCTCGATCTCGGATGCGCGCGTCTGCAACTCGCTTCGCAACGCGCTCATGGCGTCCTGCTGATTGAGTATCACCTGTTTGAGGCGGTCTAACTCGTTATCGTGCGTATCCAAGATCGCGGACGCGTTCTCATCCGCCGGTTCCGGCGCAGCCGCGCCTGGGTCCGCCTCCGGTTCCACCGGCGACGCCGTCACCGACGCGGCCGCCGCAGGCCACTGCTGCAGCAGTTTGGCGACACCTTCGCTGAGCGCGGTCTGAAAATGCACTGGGTTTTCCGAGAATTCCTGTGCCGCGACTTCCAGTTCGAGAAACTGGTGCCGGATCGACAAATGCTCGGCGGTCTGCTGATCCCCGGCGTCACCGGCATCCAGCGCTTCGCACAAGGCCTGATTGCGCCGTATCTCCTCGCGCAGATAGTGCGGAAAATCGACGGACGTGGTCTGCGCCTCCTCGTTCAGTTGGTTTTGCAAACCGCGCAGACGCGACTTGAGGGCATGACTGCGCCATAGCAACCAGCCGGCCGCGACCAGCAACAGGATGATCGTCTCGATCATACCAAACAGACTGTAAAGACCTAGATGTAATTCTTGCATTGCAGGTATCCGTCAGGACGTGTAGATCATGCTGTTCATTGCGACGCCTCCTCGTCGGCGTCTTCCTCGCCCGCGGCGGCGGCCTCGGCCGCGCGCTTACGTCTTTTCAGGAACCACCAGACACCTAATCCGAGCGCGAGCAGGAACAGGTTCACGCCGATAAACACCCCGATCGCCAGGCCCAGATGCAATTCCTTTTTTTTGGGCTCCGGCGGCACTTCCTCTGCTGTCTGCGTCGTGGGCGCTTCTACGGGCTGTTCGGCAGCTTGCGTCTCGGCGGGCGTCTCCGCTGCGGGCGCTGTCGGTTCGGTTTCGACCGCTGGCACCGCGGGCGCTGGCGGGGCGGCGGCTGCCGTCGTGGGTTTGACCTCGAAATGCACCGTTTTCTGGCGCTTGAAGGTCTGGCTTTCAGCGATCAGATCGATGCTATAGGCACCGGGCTTATCGAAGGCGAGGGTGTTCGAATAGATGGCGTCGCCGGTTTTGCGATCGCCGTATTGCCCGTTATCGAACAATTCGAAGCTGGCCTCGGCGCCGTCTGGCGTCTGTACCCGCATGTGGAATCGGGTGTTGGTCAACAGGGCTTCCTTGTCCAGCAGCTTGCCGTCCTGTTCGAGCCAGGATTCGAGCACCACGTGCTCGCCCAGTGCCACTCCCGGAACCTGGGGATTATGCTTGAGCGACATATCGGTGACGATATACGCACGGTTCTTGCCGCCGGTGAACAGCAACTTCCAGGTGCCCGCCTCCGGTTGACGCAGCGTGATCATGTCGAAGTATTCGGACAGGAACCATTTCAGATTTTCGCCGGCATCCTCCGCGCCGAGCTTGCGCCCCTGCGGGGACTGCAGATAAATGCGGACGTCCTCGCGCTCTTTCGAAGCGACAATGGTCACCTCCTCGATAGAGGGATCGACATTGAATTCGCCGCCGTCGATCGGCAGCATATCGGGTTCCTTGGCGGTTTCGAAAATGTCACTGAAAACGTCGTGCAGATCGGCATCCGTTTTGGCCAATTTGAACAGACCGCCGGTCTGCTGCGCGAGCGCCTGCAGCAGCTCCACATCCGAGGCCTCGGTGAACGCGATGGCGTAAACTTTGATCTTTTTCTCTTGCAGGGATTTGGCCAGTTCACCCCGCAGGCGCTGATTCAGTTTCCAGTCTTCATCGCTGTCGCCGACGTCCATTTTGCCGTCGGACATCAGTATGAGCATTTTCTCATGATCGGCGCGACCGCCGCGCTCGAGCATGTCCGTACCTTTGCTCAGCGCCGCATACAGATTGGTATAAACCCCTTTGGAGGATACTTTGTCGGCGGCCGCCAGTATTCGGCTGTTGTCGCCCGGCTCCGGCGCGGTCAGCCGCAGAACCGGGTAACCGTTGTCGCTGAAACTGACAAGGCCAATGCGATCATCGCTATCCAGCAGCGACATGAACAACTTGGCCGCCGGGACGCGCAGCTTGTGCGGGTCGTTTTTCGCCATGCTGCCGGAGCTGTCCATCAACAGCACCGCGTCCACCCCCGCGGAGGCGGCCGGCACTACGGCAAACAGCGCGGCGCAGATCCACCAGATCCGGACAAGGCGGCCGAATGCCCGCCGACGGGTGCCTGCTGCTGAAATCCTGTTCATGCCAACATCCTTTAAACCGTTGCTTTTACTGGGATAACTATAGTATTACCGCGTCGCGGGCGACGCCCTGTCCCTGTAACGGCAGCAATAAGATTTAATTGAGATTCAGGCGCTTATTGGCTGTTTGAGCGGCGTTTGCTGCACCCGCCAGGTAGACGCTGTCCCCGCTAGGCCGGCGGTTTTTGCAGCACATAGACCTGTTCCGCCAGTCGACTCAGACCGCGTTCGCGGAACCGGCTTTCGCGCTCGAGGATATCCTCCCGCAACAGCGGTCGGATTTGCCAGTGGTTGCCGAACAGGGCCTCGACTTCGGCCTCGTCGACGGAAAAGGGAGGGCCGTTCATTTGTGTCTGCGGATAAGCCAGCGTGATCAGCAGCAACCTGCAGCCGGGCGCCGCCAGGGCGGTCAACTGCGCCGCGTAAGCCGGTCGCATCGGTTGTGGCAGCGCGATCAGTGCCGCACGGTCATAGATCGCGTCGACTACGCCTGTCTGCGCCGGCTCCAGGGTGAAGAAGTCGCCGCAGTACAGCGTCACGCCACCGCTTTGCCAGCAAGCGAAAGCGCCCTCGCGCCGCCGCCGGGGTTGCAGCCCCTGTTCACGGAAAAAGGCCGTTACCGCCCGCTCGCTGAGTTCCACGCCCAGTACCGGCGCGCGCGCCCCCAGCCACACCATATCGCGGCTTTTCCCGCACAGCGGCACCAGCGTGGTGGCATGCGTCGGCTCGACCACCTGAGGCCAGAAACGCTCGAGATGGGGGTTGACGGTTTCCTGATGAAAACCGATCAGGTTGTCGCGCCAGCGTTGCTGCCAGAATTGTGCGTCCATAACGACCCGACTCAGACGTGCGGCGTGCCGCCGAAGGGGCGCGGATCCGCGCCGGGCAGCGGCTTGAACCACTGCAGCGTCTTGTGCAGTTCGACCACCCTGCCGACGATGATAATGGTCGGCGGCTTGAGCGCTTGCTCGCGTACCGTCTGCTCCAGCTTGAGCAGTTCGGTAACGACTACGCGCTGGTTTTGCGTGGTGCCCTGTTGAATCAGCGCCACCGGCGTGTCCGCGGCCAGACCGTGACGGATCAGTTCGGCGGACACCACCCCCACGCCGTGCAGGCCCATGTAGAAGACGATGGTCTGATTGGGGTGCGCCAGCGCTTTCCAGTTCAAGTCCACCGTGCCGTCCTGCAGATGGCCGGTGGCGAACACCACCGACTGGGCGTAGTCGCGATGCGTCAGCGGAATGCCCGAATAGGTGGCGCAACCGGAGGCCGCGGTGATGCCGGGGACCACCTGGAAGTTGACGCCATTGTCCATCAGCGTGGCAATCTCCTCGCCGCCGCGTCCGAAAATGAAGGGGTCGCCGCCTTTAAGCCGTACCACGCGCTTGCCCTCCTGCGCCAGGCGCACCAGCAGTTGGTTGATGTTTTCCTGCGATAGCGCGTGATTGTCGCGCTCCTTGCCGACATAGATGCGTTCGGCGTCGCGGCGCGACAAGTCCAGAATGGGCGGCGCCACCAGGCGGTCGTAGACCACCACATCGGCCATTTGCAACAGCCGCAGCGCGCGGAAGGTGAGCAGATCCGGATCACCGGGGCCGGCGCCGACCAAATAGACTTCGCCCAGCGGATGAGGATTGTCTGCACTGCCCGCCAGCTCGCGTTCCAACTGCTCGCGGGCCTTGTCGTCGCGACCGGAAAAAAGCAGCTCGGCGACTTCACCCTGCAGGGTGTTCTCCCAGAATTGGCGTCGCTGGGTCACGCCACTGAAACGCTGTTTGACGCGTTCGCGAAAACTTTCCACCAGCCGCGCCAGACGGCCGTAGGCGGCGGGCACGTAGCTTTCCAGCCGGGCGCGCAACAGCCGTGCCAGAACCGGCGAATGGCCGCCGGTGGACACCGCCACCTGCACCGGCGAGCGATCGATGATCGAGGGTACGATAAAGGTGCAAAGCTCCGGTTGATCGACGACATTGACGGGAATGCCCTCCTGTTTGGCGCGCGCCGAAACCTGCCGGTTCACCGCCTGCCGGTCGGTGGCGGCAATTACCAGGACTTTGCCGGCGATATCGTCATCCTCGAATGTCCGTGCCGACCAGCTCATTTCTCCTGCCTCGGCCTGTCGCGCAAGCTCGTCGCACAGCCGCGGCGCCACCAAGTGCACGCGCGCACCGGCGCGGCGTAGTAAAGCGGCTTTACGCGCCGCCACGCCTCCGCCCCCGACCACCAGGCAGTCGCGGTTTTCCAGATCGAGGAATATGGGGAAAAAATCCAATGTCTGCGCCTCAGTTGTTTTTCACATCATCCAGCAGTGGATCCAGTTCGCCGTCACGTTCCAATGCGGCGAGGTCGTCGTAACCGCCGACATGATGATCGCCGATGAATATCTGCGGTACGGTACGCAGGCCGCTGCGCTGTTCCATTTCCTGCCATAGTTGCATATCGTGATCCACGGCGATCTTGCGTATTTCTATCCCCTTGCGGGTCAACAGCCGGTCGGCGCTGATGCAGTAGGGACAGAAGCGGGTACAGTACATGACGACTTCAGACATACTTTCCTGACCTGAACGGTAGCGGTGATCCGACACACCGGGAAACGGAGACTCGAACCATGCATTCACCCGCGTCTGCCGCGCAACTGATCGAACTGTTGTTGCAAGACGGAGGTAATAGGTTCGATTTTCTTGCGCATCACCGAACCGATGGCGTCGGTGCGCGCGAATACGGGATTGACCAAAGGTTCGCCCACCCATGATAGCGTCAGCATGGCGGCTACGTCGGCGCGACACGCCGGCAGCGCGGTCAATATTTCCTGCACCGCGCGCGTCGTCGGACAGACCGCCGGCACGTCGAGCAGCGCCTGTGCGTCTTCGACGATGGTCGCTATATCCGCGGCCGGGTCGCCATGGGGACAGACGCTGGAAAAATAGCGCTGCACCGAGTTGAGAAATTCCACCACGACATCCTGATTGGTGGGCTTGCTCATCACGGTCTCGGCCGTGGCGAGAAACTGCTGGCCCTGGGCGCCGACACAGCGCGCCAGCTGAACCGCCAGCGGATTGTTGGTAGCGATCAAAGACGAAAGATGTTCGCACACCTCGGCGGCGTCTGGTCGCGGCGCGCCGGCCTCCGGCAAGGCGTCCGGCAAGGCGTCCATGAATCCGATGTAGAACGAATTGCGGCGCTTCGCCTGGCGCCAGAGTTTGTCGCGCATGGCCGCGTCGATCAGCCCCGGCTGCAGGACCAGGCGCACGCTCTCGATCATGGCGCGGTGCTCGGTTTCAAAGGGCAGGTACTCGATCAGAAACTCGGCCAATACCGGCCCCATGCTGCCCTGGACGACGCACTCGCGCTCCAGCATACGCCGCGCATTATCGGCTACCGGCATCGCCCACCAGGCGCGCCGGGCGATTTCGTCGCTCAAACCGGCCGCGTGCACCACCGCCACCACCGCTTCCGGCTCACCCAGCAGCAGCAACTGCTCAAGACTGTCGTCGCGCGCCTGCCCCATCCGGGTCCAGCGACGCAAAAATACCGGGTAACCGCCCGGCGAACCCAGCACCTGGCTGGAGAGCAGTTCGCGGATCTTCTTCAGGTACTGATCGTCGCGCCCGTTGGGATTGAGGCGCACGCTGGCCTCGCCCTGCTCGGACAAGGCGTGCACCGTCATCGACGATTCGTCGATGCGCACCGCCTGCAGCTTGTTCGCCAGCATGACGTTCAGGCGCAAAGCGTCTTCAGCGGACAGTTCCATACACGGGTATCCCAAGGTGAATTCCGGGCGCGGAAACCGTGGCACCGACGCCGGCCGCCGCGCCAGGCCGGAATTCAACGCTCAAAGCCGGCGGCACGATACAGTTCGTTGGCCTTTTCGAGGTTCTGCTCGACTCCTTTGCCTTCCTCGTACATCATCGCCAGCGTGGTCAGGGAACCGACCAGGCCCTGCTCGGCCGCTTTTTCAAACCACTCCACGGCCTTGGCGGGGTCTTTCTCCACGCACTCACCTTCCAGGTACATGAAACCCAGGCCGTGTTGCGCCACGGCGTAACCGTTTTCCGCCGCAGCGGTCATCCAACGCAGCGCCAGGCCATCGTGTTGCGCCACGCCCAACCCGTTCTGGTACATGATCGCCAGGCGATGCTGGGCTTCGGCATTACCGTCATTGGCGAACGGCGACAGCAGCTGCGCGGCCCGGGAAAAATGCCTCGCCTCGAAAGCCGCCATGCCGCTGGCATACTCGACTTCGTCGTTGTTGGACTCCGACATACATCTCTCCGCGCAAAATCACTAGTATATTAGAGAATTCTTTTCTTACCAAATGACGCGCCGAGACATTCACTGGTCAAAGGGCACCAAAAACCCCCAGTATTAATGACGTATTATCTCACTCGGGATATATAGAGAAATCCTGATATACCTGTATACTTGCGCGCCATTCAATGGTGGGCCGGTCGCGACCGGCGGCGATGGACAAGGGGGTATCAGGGACCCCGTCCTTCGTGGCACCCCTTTTTTGCACCGGAACCACAGTGGACGTGGTGCGGAATTTTATGTCGGCGAGCGATTCGCTGCCCCAACGATTCAAAACCTGTCGAAGGAGATCGCTACAATGGATCAAACTTATTACGACTTTACCACCAAGATGGAAAACGAAGGCGTCAATACCGATTACGTGCAGGGCTGGCAGAGTGGCTACATTCTGAACCCGCCGCGCGAAGAGCAGCACATGACCGAAGCCTACGAAGCCGGTTATGAAGATGGTAAAGCTCGCAATATGGACAATTATTCCAACTGGAAGTAAGCCTGCTTAAGTAAAAAACGGGCCGACGGCCCGTTTTTTTTCGCGTCTGGTCCGCGATCCTTCCCGTCGCGGTTTCCGAATCCTCCTTTATTTCACCGCTCCGGCGCTCCTGGAGTCCTCTGTCGCGGCCGTTTCAGGCCCGCTTCGCGGCAACACCTCCAACCCCATCAACGCACGACCGGCCGCCCAGGCCCGGGTCGCGAACTGTCCGGCCCAGTCGCGCGTCGGCGCCATCCATGAGTCGTGAGTGACAGCGCCGATAACGCCCACCGCGATCAGCACCAGTAGCCCGACCCACCGGGTGGGTCGCGGGGACTGCCGGCGTCTTCGCTTCCAACCGGGTACGCGCAACTCGGTGTCGGCGAACAACTGATACAAATCGACCTCGAGCGGCATCGGTTCAGGATGCAAATCCAACTCGAGCGGCGCCGTCACCTCCTCCGACGGCGCTGTCGCCGGAAAATGTTCCAGCGCCTGATCGGGGACCATGGCGGGGGGGCGCCGGCGCGGGCCTTGCGCCCGGACCGGTTCAGCGGCGGGCGCGCCTGGTGCTGACGGTTCGACGCCGGACCGGCTGCTGGCGGGCGCGGTCCGCTCGTGTGGCGCCACGGCCTGGCTGTGAATGGCACCGCTCTCGCTATCCCGGCAGGATTGATCGGCTCGCGCCAGGGACTCGCCGGTCGACGATACGTCGCCGGCGGCGGGCGCTTCTTCCGTCGGCGGCCGCTTAATCGGACTCAGACGGCCGTCGTCCCGGGCCACGCGTTCCACCAGCCCGGCCTCGATCGTTTGCTGCTGTTCGGCAAAACCGTATACCAATGCCAGATCGCACAACCGGTTGATCAGGCGCGGTACACCCATGGCGTAACCGGCGACAGCCCGACAGGCGGCGTCGCTGAACAGCTCGCCCCTGGCCCCGGCATGGCGCAGCCGATGGCGGATATAGGCCGAGGTTTCCCCGGCATCGAGGGCGTCGAGATGATAATCCAGGGCGATGCGCTGGGCGAATTGCCGCAAATCGGGACGACGCAGGTTATCCCGCAGTTGCGGTTGTCCCACCAGCAGGATCTGCAGCACAAAATCCTTGTCGGAATTGACATTGGACAGCATCCGCAACTCCTCCAGCGCCTCGGTACTGAGATTCTGCGCTTCGTCGACGACCAGCAGCGTGCGTTTGTTGGCGCCGTACTGGGCGATGACGAAATCGACGAAACGCTCGTGCAATGTCGTTTTATCGCAATCCCCGGCGGGAAGGTCGAACGCCGCCGCTATCCATTGCAGCAGTTCGCCAAACGACGGATGGGTGTTGCTGACCAGGCCGACGCACAGGTCGTCGTCCAGCCGATTGAGCAGTTCGCGCAGCAGCGTCGTCTTGCCGGCGCCAATCTCACCACTGAGGATGCAAAAAGCGCTTTGGTTGTGGATGGCCAGCTCCAACGTATCGAGCGCAGCCTGGTGTTTGCTACTGGGAAAGAGGAAGTCCGGATCGGGAAGCAGGCTGAAGGGGCGTTCGCTGAATCCGTAATAGGCTTCGTACATGTAAACCGTCCCGTTGAACTTTTGTTATTATCGCGGCCGGTGACGACAGCAGCATCCCTACGGGCCCGCCCCGGCCCGTGGCCGATCAGGATGACTGCGCGCTGCCGTCCGGCACTTCGGCCGGCTGATCGTCATCGACGCCGAGTTGGTCGTCCAGACCTTTGCGCAGCGTCTTCAGCATCGCGGGCACTTCGATCTCCATGACCTGGTCACTGATCCACTTGCTGTCGCGTGGCCCCATGCTGTTGGTGACGCACTCGCCCAGATAGCGCTTGAAGGCGTAGCCGGGGGCGCCGTCGTCAAAACGAAATTCAGCGTAATCGGCCATGCGTTGGTTCAGCAGATCAATAAAAGGTTGGCGGAAATCTTGTCCGCGACCTTCAAAATCGACGCGGTTGTCGTGATAAGTATCGGCGAGTTTCAGCGCCAGCGCGACGATAAAACGTTGACGCTGCTCTTCATCCAGGCGCGCGTGCATCAAACGATCGCTGACGTGGACGAGAAACGCGCACAATTCCTGCAACACTTCAAGACGCTGCAGCTGGGTATCGGTATGGAAGCCTTCGTTTTCCAGATTCAACAGTGTCTGGCCGGCGATACGCCATTCGACAAACGCCACAACGCCGGCGATTTCTTCCAGCGAGCGTTGCTTTTTCTTGTCGTTCCAGCGAGTTCGGATACGCACGATGTTCATTCCTCAACTTGCGGCTGGCGCGGGAGAATACAACATGCTAGCATGAAATTCCATACTGATTCAGTCAGGTATTGGCCTTGGAAGCACCGCCAAACAAAGCCTTGTCTTCGGCGCACCTGCAGTTGCAAACCCGCGTGCAGCACAACTGTCATATCTCCGACGCCCGTTTCGCCAGCGATTTCACCATGTGCGTCTATCTTTTGAAGATGCGTGAATACTACCGCTGGGAAAAGGGCTACGGCTACGCCGATCCGCTGGTCCACGCGGAGGTGGGTGAATGGCTCACCCAGCGTGAACGGCTGTGGGAAACGCTGGAGGAAAAACCGTTCGTTCCGCTGGAGATCGACGGCGGCGTCTACGATCCGTTCGACGCCGACGCCATCAATCAGGCGCTGGCCCCGCACCGGCTGGTCTATAGCGCCGGTTACGGCGCCAAGGCAAAGCCTCACTTTTATCTGGCGCGGCTGGAGCGTGATATCCACCATGACGGCTTCCGTATTTTCGTCTCCGCCGAGGAGTACGCGCGCGACCTCTCAGCGCCGCCGGCCATGTCGCAGAACGGGCGCATTTATATCCGCCGCGAATCGCTGCGACGGATGCTGTGGGAGCGCCTTGAGGAATGGCGCTGGAACCGGCTCGATAACGCCATGGGGCGGGCGCTGCAGTGCTACGATTTCGAACAGGATCTGGATGGCGCGCTGGAGGCGATGACCGACACGGAAATTCGCGCCCTGATGTTGCACGAAATCGGCGAGGCGGAGGCCGGTCGGGAACTGGGCGAGAGTTGGCGCGAAATGATCGACTCTTTCCCACGCTCGCGGCTGGAATTGATGGCGCGCGCAGTGCGCGACCATCTGGCGGATGCCCTGTCGACCCTGCCGGCACTACTGCAGGAACAACACGCCCCTTCTCTGCACTTTTATTTCGCCAACCTTTCGGGTATGCGCAAACAAATATATCCGGCTCTTCATAAAGCCTACCAACACTGGGTAGAATACGACGACACCAGCCGGCTGGAGGCGCAGATTGCGCGCGGACGCGATCACTGGCTACAGGTCGCGCGCGATTTGTTGCGGTTGCACGAGAGTCGCGTCAAGGATGCCTGGCAGAATATGGAAACGCTGATCGAAGAAAAATAGTTGTAACGAACGCAGACCCATGCCAGAGAACAAGCGCATCAGACCGCTACGCAGCATTGTCGAAATCAGGCCCGACACCTTCATCTTCGAGCAGCGCAATGCCCTGTCGGCCGAGGTCTGCCGCGAGGCCATCGAGCGCTTTGAACGAACCACCGAGGAACAGTACGAAGGCCGCATCGGCCAGATGGCCGACACCGATCGCAGCCTGAAAAAGACCACCGATCTGGTGGTCAGCGGCAAAGCGCATTGGAAGGACATCGACCAGGCGCTGTTTCGTTCGCTGGGACACGCCATTTTGGAGTTTCGCGAGACCTTCCCTTATTTCAAGGGCCCCTTCAAGGACATGGGCTACGGTCTGCAACGCTATCTGGCGGGTGAACACTATCACTGGCACATCGACGGCGGCAGCCATGACTTCAGCCAACGCCAGCTGGTGGCGATCTGGTACCTCAACGACGTACCCGGCCCGGGCGGCGAAACCGAGTTCCTGTTCCAGGATGTCAAAATAAAACCGGAACAGGGCAAGTTGCTGCTGTTCCCGCCTTTCTGGACCCACGAACACCGCGCTGTGACCTTGCATAGCGGCAGCAAATACATCGCCACCACCTGGGTGGTATTCGCATGAACGGGACTTCTCTTGCCGCCCGCGAGCCCCGCACCCCCGCTGAATGGGAACGCTATTACGCATTGCGCTGGCGGATTCTGCGCGCACCCTGGCAGCCCCAAGGACCGGACCGCGAAGAGGACGAGGAGCGCTGCATCCACCGGCTGCTGTGCGCCGAGGACGGCACCGCCCTGGCCGTGGGTCGTCTGCACCGGCTCGACCAGCATACCGGGCAGATCCGGTTCATGGCGGTCGCCGAGGGCCAGGAACGCAAGGGCTACGGTAGCGTGCTGCTGCAATCGCTGGAACAGGCGGCGCGGGAAATTTCGCTGCAACAGCTGATTCTGCAGGCACGGGAACAGGCGGTGCCGTTCTATCGGCGGCGTGGCTACGAGCTGGTGGAAAAGAGCTTTTTACTGTTCGACGAAATCCAGCACTACCTGATGCGCAAACAATGGGGGTCTTGAGACATGGCCGATCTTTTCAGCGTCACCGCGCCGCTGGCCTTACGCTATCGTGACAGCGGCGAAAAACAGATCATGGTGGAGCGCCTGCCCTACGCCGATGGGCTGCTGTACCTGCCAACGTTCTGGACCGACATGCCGCTACCGGAGGCGCTGCGCTATGTGCCCGGGCCGATCGAAGGCGACGGTCCGTGGAAGGTCGGCAATGCCATTGTCACTGTACTGGCGTGTCACGGCACCGATGCCGAGCTGGCGACCGAGTTCAGCTACTGGCAGAGTCGCCTGATGGAGCTGGCCGACGACTATCCGTCGCGCGAACTGATCGAAAAGCTGATGAAGACCCATGCCGCAGGCGTGGCCGGTATCGATATCTGTCATCCCGAATTCCGCAAGCAGTCCGGCAACGGTTAAGCGTCACTGCGTCTACCCGGCTCAGGCCACGATCTCTGTCAGCGTCATATCGCCGGAGGTGTCGACCACTACTTCCTCCACCGACGGCAGCCGGCTGAGTATATAACCGGACATCAGCAGTACCATGCGTTTGTTCTCGGTGTGAAAAGCCCCCAAAATGCGGTCGGCGGCGATCTGGCAGCGCTGATAGAGATCCGGCTGCTCCACCCAGATCCGGCTCATCTGCCAGCCGCGCGACATGTCTTCGTCCATTTTCTGATAAAACTCCTGCGCCTCCTGCATCAGATGCTCGGGAACGTCGATGTCATAGGTTTGATCGTCTATGGTCAGTTTCAATATCATCGTACACTCTCTGTCTTGATCAATTGCAGGATATTCCCATGCTGCTCGTCATTCCCGCAGTACTCGATAGCGCCAAACTGCAACAGGTGCGCTCGCTGCTCGACCAGGGTAACTTTGTCGATGGCCGGCTTTCGGCCGGCGAAAGCGCCCGTCGCGTCAAACGCAACGAAGAACTCGAATCCGGCTTTCGGCACCTGCAGCAGCTGAATAATCTGGTGATGGGCTCGCTGGTGCAACACCCACTCTACCAGGCCGCGGCCATGCCCTATCGGGTCGCCACGCCCTATTATGTCCGTTACACCCAGGGTATGGGCTACGGTGACCATGTCGACGATCCGGTCATGGGGCCGCCCGGCGGACAGTATCGCTCCGATATATCCACCAGCGTGTTTCTCAATCCGCCCGATCAGTATGAAGGCGGCGAGCTGGTAATCCGGACACCGTTCGGTCAGCAGTCGATCAAGCTGGCCGCCGGCGATGCGGTCCTCTATCCCTCATCGAGCCTGCATCATATCAACGAAGTCACGCAGGGCGTGCGCCTGGTGGCGGTCACCTGGGCGCAAAGCATGCTGCGCGATCCGCAGCAACGCGAGTTGCTGTTTCAGTTGTACCAGGCGCGGGAAGCACTGCGTACTTCACAGCCTGAAAGCGACGCCAGCACCCGGGTCGATCAGGTTTACGTCAATCTGACGCGCATGTGGTCCGAACTCTGAGAACGTACAGGGATGGCAAAAAAAACGGGCCGGGTGCTGTTACACACCGGCCCGTGGTTGCGCCGCGGCCCGCGCTTAGCGGTGGGAGCCTCGTTCTTCGTGCGCCACGTCAACCAGCTTGATCGCCAGATCGTTGTATTCCTGGCGGTAGTTGTTTAACGCATGTCCTGCTTCGGGCGCAAAGTATTCCTGCGCCGAGACGCCGTGTTCCTGTTCATAGGCAATGAACTTCTTCTGCATCTCGATCATTTTCTTGATCATCTCTTGCTTGTCGCTCATGGTTTAGCCTCCAAAGCGTTCATTTCTAAGGCGTGCGCCGCACGATGATTGCGGGCAACTATATTACGGGGGACTGATAAAGGGCTATATCCCATATGGGCAGGCCCGGCTCAATAGCCACCCTTGCGGGTACTCGGCGGCAGACCGGCGATTTTGCGGCCCTGCTTGCTGGGCATGCCCGGGAACAGGTTGTACATGTCCTTGCTGGTCGGCTTGGTACCCCATTTCTTCGCCATGTCCTTGAGAATCGTGCGCTCGTTGGGCTCGACGCCGCCGCTGTTATAGTGTTGATCGCGCAGATAATGAACGATATCCCAATGCTGCTCGGTCAACTCCAGTTTGTCGGCAGCAGCAATGGCCTGGGCGACCGCTTCGCTCCAGTCCTCGGTATTCACCAGGTAACCGGTTTCAGTGGTTTCGATGGTTTTGCCGTCGACTTCAAGTGCCATAGCTTTCTCCATAGTAATTAAAAGATTAGAGTAAGTTATTAAACCTGATCCTGGTAACAGTTTCAGGTCGATTTCAAAAAATCTAGGTTTTTTTGTCGCTCGTCGCCTGGTGCACGGCGCTGATCCCCTTATGCGGAATGAACAGGCCGCAGCCGAGCAGGCGGTGGTCCCCCAGCGCCTGTTGCTGGACTTTGATCGCGTCGGCCGGTTCCAGATCCGCCAGCATGACGCTGCGGGTGTGGAGATCGCCGTCGGGATGGCGCAGGGCATGGGCGCGCCCACACAGCATTTTCCGCACCCGCAGTCCCAGCGTCCTCAGCAACTGTTCCGCCGCCGCCGCCATGAAGGCCTCCTCATCGGTCCGGTCGATACCCGCCGGTACCACCACATAACGGGCGAACTGGGTGGATAGCGTGCTGAATAATTTCACTTTGGCTTCGCCGATCGCTAGTCGATAACCGTCGATATCCAGGGTTTGGCCGCTCAGCGCGCGCGCATCCTCGATCCGCGCCTTGGGCATACGCAGCGTCATGCGCGAGCGCCGCGACAAATGCAGCAATGCGCCGCCATCATCCTCGGGGCGAATCCAGCCGTTGCCCGATTCGGCGCCGTGGATCAGGTGTATCCCCACCCCCGGTTCGTCTTCGATCCAGGGCAACGCGCTACGGATCGCGCCGGACAACGCGAACGCGTGATCCAGGGGCAGGCATTTGCAGCGAATCTGATAGACCAGATCCACCACCTCGTCCGACACCTGCGAAACACTCTCGTCTTTATCCTCTTCCCAGAACATCTGATCCTCGCGGTGACCGGCGCTCAGCGTTTGGACGCCGCCGCAAACGCGGCTTCAAGGCGATCCTCCCAGCTTTCCGGGGTATCCGGAAACGGCGGTCGTACGTCCATTTGAAAAAACAACTCACCGCCGCGGGCTTTTTCCTCGACGACCTGCCTCAGTTCGTCGAAAGACTGTAATTCGTGATGCTGTAACAAAATTTCACTTAAACACAACATGTGTCTCACCTGTCCGGGTCGATGTCGCTGATACGATCGAAATAACGTGCACGGTACAACAGCCGGGCTTCGCCGCCATCGCCTTTCCGGTCAAACGCGCTGCGACAATGCAACACGTTGTTGCTGATGAATCCCTGTCCGGCTTCCAGTCGGTGGCGAAATATATAGGGCGAATCCTGTTGAAACAAGTTCAGCAGACTCTGCGCCGCCGCCCGCGTGACGACATCGTCCTTCCAGACGATGTTGCGCGTCCGCGCCGAATAGCGCATATGCAAATGACCGCTGGCGCTGAGCGAGAAAACCGGACCGGTCTGCTCGCCGCGCAATCGCACGCCATCCTGGATATTGGCCGGAATGCTCATGGCGTCAGCGGCCATCAGCGCGCGGATGTAGTCCGGGTTTTCATCGCGCAGCCGAATATAGGCGATTTCGTGATCGAGAATCGCATTCTCCCCGCCCCGCCCGGCCGGCCGCACGCATTGCAGAATCACGCCATGCAACTGGTTCTCGGCGCTATTATAATAGCCGTCGGTGTGCCAATTGAGACGTTTGTCGGTGTAGGGGATATATTCGCCGGCGCTGCGTTGCGCCGCCACCCGTAGCGAGCTGATACCGTCTTCATCGGCGCACAGGTTGCTGTCGAGCCGCCGCAAACCGAGCTGCCGGCCCAACGCCCGCAGCATCGCCTTGTCGTCCGCCGCGCCGGGCGGCAGCTGATAGATGGCGAAATTGGCACGCCCGACGGCGGCCAGTATCGCCACACGTTCGGCGCGGGTAAGCGCGAATCCGTCCTCAATCGAGACTGTAATTTCATCCAGGGTGTGGGGATATGCCGACAGTTTCTGTGTCCGCCAGGCGTCGTACGAAGCGGCGCATTCCGGGTTGAACGGACTGCGCGCAAACACGTCGTCTTGTAGGGGTGCCAGGCTGACCATTTGCCGCTTATCCCGCTCCGTTGAACAGCATTCGAAACCCCGAGTTTACCAGAACCCGCGCCCGCCTATTCACGCAAAGCTGCTGGAATTTATGCAAAATACCCTCTGTATGCCGCTACCGGAGTGGGATCGGGCGCAGGTCCTGCCTATAAGCTTTTGATAATATTAACGCATTCTTTATTCATGGCTTTTTTGCCCTGCCCACTCTATAATCGCCGCCCGCTGAAGACGCATTAAACGCCCTATCCCCAAAGAGATAGTGTTGCCAAGGGCGTACACCCCAAGGGTAGGGTTCTCGAACCGGTGTCCGCCACCTAGACTTCGGGGTGCCCAATGAGGGGGTTCCTCGTATCGGCCCTGCGGGTACTGATACGGGAACCTCGGCTCATCAATTTGATGATGTACCGAATTTTTAGTTTTACGGGTCTACGCGGATTAGTGTGGGTCATTTTTGGTGAATTTCGGTAGTGGCGGCAAGAAAGCGGCGATGATT